>NZ_JBEOST010000009.1:0-342200 GCF_040303145.1 Streptomyces sp. NPDC096079
GAGGAGCTCGTCGAGCAGGCTCTGGGTGAAGGGGGTGCCCCGGTGGTCGAGGTCGGTGCCGGGCGGAGGCCGACAGCCGGGTGATCGCGGGTCCGGGGGCGCGCGTCAGCTTCCGCTCGGACTCGGCTTGGCCTGCGTCACGGGGATGTCGAAGACGTGGTTCGGGGTCACGATCTCGGTGATGGCCTGACCGAACAGCGTGCTGGGCTCGTTGCCGTCGTGCAGGACGTCCGTGTTGAGGACCACGACCAGGGTGGCCTGGGCCTCCGGCAGATAGATCGTGAGCGACTCGTAGCCCGGCAGCGAGCCGTTGTGGCCGATCCAGCCCTGGACGTTGAAGATGCCGAGGCCGTAACCCGCGCCGGCCAGGCCCGTGGGGAACGTCTTCAGCCGCTCGGCCTGCGTCTGGGGCGTCAGCAGGGTTCCGGTCGCGACCACCCGGGCCCAGGTGCGCAGGTCCTGGAGGTCGGAGATCATCGCACCGGCCGCCCAGCCCCAGGAGGGATTCCAGTCGGTGGAGTCCTCCAGCTTCCCCGAGGCGGTCTGCACCGTGTAGCCGTGGGCGTGCGGGCTGGGGAACGCGGCGTTCGTCGGGAACACCGTGTGGCGCAGCCCCGCCGGCTCGATGACGTTCTTCTGGATGAACTCGTTCAGCGGCGTCCCGCTGACCTTCTCCACCACGAGCCCGAGCAGGATCAGGTTCGTGTTGCAGTACTGGAACTCGGCGCCCGGCTGGAACTGGATCGGGTGCTTGAAGGAGTAGTCGAGCAACTCCTGCGGAGTGAAGGGCCGGTAGGGATCGGACGTGAGCGCCTTGTAGAAGTCCTCGTCCGCCGAGTAGTTGAAGAGGCCGCTGCGCATGGAGGCGAGGTTGCCCAGGGTGATCTTGTCGCCGTTCGGCACCCCGTCCACGTACTTCGAGATCGGGTCGTCCACCTTCACCTTGCCCTGGTCGACCAGTTCGAGCAGGGCGGTCACCGTGAACGTCTTGGTCTCGCTGCCGATCCGCATGTAGAGGCCCGGGTCCATGGACTGCCCCGTCGCCTTGTCGGCGACGCCGAAGGAGCGGATGTACGTGCCCTTGCCGGGCGCCGAGAGACCGACGGTGACGCCCGGGACGCCCGCCTCCTTCATCACGTCCTGGACCGCGCGGTCCAGACGGGCGGCGACGGCCGGGGTGAGCTGCGGGAACTCCTCGTCCGCCGAGGGGGAGGGGGCCGCGGCCAGAAGGGCGGCCGGCCCCGAGGGCTCGGCCGCGAAGGCCGTGCCCGCGCCGACGGGGGCGACGAGGATCCCCACGGCCGCGAGGGCCGCGCAGACGCGTCGGTTACGTGTGTGCGAGTACCTCACGGCGGGCCTCCTGCCGGCCGGGGACAACACCACCTCCAGGCTAGGTCGGCGTGGTGGTCCCCGCATCGCGACCCCGCCCGTCTGTTAGGTTGCGGATTCTTCGACCCCAGGTCACGAGGGAGATGCGCACGATGGCCGTCATCCACCACACCACGATGCAGCCCACCAAACTGGAGCTCCTCGCCGAGTGGCTCCCCGGCCGCGCCTGGTACACGGCGGGGCCCGGCGGGCCGGGACCGGTCAAGGCGGGCGGCTTCCGGCTCGACGACCCCGCGGGCGAGGTCGGCATCGAGTTCATGGCGGTCACCGACGGCGCCGGGCCGGACGCGCTCACGTACCTGGTCCCGATGACCTACCGGGGCACGCCCCTGGAGGGCGCCGAGCACGCGCTCATCGGCACCTCCGAACACGGAGTCCTCGGCACCCGCTGGATCTACGACGGCGTCCACGACCCGGTGCTCGTCGCCCAGTTGTACGCCCTGCTCGCCGGCCGCGCCGAAGCGCAGGCCCAGTCCGTCGACGACACCCCCGACCCCACCGTCGCCGCCTCGCTGGCCCCCGCAGCGGCCGGAGCGGAGCTCGTACGGGCCGCGGACGGGTCCGGCCACACCGATGTGCTGGTCCACGAGGCCGGCGCCGCCGCCCCGCTGACCCTCCGCGTCCGGCGCGTCCTGCGCTCCGGCGAGGACGGCGGACCGGGCCGCGGCCGGATCGTCGCCGAATGGCGCCTCGCCGACGGCACCACCGCACGCGGCGCCTTCACCGTCGCGCTCGCGGACGGCGACCGGTAGCCGCGGGACCGCCCGCCGTCTCCCGAGCGGGGTCTCACACCCAGTTGACCTCCGCCTTCTCCAGCAGCGGGTCGTCCTCCAGCTCCCACAGCGGGACGGCGACGTTGCCCGTGCCGTAGCGGCCGCCGAAGTGCAGTCCGAGGACGCGGTGGTCGGCGAGGTCGAGGACCGGGGCGCCGCCGTTGTCGCCCAGCGTCGAGCAGTCGTGCCCCATCACGAGGCCGTCGGGGACGAACGCGGTGGCCGTCCCGGGCTGGAGGCGCTTCACGCCGTAGACGTCCATGAAGAGCCGGCGCATCGACTCGGGCTCGTCGCGCCGGCCGTCCCAGGCCGGGTAGCCGATCACGTACACCGGCCGGCCCGGCAGGTCCGCCGGCGCGTCCGCCGCCACCGCGAGCGGCGTCGGCAGGCTCGCGTCGGTCGCGGGCTCGACGCGGAGCAACGCCAGGTCGACGTCCGGGTGGACGCCGATGACGTCCGTGATCGTGTACGGCACGGCGGGTCCGCCCGGCTCGCCGTCGACGGTCGGCTCCTCCGCCGGGTCGACCCGCGCCGACATCCCGAACTCCAGGCTCCAGCGCTCGTCCTCGAAACGGCTGAACTCCGCGGCCACATGACGGGTCGTCATCACCGTGCGCGGGCCGACCAGGAAGGCCGTGCCGATCCAGTCCAGGCTGGGATGCCCGGTGACCTCCACCCGGCCGACCCGCGCGAGCGACTCCCGGATCGCGGGCCGCTGCGGTTCGAGTACCGACCACTCGTCACGCTGTACGGCGAAGTCCTGGCGCTGGACCAGGATCGCGGGCCGCCCTTCGAGGAGGACGATCGCTCCCACGCCGAAGGCCTCGTCCTCGCGGAGCTCGTCCTCGCGGTGCCCGGCCAGCTTCTCCAGGCCGCTGACCCCGGCCTCCAGGACACGGGCCCGTTCCTCGCGCGCGAAGCGGGAGATCTCGGCCGCGGGGGACGCGTCGGCGGGCGGATCGAGCACGGACTCGGCGATCTCCGCCTCCAGTTCCGCACGCACCCGCGCGGCGACCTCCCGCAGATCACCGAAGATCCGCTCCGGCCCGGCCGCCACCGGCGACACGCTCCGTGATCCGTTCGGCATGGTCGCTCACCTCGGCTGATCCCCCTCATCGTTCCACCGGCCGGAGACGGTCGCAATCGCTCCTCGCGGGCCGGGAAGGGCCGGGCCGCGACGGGCGCGCCCGCGACGGGCCGGGCCGCGACGGCGTCACGGGTGCAGCACGACGTCCTCGTACGCCTCCAGGCGCCGCCACCGCTCCTCCGGCTCGCCGTACGGGGGCATCACGTCCACGTCCGGAAGCGGCCCGAACTCCAGCTCCGTGATCTCCGCGACGTCCGCGACCGGCACCTGGTACACGCGGAAGGGTCCCAGCGGCGGCGGCGCGCCCGACGGCGTCCCGGCCAGGGCCCGCTCGGCGTCCCGGCTCAGATCGGGGCTCTGGTCGAGGACGTACGCGGCGGCGGCGAGCGCCCCGTCCTGGAGGAAGGCGGCCACCTTCCAGAACCGCAGCGGCACCTGGAGCCCTCGGTACGGCGGGTCGGAGTCCTGGAGCACCGGGCCCGTGAGCACCGCCAGCCTCCGGTCGTAGGGGGCCGCGTGGTCGAGCAGGTGGTTCTCCAGCCCCTCCCACAGCTCCCGGTCCCGATTGAAGACGTCCGCCCGGGGAGCGGCGTTGGGGTAGTGGAAGGTGTCCGCGTCGGCCGACGCCGCCACGGCCGGGGCTCCCCAGGCGACATCGGGACGGCGGACGAGGGCGCCCCGGTCGAGGCTGTTGTTCCGGTAGACCTCGTCGCCGGCCTGGTGCTCCTCCGGAAGCCGGGGGTCGTACGCCCAGCCGTGCTCGCCGGGTGTGTCGAGCCGCGGCTCCCGGCCCTCGACGCAGACGGCGGCCGAGGCCGCGAGCCGCCGGTCGGGCCGGAACACCACGGTGAAGCGGGCGTACGGCAGGATCACCGTCCCGACCGTGTGCCGGACCGGGAGCGCCAGGGGGACGACCGGGCCGAGGAAGGCCTCGTCGTAGCCGGTGCGGCCGGCGAGGGCGGCGGCACGGCGCTCGGCGGGGGTCGGGCGGCCCGGAGGCGGCGGCACGTCGGAGGGCGTCATGCGATGTACGTACCGCGTGGGGCAGGCCGCGCTCGGCACCGGACCGCAGGCCACTCGATCAGACGCCCCGGGACAGCAGAAAGGCAAGGAGGAACGACCTCTCCTTGCCACTCTCAAGATATAGCGCATGGGGGGCCTTGCGGCAAGGCCCCCTTGGTGGCGCAGAATCTCCGTCCTGAGCAAGGAACTGAGAAAAACGGGGCGTAAAGATGTTCGATGCGATCGTGGTCGGCGGCGGACCCACCGGCCTGATGCTGGCGAGCGAACTGCGGCTGCACGACGTGCGGGTCGTCGTGCTGGAGAAGCTGGCCGAGCCGACCCCGGAGTCCCGGGGCCAGGGCCTGCACGCCCGCAGCGTGGAGATCATGGACCAGCGCGGTCTCCTGGAGCGGTTCACCGCCATCAGCAAGAAGTTCCAGGTGGGCGGTCTCTTCGGCGGGGTCATGAAGGAGTGGCCCGAGCGGCTCGACACCGGCCACCCGTACGGCCTCGCCACCCCCCAGCCGGACACCGAGCGGATCCTCGACGCGCGCGCCCGGGAACTCGGCGCGGAGATCCGGCGCGGCGCCGAGGTGGTGGGACTGAGCCAGGACGGGGACGGGGTGACCGTCGAGCTCGCGGACGGTACCACCCTGCGCGCCCGCTACCTCGCCGCCTGCGACGGCGGCCGCAGCACCGTGCGCAAGCTGCTCGGCGTCGGTTTCCCCGGCGAGCCCGCGACGGTCGAGACGCTCCTCGGCGTCATGGAGGCGACCGCGGACCCGGAGTCGATCGCCGCCGCCGTCGCGGAGGTCCACAAGACCCAGCTGCGCTTCGGCCTCGCCCCGCTCGGGGACGGCACCTGGCGCGTGGTCGTGCCCGCCGACGGGGTGGCCGAGGACCGGGCGACCCCGGCCACCCTCGACGACTTCAAGCAGCGGCTGCGGGCCTTCGCGGGCACCGACTTCGGCGTGCACTCGCCGCGCTGGCTGTCCCGTTTCGGCGACGCCACCCGGCAGGCCGAGCGCTACCGGGTCGACCGGGTGTTCCTGGCGGGCGACGCGGCGCACGTCCACCCGCCCACCGGCGGCCAGGGCCTCAACCTCGGCGTCCAGGACGCCTTCAACCTCGGCTGGAAGCTGGCCGCCGCGGTCGACGGCTGGGCGCCGGAAGGGCTGCTCGACACCTACGAGGCCGAACGGCACCCGGTCGGTGCCCGCGTGCTGCGGAACACCCGCGCGCAGATGACGCTCCTCGGCGCCGAGCCCGGCCCGACGGCGCTGCGCGAGCTGTTCTCGAAGCTGATGGACTTCGAGGAGGTCAACCGGTACGTCACCGGCATGATCACCGCGGTCGACGTCCGTTACGACCTCGGCGAGGGCCATGAGCTCCTCGGCCGGCGCCTGCGGGACCTGACGCTGAAGCGGGGCCGGCTGTACGAGCTGACGCACGCCGGCCGCGGACTGCTCCTCGACCGGAGCGGACTGCTCTCGGTGGAGGGCTGGGCGGACCGCGTCGACCACGTCGTCGACGCCGGTGAGGAACTCGACGTGCCCGCCGTGCTGATGCGGCCGGACGGCCACGTCGTCTGGGTCGGCGAGGAGCAGGAGGAGCTGACCGCCCGTCTGACGGAGTGGTTCGGCGGCGCGAAGGGCTGACGCCCGGCCCCGTGACCCGGCGGGCGGCGTCCGATGTCCCGGACGCCGCCCGCCCGCCCGTTCGGGACCTGCCGTGGGACGGGCCCCCGGGGGGTGCGGGGGGACCGGGGGCCGGCCGGGCGGGCCGGTCGTGCGGATGCCGGGTCCGCCGGACGGGGGTGCGTCGTACATCGAGAAGCCGTGGGCGGGCGGGGCCACGCGTGGGTGCCGGGCGCTACGGGCGCAGCGCGGTCGCCAGTTGGGCGCGGGAGCGGACGTCGAGCTTCTGGTAGATGCGCGTCAGGCGTGCCTCCACCGTCTTCACGCTCAGGTACAGCTTCGCCGCCGCCTCCTGGTTGCTCGCGCCCTGGCCCACCAGCCGGGCCAGGCGCAGCTCCGCCTCCGTCAGCGACGAGAGCGCGGACACCGACTCCTCGCCGGCCGCGCCGGGACCCGTGCCCTCGGCCGCCGGCGTCTCGCTCACCAGGGCCAGCCACGGGACCGCCCCCGCCCGCTCGAACACCGAGGCCGCCTCGTGCAGCGCCGTCTGCGCCGCCGACCGCCGCCGGCGCCGCCGCTCGACCCGGGCCAGGGCGATCAGCGCCCGCCCCCGCTCCAGCGGCAGCCCGGCCCGCCCGAAGCTCTCGGCGGTACGGGTGAGCAGCTCGGCCGCCTCGTCCGTCCGCCCCTCCGCCGCCAGGCACAGGGCGTGCGCCCGGTCGCAGCCCAGCAGCACCGTGGACCGGCCGAGCCGCTCCGCCACCGGCCGCACCTCCGCGAGCAGCGCCAGCGCCTCGTCGCCCGCGTCCTGGGCGAGCAGCGCCTCGGCCAGCTCCTCGTGCCAGCGCAGCATCGACGGGTCCACCGTCGACTGCGCCCGCTCGTCGGCCTGGACCCGGCGCAGGGTCTCCAGGGCGGCGGTGACGTCGCCGTTGATCAGCTGGACGCGGCCGAGCGCGTACCGGCTGCGGGAGAGGAACACCCGGTCCCCCTCCTCCTCCGAGGCCTGCACGCTGCGCCGGGCGTAGCTCGCGGCCCGCGCGAAGCTGCCGCCCGCCGTCTCCGCCAGCGCGAGCGTGTACCACGCGGGACCGGGGGAGAGGCCCGCCTCCAGGGTCAGGGCGAGGGACTGGCCCGCGTGCGCCAGGGCCGCCGCGCTGGCGCCCCTGCGGGACTCGATGGCGGCGAGCGTGGAGAACAGCTCGATGGTGTCCTCCACCGAGCCGCGCCGCTGGACCAGGGGCAGCAGCGCGTTCAGCTCGTCCCGCGCGTCGTCGAGACGGTCGTCGAAAAGGGCGTGACGGATCGTCAGGATCTGGGCGGCGTTGCGGATCCCGAGCGGGCGCTCGGCCCGCTCCAGGGCGCGGGCCTGCCCGAGCACGGTCTCGGCGTCCGGGGAGCCGAGCGCCCGCTCCATCCGCGCCTGCACGGTCAGCGCCTGCGCCGCGAGCCGGGGGTCGCCCATCGAGGCGGCCAGCGCGGCCGATTCGACCGCGGCCGTCCGCGAGCGCTCCGGATCGCCGTCCGCGAGCACGTACTTGACGGCGAGCCGCAGCTGCACCGCGGCCCGCAGGGCGGTGTCCCCCTCCGAGTCCTCCATCGCGTGGACGTACATCTCGTCGAGCCCGGTGAGCCCCTGCCCCGCCGTGTCGAGCACGGCGAGCCGCGCCCTGACCCGGTCGGAGGGCACCGCGTCCCGGGCGAGCAGATCGGTGGCGGCCCGCATGGCCAGGTCGGCGCGGGCGGCGCGGGCGGCCTCCTCGGCGGCGTCCACGAGCCGCGCGATCCGCCGCGACCCGTGCCGCCCGGGGGTCGACTCGGCGGCGAGCAGGGCGAGTTCGGCGGCCAGCGCGCTGTTCCCCCGCCGCCGGGCCAGGTCGGCGGCGGCCGCGACCTCGGCGGCCAGCTCCTCGTCCGGCCGCTCGGTGGCCAGCGCCCGGTGCCGCACCGCCTCGACGGGATCGTCCACGACCTCCGCCAGGGCCGCGTGCCCGGCGCTCCGCTCGGCCCAACAGGCGTCGTGCACCAGGGTGGAGGGCAGCAGCCCGGCGGTGAAGGTCACCGAGCCGTCCTCGGAGAGCGACACCAGGTCCGCCCGCTCGGCCGCCGCGAGGTCCGCCTCCGCGGTGGGCCGCCCGGCGCGGCGCACCAGCGTCGCGGAGGGGCGCAGCGCGAGCGCGGCGAGCAGCAGCGTCTCGCGTACGGCGGGGGGCGCGGCGCCCAGGAGCTGACGGGCGAGGTCACGGGCGCGCCCGGAGAGGGTCAGGGCCTCCGCGTGGTGCACCGGGGTGCGCGCGTCGGCGAGCGAGCGGCCCACGGCCAGCGCGAGCCGCGGGTTGCCGCCGCTGGCGCGGTGGATGCGGCCTGCCATCCGGGACGGCAGCCGGTGGTGGATGAGGAGTTCGGCGATCTCGTCGGCGTGCAGCGGAGGGACGCGGAGCACGTCCGCCTCGGAGGGGACCCAGAGGTGCGCGGCGTGCGGGTCGTCGGACCGGTGGCTCTCGCGGTACGGCGCATGGGCCTCGGCGTACGGCTCCGGGGTCTCCACCGCCACCACCCGCAGCGCGGGCGGGGCGAGGTGGAGGGCGAACCGGAGCAGGTCGGCGCTGTCCGCGTCGACGTGCTGCACCCCGTCGACGACGAGCAGGACCGGACCCCGGCAGGTCAGGGCGCGCAGGATCCGGGCGATGCCGAGGCGCAGCGCGATCGGGTCCCAGCCGCCCGCGTCGATCGGCGCCTCGCGGCAGAGCATGGCGACGGCGGTGCGCTGGGGTCCCGGCAGCTGGTCGAAGACCCCGGACGCGAGCACGCCCGAATCGAGCACCCCGGATGCCGCGGCGGCCGGGGTCCCGGGTGTCCGCGGCGCTCCGGCTTCGGCGCCGGGCCCCCCGGTGCCGAGGCCCGGCCAGGTCACGGTCGCCGCGACGGAGGCCACGAGCGCGGCGGCCGCCGCCCCGGGTATCTCCCGGTCGGACGGCAGGGTCGCGAGCCACAGCACGGTCTCGCCGCGCGCCTCCGCGCGGGCCGCCTCGGCGAGGGCGACCTCGGTCTTCCCGACGCCGGCGGGTCCGGTGAGCAGGGCGCGGCCACGGGTGTGGAGGGCGCGTTCGAGCCGGGTGAGGAGTTCCTGCCGGCCCACCGGGGCAGGGCTCTGTGGAGCTGTCGTCACTGTCCACCACCTCCGGCCCCTCGGGGCCCGGCCCATGAACCCCGTGCGCAGAGGATACGGAGCCCACCGGCACAGTCCAGGCCCCTTGTCCGGCATTCGGACAGACGGCTTCGTCGGCGTGTGTCCCCCAACGCCAGGACGCGCCAGTGGTGTAGACCACGGGCGCGTCGCTGACCAGCAAGGATGCTGATGTGGGGGGTGGTTCAGAGGTGGTGCGGTGGTGCGTCAGAAGGTGAGGCTCCACGAGTTGATGTAGCCGGTGTCACCCGAGGCCACATCGCGGACCTGGAGCTTCCAGGTGCCGTTGGCGACCTCGCTCGACGCGTCGACCGTGTACGTGGTGATGACGTTGTCGGCGCTGTCCGAGGACGAGGAGGCCTTCAGGTTGCGCACCGTGCCGTCGGGGGCGACCAGGTCGACGACCAGGTCCCCGCGCCAGGTGTGCTTGATGTCCACGCCGACCTTGAGGGTGGCGGGGGCGTTGCCCGTGAGGCCGGTGACGGCGATCGAGGACGACACGGTGGTGTTGTCCGGGATCTGCACGTCCGTCGCGTTGGTGAAGACGGTGCCGGTCGGCGGGGTCGTGTTGAGGACCGCGTCCACCGACTTCGCGGAGTCGGCGATGCCGGTGCCGCAGCCGCCGGTGCAGGTGCCGGGCAGCGGGCGGGCGTTGCTCTTGATCGCGGACTCGATCTCGGCCGGGGTGAGGGTGCTCTTGGCCGACTTCAGGAGGGCGGCGAGACCGGCGATGTGCGGAGCCGCCATCGAGGTGCCCTGGTAGGGCTTGTACGTCTCGGTCGACTGGGTCGTCAGACCCGAGTTCAGCGTGGAGTAGATGCCGTTCTCGGGGGTGGTGACGGTACCGGGCGTGTCCGTCGAGCGACGGGTCTCGCCGCCGGGCGCGGCCACGTCCACGATGGTGCCGTAGTTGGAGTAGTACGACCGGTTGCCCTCGCGGCTGGTCGACGCCACGGTGATGACGTTGGAGCAGTTCGCGGGGGTGAAGCCGGAGGCGTTGGCGTTGCTGTTGCCCGCGGCGACGACGACGGTGGTACCGCGCGAGACGGCGCCGTTGATCGCGGTCTGGTAGACGCTCGGGCAGGTGGCGCTGGCGCCGCCCAGGCTCAGGTTGATGACCTTCGCCGGGTTCGCGTTGGCCGGGACGCCGGGCACGGTGCCGCCGGAGGCCCAGGTGATGGCGTCGGCGATGTCGGAGGACGAGCCGCCGCACTTGCCGAGCACGCGCACGGGCTGGATCTTCGCGTTGTACGCGATGCCCGCGATGCCCTTGGTGTTGTTCGTGGTCGCGGCGATGGTGCCGGCCACGTGGGTGCCGTGCCAGGAGGAGTTGGAGGCGGTGGAGCCGGTGCCGCACTCGCCGGCGGTGGCGTTCCAGTCGCCCTCGTCCTTCGGGTCCGCGTCGCGGCCGTTGCCGTCGCGGGCGTCGGCGGAGGTCGAGATGAAGTCGTAGCCGGCGACGACGTTGCCCGCCACGTCCGAGTGGGCGGCGTAGCCGGTGTCGATGACGGCGACGGTGACGCCGGAGCCGGTCGTCTTGTCCCAGGCCGCAGGAACGTTCATGCCACCGGTGGGCTCGAAGAGGTCCCACTGCTTGGCGTAGTCGGTGTCGTCGGGGGCGACCGCCATCGCGTAGGCGCGGATGTCGGGCTCGACCGAGGCGACGGCCGGGTCGGCGCGGAACGCGTCCATGACCTCGGTCACGTCCTGCTTGGTCGCCTGGCCGCCCAGGTTCACGAGGGCGCCACCGCCGGCGAGGCGGCGCTCGAAGGAGAGCTTCTCGCCCGTCTTCGCGGCCTTCTCGGCCGTGTCGCTCTTCGCGGCGGTGTTGGAACCGGCCTCGGCGGTGCGGGTCTTGTAGGTGACGATCAGCTTCTCGACGGGGGCGCTCGGCAGCGCCCGCATCGACTGCGAAGCCGGGACCGGCTTCGGGGTGGCAGCGACCGGGGCGGCGGCGAACGCCCCGGAGGTCATGGCAGCGGCACCGAGGATCGCGGCGCTCGCGACCACGGATATGACTCTCCGCCTGGAACCGTTCAAGGTGTGGCCCTTTCGAGTACGACGTGACTGCGGAGCAGTGGCGGCGGCGCGGGACACGCGGGGCGAAGTGGGGTCGCGTCCGTCGTTCCCTGGGCTTGGGGGGCCCGTGCGCCGCCACCGGCGCGACGGCCCGGGTCAAGGCCGTCACCGGCGGACAGCACCCCCTCCGCATGCACCTGTCAGGGTGCGCTCGGGGGATGATATCTGCCGGTGCGGAGGACAGTAGGGAACGGGGTGGTGAACCCGATACGGGGAAAACCCTTGTCACCCCTCACCGGCCGGCGGGGGTCCGGCGAGGGGAGGCCACGAGGCACCCCCGGAGAGCCGGAGCGCCCGCCGCGTCAGGGTATGCGGTGGGGATGTGGGCCGGTGAGCGGGGGTACGCGCCGTCACACGGGGCTGCGCGGGCCGGTGCGACGGGCGCGGGACGAGGGTTCCGGAGGGTTGGGCGGGAGCCCCGGGGGGCTTCGGGGTGCGGGGGTTTCCAGGGTCGCAAAGGCGTCGGAGTGCGGGCGCTTCGAGGCCGGGGCTTCGGGGTGCGGGGGTTTCGAGGCTCGGGAGGGCGTCGGAGTGCGGGAGCTTCGGGGGTGGGCGGTGCGGGGGTGAGGGGTGTCGGCCGGGGTGCGGGGCGTCAGCCGAGTTCGAGGGTCGTGATGCCGAAGACGCGCTCGCGGGCCACCGGGCGGACCGGGCCCGTGTACATCCGCGCCGTCTCGAACGTCGGCTCCAGACCCCGCTCCTCGGCCAGCGCCGCCGCCGCCGGATTCGCCTCCGGCATGTCGACCGCGATCCGGTCCGCCCCGAACTCCCGCGCCTCGGCGGCGAGCCCGTCCAGCAGGGCGGCCGCGTCCGCCGGGGTGTCCGCGAACAGTGGCCCCACGCGCGCCTCGTCCTCGGCGGGACGAACCACCCCGAACCCGGTCAGACGTCCCTCGGTGACACGCGCCAGCGCCCGATGGCCGGGCGTCGACAGCCAGGCGTCCAGGAAGCGGGGCCGGTCGGCGTGATGACAGGCCGAGTCGTACGCGGCGAGGGCGGCCCGGTCGACCCGCTCGGCCGCCACCAGGCCGGCCACGGGGCGGTCGGGAGCCGGGACCTCGCCCACGTACCGCGCGGTGCGGTGCGCCGGCGCGAAGCCGGAGCGGCGGTAGTTGTCCTGCTGCGCCGGGACCCCGTCGAGCCCGACCGTCCGCCCGCCCGCGTGGGCGAGCGCGGCGCGCCAGGTGGCGAGGCCGTGCCCGAGGCCGCGGAGTTCGGGGCGGACGAGGTAGAAGCCCAGGAAGGCGTAGGAGTCGTCGTAGGTGACGACCGAGACGGCGGAGACGGGCTCCCCGTCGACCCGCCCGAGGAAGAACCCGGCGGGGTCCTGCGCGAAGAACGCCGACGCGTCGGAGCGTCCGGGGTTCCAGCCCTCCTCGGCGGCCCAGGACCGCACGAGCGCCCACTCCTCCTGGGTGGCGGAGGAGACGGAGAGCGAACCGGAGGAGACGGAGGTCATGGGGTGTCCTTCGACGGCCGGGAGGCGGGCGGGCACCTGAGTGGTCGGAACCCGGGCAAACCGCGCCGAGCATAACGCCGCGCGGCGCGGCCCCGACCCCCGACCGACCACTTTCGGCCGCGGGCTCCCGTCGGGCGGCGGGCCGTTCAGTGGATCAGGTGGAGGCGGGTGCTCGCCGTCGTGAGGCGGATCGTCTGACCCCAGGTCAGTTCCAGCGCGTCCGACTCCACGCCGTCGCCGAAGGCGACGAGCCGGTCCGACTCGACGGTGAGCCGCAGGCCGTGTCCCGGGTCGAGCAGCCCCTCGACCCGGGACGTCCCCGTCGCCGGCGACGGCCAGGCCTCGCGGACGAACCACGCGAGCCGCCCGTCCGACGGCGCGGGCAGCGCGAGCGCGCTGGAGCGCTGCTCCCACAGGGAGCGGAGCCAGCCCGTGGCGCCCGTCCCGGTGCCGACCAGGACGCCCGAGGAGGCCTGGGGCTCGGGCGGGACCTCCGCGCCGTCGAGGTCCAGGGTGTAGCGGGCGGTCTGGTGGCCGGGCGGGCCGACGTAGATCTCGTTCAGCGCGAGGAGCCGCTGCCGGTCGTCGGTGACGGCCTCGACCATCGTCAGCTCGTCGACCGCGGCCCCGGCCCCCGCCGCGTACGGCAGCAGCCGCCGCGCCCGGTCCGGCCGGTGCCGGACCAGGACGCCCGCGTTGCGCCCGGGATCGGCGTCGATGCCGATGACGGGCTGCCCGGTGAGGTACTTGGCCGCGTTGGCGACGAGGCCGTCCTGCCCGACCACCACGACGACGTCCTCGGGCCCGAACAGGAAGCGGTCCAGGTCGGCGCGCTCCACCCTGGTCTGGCGCCACGTCAGCGGCACCGCGCCCGCGACCTCGGCGAGCGCCCGCCGGGTGCGCTCGTGGCGTTCGCGCACCGCGTCGACCGAGCGGCCGCGCGCGGCGAGGAAGAACGCGGCCTGCCCGTGCGTCCCGTGCCGGGCGAGCAGCTCCTCGTACTCCGTGGTCCGGTGCACGAGCACCGCGCGCGGCGCGAGGCTCACGGCCGCGCCCCGCCCTCGCCGCCCAGCTTGGCGAGGAGTCCGGTCAGCACGTCGGGGGAGAGCGTGAGGTGCTCGATGCGCGGCAGGTTCTCCGCGGCCCGCGTCACCGCCAGGGCGTGCAGGGTCGCCGGGTCGGCCTCCGTGTGTGCCCGCAGCCACGCCGCCTGCGCCCCGGCGCGGGCCTCGCCGACCTCCCGTGCGGCCTCGGCCTCCGCGCGGGCCAGCCGGACCTTCCGTACGGCCTCGGCCTCGGCCCGTACCGCGTCGGCGGCCGCGTTCTCCTCGGCCTCGCGGCGGGCGTTGGTGCCGCGCTGTTCGACGAGGCGTTCCTCCTGCCGGGCGAGTTCGATCTTGCTGGCGAGTTCGTTCTCGGCGATGGCGCGTTCCCGCTCGACGGCGACCGCGCGGCGCTCGTAGGTGGCCCGGTCGGCCTCCTGCTGGATCTGCTCGCGCGCGGGCGTGCGCAGGGCGCGCTCGACCTCCGGCTCGGGGCGGATCGCGACGACCCGGACCGCGACGACCTCGATGCCGGTGTCCGGGAGGCGCGGTTCGTCGGCGAGTCCGGCCGCGACGCGGTCCCGCACCGCCGCGACGCCGTCGACGAGCGCGGCGGCGAGCGTGGTCCTGGCGAGGACGTCGAGGGCGTGCTGCTGGGCGGTCTCGGTGAGGAGGGTGGCGAGCTGCTCCAGCGGGGTGCCGCGCCACGCGCCCGTGTCGGGGTCGATGGAGAAGTCGAGCCGGGTGGCCGCGGCGGCGGGGTCGCCGATCCGGTAGGTGACGGTGGACTGCACGCTCACGTCCTGGAAGTCCGCGGTGCGGGCGTGGAAGGCCATCGCGAGTTCGCGGTCGTTCACCGGCACCTCGGAGAGGGCGGCGGTGAGCGGCCGGAACCAGAAGCTCAGCCCGGCGCCGTCGTGGACGAGCCGGCCGCTGCGCTGGTGGCGGATGTGGGCGGTGGGCGCGGAGCGCAGATGCCGCCAGCCGGCCCGCCGGGTGATGTCAGCCATGGAACCCCCTTGTCGTCATCATGACGATAGGGGGTTCGGCTGATTGTCGTCAAGATGACGAATACGGGCGGGGTGTCGGGGGTGCTGGGGGTACTGGGGGTACCGGCGGGTACGGGCTTGCCGGTACGGGCTGTGCCGGGGGTGCCACGGGTGCCGGCGGTGCCGGGGGTGCCGCCTCAGCCGGCGACCGGGGCGGGCGCGGGCCCGGTCGCGGGCACCGGATCCGTCTCCGGAGCCGAGAGCCCCGGGAGGTCGGGCAGGCCGGGCAGGTCGGGCAGGCCGGGGAGTCCGGGAAGGTCCGAGAGGCGGGGGCCGGGCATCGGCAGGGCCTCCGCGACGGCGGTCCGCGTCTCGGATGGCGCCACCGCTTCCGGCGTGCCCCCCTTCGTCAGCAGCACCACGCCCCGCGCCGCGACCAGCGATGCCCCCGCCGCGACCAGCCAGCCCCAGGCGCCCGCCCGGAAGGTCTCCCCGAGCAGCGCCACGCCGATCACCGCGGCCGCCGCGGGGTTGGAGAGGTTGACGACGGCCAGCGGGGCCGCGAGGCCGCCGCGGTAGGCGGCCTGGGAGAGCAGCAGGCCGCCGCTGGCGAAGGCGGATATGAGCACCGCGAGGATCGCGGTCTGCCACCACGTCGGCTCGGTGCCGGGCAGTTCGAGCGCGAGCGCGGCGGTCAGCGTCTGGGTGAGGGCCGAGGCGACGCCCGAGGCGATCCCGGAGGCCGTCGCGTGTCCCAGCCCGCGCCGGGCCGGACCGTCGGTCCCGCCGTGCTCGCGGCCGTGCAGCCGTCCGGAGGCCAGTACGGCGATGAGGAGCGCGGTCGCCGCCGCGACGATCAGGGACTCGCGCAGGCTGAGTGCCTCGCCGGGGGCCGCGGGTCCGGTGACGGCGACGAGCCCGACGAGTCCGCCCAGGGTCCACAGGGCGCCGCGCCATTCGGTACGGGTCACCCGGCGCCGCGCGCAGTACGCGCCCAGCGGGAGTGCCGCCACGAGCGTCAGCGCGCCGAGCGGCTGCACCAGGGTCAGGGGCCCGTAGTGCAGTGCGGCCACGTGGGCGAGGGCGCCGGCCGCGTTGAGGCCGACCGCCCACCACCACTGGCCGCGCGCGAGCAGGGCGCGCAGCGCGCCGCGCCCGTCGGGGGCGGCGGGGGAGGCGGCGGCGAGCCGGGACTGGGCGACGGCGGCGAGCGCGTACCCGGCGGCGGAGACGAGGGAGAGGAGGACCGCGAGCGCGGTGCCGGCGGCGGGGTTCATCGCAGGGCTCCGACCGGGAGGGGCGCCGCACCGAGCGGGCGAGGTACGGGTGGGGGCGTCGTCCGCCGGCCGGGCGCGCGGACGGCGAGCAGCGCGAGGCCGAGGAGGGCGGCGGCGGCGAGCGCGTCGAACCAGTAGTGGTTCGCGGTGCCGACGATGACGAGCAGGGTGAGCAGCGGGTGCAGCAGCCAGAGGAGCCGCCAGCGGGACCGGGTGGCGGCGATCAGGCCGATCGCGACCATCAGGGCCCAGCCGAAGTGCAGCGACGGCATGGCCGCGAACTGGTTCGCCATCGAGTCCGTCTCCGGCGTCGCGCCGTAGACGGAGGGGCCGTACACCTGGGCGGTGTCGACGAGTCCGGAGGCGGCGAGCATCCGGGGCGGGGCGAGCGGCATCAGCAGGTGGAGCGCGAGCGCGGCGCCGGTGGTGAGGGCGAGCACCCGGCGCGACCACAGGTAGTGCGCGGGGCGGCGCCAGTACAGCCAGACCAGGAAGGCGATGGTGGCGGGGAAGTGCACGGCCGCGTAGTACGTGTTGGCCGCCTGGACCAGCGGTTCGCCGTGCAGGAGCAGCTGCTGGACCGTTCCCTCGCCCGGCAGGTGGATCGCGCGCTCGGCGTCCCAGACACGGTCGGCGTTGCGGAAGGCGCGGGTCTCGTGGCCGTTGGCGAAGAGCCGGCCGCACTTGTACACGAGGAAGAGCGCGGTGACGAGCAGGAGCTCGCGCAGGAGCGGCGGCCTCGCGGAGGCTTCGCCCCCGGGATCCGGCGGGTCCTCCGGGGCCTCGGTCCCGTCGCCCCGGGCCGGGACGGGGGGAGGGGTCGTCCCCGGTCCTGCAGGACGTGGTCCTCGTATCCCGCCTACCCCGACAGCCATCGCGCGGCCCTCTTAATCCGTCAAATCGCCAACAAACGGAGTGAGCCTAGATCCGATTTCATCGAGACGCAAGCGTCTCGATACGTTTGCGTCTCGATTGTGCACCCCCTACTCTCGTATGTGCAGAGACAGAGGTGTCCGGGAGGGATCGATGTCCACTCAGGCCGCGACCGCGGCAGCCCGTCGCAGCAAGATCACGCCGGAGCGCGAGACCGAGCTGTACGACGCCGTGCTCTGCCTCCTCCGCGAGGGCGGCTACGACTCGGTGACCATGGAGGGCGTCGCCGCCCGCACCAAGTGCGGCAAGGCCACCCTCTACCGCCAGTGGGGCACCAAGCCCCAGCTCGTGACCGCCGCGCTCGCCCAGCGCCGCTGTACCGTCTTCACCGGCATCGACACCGGCACCCTCGCCGGCGACCTCAGGGAGGCCGCCCGCGTCGCCGCCTCCCGCCGTGACCGGGACGCCGAGCTCATGGAGGCCGTCGCCCAGGCCTACATCCAGCACCCCGACCTGCGCGCCGCGCTCCGCGAGACCGTCATCGCCCCCGAGGTCGCGGCCATCGACGCCGTCGTGGCCCGCGCGGTCGAGCGGGGCGAGGTCGCCGCCGACAACCCGGCGATCGGATTCGTCGCCCCCAGCTTCATGGGCATGCTCCGCATCGAGCGGATCTTCGAGGAGCGCTTCGCGGACGCCTCGACGATCCCCGCCTTCGTCGACGCCGTCCTCCTCCCGGCCCTGGGCGTCCGGGGCTGAAACCGGGCCCCGCGCCGCGCGTCGGGGCCGGTGACGCCCCGTCCCGTCCCGCACCCTGGGACCATGGCCGCAAGCACCCCCGACGTCCGTGTCCGCCGCGTCTACGACGACCCGTCACCCGACGACGGCGTACGCGTCCTCGTCGACCGGCTCTGGCCGCGCGGCCTGAAGAAGACGGACGCCCGGATCGACGAGTGGCCCAAGGCGCTCACCCCGTCCACCGAACTCCGCCGCTGGTACCACGGCACCGAGGGCGCGTACGAGGAGTTCCGCCGCCGCTACGAGGCCGAACTGGACGCCCCGGCGGCCGCCGAGGCGCTCGACCGGCTCCGGGACCTCGCGACCGCCGGGACCGTCACCCTCCTGACGGCCGCGAAGGACCCGTCCGCGAGCCACACGACCGTCCTGCGCGGCTTGCTAGGACAGTCCCTGAAGCCGTAGCCGGGGCGCCTGCGCGGCGGCGTCCACGCCGTCCCCCGTCCCGTCCTCCGTACGGTCGGCCAATTCCCGCGCCCACGCCACCAGTCCGCCGACATCGATCCCGTACGCCCCGGGGACGCGACGCGCGCCCGCCAGGCGGTCCGCGCCGCGACGCAGCAGCCTGGCCCCGCCCGCCGCGTTGCCGCGCGCCGCGTGCGTCAGGCCGACGGCGAGCTGCGCGAGCCCCTGCCACAGGTCCCGCTCCGCCTCCGGGCCGGACTTCCAGGCGTCCTCGAAGACCTCGTGCGCGTGGAACGGCATCCCCGCGTCGAGCAGCCGCTGCGCCTCGCGCAGGGTCTCCCCGGGCGCGCGGACGACGCCCTCGGGCTGCCGGGGCACCCCCTCCGCCCCGTACGGCAGCGGTCGGCCGAGCCCGTCCCGGGGCCGGGCGCTGCGGGCACGCCCCTCCTCGTCCCGGTCCCTGCGGCCGCCGTCCCCGGCGCCCCGCCCAGGCCCGTCGACACCCCCGGCACCGTCTCGTCCGCCGCCCCCGGCGCCCCGCCCAGGCCCGTCGACACCCCCGGCACCGTCTCGTCCGCCGCCCCCGGCGCCGCGCCCGCCGTCGTCGCCGGTACCGTCAGTTCCGGTGCCGTGGTCACCCGTTGTCCGGTTCACCCTCCCATTGTCGCCCGTCGGACGATCACGAGCGCTAGGCTCGACGATCCGGCGCTGTTCCGGTCCGCGCGGGTGGTGCCGGACGCGTCATGCCAACAGTTCGTGTGGGGAGTGAGTCACCGGTGCCGACGGATCCCGAACAGTCGCCGCCCGCAACGCCGTTCGCGCCCGGCGTCTCCGACGCGGAGCGGGGCGCTCTGCTCGAACGCGGTCCCGAGCTCGCCGCGGCCGCCCACGCCGTGGACGAACTCGTCGCCGGAGCGGCGGCGGGCGGCCCCGGCCGCGGCGGCATACTCGTCTACCGGGGCGACGCCGGCATAGGGAAGACCGCCCTCCTCGGCGAGATCCACCGCACCGCCCGCGACCGCTGCACCGTGCTCACGGCCCGCGGCGGCGAGACGCTCACCTCCGTCCCCTTCCACCTCACCCGTCAACTGCTCCAGCCCGCCCTCGACGGCTTCGCCGCCGACGAGGTGCGGCAGCTCTTCGGCGACCACTTCGACCTCCTGGCGCCCGCGCTCGGCCTCGCCGCGCCCTCCTCCGACGCGCCCGCCGACCCGCAGGGCGTG
Organism: Streptomyces sp. NPDC096079; assembly: GCF_040303145.1. NCBI lineage: Bacteria > Bacillati > Actinomycetota > Actinomycetes > Kitasatosporales > Streptomycetaceae > Streptomyces > Streptomyces sp. NPDC096079. Next base: position 19,216 of record NZ_JBEOST010000009.1, read on the forward strand.
CTCCTCGGCCTCGCCCGGCTCCTGGACCGCCTCGCGGACCGGCTGCGGGACCGGCCGCCCGTGCTGCTCGTGGACGACATCCACTGGGCCGACGCCGAATCCCTCGCCTGGCTCGACACCTTCACCCGGACCCGGCCCGGCGGCCGGCTGCCCGTCCTCGTCGTCCTCGCCCACCGGCCGTTCGTACGGGAGCCGCAGGGGCCCGGCAGGGCCGCGACGCTCGCCGCGCTCGCGGACCGCGCCGTGCTCACCCTCGGCCTGCACGCCCTCACGTCCGGCGCCACCGCCGCGCTGGCCCGGGACACGCTCGGCGGGCACGCGGACGAGCCGTTCTGCCGCGAACTGTGGACGGTGACCTCGGGCAACCCGTACGAGACGGTCGAACTGCTCGCCAAGGCCCGCGACCGGATGCTCGAACCGGTCGCCGGTTCCGCGGGCCTCCTCCGCGGCCTCGGTGCCGGAGCCCGGGGAGGCGGACTCGTCGCCCGCCTGGAGGAGCTCGGCAGCGGCCCGACCCGCCTCGCCTGGGCGACGGCGGTCCTCGACACGGACAGCACGCCCGAACTCCTGGAGGCCCTCACCGGCCTCGGCGCGAAGCAGGTCGCCGAGGGCACCGCGCTCCTCCGCGCCGCCAGGATCGTGACGGCCCCCACGTCCGGACGGAACGGACTCGCCCTCGTGCCCGTCCCGCCGCTGGAGTTCACGCACCCGCTCATCGCGACCGCCGTGTACGGCTCCGTGCCCCCGGGCGTACGCACCGCCATGCACGGACGCGCCGCCTGGGCGCTCACCCAGGCCGGCCACGGACCGGCCGCCGTCTCCCGCCACCTCCTCGAAGTGCACCCCGACGACGACCAGGACGTCGTGGCACGCCTGCGGGCCGCCGCCGTCGAACACCTCGCCGTCGGAGCGCCCGACGCGGCCCGCCGCTGCCTGGAGCGCGCGCTCACCGAACCGCCCGGCCCGGACGCGTACGCCCGCGTCCTGTACGAACTCGGCTGCGCCTCCCTGCTCACCGCGCCCGCCTCCACCGTCAGGCACCTGCGCTCCGCGCTCGAACTGCCCGGCCTCGACGACGAACTGCGCATCGACGCGACCTACCGGCTCGTCCAGGCCCTCGCCCACAACAACCAGCTCCAGGAGGCCGCGCGGGCCGCCGCCGTCGAGTACGCCAGGACCCCGCCCGGCACCGGCCGACGGCGGCTCCAGGCCGCGCACTTCATCTACGAGGGGTTCCAGGCCGCCGAGGAGGACGGCCCCGGCCGCTCCCGCCGACTGGCCGAGCTCACCGCCGGTCTCACCGGCGCCGACAACTCCGAGCGGGCCCTCATCACCGTCCGCGGCTTCGACGCGACGATGCGCGGCGAACCCGCCACCGAGGTCGTACGGCTCTGCGACCTCGCGCTCGTCGACGGCGTGCCCGCCCGTGGCCTCGGCTGGACCGACCCCGTCTGGGGCTTCGAGCTCCCGGCCTTCACCGGCATCGCCTACGCCTTCGCAGACCGCCCCGACCGGGCCGAGGCCCTCTTCACCGAGGCGGTCCGGGCGTTCGAGATCTCCGGCTGGAGCGGCGCCCACCTCGCCTTCGGCCACACCCTCCTGGGCCTGGTCCACCGGCGCCGCGGCGATCTGCCCCGCGCCCAGCACCACCTGGAGGAAGGGCTGCGCCTCGCGGACCGCGTCGGGGACGGCCTGCCGGTCCACTGGGACACCGCGTGCCTGCTCGTCGACACGCTCGTCGCCCGGGGCCGCATCCCCGAGGCGCGGGCCGTCGCCGACCGGTACTCCTTCGGCCCGCCCTGGCCGGGCGCGATCGTCCTCCCGGACGGCCCCAGCGTCCTCGGCAGGCTGCTGCTCGCCGAGGGCCGCGTCGACGAGGCCGTGTCCACCCTGGAGGGGGCCGCCGAGGCGCTGACCGTCCGGGGCCGCCACCACATCGTCTGGGCCCCGTGGCCGCTCGACCTCGCCCGCGCGCTCGCACCCACCGATCCGAAGCGCGCCGAGCGGATCGCCCGCGAGGCCCTCGGGCACGCGGAACGCCTCGGCACCCACACCGCCCTCGGCGAGGCCCTGCGCTGCCTGGCCCTCTTCGCCGACCCGGACGAGTCCCGCCGCCTCCTGGAGCGGGCCGTCGACCACCTCGCGGCGTCGCCGTCCCGCTACGAGGAAGCCCGCGCCCGCTGCGACCTCGCCCACGCCACCGGCTCCGCCACGACGCTCGCCGAGGCGAAGGCCCTGGCCGCCACCTGCGGCGCCGACCTCCTCACCCCGGACACCGTGACAGCCCGTGCGTCATCCCACCCCCGCGAGTGAGGTAATGTTTTCCCTGCACGGCACCGAGGGGGAAACCCCCCGGAGACGCGCATCGGGACGTGGCGCAGCTTGGTAGCGCACTTGACTGGGGGTCAAGGGGTCGCAGGTTCAAATCCTGTCGTCCCGACTCGAAAGAGTCGTGGTCCGAGGGGCCGTTTCAGAGGTATCTGAAACGGCCCCTCGGTCATGTCGCGGCCGTTGTGAGGCCGGGCCAGGCGAGGGTGTCCACCGCGAGGAACGGTTCGCGGGCCACGGTCGTGGGGGTCGCGCCGGTGAGTTCCCTGACATCACGGTGCAGGTGGGACTGGTCGGCGTAGCCCGTGTCGGCCGCGACGCGGGCCGTGCCCTCGCCCGCGACCAGGCGGTGGGCCGCGTGGTCGAAGCGGATCAGTTTCGCGGCGCGCTTGGGCGGGAGGCCCAGCTGTGAGCGGAAGCGGGACCACAGCCGCTTCCGGCTCCAGCCGACCTCGGCCGCGAGCCCGTCGATCCGGGGCAGGCCGCGGCCGGCGACGATCCGCTGCCACGCCCAGGCCACCTCCGGGTCGACCGGCGGCCCCGACTCGTACCGGCGTGCCAGCACCAGGTCCGTCCACGCGAAGCGTTCGTGCCACGAGGAGGCGTCGGCGAGCCGCTCGCGGATACGGGAGGCCTCCCGGCCCCACAGGTCGTCCAGCGGCACCACGGCGCCGTCGAGGTCGGCGGGGGAGACGTCCAGGACCGCGCGGGCGATCACCGGGGACAGACGCACCTGCACGCACTCGACGTTCTCGCCCCGGGCCCGCACCGCGCCCCCCGATCCGAGTCCGGGTCCGGCGACGAGGCTGCCCCGCCGCCGCTGCCCCGGGGCGCAGTCGAGGACGGCCGTCCCGTCGCCGAAGTCCAGGAGCAGGGTCACGGCCGGGTGCGGCACGATCCGGAGCGCGGCCAGGTCGGCGACCCGGAACCCGGCCATGCCGACTCCGGCCACCCTGCTGGGCAGGCGCGGGCACGCGACGTCCCACATCGCCGCCCCGTGCGTGAAGGTCCGCATCGGTCCATGATGCGACGCCGGCCGGCCGGGAGGGGAACATTCGTCCAATACGGCGGCGCGTGCCCGCGGAGAGAGTGGGCTCATGACTGTTGCTGACGAAGGCTCGTACGCGGACGGTGGCGCCGGGGCCGGTCACGGCCTGTACGTGTGCCAGGACGGCCCCCGCGACGCCCCCGCACTCCTGCTCCTCCACGGGTCCGCCTCCTCGGCCCGCTCGTGGAACGCGATGGTCCCGCTGCTGACGGGATCTCACCACGTCATCCGGATCGACCTGCTCGGGCACGGGCGCTCGGCGAAACCGCTGGACGGCGGTTACGCGGTCCCGGACCAGGCACGTCGGGTCGGGGAGGTCCTCGACGGGCTCGCCGTCGCGCACGCCGTCGTCGTCGGGCACTCCAGCGGCGGCGTCGTCGCCACCGCCCTCGCCGAGCAGCGGCCCGACCTGGTCCGCGCGCTCGCGCTCCTCGATACGGGCCCCCGCCCGGAGGCCTTCGTGGGCCCGCCGTCCGGGGCGATCACCCCCGAGCAGTGGCCGCCGGACGACGAGCGTCTGCGGATCCTCGCGAGCACCGCGGTGAGCCGCCCGGGCTACCGGATCCCCGACGAACTCCTCCAGGACGTACGCGACATGACGTACGAGTCGTTCGTCGCGACCGCGAGGGCGACGCTCTCCTACCTGGAGCGGCGCGCCCTGCCGGACCGGCTGGCGGTCCTGGGCAAGCCGCTGCTCGTGCTCTTCGGCGAGGAGGACCGCCGGTGGCGCCCCTCGTCCGCCGCCGAATACTGCGCCGTCCCCGGCGCGCGGGTCGAGCTGCTGCCCGGCCTCGGGCACTCGCCGCTGCTGGAGGACCCGCAGCTGACCGCCGCCCGGGTGCTCGCCTTCGCCGAGCTCCACGCCGTGCGGGAGGCCTGAGGGTGACGCTCGTCGGCGACGCGGGCTACTGCCCCGGTGCCGTCGTCGGCGGCAGCACCGGCCTGACCGTCGTCGGCGCGTACGTCCTCGCCGGGGAGCCGAGCGCGGCGGGGACCCTGGTCCCCGCCGCGCGCGTCGGCGCAGGGCGCCCGCCCGATCTCCTCGCTGCCCGCGGGCCCCGGTCGCTCCTGCTCCGGCTCACCGCGAGGACCGGGCGCCGGCACGACTCCATGACGGTCGAGGTCCACCCGCCGCCCGCACCTCGTGGCGCATGATCGCCCGTCGAGCGGGCAGGGGCCCCGAGGACGCCCCGGTGGCGGCCGGGCCGGGACCGCCGGCCCGGTCCCGTGCCCACCGGCCCCGGGAGGCGATCATGGGTTTTCCGCTGCCCGACACCGTCGAAGAGCTCAAGACCCTCATCGGAAGCGAGGTCTCCGCACTGCGCGCCGCGGTCCGCCGTGCCGCCGACCGGCCGCCCGCCCCCACCCCCGGTGACGAGGTCACCGCCCCGGTCAAGCAGCTGACCACGGCGCCCGCCACGCCCGCGCACGACGGCACCCGGACCACCTGCCTGTGCAGCACCCATGACCCCGGAGCCACCGGCGTCTGCTCCGTCCTCGCAGTGATACCGGCCTCCGCGGCCCTCCTCGAACCGGTCCACGACGAGGCGGGGACGGTACGGGACTTCCGCATCGTCGCGGGCAACCGGATCCGCTCCGCGGACTGGCTGGAGGCTCCCGACCGGCAGGTCGGGCAGCGGTTCCTGGAAGCCAGGCCGGGAGCGGCGGCGAGTGGCCTGCTGCCGGCGCTGACGGACCTCATGGCCGGTGGCGGCCCGCTGGAGGGCCGGGTCGTGGACTACACGGAGCAGCGCCTGGGGCGGCTCCACCGCGCCCCGCTGCTCTATTCGGCGGCGCTCTGCGGCGAGCAGCTCCTCGCGACCTGGCGGCCCGTGCAGAGCCGGACGGAGCTCCTGACGATCGACGCCCAGTACCTCGCCTCCCTCGGCTGGGGCAACTGGGACCTGCTGTCGGGGAAGGTGACCTGGTCGGAGGGGCTGAGCCGGATCTTCCACGCCGAGATCCAGATGCCCTGGCCGCTGGAGCAGCTCTGCGACGCGCTGCTTCCCGACGACCTGACCGCGTTCTCCGAGTTCCTCACCTCCGTCCTGGCCGGGGAGGAACCCGCCTGGACCCGGATCCGCTTCCTCGTCCTCGGCGAGGTCAGGACGCTCGATCTGATGGGGCGGCCGGTCGCGGGCACCGACGGCCGGCCCTGGGCGGTGAACCTGGTCGCGCGTGACCTCACCCCGCAGATCCGCAGTCGCCGCAGGCTCGCCGAGACGGAGCGCGAGTCGGACCGGCTCCGGCGTCAGGCGCGGGCGGAGCGCCGGGTGGCCGACGCCCTGCGCGAGGCGCTGCTGCCCACGCACTCCGAGGCCCTGGCGGCGGTGGGGCTGACCGTGGCGGCGGCGTACCGCCCGGCCGAACCGGACGCGGCCGTCGGAGGCGACTGGTACAAGTGCCGCCTCCTGCCCGACGGCCGGGTCCTGGTCGCCATCGGCGACGCCGCGGGGCACGGCCTGGACGCGGTGGCGCGGATGTCCCAGCAGCGCCACGCCCTCGCCGGGCTCGCGCAGACCGGGGCGTCCGCGGGCGAGATCACGACCTGGCTCAACGAGCTGGTCTGCAGCGACCCTTCGGAGCAGACGGCCACGGTCGTCGCCGGGCACATCGACGAGGACCGCGCCTTCCGCTGGGCCGACGCGGGCCACCCCGCGCCGATCCTCCGCCGGGACGGGCACGCCCGCCCGCTCCGTACGAGCCGACGCGGCCCGCTCCTGGGGGCGCTGCCCGGTTACGCGTACGAGACCGCCACGACGGCTCTGAACCGGGGCGACCTGCTGCTCCTCTACACCGACGGGATCGTCGAGCGCAGGGGAGAGGACGTCACCAAGGGCATCGACCGTCTGGTGGACCTCGTCTCCCGCTCCCCGCACGCCGAGCCCCAGGAGCTGATCGACACGATCCTCGCCGATCCCGACCAGTCCGGTCTGGAGGACGACGCCTGCATGCTCGCGATCCGCGTCGACTGACGGCCGCCCGCCGGGCCCGGGGGGCCGTAGATTGGGGGCGGCGGTCGTGACCGCCGTCGGCCCGCACCCAGCCCTGGAGACCGCATGCACCGCTTCGACGTCGAGACCCTCCCCGCGGGCCGGTGGCGGAACGGCGGGGGTGCCACCCGGGAGATCGTCTCCTGGCCGGTCGGCGCCGAGGAGTTCGGGTGGCGCGCGAGCGTCGCCGACATCGACCGGGACGGGCCGTTCTCGGCGTTCGCGGGGGTCGACCGCACGCTCACCCTGCTGGCCGGTGACGGCGTGCGGCTGACGGGGCCCGGGGGCTTCGACCGGACGACGCGCGTCGAGGAGCCCCTCGCCTTCCCCGGCGACCTGGAACTCGCCGCCGAACTGCGGGGCGGGGCCTGCCGGGTGCTCAACCTCATGGTGCGACGCGGCCGGAGGACGGTCAGGGTGCGACGGGTCAGCGGGCCCGTCGCTCCGCCCGCCGGGCACGCCGGGGTGTTCCACGTGCTGCGCGGCCGGTGGCGGGCGGGGCACGGACAGCCTCCGCTGGAGGCCGGGCAGGGCGTGTGGTGGGGCGGGGACGACGAGGCGCCGGGCCCGGCGGTCGCACCGCTCTCGCCCGACGCCGCCGCCCTGTGGGCGGACGTCGCCCCCGTGGGGTGAGTGCCGGGTCAGCCGACGGTCGCCGTCGCCCGGTCGCCGTCTTCGGTGCCGGCCGGGTGCACGGTCGCGGCGGGCGGGTTCGCGGTGCGGCGCACCCACAGCCAGTACAGGGCCGCGGTCACGACGAGGCCGACGATCCACGAGATGTCGGCGCCGCCGAGCTTCTCGGTGATCGCGCCGGTGTACAGCTTGGTGGCGAGGAACGGCACCTGGACGGCGACGCCCAGGACGTAGCAGGTCAGCGCCGTCACGTTCCAGCGGCCGTAGCGTCCCTCGGGGTCGTACAGGGCGGGGATGTCGACCCGCTCGCGGGAGACCAGGTAGTAGTCGACGAGGTTGATCGCGCTCCACGGGGTGAACACCATGAGGATCAGCAGCACGAAGTTCTTGAAGTTGTTCAGGAAGTCGGCGCTGGCGGCGAGCGCGATGCCGATCGACACGGCGGTGAAGCCGACGATGTACGCGGCGCGTGCCGCCGCCGAGATCCGCGAGCGGCCGTCGAAGGCGGTGACGGTGGTCAGGATGGACATGAAACCGCCGTACGCGTTCAGGCAGTTGACGGTCAGCTTGCCGACGACGATCACCAGGTAGACGAGGACGGCGAGGGCCGCGGGTCCGGCCAGCTCGCCGAGGAAGCCGACCTGGTCGGTGAGGAAGGCCTTGCCCGCGACGGCCGCGGTGAGCGCGCCGAGCGTCATGGCCCACTGGGAGCCGATGACGGAACCGGCGAACGTCGACCAGAACGTCGCGCGGGTGCTGGTGTCGCGCGGCAGGTAGCGCGAGTAGTCGGCGACGTACGGGCCGAAGGTCAGCTGCCATCCGGCGCCGAGTCCCACGGCGAGCAGGAACGTCGCCGCGTCGAAGCCCTTGTCCCCGACGTGCGCGCCGACGTCGTACTGGGTGAACACCCGTACGAGCAGATAGCCCAGGCCGAGGACACCGGCCACGGTGGCGACGCGGCCGGCGGCGTGGATGAGCCGGTAGCCGGTGACGGCGACGACGGCCGTCAGCACGCCGAACACGAGGATCCCGACCCGGGTGTCGTCGATGTGCAGCATCGCCGACAGCGCCTGGCCGGCGAGCACGCTGCCGGTCGCGGCGAAGCCGAGGTACATGAGGATCACGAGCAGCAGCGGCAGGACCGCCCCGTGGACGCCGAACTGCGCGCGGCTGGAGATCATCTGCGGGACGCCGAGCCGCGGGCCCTGCGCGGAGTGCAGCGCCATCACGATGCCGCCGAGCACGTTGCCGACGAGCAGCGCCGGTATCGCCCACAGCGCGTCCGCGCCGAAGACGACGGAGAGCGCGCCGTCGACGATCGCGGTGATCTGCATGTTGGCGCCGAACCAGAGCGTGAACTGGCTGCGCGGCGTGCCGTGCCGCTCGGCGTCGGGAATGACCTCGATGGTGCGCCGCTCGATCGCGGGCCGCTCCCCGGGGCTGTGTTGGACCGGCATGGTGGAGACCTCTCCCCGCTGCGATTCCTTGTGTGTCCGGACGGGCCGCAGCCGTGCACCCGCACTGCGGTGCGCCGAATCTCGCATGGAGCACAACAGGGATCAAGACTCTGAATGAACAATTTCAGTCCCTGAGATCCCGGTGCCGCGTCAGGCGACTCCCCGCACGCGGTGGACGAGCAGGCCGCCGGCCAGGATGACCAGGGCCGCGCCGGCGTACAGGCCGGTGTAGCCGCCGAGGTGCGCGATGACCGGCGAGGCGACGGCGGGGGCCAGGACCTGGGGTCCGGAGTTCGCGATGTTGATGACGCCGAGGTCCTTGGCGCGGTCGGCGGCCTCCGGCAGGACCTGGGTCACCAGGGCCTGGTCCACGGCGAGGTAGATCCCGTACCCGCCGCCGAGGACCGCCGCGGCGGCCAGCGCGGACGGCCAGGTGTGGAGCAGGGCGAGCAGCAGCGCGGCGGCGGCCATGATCAGCGAGCAGAGGACGACATAGCCCTTGCGGCGTCCGGCGCGGTCGGACAGCACGCCCACGGGGACGGCCGTGAGCGCGGCGCACAGGGTGTAGACCACCGTGAGGATCAGCACGCCGGTGCCCGGGTCGTCGTAGTGGACGGCGTCGGCGAGGAAGTAGAACAGGTACAGGGTGCCGAGCGCGTTGCCGAGGTTGATCAGGAACCGGGTGAGCCACGCCCAGCCGAAGTCGGGGTGCCTGCGCGGACTCACCCAGAACGACCGGGCGAAGGCGCGGGCGTCGAAGGCGGGGCGCAGTGTCCGGGGCAGCGGCGGCTCGGTCTCGCGCAGGACGAACGGGAGGGCGAGGGCGACGGTGAGCGCGGCGAGCGTGACGTAGCCCGACCGGACGCCGGTGACCAGGAGCGTCGTGATCAGCGCGCCGAGGACCAGGCCGACGGACTGCGTGAGCCCGGTCCAGCCGGAGACCACCGCGCGCTGGCCGAGCGGCACGCGGTCCGCGATCGGGGTGGTGACGCCCGCGAGCATCGCGTTGAGGCCCGCCTGGGCCAGGCACCAGCCCACGGCCACTCCCGCCACGCTGTGCTGCGAGGCGGTGACGACGAGCCCCGCAGCCCCGGCGAGGGCACCGCCGAGGATCCAGGGCCTGCGGCGCCCGAACCGGCTCGTGGTCCGGTCCGACCAGGCGCCGGCCAGCGGGTTGGCCAGGACCGCGACGAGCGCGCCGAGGCCGGTGACGAGCGACAGCGCGCCGTTCTTGTCGTGCGGGTCGATGTGCTCCAGCTGGAGCGGCAGCAGGATCTGAATGGGCGTCATGAACGCCATGAAGACGGCCAGGGTGGCCAGCGAGAGGCTCGCCGTCCACCCGGCCGCGACCGGGACGGTGGGCTCGGCGAGGACGGCGGCGGCGTCCCCGGCGGCTTCTTCCGCGGCGTGCGCCACGACGGCTCCGTCGCTCACGGCCGCTGGGCGGCGATCAGGTCGCGGTACCACGCGAAGCTCGCCCGGGGCGTGCGCCGTCCGGTGGCGAAGTCGACCTCGACCAGGCCGAAGCGCTGGTGATAGCCCTCGGCCCACTCGAAGTTGTCGAGCAGCGACCAGGTGAAGTAGCCGCGGACGTCCACCCCTCGGGCCACGGCCTCCGCGACCGCCGTGATGTGTCCGGCGAGGTAGTCGACGCGCTCCTGGTCCTGCGGGCCGGCGGGCTGCGAGCAGCCGTTCTCGGTGATCCACACCGGGGGCAGGGCGTCGCCGTAGCGGTCCTTGAGGCCGGTGAGCAGTTCGGTCAGTCCCTGGGGGACGACGGGCCAGCCGAACGCGGTGCGACCGTACGACTCCTGGGGTTCCGTCAGGTCGAAGGGGAGTCCGGCGGCGGGGTCGGCCGGGGCGGTCACCCAGGACGGGTTGTAGTAGTTGACGCCCAGCCCGTCCAGCGGGGCGGCGAGGGTGGCGAGGTCGCCGTCGCGTATCACGCCGCCCCAGGAGGGGTCGGCCATGCCGTACGCGGACAGGTCGGGGTAGCGGCCGAGCAGCACCGGGTCGTTGAAGATCCGGTTGTGCAGCGCGTCGTACGCCGCCGCCGCGGCCGCGTCCGCCGCGGACCGGGCGTCCGTGCGCAGCCGTACGGGCGTGCAGTTGTTGGCGATCAGCACCTGGCCGTCCGGGACGGCCGCGCGCAGGGCCGCGGTCGCGAGGCCGTGGCCGAGCAGTTGGTGGTGCGCGACGGGCAGCGCGTCCAGCATCAGGGCGCGGCCGGGGGCGTGGACGCCGAAGGCGTAGCCGAACGCCATGTGCACGAACGGCTCGTTCAGGGTGATCCACCGCTTGACCCGGTCGCCGAGCCGGTCCGCCGTCACCGCCGCGTACTCCGCGAACCGGTACGCCGTGTCGCGGTTCAGCCATCCGCCCTCGTCCTCCAGGGCCTGCGGCAGGTCCCAGTGGAAGAGGGTGGGCGTGGGCTCGATGCCCGCGGCGAGCAGCGCGTCGACCAGCCGGTCGTAGAAGTCGAGGCCGCGCGGCTCGACCTTGCCCGTACCGCTCGGCAGCACGCGCGGCCAGGAGACCGAGAAGCGGTACGCGTCGAGCCCGAGGCCGCGCATCAGCGCGACGTCCTCGTCGAACCGGTGGTAGTGGTCGCAGGCGACGTCGCCGGTGTGGCCGTCGCGGACGGCGCCGGGGCGTCGTACGAAGGTGTCCCAGACCGACGGCCCCTTGCCGTCCTCCTCCGCCGCGCCCTCGATCTGGTACGCGGCGGTCGAGGCGCCCCAGACGAAGCCGGCCGGGAGCAGGGGGAGTCGGGTGGGATCGGTGGGGCTGGAGGTCACGGGTTCCTGCCTTCGCTGCTGGCTCGCCGTCCGGAGTGGGCCGCACCGTAACATGAACACTCGTTCACGTTCTATGGCCGGGACCGGCCGGATTCACCCCTCGCCGGTCAGCCGCTCGCGCAGGTCCTCCCAGTAGCGGTCCAGCATCCGCTTCAGCTCCGCCACCGTCTCCAGGTCCGGCTCTCCCTCGCCCTTGAAGGCCTCGTGCAGCACGGCGTTGGCCGCCCACACCACCATCCGCGTCGCCCGCCGCGCCCGCTCCCCGCCGGGTGCTCCGGTGAGGTGCTCCACGATCCGCAGCAGGCCGTCGGCGATGAGCGCGTTGCTCGCCTCGTCGGCGCGCGCGAGCTCGGGGCTGAGGTGCCGCCCGGCCCACAGGGCCATCCCGCCCGGCTGCGACCGGAACAGCTCGCTGTAGACGTCGACCATCGTGCCGACCAGATCGGTCAGCTCCCCCTGGACGGCCCGCTCGACCAGCTCGTCGATCGCCGTCCCGAAGCCCTCCAGATACCGCCGGCCGAGCGCGTCCACCACGGCGCCCTTGTCGGGATAGAACTGGTAGATGCTGCCGACCGGCACCCCCGCGCCCTCGGCGATCCGGCGCATCGTCAGCGCCTCGTACCCCTCCTGGGAGAGGATCCGGTCGGCCGCGCCGAGGACGGCCTCGACCCGCGCCCTGCTGCGCGCCTGCTGCGGCTGCCTCCGCACGCGCGGGCGCGCGCCCGGCTCCGGCCGTGCCGCTTCTGTCGCCTCTGTCACCCTGTGCTCCCGGTCGTCCGACGGGGGGAAGGTAGCACCCGGCCGCTTCTATCGCGGATGCGCGTTGTTTCTAGAATGGTCCGGTGGAGGACATCGACGCGATCGCGGTGCTGCAGGATCCTGTACGGCGCCGTCTGTACGAGTACGTGGTGGCGCAGGGCCGTGAGGTCGGGCGCAACGAGGCCGCCGAGGGGGTCGGGGTGGCGCGGACCCTCGCCGCGCACCACCTGGACAGGCTGACCGAGGCCGGGCTCCTGGAGAGCGGCAGCCGTCGCCTCACGGGGCGCTCGGGGCCCGGGGCCGGCCGGCCCGCCAAGGTCTACACGCGGGCGCCGGCCGAGCGCTCGGTGTCGCTGCCCGGGCGCGACTACCGGACCGCCGCCGAGCTGCTGGCCGAGGCCGCCGAGGAGGCCGGGCTCGACGCGGGGCTCTGCGCGGCGGCGCGCCGCCGGGGCGAGGCGCTGCGCGGCCCGGAGGGGCCCCGGGCCCTGGAGGAGGCCGTGGCGTTGCTCGGCGCCCGCGGCTACGAGCCGTACCTGGAGGAAGGTGAAGGCGCGCCCGTCGTCCGGATGCGCAACTGCCCCTTCCATGCCGTCGCCGAACGCTTCCCGCCGCTCGTCTGCGGCATGAACCTCGCCCTCCTGGAGGGGCTGCTGGGTGCGGACGGGCCGGTGCGCGCCCGGATGGACGCCCGGCCGGGGGAGTGCTGCGTGGTGGTCGAGGATTCTAAAAACAACGATCATTGACATAGAAAAGCGGGTCGTGCTGGGATGAGGCCATGACCGCATCCGCGCACGGCCCGCACCTCGCCCAGCTCAACGTCGCCCGGCTCCGCTTCCCCCTCGACGACCCGCGCGTGGCGCCGTTCGTCGACATGCTCGACCCGGTCAACGCCGCCGCCGACGCGGCGCCCGGCTTCGTCTGGCGGCTCGTGGAGGACGGCGAGGCCGACGCGACCGGCCTGCGCCCGCTGGGCGACGACGTCATCGTGAACCTGTCGGTGTGGGAGAACCAGGAGGCCCTGTGGGACTTCGCCTACCGCAGCGGACACCTGGAGGTCATGCGCGGGCGCCGTGACTGGTTCCACCGGCACGTCGAGGCGCACCTCGTGCTCTGGTGGGTCCCCGCCGGGCACGTGCCGACCGTCGCCGAGGCCGTGGAGCGGCTGGCCGAGCTGCGCGCGCAGGGACCGTCCCCGCGCGCGTTCACGTTCGCCTCCTCCTACACCGCCGCCGAGGCCGCCGACCACGCCCGGGGCGGGGAGTCGGCGACCGTCTGAGGCGGCCCGTCCGCGACGGGGCCGGCTCGTCCGCGTCGGGGCCGGCTCGTCCGCGTCGGGGCCGGCTCGTCCGCGACGGGGCCGGCTCGTCCGCGTCGGGGGGCAGCCCGTCCGTTACGGGCCGGCTCGTCCGCGACGGGGCGGGACCGTCCGCGACGGGACCCGGCCGGAGTCCGGGCTCAGCCGAAGTCGGGGATCGGGTGGTCCGGAGCCAGCGCGGCGGCGATGCGCTGGGCGATCGTGTGCGCCGAGTGGCCGGCCGGGGCGTCCGGGCCGTTCGTGGTCGACACCGCGATGGACAGCCGCCGCGACGGGAGGTACGCCATGGACGCCGAGTACCCGAAGAACAAGGGGTGCTGGGACACCCAGTCGCCGAGGACGAGCACGCCCATCCCGTAGTGGGTGGCCTCCGTCTGCGCGAGGCAGACCGTCGCCGGGCACTTCTCGGTGGCATGGCCGAGACCGACCGTCCCCGGGTCCAGCAGCTCCCGGTGCGAGGCCGGCGAGAGCAGCCGACCCGAGCCGATCCCCGCGGCCGAGGCCGCCAGGTCGCAGATGTCGGTGGTCTCCACCGCCCCCGGGGCCGTGGTCCACGAGGGGTTCCAGAAGGTGGACTCCTCGTACGTGCCGCGGTCCGAGTCGAAGGCGTGCAGGACCGGTTCGGGGATGTCGGGGGTGGCGGAGTCGCGGGTCTCGCGCAGTCCGAGCGGGCCCAGGACCTGACGCCGGAGCAGCACGTCCAGACGCGTCCCGGTGATCTTCTCCAGGGCGGCGCCGAGCAGGACGAAGTTGGCGTGCGAATAGCTCCAGTTGGTGCCCGGCTCGTACCACCGCTCCTCGCTCGTCGAGAGCCGTACGACCTCCTCGGCCGTCCACTGGCGGAAGGGGTCGGCCGACACGGCCTGCTGGAACGCGGGCAGCCGGACGTAGTCGACGAGCCCGGTGGTGGAGGCCGCCAGCATGCGCAGGGTGATCCGCTCGCCGTCCTTCAGGCCGGGCAGCCAGCGGGCGACGGGGTCGTCGAGCCGCACCTTGCCCTGGTCCACGAGACGCAGGAGTGCCGTGCCCAGGTAGCTGATCGCGATGTTGCCGTTCCGGAAGTGCATCGCGGGCGTCGCCGGCACGCCCGTCATCGACTCGCCGAGTGCGCGGGTGACGACCTCGCGGCCGTCGACGGTGACCCGCACGATCACGGACTTCAGGTCCATGTCCGCCTTCGCCCGCTCGGCGATCCGCAGGACGTCGCGGGCCGGGCCGGTCTCGGGCGGCCGGGAGGCGACACAGGGCCGGGGCCGGCCGGGATCGGCCGCCGGGCGGCCGGCGGCCGTGGCGGGGGCGCCGAGCGTGACGAGCGCGACGAGGGCGGCGGTCGCCGCGCGGCGCGCCCTGGGGGTGCTGCGGGGTGGTCTCATGGCCGGAGTATTGGCCGGTGCCGCCCGCGCGGTGACGCAGGCGCCGTCGAGCCGCGCGAACATCACCCGTCAGGACCGCGCGAGATGACGGACCGTCACCGCCGCGCCCCGGGGGCGGTCAGCCGGAGGTGCCGTTCACCGCGTCCTCGATCAGATCGACGACCTCCTTGGGCCGGGAGGCCAGGGAGGCGTGGCTCGCGTCGAGCTCGACGGTCCCGCGCGGGTTCATCCGCGCCGCCATGCGGCGCTCGTTGTCGGGATGGATCATGCGGTCCTCGGTGGACACCTGGTACCAGACCGGCTTGGCGCGCCAGGCCGGTGCCGTGACGGCGTCCCCGAACGTCGAGCCGAGCGGGGCCTTCTGGGTGACCGCCATCACCAGGGCGTCCTCGCGGGTGAGGTCCTGGGCGAAGCTCTCGTGGAACTTGTCCTGCGCGATCCACAGGTAGCCGTCGGAGTCGGGGGCGATGTTCGCGACGGCGGCGGGCGGCTTCTCCGCGGTGATCCCGCCCGGACTCTCCCCGGCGTCGGGCGCGAAGGCCGCGATGTAGACGAGGGCCCTGACGTTGGGCAGGTCGCCCGCCTCGGTGATGACCGCACCGCCGTACGAATGGCCCACGAGGATGACCGGGCCGTCGACCTGCCGGACCATCGTGCGGGTGCGCTCGGCGTCGTCCGCGAGCGAGGTGAGCGGGTTCTCGACGGCGTGGATCCTGTCGTAGCCCCGCTTGTCCAGCTCGACGATGACGTTGGCCCAGTGGGCCGCGCCGCCCCAGAAACCGTGGACCAGGACGATGGTGGGCTTGGCGGGCATGCGGGCTCCTTCGGTGGGGCATCACTGAGGGTGAGTCTGCTGTCCGGGCTCCGTCGCGGCGCGGCACGCGGTCCAACGGGGTGACACGCCCACGACCCCCTCGGCCGGCCCTCCGCCCATCAGGCGCCGGGGCCGCCGGGCACCCGCGTGGGGGAGCCTCAGCCGGCGCGCCCGACCAGTCGGTGCGTCAGGCTCATCAGGCGCTCGCGCGCCGCGGCGTCGTAGGCCTGCTCATGCGCCCGCGCCTCGGTGAAGCGGTCGAAGTAACGGCCGGTGACCGTGGCCAGGTCCGGATCGAGGAGCAGCCGTACGGTCGGACGGACGCCCTCCTCCGTGGTGGTGACGGGCGTCAGCCCGTAGTCGCGGACGCCGGGCGTGTCCATCAGATGGGCCGGGTGGAGGGCGTTCACCGTGACTCCGGTGCCCTCCAGTTCGGCGCCCAGCTCGAAGGTCGCCATGATCATGGCCAGCTTGCTCCGGCAGTACGCCTGCAGCCCCTCGTAGTCGCGCTCCAGCATCACGTCGTCGAAGTCGACGGCCTCCTGCCCGATGGACGCGACGTTGACCACCCGCGCCGGGGCCGAGGCGATGAGCAGCGGAAGCAGGGCGCGGGTGAGCGCGTACGGCGCCAAGTGGTTCACCGCGAAGCGGAGTTCATGGCCCTGTCCGCTGAGCTCCCGGACGAGCGGGCGCTCCCCGCCCCCGGCCACCGCGTTGTGGATCACCCCGTCGAGGCGCGGCTCCGACGCGCGGATCCGCGCGGCCATCGCGTGCACCTGGTCCAGGTCGGAGAGGTCGGCGAGGTACGTACGGACCGTCGTGCCCGGCCCGGCCGCCCGGGCTTCGGCGGCCACGCCCTCCAGCCGTTCGGCGTTCCGGCCGTGCAGGAGGAGGGTGCCGCCGAGGGGCGCCAGGTCGAGCGCGAGCGCGCGCCCCATTCCGTGGGTGACGCCGGTGATCAGAGTGGTGTGCTGGGTCATGGCGACCACGCTGGACCACGCGGCCCCCCGCAGGGAGTGCGTGCCACACCTGGTGTCGGCACCACCAGGCTCCCGAGCGGAACGAGGACGGGACGTCACGTCAGGGGCGCCGCCACCGGGATCCCGCGGCCATCCTGTGTCGTCCCCACCGGGATCCCGAGGGGAACGACGAGGGGGCCGGGGCGCGCCGCCCCGACCCCCCGAGGGCGCTCAGCGCAGGTCGAACCGGTCCAGGTTCATGACCTTGTTCCACGCGGCGGCGAAGTCCCGGGCGAACTTCTCTCCCGCGTCGGCCGACGCGTACACCTCCGCGAGCGCCCGC
The DNA here is from genome assembly GCF_040303145.1 of Streptomyces sp. NPDC096079. NCBI lineage: Bacteria > Bacillati > Actinomycetota > Actinomycetes > Kitasatosporales > Streptomycetaceae > Streptomyces > Streptomyces sp. NPDC096079. The sequence goes on from NZ_JBEOST010000009.1 coordinate 36,039, forward strand.
AGCTGGGAGTGCGAGCCGAAGACGAGGTCGACCGGGGTGGCGCTCCACCGCACCTCGCCCGTCGCCCGGTCGCGGCCCTCGAAGACGTTCTCGTCGGACGTCGACGCCTTCCACTCCGTGCCCATGTCGAGGAGCCGGACGAAGAAGTCGTTGGTCAGCGCGTCCGTGCGGTCGGTGAAGGCGCCGTGCGCCGACCCCCCGAACCCGGTGCCGAGCACCCGCATGCCGCCGACGAGCACCGTCATCTCCGGCGCGGTCAGCGTCAGCAGACTGGCGCGGTCCAGGAGCAGCGTCTCCGGGGACAGCTTCTCCCCGGCCCGCAGGTAGTTGCGGAAGCCGTCCGCACGGGGTTCGAGCACCGCGAACGACTCCACGTCGGTCTGCTCCTGCGAGGCGTCCGTGCGCCCCGGCGCGAACGGGACCGTGATGTCGTACCCGGCGTTCTTCGCGGCCCGCTCGACGGCCGCGCACCCCCCGAGGACGATGAGGTCGGCGAGCGAGATCCTCGGCCCGCCGGCCGAGTCGAGGTCCGCGCGGATCCCTTCGAGGGTCTCGACCGTCCGCGCCACCTCGGGCGAGTCGTTGACCTCCCAGTCCTTCTGCGGTGCCAGCCGGATCCGGGCCCCGTTGGCGCCGCCGCGCTTGTCCGTGCCGCGGAAGCTCGCCGCCGACGCCCAGGCGGTGGTGACGAGCTGGGCGAGCGAGAGTCCCGAGTCGAGGATCCGGGCCTTCAGCGCGGTGACGTCCGCCTCGCCGACGAGCGGGTGGTCGACCGCGGGGACCGGGTCCTGCCAGAGCTGCGGCTCGGGGATCCACGGACCGAGGTAGCGGGAGAGCGGGCCCATGTCACGGTGCAGCAGCTTGTACCAGGCCTTCGCGAACGCCTCCGCGAGCTGGTCCGGGTTCTCGTGGAAGCGCTTCGCGATCGGCGCGTACACGGGGTCGAGCCGCAGCGACAGGTCCGTCGTGAGCATCATCGGCGCGTGCCGCTTCGACGGATCGTGCGCGTCGGGCACCGTGTCCTTCGCCGACGCGTCCTTGGGCGTCCACTGCTGCGCGCCGGCGGGGCTGGTCGTCAGCTCCCACTCGTACCGGAACAGGTTGTCCAGGTAGCCGTTGTCCCACGTCGTGGGCGCGGTGGTCCACGCCCCCTCCAGACCGCTGGTGAGCGCGTCGGCGCCGCTACCGCTGCCGTGCGCGTTCCGCCAGCCGAGGGCCTGCTGCTCCAGGGGCGCCGCCTCGGGCTCGGGACCGATGTACTCCGGGTCGACCGCGCCGTGGCACTTGCCGAAGGTGTGGCCGCCGACGATGAGCGCGACCGTCTCCTCGTCGTTCATCGCCATGCGCCCGAACGTCTCCCGGATGTCCCGGGCGGCCGCCACCGGATCCGGGTTGCCGTTCGGGCCCTCCGGGTTGACGTAGATCAGGCCCATCTGCACGGCGCCGAGCGGGCCGCCGAGCTGCCGGTCGCCGCTGTAGCGCTCGTCACCGAGCCAGGTGTCCTCCGGGCCCCAGAAGATCTCCTCGGGCTCCCAGACGTCGGGACGCCCGAAGCCGAACCCGAAGGTCTCGAACCCCATGGACTCCATGGCGCAGTCGCCCGCGAAGACCAGCAGGTCGGCCCAGGAGATCTTCCGCCCGTACTTCTGCTTCACGGGCCACAGCAGCCGGCGCGCCTTGTCGAGGCTCGCGTTGTCCGGCCAGCTGTTCAGCGGGGCGAAGCGCTGGGCGCCGGCACCGCCGCCGCCCCGGCCGTCCGCGATGCGGTACGTCCCCGCCGCGTGCCAGCTCATCCGGATGAAGAGCGGCCCGTAGTGCCCGTAGTCGGCGGGCCACCACTCCTGGGAGTCCGTCATGACCGCCATGACGTCCCGCTTCAGCGCGTCGACGTCGAGGCCGGCGAACTCCTTCGCGTAGTCGAAGTCCTCGCCCATCGGATCGGACAGGGGCGAATGCTGATGGAGGACCTGGAGGTCCAGCTGGTTCGGCCACCAGTCCATGTTGGTCTTGGGCCGGGTCTCGGTGGGGGTGGGTGCGGGAATCGCCGGGTTCTCGCTGTCGCTGCCGGGCACGTGGGTCCTTCTTCCGCTCATTCGTGACGGTTTCGGCGTCCGACATGCTCGCGCACGGGGGACCGCGCGGCCGTGAGAACACGCAGGGCCGCCCCAACCGACGGAAATGATCAGAAGAGGGGACTTTACGCACCCGTACCCGGCGGCCGGCGTCTACCGGGCCAGCGCGCGGGCGGCCCGCGCGATGTGGCTGCGGGAGATGCCGCACCGGTCGAGGAGCTCCTCCGTGGTGCCGGAGCCGGGCAACTCCGTGACGGCGAGGTGCGCGAAGGCGGGCCGGTCGCCGCTCCCGGCGAGCGCCGACAGGACGGCCTCGCCGATCCCGCCCTCCGGATGGTGGTCCTCGACGACGACGAGCGCGCCGGTCTCCCGGGCCGCGCGGGACAGCGTGCCCGCGTCGACCGGCTTCACGGAGCACAGGTCGACGACCCGGGCCGCCACCCCCTCGGCGGCCAGCTCGTCGGCGGCCGCCAGGCACTCGTGCAGGGTCACGCCCGCCCCGACCAGCGTCACCCGGTCGTCCGCGCCGTGCCGCGGCGTCTTCGACCCGCCCACCGGGAAGGTCTCGTCACCGCCGTAGAGCACGGGGTAGGCGCCACGGGTCGCGCGCAGATAGGAGATCCCGTCCAGGTCGGCCATGGCCGCCGTCAGGGCGGCCGCGGAGGTCGCGTCGGCGGGGTACAGCACGGTGGAGCCGAGCACCGCGCGCATCATCGCGAGGTCCTCAAGACCCATCTGCGAAGGGCCGTCCGCACCGATCTCGACCCCGCAGTGCGTCCCGCACAGCGACATGGTGATCCGCGAGACGGCGGCCATGCGGATGAAGTCGTGCGCGCGCGTGAGGAAGGCGGCGAAGGTCGTCGCGTACGGGCGGAAGCCGCGCACCGCCATGCCGACCGCGTCCGCGACCATCTGCTGCTCGGCGATGTACGTCTGGAAGTACCGCTCCGGGTGGGCCTCGCCGAAGTCCTCGGCGTGGGTCGAGTTGCCCACCTCGGCGTCCAGGGCGACGACCTCGGGCCGGGCGCCGAGCGCGGCGAGGGCGCCGCCGAAGGCCACCCGGGTCGCGACCTCGTCCCCGACCTCGTAGCGCGGCAGCTCGACCGGACCGGCGTCCCGGGAGCCGGTCCGCGCGGACCCGTCGCGGTCCGGGAGGGGGCCGCGCACCCGCAGGTCGCGTACGCCGCCGAGCTCGGCGACGGCGCGCCCCGCCAGCTCCTCGGGCAGCGGCTTGCCGTGCCAGCCCTCCTTGTCGGCGACCTCCGCCACGCCACGGCCCTTGACGGTCCTCGCGACCACGACGGTGGGCGCCCGCCCGTCGGAGGCCTCGGTCAGGGCCCGGTCGACCGCTTCGAGGTCGTGGCCGTCGACCACGATCGCCCGGCACCCGAAGGCCTCGACACGGCGGGCGTACGCGTCCGTGTCCCACTCCAGCGCGGTGGGGCCGCTCTGACCGAGACGGTTCACGTCCAGCAGCACCGTGAGGTTGGCCAGACGGCGGTGCCCGGCCTTGTCCAGGGCCTCCCACACGGAGCCCTCGGCCGTCTCGCTGTCGCCGCACAGCACCCACACCCGCCCGGGCCGCCGCTCCAGGTCCCGCAGGGCCAGCGCGATCCCCGCGGCGTAGCCGACGCCCTGGCCGAGAGAGCCGGTGGCCACGTCCACCCAGGGCAGCTCGGGGGTGGGGTGGCCCTGGAGCCGGTGGCCGGCGCGGCGGTACGTCGTCATCAGCTCGGCGTCGGTGACGGCCCCCGCGGCCTTGAACATGGCGTACAGCAGGGGCGAGGCGTGGCCCTTGGAGAAGACCAGGTGGTCGGCGTCCGGGTCGTCGGGCGCCGCCCAGTCGTAGCGGAGGTGGCGGGTCATCAGGACCGCCATGAGATCGGCCGCGGAGAGACTGGAGGTGGGGTGCCCGGACCCCGCCGCCGTACTGGCGCGCACCGCGTCCACCCGCAGCTGCGCCGCGAGGTCGCGGATCCGTGAGAGTTCGCTGCGGGGGCCGAGCGTGGCGGCGGGGGTGGCGGGAGCTGCGGTCATGACCGGGTCCTTTCCCCGGCCCGCCCGGCGCGCACGAGGGCGGCAGCCAGGCGGGCCAGGTCCTTCGGAGGGACGTGGCGGGCGAGGCCCGCCGGAGTGTGGGGCAGCGAGAGGTCCGCGGCGACCGCGAGGCAGCGCTCGTCGAAGTACGGGCGCAGCTCCGGCCAGACGGCCTGCGCCTCGCGGCAGAAGATGCCGGCACCGACGGGGCCGATCCGGGGGAACTCCCGCAGCAGCTCGGCGAGGCGCTCCGGGTCGCCGGAGGCCCGCTCGCGCAGCCGCCGCAGGTCGCCGCGGTAGCGGTCGAGGACCAGCTCCGCGCCGTCGCCCAGGGCCGTGGCGGTGCTCTCGTCGTACCGGACGTAGTGCGCCCGTCCGAGCGCGTCCACGCGGTCCTGCCAGGAGGAGTCCGCCATGGCCCGGGGGGTGCGCAGACCGGCGGCGGACAGCTCGCGGGCGGCGGCGGTGGCGGTCGAGGCCCTGATGCGCACGGAGCAGAGGACCGTGAGGACCAGCAGCCGGTACAGCGGGGCGGGCTCGTCCCGCAGCGCGATCCCCGCCTCGTCGGCGAAGGTCCGCCCGTGCTCGCGCAGCAGTCGCGCGACGGCCTCGCCGGTGTCCATCGGAATCCTCCTCCGCGGCGGCCCGCTCCTCTCTCGGCCGGCGTCTACCCGCGGACGGGGGAGGTACGCGTACGGGACGCGGTGCCGGGTACTCGGTGGGGGAGGAGCCGGCGGGACCGGCTTCCCGTCCCCGTTCCCCACAGCGGCGGAGGTTCCCCATGAACGCGTCGATGTCGCTCGTGCACGTCCCCGGAGGCCCTCTCCTGCTGCCCGCCGACGAGGTGACCCTCCTGCTGAGGCGGCTCGCGACGCGCTGGCTGGAAGCCGCCGACGACGGCGCTTCGGGCCTCGAACCGGAGACCGTCCAGGCCCTGGTCGAGTCGCTGACGGAGGTCGCGGACCGCATAGACACCGAGTGCATCGCCCTCATGCCGTTCGGCGACGGGGAGCGCGGCGGGAGCGGCACGCCGGACGGAAGGTGAGGACCATGAGCGAGCCGCAGAGCCCACGACGCGCGGACGAGCCGCTGCCCAGGGACCGTGAGGACCAGCAGGCCGCCGCGGGCGACCCGCTGTCCGTCCCCGTCCCGGTCTCCGAGGAGACCGACGACGGGAAGGTCCCGGACCCGGACGAGGCCGGTACGGGCCCCAGGGGCCGCCCCCGGGACGGCACCGTCCACCCGGAGCACCCCACCCCGGAGGAACCGGCCGACTGACCCCGCTCCCCCGTGGATCCCGAGGCGTGCCGGCCAGGGGCTCGGAGCCCCGCGCTCCGGCCCGTCCGCGAGTAAAATCCGGAGCGGATCCGCAGGCCTCCCGCACGTCCGCGCGGAGGCGGATCGGAGGTCGTCTTGACACCTTCTCCACGGTCCACCGGGCCGCCGCTCGGCGCCCGGGGGGATCCGGGGCTGGCCGCCGAGAACCGGTGGCTGCGCGACCGCTTCGCCCGGCGCCGTCTGCTCGACCTCGCCTCCGGTGTGCTGACCGCGCAGCTGCGGGTGCCGCCCGCCGAGGCGGCCGCATACCTCGACGCCCTGGCCCAGGCGACGGGTCTGACGGTCGAGGACCTCGCCGCGGACGTCGTGAACGCCGTGATCGGGGACGCCGTCGCCCCCGCCGTCGGCGGCAGCGCCGAGCGTCCCGCGGAGAGCCGCCGGGCCCGCCGCACGGCCTCGGCGGTGGAGGCCGCGGACACCGTGGGCGCCGCGGCGGCGACCCTCCTGGAGGAGGGCCTCGCCCCGCTCGGCGTGGACAGCCTCTGGCTGTGGCGGCGCGTCGACCGCGACTGCCTGCGGCTCGCGGGGACCGCCGGGGTGGCCGCCGCCGAGGCCGCGGCCTGGCAGTGGATACCCCCCGCCGTTCCAGGGCCGTTCCGCGCCGCCCTCGTCGACGACGAGCCCGTCTGGCTGGAGAGGGGACCGCCCGGCGGCGATGAGCTGCCGGGCGCCGGGGCGCGCGCGGCCCGGGCCCTGCTCCCGCTGCGCCGGCGCGACCGCACGATCGGCCTGGCCCTCGTCGGCTGGCCGGGACCGACGACCCTCGACGACGGCGTACGGCGGATCCTCACGGGGCTCATGGAGGTGGCCGGCACGGTGCTCGACACCGACGACCCGGCACTCACTCCCGTCCCCGTCCTCGTGGACGTGCTCGACGCCCTCACGCAGCCGGCGATCCTGCTCGACCTGCGGGACGCCCGGGGCGCGGCGGGGGCGCGGGAACCGGGCGCGCGGCCGCCGGCCGTCGAGCACCTCAACGAGGAGGCCGCCGCCGTGCTCGGCGGGGCCTTCGCCGGAGGAGGCCCGTCCCTCGCCCGCGCGTTCCCCGGGGTCCACGCCGACCTGGCCCGTCTGGCGCGCCGCGCCCTCGGCACCGGCCGCACCCAGCGGGCGGCGCGGCTGCCGGCGACGGCCGTCCCCGAGGAGGAACCCCTGCCCCTGGTCGACGTGCGGGTCCTTCCGGCCGGCGGGGGGGGGCGCGCCGTGCTGCTGTGGCACACCGTGGGCGCCACCGGCCTCGCCGCGGCCCGCGCGGTCGCCCGGCTGCAGAGCGTGGCCCCCTTCCAGGACAGCCTGACCGGCGGCGACACCGTCTGGTCGGGGGAGGCGTACGGCATCTTCGGCATGGACCCGAAGGAGGCGCCGGTCCCGCTCCCCGAGCTCCGGGAGCGCATCCGCCCGGACGACCAGGAGGCCCTCGCCGACCTGCTGGCGACCCTGACCGAACGGCAGACCGGCGGGCAGACGCTCCTGCGGGTCGTGCTCCCCGACGGAACCGTGCGCCATGTGCGCGTGGCCGCGGAACCGCTGATCGCGGAGGGGGCGGTCACCGGCTTCGCCGGGGTGTACCAGGACGTGTCGGACAGCCGCAGGACGGAGGCCGCGCTGACCGCGACCTTCGACCACCTCACCGCCCTGCACGACCAGGCGGAGCTGCGCCACCAGCTGGCGCTCCAGCTCCAGCAGGCCATCGTGCCCGAGGTGCCGGGGTTCCAGGAGCTGCCCGGGGACCTCATGGTCGCCGCCCGCTACCGGCCGGCCGCGGAGGAGTACCGGGTCGGCGGCGACTGGTACGACGTGCTCGCCCTGCCCAGCGGGAGGGTCCTCGTCGCCGTCGGCGACATCGCCGGGCACGGGATCGACTCCGTCACCGGCATGGTGGCGCTCCGCAACGCGCAGCGGGCTCTCGCCTTCACCGGCCACTCGCCCCGACGCCTGATGGAGTGGCTCAACGACGTCACCCTGCGCACCGGCGGCGGCACCACGGCGACCGCCGTGTGCGCGCTGTACGACCCCGAGGACGGCGGCCTGCTCTGGTCCAGCGCGGGCCACCTGCCCATGCTGCTGCTGAGGGACGGCCGGGCACGGATCCTCGAACCGCCCCACGACCTCCTGCTCGGTGCGCAGCCCTCGTACGTCTACCAGGAGCAGCGGATCGGCCTGCGCCCCGGCGACACGCTGCTGCTGTACACCGACGGGCTGATCGAGCGCCGCCACGCCGGCCTGGACGAGGGGGTGGCGCGGCTCGCCGCGCAGGCGGAGCGGGTGGCCGGCCTCGCGCCGGACACGCTCGTCGACGAGCTGCTCCGCAGGGCGGCCGGCGACACCGACGACGACACCAGCATCGTCGCCGTACGCGTACGTGGCCTGCCGCCGGGGCCCTGAGCGCTCAGCGCGTCAGCCAGGCGCGGATCTTGGCGGTCAGCTCGTCCTCGTCGACCGGCTTGGACACGTAGTCGTCGGCGCCCGCCTCCAGGGCGTCGGCCCGGTCGCCGGGCATCGCCTTCGCGGTGACCACGATGACGGGGAGGGCCGCGCGGCCCGGCAGTCTCCGGATCGCCTCGATCGCCGTGTAGCCGTCCATCCCGGCCATCATGACGTCCATCAGCACGAGCCCGACCTCCTCGTGCGCGGCGAGCAGGTCCAGGCCGGCCCGGCCGCCGTCGGCCGTGAGGACCCGCAGCCCGTGCCCTTCGAGCACCTCGGTGAGGGCGAAGACGTTGCGCGCGTCGTCGTCCACCACGAGCACGGTCCGGCCCGCCGTCCCGTCCGGGCCCGCGGCCGGCGCGGGGCTCACGGCGGGGGAGGGGCCGAGGTCCCGGGCGTCGTCGTCGGCGGGGCCCGCGCCGGGCGCGGACGTCCCCGCGAGCCGGGGCGCGGGCAGGTAGAAGGTGAAGGTGCTGCCGCGGCCGGGGACGCTCTCCGCCTGGATCGTCCCGCCCAGCAGCGCGGCCACCTCCCGGCTGATGGAGAGCCCCAGACCGGTGCCTCCGTACCGCCGGGCGACCGTGCCGTCGCCCTGCTGGAAGGCCTCGAAGACGTGGTGGAGCTGCTCGGTGGGGATGCCGATGCCGGTGTCCGTCACCCGGAAGGCCAGGACGCGGTCGGCCGTGCGCAGGGTGGGCGGTGTCTCCGCGGGGGAGGCGTATCCGACGCCGAGCGTCACCCGGCCCTCGTCGGTGAACTTCAGGGCGTTGGACAGCAGATTGCGCAGGACCTGCCGGATGCGTCCCTCGTCGCCGCGCAGCTCCTCGGGCAGGCCGTCCGCGAGCGTGACGGTGAAGTCGAGGTGCCGCTCGTCGGCGACCGGGCCGAACGTGGCCTCCAGGTACTGCATCAACTGGCTCAGCGGGAAGGGCTCGTGCCGGATCTCCATCTGGCCGGACTCGACCTTCGACAGGTCGAGGATGTCGTTGATCAGCTGGAGGAGGTCCGAGCCGGCGGAGTGGATGACCTCGGCGTAGTCGATCTGCTTCTGGGTCAGGTTCCCCTCGGCGTTCTGGGTGAGCAGCCGCGCCAGGATCAGCAGGCTGTTGAGCGGGGTGCGCAGCTCGTGGCTCATGTTGGCGAGGAACTCGGACTTGTACATGGAGGTGCGGGACAGCTGCTGGGCCCGCTCCTCCAGCTCCTGCCGGCCCTGCTCGATGACCCGGTTCTTGGATTCGATGTCCTTGTTGCGCTGCGCCAGGAGCGCCGCCTTCTCCTGCAGCTCGGCGTTGGAGCTCTGGAGTTCGATCTGTCCCGTCTGCAGTTCCTTCGACCGGAACCGCAGCTCGTCGGCCAGCTTCCGGTACTGGCCGAGGAGTTCGTCCGTGCGCAGGTTGGCGACCAGGCTGCTGAGCACGGCTCCCGCGCTGACCACGAACCGGTCGAGGAACTCGCGCCGGAGCGGGGTGAAGGGGTGGAGGGAGGCGAACTCGACGGCTCCGAGGACCTGTTCCTCGACCACGATCGGCAGCACGATGAGCATGCTCGGACCGCCCGAACCGACCCGGAGGCGAGGGTGGCGTAGCCGTCGGGGACCTGCTCGACGAGGAGCGCGCGCCGGTCGCGGGCGGCCTGCCCGACCAGGGACTGCCCGAGGCGGAACCGCCGCGGCTCGGCGTCCGGGTCGTCGGGGGAGCCGTACGCGGCGGTCATGACGAGTTCCGTGCCGCGCTCGCCGTCCTGGGCGAGGAAGAAGGCGCCGTACTGCGCGGCGACCAGCGGCGGCACCTCGGCCATGATCAGTTCGGCGATCTCGGGCAGGCTCCGGGTGCCCTGGAGGAGTCCGGTGATCCGGGCCAGGTTGGTCTGGAGCCAGTCCTGCTCCTCGTTCGCCCGGGTCGTGGCCCGCAGCGACTCGACCATCGAGTTGATGTTGTCGCGCAGGTCCCGGACCTCGCCGGGCGCGTCGACGGTGATCGAGCGGGTCAGATCGCCCTCGGCGACGGCGCTGGTGACCTCGGCGATGGCCCGGACCTGACGGGTCAGGTTCCCGGCGAGTTCGTTGACGTTCTCGGTGAGCCGTTTCCACGTGCCCGAGACGCCCTCCACCTCGGCCTGGCCGCCGAGCTTGCCCTCGGTGCCGACCTCGCGGGCCACCCGGGTCACCTCGGCCGCGAAGGAGGACAGCTGGTCGACCATCGTGTTGATGGTGGTCTTGAGTTCGAGGATCTCGCCGCGGGCCGAGACGTCGATCCGGCTGGTGAGGTCTCCCTGCGCGACGGCGGTGGTGACCTGGGCGATGTTCCGCACCTGGTTGGTGAGGTTGTCCGCCATGGAGTTCACGTTGTCCGTGAGGTCCTTCCAGGTGCCGGAGACGCCGTGGACGGTGGCCTGGCCGCCGAGCTTGCCCTCGGTGCCGACCTCGCGGGCCACCCGGGTGACCTCCTCGGCGAAGGAGGACAGCCGGTCGACCATCGTGTTGATGGTCTCCTTCAGCTCCAGGATCTCGCCGCGCGCGTCCACCCGGATCTTCCGGGTGAGGTCCCCGCCGGCGACCGCCGTGGCGACCTGGGCGATGGACCGCACCTGCGAGGTCAGGTTGTCCGCCATCGTGTTGACGTTGGACGTCAGCTCGCGCCACACCCCGCGCGCGCGTGGTTCGCGGATCCGGCCGCCGAGCAGCCCCTGACCGCCGACCTCGCCCGCGACACGGGTGACCTCGGAGGTGACCAGCGAGAGCTGGCCGACCATGTCGTTGTAGACCCCGGCGATCTCGCCGAAGATGCCGCCGCCGGTGTCGGGGAGCCGCACGGACAGGTCGCCGTCCCGTACGGCGGTCAGCCCGGCGAGCAGCCGCCGGAGGCCGTCCTCCCCGAGCTCCGCCTGCGGCGCGGACGCTCCCGAGGGGGAGAGGGGCTCTGCCATGGGCACCTCGCGCAGAGGGCTGTCGTGGAGCGGCTCCGAGGACCCTCGGGGCCGCCTTGCGTCACCCCTCCACTCTAGGTCGGTGACCCGTTCCCGGTCCGCTCCCGCACCACGACCTCGAACCAGACGGCCTTGCCGCGGTCCCGGGGGACGCAGCCCCAGTGGGCCGCGAGCCGCGCCAGGAGGTAGAGGCCGTGCCCGGAGGGGCGATCCGCGTGGTGCCGGCCGCGGGGCCGGGGCCGCACCGCGCTCGTGTCGCTGACCTGCACCCACAGCCGCCCCTCGGCGTGGTCGAGGCGGAGCTCGTACGGGACGCCGCCGTGCGTGAGCGCGTTGGTGACGACCTCGGACACCAGCAGGAGGGCGTCCTCCGCGGCGAGGCGCCCGGGGGCCCCGGCGGACCCGAACCACTCGCTCAGGGCCCGCTGCGTGAGTTCACGGCACTCCCGGACCACGCCCTCTCCGGCCGCGAGGTCGTAGCGGCGGGTGCGGGGCTTCGCACGCCGGGTGCTCGGACCGGTCATACCGAGCGGCTGCCCCGGTCCCGCCCGGCGAACCGTCCTGGGCCCGTCTTCCCCGCACCGTCACGGGCGGCGTGCCTCCGGCGTGCCGAGTGCGGTGTCGACGTCGTCGTACACCCCGAAGACCTGGAGCGCCCCGGTGATCGCGAAGATCCGCTCCACCGGCGCCCGCAGCCCGGCCAGCTCGACGCGGCCGCCCTCGGCGAGCAGCCGCAGCCGCGTCCGCAGGAGGACGTTGAGACCGGTCGAGTCGCAGAACCGCAGCCCCGAGCAGTCCACGACGACGCGCACCGCGCCCGAGGCCCCGCCCAGCGCGTTCCGCAGGGGTTCCGCCGTCTCGTGGTCGAGTTCGCCGTCGAGCGACAGGACCACGGTGCCGGGGCGCCGGTCGGGCAGGATCTCGACGAGCAGGCGGCCGGCCCGCGCAGCCCTCGGTCTCCCCGTCGGGCCGCCGGTGTCCATGCCGGTCATGTGTCCGCGCCGCCCCCCGGGGTGTCGTCCTGGAGGAGGCCGGTCCTGAGCTCGCCCAGGATGCGGGTGAGCAGCCGCGAGACGTGCATCTGGGACAGGCCGATCCGGGCGCCTATCTCCGCCTGGGTGAGTTCCTCCCCGAAGCGGAGCTCCAGGATGCGCCGGTCGCGGTCGTCGAGCCGGGCGAGCAGGGGCCGCAGGGCCGTCAGCGACTCGATCAGCTCGTACGAGGGCTCCGCGTCGGCCAGGTGACGGGCGCCGGCACCGGGGGTCCCGTCCTCGTCCCCGGCGGGGACGTCCAGGGACCGGGCCGCGTAGCCGTGGGCCGCGAGCTGGCCCTCGGCGACCTCCTCCTCCGTGAGGTGCAGCTCCGCGGCCAGCTCCGCCCGGCTCGGGCGCCGGCCCAGGCCCTGTTCGAGGCCGTCGGCGGCCTTGGCGAGGTCGATGCGGAGTTCCTGGAGGCGGCGGGGGACGCGCACGGCCCAGCTGGTGTCCCGGAAGAAGCGCTTCATCTCGCCGACGATCGTCGGCAGCGCGAAGGCGGAGAAGTCGACCGCGCGGTCGGGGTCGAAGCGGTTGATGGCCTTGATGAGGCCGATCGTGCCGACCTGGACGATGTCCTCGGCGGGCTCGGCGCGGTTCCTGAACCTGCGCGCCGCGAACTTCACCAGGCTGAGGTTCAGCTCCACCAGCGTGTTGCGGACGTACGCGTACTCGGGCGTCCCCTCGTCAAGCGCCCGCAGCCGGGCGAAGAGCGCCACGGACAGGGTCCTGGCGTCGTCCGTGGAGACCGCGGTCGGCCGGGCCGGCTCGGGGAGCCCGTCCAGCGCCCGACGGCGCGTCGCGGCCCCGGCCACGGGCGTGCCGGCCGGGGTGCCGAGGGTGGCGGGCGTGGGCCCGGTGCGTTCTCGGGCGAGCGACATGAGGGCTCCTTCGACGGTGGCGAGGGGCCTGCGCCGCGGCCGGGGGGCGGCGACGGGGGTCCGTCGGTCGAGCGTCCTGCTGGAGAGAGGATGCCCGCCTTAGACTGGTTTGACACGATTTCTCGGGGAAGTCGCCGGATACGACGCACGCGCGTCGCCCGCGGTGATCGCGAGGAGGTGACCGCGATGGACGAGGCCCGGCTCTCGGCGCACGAGCGGCGCGTTCTGGCGGAGATCGAGGAAGAGCTGAACCGGGACGGAGCGCTCGCGCGCCGGCTGCGCACCATGCGCCGAAGCCCGCGTCTGCCCCGGCCCTCGATCGCCGCGGCCCGACGTCACCTGCCCTCCCTGAGCGTCACCGTGCTCGCCGTCATGACGCTCGCCCTGCTCGTGCTGGGCGTCGCCACCGAGGCGCCGGCCTTCATCTGGGCGTTCGCCGCCGTGTGGGTCCTGACCCTGCTCGTCGCGCTCGGCCTGGTCGTGCGCTGGACCCGCCGCCGGGCCCCGGGGGCCCGGACGGAGAAGTGAGCCGGGCCTTCCCGAAAGGCCGGGCCTACCCGGCACCACGAGCGCCGCCGCCCCGGACGATGTCCGGGGCGGCGGCGTACGACCGGGGAGCCGCGCTCACCAGCGGTACCAGCGTCCGCTGCCGCTCCGCATCAGGAAGCCGAGCAGCCACAGCACGAGGACGGCGATGGCGACGTACCAGAGCACTTCGACGGCGAAGCCCGCGCCGAACAGGATCAGGATCACGAGGAGTACGAGGAGAAGGGGAACCATGGCTGCACCTCCGCTGCCTGCGGGGCCCGGCCGTCGGTTGTCGGCGCGGGAACTCGGTATCAGCGCGGTTGCCCCCTCCCTCCGAGAACATGCGCGCTCCTTCGGGAACGCGTCCTCCGGGGACCGGCGCCCCGCGATGTTTCGAGGCGCGCGGGCGGGTGAGGCGCGTCAGTGGCGGGGGCCGTGACACCCGAGAGGAAGCGCACTGTGCCGACCGACCGACAGCACGACGGACAGCTCGAAGAGAATCGCGACGGACAGCTCGACGGACGGAACGTCCTGGTCCTCACGACGAACTACGGAACGGAGCAGGACGAGTTGCGCACCCCGGTGGCCGTCCTGCGGGAGCACGGAGCCCGGGTCACGATCGCCGCGCAGCAGGACGGGCCCGTACGGACCCTGGTCTCCGACCGGCGTCCCGGCGCCGACGTCCCGCCGGACACGACCCTCGCGCGGGCGACCGCGGACGGGTACGACGCCGTGATCGTGCCGGGCGGCACCCTGAACGCCGACCGCCTGCGGACCGATGCCGACGCACGGCGCCTCGTCTCGGCCTTCGCCGAAGCGGGCAGACCGGTGGCCGCCATCTGCCACGGACCGTGGCTCCTGGTCGACAGCGGGCTCGCCGAGGGGCGCGAACTGACCTCGTACCCCTCGCTCCGTCCCGACCTGGAGAACGCCGGGGGCACCTGGCGGGACCGCGAGGTCGTCGTCGACACCGCGGGCCGGCACCCCCTCATCACCTCCCGCAGACCAGGTGACCTCGACGCCTTCTCGGCGGCGATCGTCCGGGCGCTCACCGGAAGCTGAGTCCCGGTCGGATCGCGCCGCCCGCCCCTCCCTCCGCCCGTCCCGGCAGTCGGTCGCGATTGGGTGAAACCTTCCGGCTCCTCGTACCGTCCTCTCACCAGGGAGAAGGACAGAACGACGGGGAGTGGGGAATTCCATGGGGCAGGGCAAGTACACCGCGCACATAGCCGTGGTGGCTTCGGCGGTGGGGCTGAGTCTGGCGGTGTGGGGCGCCGCGGCGCTGATGGACGACGAGGCCGCCGCGAACATGGGGAACGGGCCGGTCGCGCAGGCGCCGGACGGGAAGCCGGCGGCTCCGGACCGCGTACCGCCGCGGAAGGTGCCGGTGAGCATCGCGCACGCCGCCGAGGCGGGCGGTCAGGCCGTGAACATCACCATCGACGACGGCCCCGATCCGCGCTGGACGCCCCAGATGCTCGACATCCTCAAGGAGAACGGCGTCAAGGCCGTGTTCTGCATGATCGGCCCGCAGGCCCAGCAGCACCCCGACCTCGTCAAGCGGGTCGTCGCGGAGGGCCACCGGCTCTGCGACCACACCATGACCCACGACACGACGATGGACAAGAAGCCCGTCGCGTACCAGAAGCAGCAGATCCTCGACGCGAAGCGGCTCATCGAGAACGCGGCCGGCGGCGCGAAGGTCGACTACTACCGGGCCCCGGGCGGTGCGTTCACCCCCGACAGCCGCAAGATAGCCGCCGCCGCCGGGATGCGGCCGCTCGGCTGGAACGTGGACACCAAGGACTTCGAGCAGCCGGGCACGGCCGCGATCGTCAACACCGTCAAGAACGAACTGTCCAACGGGCCCACCATCCTCTTCCACGACGGCGGCGGCGACCGCAGCCAGAGCGTCGAGGCCCTGCGGCAGGTCCTGCCCTGGCTCAAGCAGAACGGACACCCGTTCAGCTTCCCGGTCATCACCACGCCCTGAGCCTCCGTAGCCCCGCCCCACGGCCCGAAATCCGCATGCACCGGGCCGTGCGGGGCTGGCAGCATGCCGGAATGGTCCACGCTCTCGAACGTCTGGTCGTCCGCCACACCCGCCGCCTGCCCCTCCCGGCCGCCACCGCCGGCAACGGGCGGGCGCCCGGGAACGGAGCGGCGCGGCGACTCGACGCCGCCCTGATGTCGGTCGGGTTCAAGCTGTCGGCCGGGCTGTTCGACGAGCTGTCCCGGCTTCCGGAGGAGACGGTCCTCGCCGTCGCCGCCCGCACCCTCGACTCCGTCCGCGAGACCGTCGGCGACCACGTCCGGCACAACGTGTACTTCATCGACTTCCCGGCCAACGTGCCCGACACCACCGACTTCTGGACGCGCTGCGTCGCCGAGGCGCTCGACGACGACACCGCGCGCCCGGGACTGCTCCGGCGGCTGCGCGCCGGCGTCCTCGACCTCCTCGCCCTGCCCTCGTACGGCTCCTACCGCCACACCTACGAGGAGATGCTCGCCGCGCACGACGCACTGATCGCCGCCGCGGGCGACCGCCTGACGGTCCTGCACCCCGGCGGCTCCCTCGACGACGAGGTCACCGCCCTCTACCTGTCCCTCGCCGGAAGCACCACCCCGCTCGGCGACGACCACCTGCGTGACCTCGCGCTCCTCGCCGCCCACCGCGCCGACGGGCCCCAGCCCGAGACGATCCCGGTCCGGGAGCACCGGGCCGTCGTCAACCGGGCCCGGCTCGACGCCGGAGCCGGCCTCCTCCTCGACACGGTCACCGACGTCCTGCGCCTGGCCTGCGCCCTCTCCGACGGCGACGTCGCCCTGCGCGAGCCGACCCGGTTCCGCGCGCTGTCCCGCCCCGTCCGGCGCGCCCTGCTCGGCGGACTCGACGCCGTCGTCGCCGCCGCCCCCGCGAAGCTCGCCGACGTCGCCGCGCACCGCGAGGCGTGGAAGCGGCTCGGCGAGCGGCTGCACCCGCACGAGTACCCGCGGTGGCCGCACGCCGCCGAGGTCTTCTCCGTCGCGCGCGGCGAGACGAAGGCGCCCTCCCTCGACAGCCGCGTCGAGGAACTCCTCGGCCGGAACGACGTCGTCGGCGCGGCCACGCTCCTCCGCTCCGCCCCCGGCCGGCTGCTGCGCGCCCTCGACCGGCTGCTCCGCGCGGCCGACGGGCCGGAGGAAGTCGACGCCGTGCTCTCCGCGTGCGAGAGCGCCGTCCCCCGGGTCTCGGGCCGTGTCGTGCTCTCGCTCCGCGAGCACGTCCAGAACCGCACGGGGACGGCGGGGGACCGGCGGGTCTTCGTCAACCGGCTCGGTGCCGCCTGGGTCACCCCCGACACCCGCCCGCCGCTGCCTCCCGAGGTGCGGGAACGCCTCTGCGCCGTCCTCGACGCCGAGACCCGGCGCCGGCTCCCCGCCCCCGGGCACCTGCTCGTCGACCCCGCCGTCCTGGACGTGGCGCTCCCGCTCAGCGGCCGGGCGACCGCGGCCGGCCTCGGCGTCCTGCCGCGCGGCTCCGTGTCGCCGGTCGAGGGCGAGCTGCTGCGCTTCTTCACGTACTGGAAGCAGACCGCGCGCACCACGGACTACGACCTCTCGGCGCTGGTCCTCGACGAGGACCTCGGGACCGTCGCCTGGCTCTCGTACACGGCCCTCACCGCCGTCGAGGGCCGGCACTCCGGCGACATCACCGACGCGCCCGACGGTGCCTCGGAGTTCATCGACCTGCGGCTCGGCGCGGTCCGCGGCCGCTACGTCGTCCCCCAGGTGAACCTCTACCGCGGCGAGGGCTTCGAGGAGGTCGAGGAGTCCTTCTTCGGCTTCATGCTGCGGGAGTCCGAGCAGCGGGGCCGCCCGTTCGAGCCGCGCACGGTCCGGATGAAGTCCGAGCTGCGCGGGCCGGGCCGGGTCGCGCTCCCGCTCGTGTTCGAGCGCGTCGAGGACGGCGCCTGGCGCGCGCGGTGGCTGCACCTGTACCTGAGGGGCAATCCGTCCGAGAACCGGGTGGAGGAGAACCGGGTGACGGTCGCGGTGCTGCTCCGCGGTCTCCTCTCCCGCACCCCGCTGACGGTCCGCCATCTCACCGGCCTGCTGGCTTCCGAGGCCACGGCGACGACCTGGTGGGACGGCGTGACGCTGCCGGAGGGCCCCGTCACGTACATCGGTCTGGAGCGGCCCGAGGGCCTGCCGCCGGGCTCGCGCGTCCTCACGCCCGAAAATCTGCGCGACCTGATCCCGGCCTGACTGCTACGGTCGTCCCGGGCGAGGCCATGAAGGGGCTTCCTTCTCAAAACCCCTTGAATATAGCCTCTTCGCTCTCCTCGCCCCTCTGCTTGGTGCGGGACCCCCGTTCGGACGGTGCGGGCGGGGGCTCCCGTGTCCCACGGCGGGCCGGTCCGTTGTGAGGGTGTGACCTCTACACGACGCATCTCCTCGATCCTCGCCGTCGCCGCCGCGTTCTCGTGCCTCGGCGCGTCCGCGGCCTCCGCCGCCGGCGCCGCCGACGCCACGGGACCGCTCGGCCCCAAGGTGAACCCCGTCAGCGAGCTCGACGCCCTCACCATGACCGGCATCCCCGAGGAGTCCCGCGGGCGGTTCCCCGGCATCGCCGACCAGCTGGGCGGCCTCAGCCGGGTGAACGAGCTGGGGCAGCTGCGCCAGCTCACGGACCTGGCGGCCCCGGCCACCGGTGTCCTCCCGGAGATCTCCACCTGACCGACCCGCACGCCCCCGACGCGAAGGCCCGGTGCCCCGGCGGCACCGGGCCTTCGCCGTGTCCGGGGCCGGATGGTCCGACGGCACCGGGGCCGGATGGTCCGACGGCACCGGGGCCCGATGGCCCGGCGGCACCGGGCCCCGCCGGGTCGGCGGCCCGGATCAGGCCTTCGGGGCCATCTCCCGGACGGGGTGCTTGCTGAGGATCGAGACCCGGTTGAAGGCGTTGATCGTGATCGCCACCCAGACCACCGCCGAGATCTCGTCGTCGGTCAGGGAGCCGCGCGCGGCCTCGTACGCCCGCTCCTGCGCCAGGGCGTCGGCCGGCGCGGTGGTGGCCTCGGCGAGGGCCAGGGCCGCGCGCTCCCGCGCCGTGAAGAGCCCGGTGTCGCGCCAGGCGGCGAGCACGCCGAGGCGGCGGGTGCTCTCACCGGCGCGCAGGGCGGCCCTGGTGTGCACGTCGAGGCAGTACGCGCAGCCGTTGATCTGGGACACGCGGAGGTTGACCAGTTCCACCAGCACGCGGTCGAGCCCGGCGTCGGCGGCCGTGGCGCGCACCGCGTCCGCCGTCTGGACCAGGGCGTGATACGCCTTGGGGCTCTGCTTGTCGACGTAGACCCGCCGGTCCGCCGGGGCTCCTGCCGTGTCGCTCACCGTGTGCTCCTTCCCGGGACGCGAGGTCCCGCTGCCGACCGTGCGTGTCACCGTCGCAAGGGCTATCATCATCCATGATTGTTGAAAATGGAACTAAATCCATGGAGGGGTCGGCAATGAACGTCACGGAAGGATCGGCGATGAGCGCCACCGGAATCGAGGTCCTGACGGCACGGGACGTCCCCCTGGGCGGGCCGCGGGCGATGACCGTACGCCGCACCCTCCCGCAGCGCGC
Source organism: Streptomyces sp. NPDC096079 (assembly GCF_040303145.1). NCBI lineage: Bacteria > Bacillati > Actinomycetota > Actinomycetes > Kitasatosporales > Streptomycetaceae > Streptomyces > Streptomyces sp. NPDC096079. The sequence goes on from NZ_JBEOST010000009.1 coordinate 54,889, forward strand.
CCGCACGCTCATCGGGGCCTGGTGCTTCGCCGACCACTACGGCCCCGACGACGTCGCCGAGTCCGGCGGCATGGACGTCGCGCCCCACCCGCACATCGGACTGCAGACCGTGAGCTGGCTGTTCAGCGGCGAGATCGAGCACCGCGACAGTCTGGGCAGTCACGCCTACGTGCGTCCCGGGGAGCTCAACCTCATGACCGGCGGCCACGGCATCAGCCACACCGAGGTCTCCACCGCCCGCACCACCACCCTGCACGGCGTACAGCTGTGGGTGGCGCTGCCCGAGGAGCACCGGAACGCGGCGCGGGACTTCCAGCACCACGCCCCTGGCACCGTCCGCGTCGACGGAGCCGACGTCCGGGTGTTCCTCGGCTCGCTCGCGGGCTCGACCTCCCCGGTCCGCACCTTCACCCCCCTGCTCGGGGCCGAACTCCTCATCGACCCCGGCGCGACCGTCACCCTCCGCACGGACCCCGGCTTCGAGCACGGGCTGCTCGTCGACCAGGGGGAGATCCTGCTGTCCGGCACGCTCCTGCGCCCCGCCGAGCTGGGCTACGCCGGCCCCGGGGCCGAGACGCTGACCCTGACCAACACCTCGGACACCCCCGCCCGCGCGGTCCTCCTCGGCGGGACCCCGTTCGAGGAGGAGATCGTCATGTGGTGGAACTTCATCGGCCGCAGCCACGAGGACATCGTCGAGGCCCGCCGGGAATGGGAGGAGGCCTCCGAGCGCTTCGGCACGGTCGAGGGCTACCCCGGCGACCGCCTCCCCGCCCCCGCCCTCCCCAACGCCCGGATCGCGCCCCGCAAGAACCCCTCACGTCACTGACCCCGCGTCTCCGCTCCCGGCACCCGTCACGCGAAAGGCACACCCCATGACCGAGCAGACCCCCGCCGCCACCGCTCCCGTCGTCCGCCGGGTGGACCCCCGGCACCGTTACGAGATCCTCGTCGACGGCGAGCGCGCGGGGCTGACCGCCTACCGCGACCGCGACGACCGGCGCGTCTTCTTCCACACCGAGGTCGACGAGGCCTACGCGGGCCGGGGACTGGCCTCGCTCCTCGTCGAACAGGCCCTCGCCGACGTCCGCGCCTCCGGAATGCGCATCGTCCCCGTCTGCCCCTACGTGGCGAAGTTCCTGAAGAAGCACGAGGAGTTCGCCGACATCACCGACCCCGTGACGCCCGAGGTCCGCCAGTGGCTGGACGGACAGCTGGGGCGCTGACCCGGGGTCAACACGACGCACGCGGGTGCGAATACTTCGCCCGGATGGGCCAGTTGTGCGCGTCCGGCTCCCGCGGCACTCCGCTTCGGGCGGCCGGACGGGCGAACCGAAGAGCCGTTCCCGCGCGCGTCGTTGGCCGACCTTCGATCAGTTGGCCGGAATGCTGCTGATCGAGAGTTAAACATCGTTTCGAGCAAGATCACTGCATGGAGGTAATGCCCTCGGACTCATCGAGCGAGGCGGGCGCGGCGGCCGTTACTGTTCCCCGGGATCTGGACGGATTCCCGGATCTTCGCCCCCCTTTTATCTTCTTTCACCGGATTTCGGCGTGCCCGCACGCCGATCGCCGACCCCCCGCGAAGGAGAGCTCGCCCGATGACCGTCGACGACCGCCCGGACGTGACGCCCGCCCCGCCCCGGCCGCAGTCCAGCCTCAGCACCGCGGCTGCCCGCAACCTCGCCACCACGACCAAGTCCGCCCCGCAGATGCAGGAGATCAGCTCCCGCTGGCTGCTGCGGATGCTCCCCTGGGTGGAGACCAAGGGCGGTGCCTACCGCGTCAACCGCCGCCTGAGCTACACCGTCGGCGACGGCCGCATCGACTTCGTCCAGGACGGAGCCCGCGTCCGCGTCATCCCCCGCGAACTCGGCGAACTCGCCCTGCTGCGAGGCTTCGACGACGACGGGGTGCTGAACGCGCTCGCCGACCGCTGCGTCCAGCGCGACTTCCGGGCCGGCGAGGTGCTCGTCCAGCGCGGCGCGCCCGCCGAGCAGATCCACCTGATCGCCCACGGCCGCGTCAGCCAGACCTCCCTCGGCAAGTACGGCGACGAGGTGGCCGTCGCCGTCCTCGCCGATGGCGACCGCTTCGGAGAGAACGCCCTCCTCGACGGCGACGCCGGCTGGGACTACACCGCGACCGCCGAGACGGCGGGCACCCTGCTCACCCTCTCCCGCGCCGACTTCGCGAACATCCTCGCCACGGCGCCCAGTCTGCAGGCCCACATCCAGGAGTTCAGCTCGCTGCCCCTCCAGCGGCAGAACAAGCACGGCGAGGCCGAGATCGCCATGTCGGCCGGCCACACGGGCGAGGCCGAGATCCCCGGCGCCTTCGTCGACTACGAGCTCAAGCCCCGGGAGTACGAACTCTCCGTCGCCCAGACCGTCCTCAAGGTCCACACCCGGGTCGCGGACCTCTACAACGGGCCGATGAACCAGACGGAGGAGCAGCTCAGGCTCACCATCGAGGCGCTGCGCGAGCGCCAGGAGTACGAGCTGATCAACAACCCGGAGTTCGGGCTGCTGCCCAACGCCGACTTCAAGCAGCGGATCCAGCCGCACTCGGGCCCGCCCACCCCGGACGACCTCGACGAGCTGCTCTGCCGCCGCCGCAGCACCAAGCTGTTCCTCGCCCACCCCAAGACGATCGCGGCGATCGGGCGCGAGTGGAACAGGGCCGGGCTCTACCCGGACACCGTCGAGCTCGACGGGCACCGGGTCCCGGCCTGGCGAGGGGTCCCGATCCTGCCCTGCAACAAGATCCCCATCAGCAAGGAGAACACCAGCTCGATCCTCGCCATGCGTCTCGGCGAGGACAACCAGGGCGTCATCGGTCTGCGCCAGACCGGTCTGCCCGAGGAGTACGAGCCGGGCCTGTCCGTGCGGTTCATGGGCATCAGCGAGCAGGCGATCATGTCGTACCTCGTCACGACGTACTACTCCGCCGCGGTCCTCGTCCCCAACGCCCTCGGCGTGCTGGAGAACGTGCAGATCGCGCGCAGGCGCGACTAGGGCCTGTCCGACCATTCCCGTCGGGTCCGGGCCGGGCCGGCATGCCCGGAATCCGGGACGGCCCACCCACCTCTCCAAGGAGTCACGGATGCCCGATCCCGGGCTTTCCCCTCTGCAGTCCAGCCTGCCCGGCGCCGCGGCCTCGTTCACCGCCCGCGTCCTGGCCGACGCGGCGGCCCACGGCATCGCCGTACCCCAGGGCCTCGCCGAAGCGCGGCCCGTCCCCACCGAACCCGGCCCGGAAGCCCCCGACGGAGCCCCCGCCGGGCTCCGGGAGGGGGCGGGGCTCTCCACCGGGGCCGCTTCCGGGCTCCCGAGCGGGCTCCCCGCCGGGACCCCCGCCGGAGCCGGCGCCGTCGCGGCTCCCGTCGTGGTCGCGCCGTCACGGCCCGATCCGGGGTGGGCGCCGCGCGGGCCCAGCGGCCTCGGCACGGCGGGCCTGTCCCTGGTCCGGCGTGCGGAACCCCCGGCACTCCCGGCGGAACCCACCGCGCCGGAGGGCGCCCTGATCATCCCGGGGCTCTACTGGCACCCGATCCCCGAGCCCGACCCGGTGCGCGTGGAGGAGGTGAGCCTCCGCATCAAGTCCTGGGCGCTGGACGAGATCCAGCTCTATCCCGAGGACTGGGAGGGCGACTTCGACGGGTTCCGCGTCGGGCCCTACATGGTGGCCTGCCACCCGGACGCCCCGACCATCGAGCACCTGATGGTCGCCGCCCGGCTGATGGTCGCCGAGAACGCGGTGGACGACTGCTACTGCGAGGACCTCGGCGGCTCGCCCATCGGTCTCGGCGGACGGCTGCTGCTCGCGCACACCGCGCTGGACCCGCTGCACTCGACCGCCGAGTACCAGCCGGTGTGGGCGGAGTCGCTGCACGCGGACGCGCCCCGGCGCTCGTACCGCTCGGCCATGGAGTACTTCGTCGGACTGGCGACGCCCTCCCAGGCCGACCGGTTCCGGCACGACATGGCCCGGCTGCACATGGGCTACCTCGCCGAGGCCGCGTGGGACGAGACGAACCACGTGCCCGAGGTGTGGGAGTACCTGACGATGCGTCAGTTCAACAACTTCCGTCCCTGTCCCACCATCACCGACACCGTCGGCGGCTACGAGCTCCCCGCCGACCTGCACGCCCAGCCGGCGATGCAGCGGGTCCTGGCGCTGGCCGGCAACGCCAGCACCATCGTCAACGACCTGTACTCGTACACCAAGGAACTCGCCAGCCCCGGGCGGCACATGAACCTGCCCGTGGTGCTGGCCGACCGGGAGTCCCTCTCGGAGAAGGACGCGTACCTGAAGGCCGTGGAGGTCCACAACGACCTCATGCGCGACTTCGAGGCCGCCTCCGCCGAACTGGCCGCCGCCTGCCCCGTCCCGAGCGTGCTCCGCTTCCTGAAGGGCGTGGCCGTGTGGGTCGACGGCAACCACTACTGGCACCAGACCAACACCTACCGCTACAGCCTGCCCGATTTCTGGTAAGAAGGATTCATCTGTGACCAACACCGAGCTCCCCACCGTCAACGGCACCACCGCGTTCGTCCCCGGCCCGGCGACGCCGTACCAGGGAGACATCGCCCGTTACTGGAACGCCGAGGCCAGGCCCGTGAACCTGCGCCTCGGTGACGTCGACGGGCTGTACCACCACCACTACGGCATCGGGGCCGTCGACCACGCCGCCCTCGGGGACGTCGAGGACAGCGAGTACGAGAAGAAGCTGATCGCCGAGCTGCACCGGCTGGAGTCGGCGCAGGCCGAGGTGCTCCTCGACCACCTGGGCCCGATCGGTGCCGAGGACACGCTGGTCGACGCGGGGTGCGGTCGCGGCGGTTCCAGCGTCATGGCCCACCTGCGCTTCGGCTGCAAGGTCGAGGGCGTGACCCTCTCCTCCACGCAGGCCGACTTCGGCAACAAGCGGGCCAAGGAGCTGGGCATCGACAGCCATGTCCACGCCCAGGTCTGCAACATGCTCGACACCCCCTTCGAGAAGGGCAGCATCGCCGCCTCGTGGAACAACGAGTCGAGCATGTACGTCGACCTGGACGACCTGTTCGCCGAGCACGCGCGGTTCCTCAAGGTCGGCGGCCGCTACGTGACCGTCACCGGCTGCTGGAACCCGAAGTACGGCCAGCCCTCGAAGTGGGTCTCGCAGATCAACGCGCACTTCGAGTGCAACATCCACTCCCGCCGTGAGTACCTGCGCGCGATGGCCGACAACCGGCTCGTCCCGCAGGCCGTCATCGACCTGACGCCGGACACCCTGCCCTACTGGGAGCTGCGGGCCACGTCCTCGCTGGTCACCGGCATCGAGGAGGCGTTCATCGAGTCGTACAGGGACGGGTCCTTCCAGTACGTCCTGATCGCGGCCGACCGCGTCTGACGCCGAGGGCGCACGGCAGAGGGGCGGGCCCGTCGCCGGACGGGCCCGCCCCTCTCGTCATGCCGCGGCCTTCTCCTTGACGGCGGTCCCGGCGGCCGGCGCGCCCACCCGCTCGGTGCGGGGCGCCTGGCCGTTCCGGAGGCCGAAGCGGGCGATGACCGCGACCAGCGCGAAGGCGGCGGCGCCGATCCAGAAGGTGAGGGTGAACCCGGACTCGGCGGGCAGGGCCGGGACGCCCGCGGGCAGGTGCCCGATGGTCTGCGAGGCCAGGATCGTGGTGACCACGGCGCTGCCGACCGCGCTGCCGGTGGAGCGGGAGATCGAGTTGATGCCGTTGGCGATGCCGCTCTGGTGGTGCGGGACGCTCGCCATGATGACGGCGGGCATGGCCGCGTACCCGAAGCTGACGGCCGCGCCGACGATCACGCCGGCGCCGATCACCGACGCGGTGTGGCCGTGGTCGAGGGCGAGCCAGCCGAAGCCCACGGCGCCGAGCGCGGCGGCGAGGGTCAGGGCCGTGCGCGGGCCGCGGTGGCGGACGAGCCTGCCGCCGATGGGCGAGGCGAGCAGGGAGACGATCGCGCCGGGCAGCAGGAACTCGACGGAGGCCCGCAGGATCGAGGCGCCGAAGCCGTATCCGGTGAGGGCCTCGGGCATCTGGACGAGGTACGAGACGCCCAGGAAGTTCGCGAACATGCCGAAGCCCACGAGGATGCCGGCCAGGTTCGCCATGAGCACCGGCCGGTGCACGAACATCCGCATGTCGACGAGGGGCTCGCGGACCTTGAGCTCGGTGAACACCCAGACGACGGTCATGACGGCCGCGGCCGCGAAGCTGCCCAGGGTGCGGCCGGAGGTCCAGCCCCACTCGTGGCCCTGCGAGATCGGCAGCAGGAGCAGCAGCAGGGTCGCGCCGAGGGTGAGCGCGCCGAGGAAGTCGGTGCGGCCGCCGGTCTTGTGGCGGGTGGCGGGGACCAGGAACACGACGGCGAGCAGGGCGATCGCGGCGAAGCCCGTGGCCATCCAGAAGGCGCTGCGGTAGTCGGCGTCGGAGCCGGAGGTGAGCAGGCCGGTGGCGACGAGCGCGAGACCGCTGCCGAAGGCGAGGGTGCCGCTGACGAGGGACATCGCGCCGGGCAGCTTCTGCGGGCGGACCTCCTCGCGCAGGACGGACAGGGCGAGCGGGAAGATCGCGGTGGCGGCGCCCTGGAGGACGCGGCCGAGGATCAGCAGGGGGAGCGAGGTCGCCAGGGCGGCGACGACGGAGCCGGCGACCATCACGCCGAGGACGGCGACCAGGGTGGGCTTCTTGCCGTGCTGGTCGCCGAAGCGGCCGAGCAGCGGGGTGAAGACGGCGGCGGAGAGCAGCGTGGCCGTGGTCACCCAGCTGACGTTCGCGGCCGAGGTGCCCAGGTCGGCGCGGATGAGGCCGAGGATCGGGACCGGCAGGGTCTGCATCATCGACACGACCATGGCGGCGAGGCTCAGCGCGAAGACGACGCGCGTCTCGCGCCGGGGATCGGCGGCGGGCAGGGTGGTCTCGTGACTCATGTGTGGGGGCCTTCTGGGAGCTTCAGATCGTCGATGTTTGATGTCATCAAGTAATAGGACGAAGGTAGGCCCTGATGCTTGAGGGGGTCAAGTAAATGCTTGAGGCTGTTAAGTAAACAATTGATAATGTCAAGGATCTTGAGTACGCTCGAACCATGAGCGCGACGACCCCCGAGACGCCCACCAAGCTCCAGCTCCTGGAGCTCCTCGCCGCCATCGGCACGGCCCAGTGGCGCGACTTCGCCGCGGCCGCGGCCCACCACGGGCTCACGTCCACGCAGGCCAAGGTCCTCGCCCAGCTGAACGGGCCCCTGCCGATGCGCGCCCTCGCGACCCTGCTGGTCTGCGACGCGTCCAACGTCACCGGGATCGTCGACCGCCTGGAGGGCCGCGGGCTCGTGCGCCGCGAGCCCGACGCCTCCGACCGGCGCGTCAAGAACGTCGTCGCGACCGACGAGGGCCGGGACGTCATCCGGAGGGTCCGCGAGGAGATGCAGGCGACCCACGGCGCCCTCGACACCCTCGGCGCCGAGGACAGCGCCACCCTCTACGCCCTGCTCGCGCGGCTGCGCCCGGGCATGGAGAAGGACGCCTGAGCCCAGGGATCCTCCCCCTGGGCCCGGCGTCCGTCGTCCTCAGTCCCGGCGCTCCCCGAACGCCCGCAGGATCTCCTCGGCGGCCAGCGTCGCCGTCAGCTCGCCGTCCCTGACCCGCCGCTCCAGGGCGGGCGTCACGTCCTGGACCGCCGGGTCGGCGCTCAGCCGCCGCAGCAGCTCGTCGCGGACCATCGTCCAGGTCCAGTCGACCTGCTGGTCCTGGCGCTTGGCGGTGAGGCGGCCCGTGGAGTCGAGCAGCGTCCGGTGCTGCCGCAGCCGCTCCCAGACCTCGTCGAGACCGGCCGACTCCCGCGCGCTGCAGCTCAGGACCGGCGGGGTCCAGACCGCGTCGGCGCCGTGCATCAGCCGCAGCGCGCCCGCCAGCTCACGGGCGGCGGCGCGGGCGTCCCGCTCGTGCGGGCCGTCCGCCTTGTTGACGGCGACCACGTCGGCCAGCTCCAGGACGCCCTTCTTGATGCCCTGGAGCTGATCGCCCGTCCGGGCCAGGGTGAGCAGCAGGAACGAGTCGACCATGTTGGCGACGGCGGTCTCGGACTGGCCGACGCCCACCGTCTCCACCAGCACCACGTCGTACCCCGCGGCCTCCATCACCACCATCGACTCGCGGGTCGCCTTCGCGACCCCGCCGAGCGTGCCGGCGCTGGGGGAGGGGCGGACGAAGGCCGCCGGGTCCACGGCGAGCCGCTCCATCCGGGTCTTGTCGCCCAGGATCGAGCCGCCCGTGCGGGTCGACGACGGGTCGACGGCGAGCACCGCCACCCGGTGGCCGAGCCCGGTCAGCATCGTCCCGAACGCGTCGATGAAGGTCGACTTGCCGACGCCGGGCACCCCGCTGATCCCGATCCGCACGGCCTGTCCGCTGTGCGGCAGGAGCTCGGTGAGGAGCTCCTGCGCGAGGACCCGGTGCTGGGGGCGCGTCGACTCGACGAGGGTGATCGCGCGGGCGATCACCGCCCGCTTCCCGTCGAGCACGCCCTTCACGTACGTGTCGAGACCGATCACAGGTCGTGCCCGAGGCCGGCCGCGAGCCGGGTCACCAGGTCGTGGGCCGCGTCGGGGATCACCGTCCCCGGCGGGAACACGGCCGCCGCACCCATCTCCAGGAGGGTCTCCACGTCCTGCGGGGGGATGACACCGCCGACCACGATCATGATGTCCTCGCGGCCCTCCGCCGCCAGCTCCTCCCGCAGCGCCGGCACGAGGGTCAGATGACCCGCGGCCAGCGACGAGACCCCGACGATGTGCACGTCCGCCTCGACGGCCTGCCGCGCCACCTCGGCCGGGGTCTGGAACAGGGGGCCGACGTCCACGTCGAAGCCCAGGTCGGCGAAGGCGGTGGCGATCACCTTCTGGCCGCGGTCGTGGCCGTCCTGGCCCATCTTGGCGACCAGGATGCGCGGCCGGCGCCCCTCGGCCTCGCCGAAGGCGTCGACCAGGGTCCGGGTGCGCTCCACGGAGGGGGACTCGCCTGTCTCGGTGCGGTACACACCGGAGATCGTACGGATCTGCGCCGCGTGACGGCCGTACACCTTCTCCAGCGCCTCCGAGATCTCGCCGACGGTGGCCTTCGCGCGGGCGGCGCGGACGGCGAGCTCCAGCAGGTTGCCGTCGCCGCCCGCGGCGCGGGTGAGCGCGTCGAGCGCGTCCCGGCAGGCCGTCTCGTCGCGCTCCTCGCGCAGCCGCCGCAGCTTGGCGATCTGCTGGGCGCGGACGGAGGAGTTGTCGACCTTGAGGACGTCGATCTGCTCGTCGGACGCCACCCGGTACTTGTTGACGCCGATCACCGGCTGCCGGCCGGAGTCGATCCGGGCCTGGGTGCGGGCCGCGGCCTCCTCCACCCGCAGCTTGGGGATGCCCGCGTCGATGGCCTTGGCCATGCCGCCGGCCTGCTCGACCTCCTGGATGTGCTGCCAGGCGCGGCGGGCCAGGTCGTAGGTGAGCTTCTCGACGTACGCGCTGCCGCCCCACGGGTCGATGCTCCGGCAGGTGCCGGACTCCTGCTGGAGGAGCAGCTGCGTGTTCCGCGCGATGCGCGCCGAGAAGTCGGTGGGCAGCGCGAGCGCCTCGTCGAGGGCGTTGGTGTGCAGCGACTGGGTGTGGCCCTGGGTGGCCGCCATCGCCTCGACGCAGGTCCGCGTGACGTTGTTGAAGACGTCCTGTGCCGTCAGCGACCAGCCGGAGGTCTGCGAATGGGTCCGCAGGGACAGCGACTTGGTGTTCTGGGGGTCGAACTGCTTCACCAGCTTCGCCCAGAGCAGCCGGGCGGCGCGGAGCTTGGCGACCTCCATGAAGAAGTTCATGCCGATCGCCCAGAAGAACGACAGGCGCGGCGCGAACGCGTCCACGTCGAGCCCGGCCTCGCGGCCCGCGCGGATGTACTCCACACCGTCCGCGAGGGTGTAGGCCAGCTCCAGGTCGGCCGTCGCGCCCGCCTCCTGGATGTGGTACCCGGAGATGGAGATGGAGTTGTACCGCGGCATCCGCTGCGAGGTGTACGCGAAGATGTCGGAGATGATCCGCATCGACGGCCCGGGCGGATAGATGTACGTGTTGCGGACCATGAACTCCTTGAGGATGTCGTTCTGGATGGTCCCGGCCAGCTTCTCGGGCGGTACGCCCTGCTCCTCGGCGGCCACGATGTACAGCGCGAGGACCGGCAGCACCGCGCCGTTCATCGTCATCGACACCGTCATCCTGTCCAGCGGGATGCCGTCGAACAGCTGGCGCATGTCGTAGATCGAGTCGATGGCCACGCCGGCCATGCCGACGTCGCCGGTGACACGGGGGTGGTCGCTGTCGTAGCCGCGGTGGGTCGGCAGGTCGAAGGCGACCGACAGGCCCTTCTGGCCGGCGGCGAGGTTGCGCCGGTAGAAGGCGTTCGACTCCTCGGCCGTGGAGAATCCGGCGTACTGACGGATCGTCCAGGGCTGGTTGACGTACATCGTCGGGTACGGGCCGCGCAGGTACGGGGCCATGCCCGGACGGGTGTCCAGGAAGTCGAGGCCCTCCAGGTCCTGCCCGGTGTAGAGCGGCTTGACGGCGATGCCCTCCGGGGTCTCCCACAGCAGGTCGTCACCGCCCGCCGCCTTCTTCACGGCCGAGCGCCACTCGTCGGTCCCGCCGCCGGCGGCCTGTGCCCCGAGCTCGATCCCGGAGAAATCGGGGATGGACATCAGGACACTCCCATGCGGTCGAGGGTCGTGGAGAGCAGGGCGACGGCGTCGCAGCCGGCGAAGACGTACGAGTCGACACCGGTGTACGACGCGGGGCGCCCGGCGAGGAGGACGTGCGCGGCTCCCGCCGCGCGCAGTTCGCCCGCGGCGGCCTCGGCCCGCTCCTCGTACAGCGCGTCGCTGGAGCAGAGGCAGGCCTCGGGGGCGCCGCTCTCCTCGAAGGTGCCCTCGGTGACGGCCTCGATGCCGCCCGCCTGGAACAGGTTGGCGGCGAAGGTGAGCCGGGCCGAGTGCGCGGCCGCCGGGCCGAGCGCGGCCAGGTAGACGCGGGGACGGGCGCCGGTGGCCGCGAGGTGCGCGTCGGAGCGGGCGCGCAGCGCCTCGTACGCCTCGTCGCGCCGGACGCGGGGGAGTCCGCCGGACGGCGCCTCGGGCGCGGGCGCGCGGTCGACGGGCTTCTCCGCGAGGTCCGGGAACTCGCTGACGCCGGTGATGGGTTCGCGGCGGGTGGCGAGCTTCTTGCTGCGCGCGGCCCAGGTCTCGGCGAGCCGTGCGCCGATCGCCCCGGAACGCAGCGCGGCCTCCTGGCCGCCCTCCCGCTCGACGGTCTGGAAGAACTCCCAGGCGGCGTGGGCGAGTTCGTCGGTGAGCCGCTCCACGTACCAGGAGCCGCCCGCCGGGTCGATCACCCGGGAGAGGTGGGACTCCTCGATGAGGACGGTGGAGGTGTTGCGGGCGATCCGGCGGGAGAAGGCGTCCGGCAGGCCCAGCGCGTCGTCGAACGGCAGCACGGTGACGCTGTCGGCGCCGCCCACGCCGGCGGCGAGGGTCGCGATGGTCGTGCGCAGCATGTTCACCCAGGGGTCGCGGCGCGTCATCATCACCGGCGAGGTCACCGCGTGCTGGCGCTGCGCGCCGGCCTCCGGGGCGCCGCAGGCCTCGGCGACCCGGGCCCAGAGGCGGCGCGCGGCGCGGAGCTTGGCGATCGTCAGGAACTGGTCGGCGGTGGCCGCGTATCGGAACTCCAGCTGTCCGCAGGCCTCGGCGACGCTCAGTCCGGCCCCGGTCAGTCCGCGCAGGTACGCGACGCCGGTGGCCAGGGAGCAGCCGAGCTCCTGCGCGGCCGAGCCGCCGGCCTCGTGGTACGGCAGGGCGTCCACGGTCAGGGCCCGCAGCCCGGGGTACGTGTCGGTGCAGCGGCGCGCGAGGCCGGCCGCGGCGGCGAGGGTGGTGCGGGCGGCGCGGCCGGTGCGGGCCTCCTGGCCCAGGGGGTCGGCGCCCAGGTTGCCGCGGGCGGCCTCCGGGGCGACGCCGCGCTCCTCGTACAGCCGGAACAGCCGTTCGGCGGCGGCCTCCGTCTCGTCGCCGGCGTCGAGGACGACGGGTGCGAGGTCGAGGTAGACGCCGTCGAGGACGCCGTCGAGCGAGGACACCGGGATGCCGGAGCCGCCGACGCCGAGCCACAGGGAGGTGACGCCGTTCTCCAGGTCGGCGAGGACGGCCTCGCCGTCGGCCGTCGCGTGGCGCTGGCGCACGTCCCAGCCGCCGACGGTGTTGCCCTCGGCGCGCCCGCCGCGCACGAAGGGCGCGAAGCCGGGGAGGCCGGGGTCGGGCGCGGTGTCGTGCGCGGTGTACAGCGGGCGGGTGTCGAGGCCGTCCTCCAGGAGGGTGGACAGGGCGTCCTCGGCGGCGGCACCGGATACCTCCTTGCCCGACTTGCGCAGGACACCCGCCACGAGGTGTTGCCACTGTTCGTGTGGCGCGTCTGGGAATTCGGACGCCAGGGAGAGCTCGTCGTCAGGCAGGACCGTCATGGCTCGGATGCTAGGGGAGATCGCTAAAGCAGCAGGAGAGCGTACGACTGTGACCTTCTTCTCTTCCCCCTGATGGATTAGGTTAGGCTTGCCTAAGTTCATCGTCGGAGCGTCCTCGTCAGCTCATCAGGGAGACCACGCATGCGTCCCTTCAGCGCCCCCACCACGCGCCCCACCCCCGCCGAACGCGTCCGTTCGATCCTGACCTCCGCCCACTCGATGACCGTCGTCACCGACGGACTCCACCAGGAGGTCCACCGCCTCGACGGCACCGGTCCGATGGGTCACCTCCACCTCCACGACCCCTCCGAGGACTGCCCCGCCGGCCGGACCGCGCGCATCCCCGTCCGCCTGGAGCTCACCGACATCGCCCCCACCCCCGTCCGCAGGCGGCTGCGCGCCCGCGTCACCCTCACCGGACTCCTCTCCGCCCCGTACACCACGGACGCCACCACGAGCACCTGCGTGGAGTTCGGCCAGGCACTCCTCCAGGACGACGACGGGCGAACGTTCGTCACCCTCGACGAGATCCGGGCCACCGACCCCGACCCGATGGCCACGTGCGAGGCGACCATGCTCACCCACCTCGCCGACCGCCACGCCGAACTCGTCCCCCTGCTCCTCCGCCTCGTCCGCCCGCGGCCCGCCCGCGACACCGTCCGCGTCCTGCCCCTCGCCCTCGACCGGTACGGCATCACCCTGCGCCTCGAACACCGCGCCGGCGACGACCGCGACGCCCGGCTGCCCTTCCCCACCCCCCTCACCGACGTCGACCAGGCCGGCCCCCGCATCCACGCCCTCATCGCCGCCGCCCGCCGCGCCTCCCACACCGACCAGCTGCTGACCTGAGCCGGGATCCCGGCCACGGCCCCACCCCGGCCGAGATGCCGGAGCGCAGCGGCAGGCGCACCATGGACGGCGTAGGCCCGCGTGCTGCGGGTGCCGGAACCGCTCGGGGACTTCCCTATCCGGACACGGCCACGCCATGAACGCAGGAAGCCCGGCCAAGAGCCGGCCAGCACCCACCAAAGGCGTCCTCTACCGAACCGGTCACTGGTGCGCCCGCCACTTCGTCATCGTGATCGCCCTCTGGCTGGCGGCGGTCGCGGGACTCCAGGTCCTCGACCGGGCCGTCGGCGGCGAGTACGAGGACAACTTCGCCCTTCCAGGAGTGCAGTCGGCCGAAGGGCTCGACGTCCTCAAGGCGCACGACCCCGCCGCGGGCGGCTACAGCGCCCAGGTCGTCCTGAACGACCCCTCCAAGCCCCTCACCCAGGAGGCGTCCGCAGTCAACTCCGTCGTCGCCGCCCTGGCGAAGCTCCCGGAGGTCATCGGCGCGCAGAACCCGCTCCCGCCGCCCGGGACCACCCCGCCGCCGCTCCCGGCCGGGACGCCCAACGTCGGACCGCTCTCCACCGACGGCAAGACCGCCTACATCACCGTCCGCTTCAGCGTGGCGCCCTCCACCCTGGGCCCCGACTACCTCAACGGCGTCGACGCCGCCGTCCAGCCCCTCCGGGACGCCGGCGTCGACGTCGAGTACGGCGGTTCGCTCGGCGAACTCGCCCGCCCGGCCGCCGACGACCGCACCAGCGAGGCCATCGGCTTCGCCGTCGCCATCGTCGTCCTCCTCATCGGCTTCGGCAGCGTCATCGGCGCCGTCATGCCGCTGGTCACCGCACTGCTCGGAGCGGTCTGCGGGCTCGCGCTGCTCGGCCTGATGGCCGCCGCCTTCACCTTCGGGACCGTCTCACCCACCCTGGCCACCATGATCGGCCTCGGCGTCGGCATCGACTACGCGCTCTTCCTCATCACCCGCCACCGCCAGAACCTCATGAACGGCCACGATCCCGCCGACGCGGCCGCCCTCGCGACCACCACCAGCGGCCGCGCGGTCCTGGTCTCCGGCTGCACCGTCATCATCGCCCTGTCCGGCCTGTGGGTCTCCGGCGTCACCTTCATCGGAAAACTCGGCCTCGCGGCCGCCTTCACGGTCGTCACCGCCGTCATCGCCGCCCTCACCCTCGTCCCGGCCATGCTCGGACTCGTCGGCAGACGCATCGACCGCTACCACGTCCGCAAGCCCGTCGCCGAGACCGACGCCGAGCCCGGGACGCCCGCGCACGGCACCTGGCACCGCTACGCCCAGCGCGTCGAGAAGCGCCCCTGGTGGTTCCTGACCGGCGGAGTGATCGTCCTGCTCGTCCTGGCGTTCCCCCTGCTGTTCATCCAGCTCGGCCACATCGGCGACGGCGCCGACCCCAAGTCCTTCACCGACCGGCGGGCCTACGACCTCATCTCCACGGCCTTCGGCCCCGGCGCGAACGGCCCGCTCACCGTGGTCGTCGACCAGTCGGCCGTGCCGGCCGCCGACCGCGCCGACCTCGGCACCCAACTCAAGGACGCGCTGACGGGCGTCCCGAACGCCGCCTACATCACCCCGCTGCAGACCACCTCCGACGGAGACGTCCTCGTCGGCACCGCCTACTCCGTGGCATCCCCGCAGGACGCCAAGACGACCGAACTGACCAACCACCTGGTCGACGACGTCCTCCCACAGGCGGCCACCGGCACCGACGCGCAGACCTACGTCACCGGGAACACGGCCGCCCAGGTCGACTTCCTGGACATCGTCTCCAGCCGTCTGCCACTGATCATCGCCGTCGTGGTCGGGCTCGCCTTCCTCGTCATCCTCATCGTCTTCCGCGGCGTCCTGGTCGCGGTGAAGGCGGCCGTGCTCAACGTCCTCTCCATCGCCGCCTCGTACGGCGTCGTCGTCGCCGTCTTCCAGTGGGGCTGGGGAGGACCCGCCCTCGGAGTCAACGGCAAGGTGCCCATCGAGAGCTACGTCCCGATGATGATGTTCGCCATCGTCTTCGGCCTGAGCATGGACTACGAGATCTTCCTGCTGTCCCGCGTCCGCGAGGCCTGGCTGCGGACCGGGGACGCCAAGGCCAGCGTGGCCCACGCCCTGGAGATCACCGCCCGCGTCATCACCTGCGCCGCTCTCATCATGGTCAGCGTCTTCGCGGCCTTCATCGTCTCCGACAACATCGTCATCAAGATGCTCGGCCTCGGGCTCGCCGTCAGCGTCCTCATCGACGCCACCGTGGTGCGCCTGCTGCTCGTGCCCGCCGTGATGACCCTCCTCGGCCGCCACGCCTGGTGGACCCCCGGATGGCTGGACCGGATCCTTCCGCACCTGGACACCGAGGGCGAGGAGGCGCTCAAGGCCGAGGAGGAGGCCCGTACCTAGGGCCCGGCCTCCGGTTGCGGAGAAGGCGCCGTCACCCCCGCGACAGCTCCCCGAGCAGCTTCCAGGTACGGCGGCGGTCGTCCTCGCCGCCCAGGTCCGTCGAGCTGAACACCACCTCGGTCGCCCCCGCCTCGCGGTAGCGCCGCACCTCGGCGGCGACCGCCTCCTCGTCGCCGATCACCGCCAGCCCGGCCGCCCCGTCCGCGCCGGACAGCTCGATCACCCGCTGGTAGGAGGGGATCCGCTCGTAGAGCGCGAGCGCTTCCGCAGCCCTCTCCCGCACGCGCTCGGCGTCCGAGGTCACCACCCCCGGCACCAGGGCCACGATCCGGGGCGCGGGCCGGCCCGCCGCCTCGGCCGCCGCGGTCACCGCCGGGACGATGTGCTCGGCGAGCGCGCGCGGCCCCGCGAGGAACGGCAGGACGCCGTCGGCGAGTTCACCGCTGACCCGCAGGGCCTGCGGACCCATCGCGGCGACGAGCACCGGCACCGGAGGCTGCGCCCCGGGCACCGCCGCCGAGTACGGGGTCGTCGCGGTCAGCAGCTCGCCGTGGAAGTCCGCCTCGCCGGTCTCCAGGAGCGGCCTCAGGGCGGTGAGGAACTCCCTGAGCAGCCCGATCGGCCGCTCGTACGGGAGACCGAACCCGGTCTCGGTCAGGTGCCGGGTGCCGAGGGCGAGCCCGAGGTGGTAGCGGCCGCCCGTGGCCGCCTGGGCGGTCTGCGCCTGACTGGACACGAGCAGCGGATGGCGGCCGAAGACGGGGATCGCGGACGTCCCCACCTGGAGCCCGGGCACCTCGCGCCCGACGATCGCCGCGAGCGAGGGCGAGTCGTACGCGAAGGACTGGCCGAACCACGCCGAGTGCAGACCGGCGTCGTGCGCCTCCCGCGCGAGGGCCACCGTGTCGTCGATCGGAAGCTGCCGGGAGGTCGAGGCGAGCGTCACACCGAGAGTCATGACCGCGGCAACCGGCGGCTCCCCCACCGGCATTCCCGATTCCGTGTGAACGGCGTGTGGCGGGGATGATGAGCCCCATGAAGACGCTCGCCGAAGTGGACGCCCTGGCCGACCGCGCGCACGCCGGACAGCTCGACAAGATCGGCGTCCCCTACATCGCCCACGTCCGCGCGGTCGCCGCCGGCCTGGAGCCGTTCGGTCCGCGCCTGGCCATGGCGGGGCTGCTGCACGACGTCATCGAGGACACCGACTGGACGGCGGAGCGGCTCCTCGCCGCCGGGATCCCCGCCGACGTCGTCGCCCTCGTCGAGGCCGTCACCAACGATCCGGCCACGGCCTACGAGGAGAAGCTCCGCCGCATCACCCGGGACCCCGGTGCCACCCTCGTGAAGATCGCCGACAACGCGCACAACAGCCGCGCGGACCGGGCCGCCGCCCTGCCGCCCGCCGCCCGCGAACGGCTCGCCGCCAAGTACCGCGCCGCCAGGGCCGTCCTGTGGCCCGCGGCCGACCCGGGCGACATCGCGACGATCCTCCGGGTGGTCAAC
Organism: Streptomyces sp. NPDC096079; assembly: GCF_040303145.1. Taxonomy (NCBI): domain Bacteria; kingdom Bacillati; phylum Actinomycetota; class Actinomycetes; order Kitasatosporales; family Streptomycetaceae; genus Streptomyces; species Streptomyces sp. NPDC096079. Next base: position 72,201 of record NZ_JBEOST010000009.1, read on the forward strand.
CCCGCCCTCCTGGACGAGCCGACCCCCCACTGACCAGCCGCTCAGCCCGTCCGGCCGGACAGCCAGCCGCTCAGCTGGGCGGGCCGGTTCGTGATGACGCCGTCCACGCCGAGCTCGTCCAGGGCCTTCCAGCGCTCCGGCTTGTCCACCGTCCACACGTTCACGGCGACCCCGGCCGCGTGCAGGTCGGCGACCACCTGAGGCCGGGTGGCGAGCACGCTGTCCCCGACGTTGTACGCGGCGAGATCCAGGTCCCGGGCCACCGCCACCGGGTCCGCGTCCAGGGTGTCGCGCAGCAGGCCGAGGGGCAGCTCGGGCGCCAGCTCGTGCGTGGCGACGAGGGACGCCACGTCGAAGCTCTGCACGAAGACCCGGTCCGTCATGTCCTGGTCGCGGACCTCCTGCACGATCCGGGCCACCTGGGCGCGCGTGTGCGGCCCCTTGATCTCCAGGAGCAGCTTCCCGCCCCGCTCCCTGAGGTCCGCCAGCTGCGCGGCCAGGGTCGGGACCCGTACCCCGGCGTAGGCGGGGGCGAACCAGGAACCGGCGTCCAGACCGTCGAGCCGGGCGGAGGACAGCGAGCGGATCGCGCCCGTGCCGTCCGTGGTCCGGTCGACGGTCGTGTCGTGGAGGATGTACGGCACCCCGTCCTTGCTGGGCTGCACATCGTTCTCGATCCAGACGGCCCCGCCCCGCCGGGCCACCTCGTCGGAGACCAGGGTGTTCTCGGGAGCCGCCGACGACGCCCCCCGGTGCGCGATCACCGTCAGCGGCGCCCCGGGCGCGCGCATCCACGGACCGGCCGGCGCCGACGCCCCGGCCGCCGGACCGGGCGCGGACGACGAGGGCGGCGCGGCGACGACGAACGCGGTCGCGACCCCCGCCACGACGGTGGCGACGGCGACCAGGCTGATGATCCCGCGCCGACGGGACCGGGCGGCGGGCGGTTGAGCGTCTCTCATGGCCGCCCACCCTAAGGGGTCCCCCGCCGATCGGGCCGCGACGGACGGCGACACGACCGGCGACACCAGCCCTTCGCCGGTACGGCCCGGTCTGCGGCATCGTGTGACGTATGCCCGCAGCCGCGCCATCGGGGGACCACGGCCGGGCGTACGGAGTCGGGGGGACACACATGGACACCGGAGCCGCACCGAGAACCGACGGCGACACGAGCACGGCCGCACCGGCCCGCCCGGAGCGCGGGCGCGGAGTGCTGGAGGGAGCGTTCGCGCTGCTCGACGCCCTGCGCCGCACCGGCGACGAGGCGGGGGTGACCGAACTCGCCCTCGCCTGCGGCGTGCCCAAGGGCAGCGTCCACCGCCTGCTCGACCAGCTCGTCGGGGTCGGCGCCGTCGAGCGGAAGGGCAACCGCTACCGCGTTGGCCCCCAGCTGTACCGCCTCGGCCAGGCCTGGGAGCCGCACCCCGGGCTGCGCTCCGCCGCCCGGCTGCCGCTCCAGCGCCTGAGGGCCGCCACCGGCGCCAGTGTCGTCCTCGCCGTGATGCGCGAGGACATGGCCCTCACCGTCAGCTCGGTGCCGGGAGAGCTGGAACCGCTGCTCCCCGTCCGCGACGGGATCGCGTTCCGCCTCGACACCGCCGCCGGGAAGGCGCTGCGGGGACCGCTCAGGGGCGGGGCCGTGCTCGACCGCGAGGACGTGATGGACGGCGTCTGCTGCGCCTCGCTGCCGGTCCGCGCCCCGGACGGCCGCACGGTCGCCGCGCTCGCCGGCATGGTCCCCGCGGGCCGGGGACTCGACGCGCTCGCCCAGGCCGTCGCCGAGGCGGGCGCCGCGGTCACCCGCGCCCTCGCCCGGGGCGGACAGCGTCGACCGGTCCCGCCGACCGCCCTCGTCCTGTAGCCCCGCCCCCGATTCCCGGGAGCCGTTCCGTCCAGCGGAACGCGCGGAGAGCCGGGACCGGACCGCCCGGCACAGTAGGTGTCGTGCCGGGGGGAAACGGCACACCGGAGCCGCCGGGGAAGGCGGACCGGACACCACGTCACACCCGTGACCCGATGTGTGGGGGGACCACATGGGCAAGAACCGGATCGTACGGACGGCCGCCACCGCCCTGCTCGCGCTCGGCAGCCTCGGCGCCTTCGCCGGCACCGCGCACGCCGAGCCGATCGACTACGTGAGGATCGAGCTGTTCGAACTGCACTGCCAGCAGAACAGCGAGGGCGATCACGACGAGGCCTATCTGAAGATCACCGACGCCAACGGCAACGCCGTCAAGGTCTGGCCCGGCAACGGCGTCAAGTACCAGACCATGGGCACCGGTTACGTGCGCTCCATGGCGGACGGCAACGGCAACGCCGCGCTCATCCTCGGCAAGGAGCAGGCCCGCACCCTGACCCTGTGGGACTACGACTCCACCAGCGGCGACGACAAGCTGGGCGCCACGCTCGTCACCGGCAGCGAGGCCGGCGCCGAGACCCAGTGGCGCAGCGTGGAGGGCTCCGGCGGCGTGTACGTCATCGGCTACCGGGTCGTCGACATCTGACCGGCCCTCAGCACATGAGGAAGGGCCGTGCCGGGCACCCGGCACGGCCCTTCCCGCGCGTCAGGCGCCGTCCGGGGCGTGCAGCTCGCCCGAGCGAGCCACCCGCGCGTACCAGCGGGCGCTGGACTTCGGCGTCCGCTCCAGGGTGTCGTAGTCCACCCGGACCGCGCCGAACCGCTTCGCGTAGCCGTACGCCCACTCGAAGTTGTCGAGCAGCGACCAGAGGAAGTACCCCCGCACGTCCACCCCGTCCGACAGCGCCCGGTGCACCGCCTCCAGATGCGCGTGCACATAGGCCGCACGCTCCGGGTCGTGCACCGAACCGTCCGGGCCCGCCACGTCCTCGTACGCCGCCCCGTTCTCGCTGATCACCAGCGGAAGACCGGGGTATGCGGCCGAGACCCGGCGCAGCAGGTCGTACAGCGCGCCCGGGTCGACCGCCCAGCCCATCGCCGTCCGCTCGCCCGGCGCCCGGTGGAAGGCGACCGCGTCCGCGCCGGGCCACGGGGAGTGCGCGCTGTCGCCGTGCCCGTCGTCCTGCGGCTTCTCCCCGCCCTCCGGCACGTGCGAGACGACCGTCGGCGTGTAGTAGTTGATCGCGAGCAGGTCCAGCGGCTGGTTCACCGTCGCGGTGTCGCCGTCCTGGACGAAGGACCAGTCGGTCAGGTGCGCCGTGTCGGCGAGGAGGTCCTCCGGGTAGGCGCCCTCCAGCATCGGCCCCAGCCAGACCCGGTTGCCGACGGCGTCGATGCGGCGGGCCGCGTCCAGGTCCTCGGCCGACCCGGTCAGCGGCCGGATCTCGTGGAGGTTGAGCGAGACCGCGAGCTGGCGGCCCGCCGGCAGCGAGGCGCGCAGCGCCTGGACCGCGAGACCGTGCCCGAGGTTGAGGTGGTGGGCGGCGCGCAGCGAGGCCACCGGATCGGTGCGGCCCGGGGCGTGCACCCCGGAGCCGTAGCCCAGGAAGGCGCTGCACCACGGCTCGTTGAGCGTCGTCCACCGCCGCACCCGGTCGCCGAGGGCGTCGGCGACGATCCCCGCGTACTCGGCGAACCGCTCGGCCGTCGTCCGCTCCGGCCAGCCGCCCGCGTCCTCCAGCTCCTGCGGCAGATCCCAGTGGTAGAGGGTCAGGGCCGGCTCGATCCCGGCGCCGAGCAGCTCGTCGACCAGCCGCCGGTAGAAGTCGAGCCCCCGCTGCACGGCCGGACCCCGGCCGGTGGGCTGCACCCGGGACCAGGAGACGGAGAACCGGTAGGCGTTCAGGCCGAGTTCGGCCATGATCCCGACGTCCTCGCGGAAGCGGTGGTAGTGGTCGACGGCCACGTCACCGGTGTGACCCTCGAAGACCTTGCCGGGGGTGTGCGAGAAGGTGTCCCAGATGGACGGGGTACGGCCGTCCTGCGTCGCCGCCCCCTCGATCTGGTACGCGGCGGTGGCGGCGCCCCACAGGAAGTCGGCGGGGAACGAGCGGAGGGCGGTGAGCGGCCGGATTTCGGGCGCGGTCATAGGAGGGGGCTCCCAACACGGGTACGGGTGACGGAGACGGTGGGCCGGTCAGCTCTTCACGGCGCCGGCCGTGATACCGCCGACGATGTGCTTGCCGAGGAAGGCGAAGACGAGCAGCAACGGCACGGTGGAGATCAGGGCGCCGGTCAGCACCACGGCGTGATCGACGCTGTGGTTGCCCGCGCCGAGGCCCGCGAGCGCCACCTGGAGGGTGGGGCTGCCGTCCGGGGTGAGCGCGATGAACGGCCAGAAGAAGTCGTTCCAGGCCTGCACGAAGACCAGCATGCCGAGCACGGCCATGGCGGGCCTCGCCACCGGGAAGACCACGTGCCAGATGATCCGGAGGCTGTGCGCCCCGTCCATCCGGGCCGCCTCCACCAGCTCGGTCGGCAGTGCCTCCACCAGGAACTGACGCATGAAGAAGACGCCGAACGCGGCGACGAGCGAGGGCAGGACCACCGACTGGAGCTGGTCGAACCAGCCGAGGTCCGTGATGATCCGGTAGAGCGGGATCACGCTGAGCTGGGGCGGGATCGTCATGGTGGCGACGACGAGGGAGAGCAGCAGGCCCCTGCCCCGGAAGGGCAGTTTGGCGAAGGCGAAGCCGGCGAGCGTGGAGAACAGCACGGTCGACAGGGCCACCAGGCTCGCCACGACCGTGGTGTTGACCAGCGCCTCGCCCATGTCGACCTGGTTCCACGCGAAGCTCAGGTTGTCCAGGAGCCGCTTTCCGGGCAGCAGCGGCGCCGGGGCCTCCACGACCCGCTCGCCGGTGTGGGAGGCGGCGACCACGTTCCAGTACAGCGGGAAGAGCGAGACGACCGCGGCGAGGATCAGCAGGACGTAGGTCAGCGGACCGGCGTGGTGCTGACGGCCGGCCGACTGCCCGAACCGGCTTACGGACGTGGGTGATGCGAGTGTGCGGGCCATGAGGTCAGTCCCCCTGCTTCGTGCGGTTGTGGCGGGAGACGAGCGCCTGGACGCCGCCGATCAGGAGGAGCAGCAGCAGCATCACCCAGGCGATCGCGGAGGCCTGCCCGAGCGCGCCGGTCACCCAGCCCTTCTCGTACATCAGCAGGCTCAGGGTCTGGAACTGGTTGCCGCTGCCGCCGCTGATCCCGACGCTGCCGCCGTAGAGCATCGGCTCGCCGAACAGCTGGGTGGCGCCGATGGTGGAGACGATGACCGTGAAGAGGATGGTCGGCCGGATCGACGGGATGGTGACGCTGAGGAACTGGCGCCACCGCGAGGCCCCGTCGAGGGAGGCCGCCTCGTACAGGTCCTGCGGCACGGCCTGCATGGCGGCCAGGTAGATCAGCGCGTTGTAGCCGGTCCAGCGCCAGGTGACGATCACCGAGATCGCGATCTGCGCCGGCCACTTGGACGACTCCCAGTCCACCGGGTCGAGGCCGATCCAGCCGAGCAGGCCGTTGATCATGCCGTAGTCGGTGTTGAACAGCTGGGCGAAGACCAGGGTCGCCGCCGCGATCGAGGTGGCGTACGGGGCGAGGACCGCGACCCGGAAGAAGCCCCGGCCACGGATCCTGTAGTGCAGCAGGTGCGCCAGGCCCAGGGCCATGAGGAGCTGCGGAACGGTCGAGATGACCCCGATGGTGAAGGTGTTGAACAGTGCGTTCCAGAAGAACTCGCTGGTCGCGAGGTCGGTGTAGTTCTCCAGGCCCTTCCACGCCGGATCGCCGCCGAGTTCGACCCGGTTCAGCGAGAGCCAGCCCGTGTAGATCAGCGGGAAGAGGCCGAAGGCCGCGAACGTGAGGAAGAAGGGGGCGACGAAGACGTACGGGCTCGCCTTGACGTCCCAGCGGTGGAACGAGCCGCGCGGGCCGCCCGGGGAGGAGCGGCGGCGCCCGGAACCGGGGGCGTCGGGGGAGTGGGGCGGTGCGGCGGGCGGCGGAGTACCGTCCCGCCCCGCCCGAACGGAGGTGGCCACGGGGGCGTCCTTCCAGGTCGATGCGTGCGGTCGTGCGGACGGCGCCGGTCCGCCGCGCGGGGCGGCGGCGGACCGGCGGGCGCCCCCGCTACTGGTCGATCTTGTCGTCGACCAGCTTCTTGACGTTCTCCCAGGCCTTGGCCGGGTCGGTGCCGCGCTGCTCGATGTCGAGGATGCCGTTGTCGGTGAGGAAGGTCTTCACCTGGCCGTCGTAGCGGCTGATGGCGGCGGGGGTGATGCCGGCCGCCGCGCTGGAGAAGATCTTGCCGACCGGTGTGTCGCCGAAGTACGGCAGCTTCGCCTCCTGGACCGCCGAGGAGAGGAGCGTGTCCTTGGAGGAGGGGATGTTGCCGTTGACCGCGAACACCTTGGCGTGCTGCTCCGGGGCGGTCAGCCAGGCGGCGAGCGCGGCGGCCTCCTTGGTGTGCTTGCCGGCCTTGGGCACGGCGAGGAAGGAGCCGCCCCAGTTGCCGGCGACCGGCGGCGCGGCGATGTCCCACTTGCCCTGGTTGGCGGGGCCGGCCTGGTCCTTGATGATGCCGGTCATCCAGCTCGGGCAGGCGACCGTGGCGAACTTCGAGTTCTTGAAGGCCGCGTTCCACGTGCCCTTCTCGTCGAACTGGCGCAGCTTGGCGGTGAGTCCGCTCTGCGCCGCCTTCACGGCGGTGTCCCAGGCGTTCTTCACGCCGGGGCTGTTCTCCCAGTCGAGCTCGCCGCTCGCGTTCGCGTACTGCACCGGGTCGCTGGAGACGACCGCGTTGAACAGGCCGCTCGCGGAGTCGTGGAAGGCGGTGCCGGCGGGCGCGGCCGCCTTGTACCTCTCACCCGTCGCGATGAACTTGGACCAGTCGCCGGCCCACAGCTTGGCGACCTCCTCGCGCGCGGTGGGCAGCTTGGCCGCGGCGAAGAGCTCCTTGTTGTAGCAGATGGCCATGGGCCCGATGTCGGTGCCGAGGCCGATGACCTTCCCGTCGGCCGTCGTCGCCTGCTTGACCTTCCAGTCGAGGAAGTCGCCGAGGTCCGCGCCGCCCTCCTTGCCCAGGTCGACCCACTTGTTCGCCATGGCCGTGCCGGTCGCCTCGGCGATGTAGCCGACCTCGACGGCCTGGATGTCGGCGACGCCGCTGTTCTGGGAGAGGCGCAGCTTGAGCGTGTCCCAGTACTTCTGGCCGTCGGAGACGTTCGACTCCTCGATCCTGATGTTCGGGTGGAGCCGCTCGTACTCGGCGTACAGCTTGGCCCCGGTCTTGTCGTCGTAGCCGAAGGAACCGAAGGTCCCGATCCGCAGCGTGATCTTCCCGCCGCCCTGGCCGCTCGCGTCGCCCCCGCCGCCGTCCTCGTCACTGCCGCAACCGGTGAGCAGGGCCGTGCCGGTCGCGACGACGGCGACCGCCGCGATCGCCGCGCGGCGTCCGCGTCTGCTGGAAGTACGCATTCCACTCTCCTCGTCCAAGGTGGTGCTCTCTGTGCGTCGAACCGGCGTATGGGAGCGCTCCCACGTCGTTGCCGGAAGGTTGCTGCCTGGCGGAGCGAGTGTCAAGAGATGAACGCGGATTCGTTACCGGAAGGTTTTCCGGGGGTTTCGCGCGGCTCGCACGCGCGGCGGCGTCCATCTCCTGAACGCGGGCGCGTGGCGCGACGGGCTGTCGGTGGACTAGGTTTGGGAGCGCTCCCACCGCTTGGTGCCGTGGCTGAGCGGCAGGGTGTCCTACGAGGGGAGTGCGGAATCCGTGAGCGGACGGCGGAGCGGCAGACCCACCCTGGAGCAGGTCGCGGCCAGGGCCGGGGTCGGCCGGGGCACGGTCTCGCGGGTGATCAACGGCTCTCCCCGGGTGAGCGAGCGGACGAGGACCGCCGTCGCCCGGGCCGTCGCCGAACTCGGCTACGTGCCCGACCAGGCCGCCCGCGCCCTGGCGGGCAGCCGCACCGACGCGATCGCGCTGGTCATCCCGGAGGCCGAGGCCCGGCTCTTCGCCGAGCCCTACTTCCTCGACCTGATCCGCGGGGCCGGCGCCGCACTCGCCGAGGCCGACCGGCAGCTCCTGCTCACCCTGGTCCGCAGCGGACGGGAGCGGCAGCGCTTCGAGCGGTACCTCGCCGCCCAGTGCGTCGACGGGGTGCTGCTCGCCTCCGTCCACGGCGACGACCCGCTGCCCGACCGCGTGCGGGCCCTGGGTGTCCCGGTCGTGATGAACGGCCGCCGCACGGAGGCGGAGTCCGTGCCGTACGTGGACTCCGACAACGTGGGCGCCGGACGGACGGCCGTCGCCCACCTGGTCGGTCGCGGCCGCAGCCGTATCGCGACCGTCACCGGCCCCCTCGACATGTACGTGGCACGGGCCCGGCTCGGCGGCTACCGGGCCGGGCTCGCGGAGGCCGGACTCGCTCCCGACGAGGCCCTGGTCGCGGTCGGGGACTTCACCGAGGAGGGCGGCCGGCGGGCCATGCAGCTGCTGCTCGACCGGAGGCCGGACCTGGACGCCGTGTTCGCCGCATCCGACGTGATGGCGGCGGGCGCGCGCGCTGCCCTGCGCGAGGCTGGCCGCCGGGTACCGGAGGACGTGGCCCTCGTCGGGGTCGACGACTCGCCGGTCGCCCGGCTCATGGACCCGCCGCTGACGAGCGTGCGGCAGCCCATCGAGGAGATGGGCCGCACGATGGCGCGCATGCTGCTCCAGGACGTCGCGGGGGCCCCGGGGGAGCATCGCCGGCAGGTGCTGCCGACAGAGCTGGTGGTGCGGGAGTCCGGCTGAGCCGCGACGCCCACGGACGGCCCCGAGGGCTCCGGAACCCTCAGGGCCGTGCGGTGCGGCAGGGGCCTACAGCGCCGGGTACGCGTTCTTCAGGAGCTCCTGGAACTGGGCCGAGAACCACCGGCCGGAGATCGGGGCGTCCGGCAGCGCGCCCGACATGCTGTTCCCGTTGCGGGCGTTGCCCGTGTACGTGGGGTCGCACATCCGGTCGAAGCCCTTGCCCTCGTTGTTCGGGATCTCCTTGGAGGCGCCGTCGGACTCGCCCGGGGGCTTCATCCAGACGTACGCGTCGATGCCCGCGGCCGGTGCCGCCTGCGGCCGCTCGCCGAGGCCCGCGCCGGACTGGTTGCACCAGTTGCCGAGGTGGATGCGGCGGTCGTACTTGCCGCCGTTGACGTACGTGTCGACGTTCGTCGTCGGGCCCGCGCCGGTGGGCCGGGAGGCGCCGCCCCAGCCGTTGCGGGAGGTGTCGATCAGCATGCCGAGTCCGCTGTCGAAGCCGAGCGAGACCAGCTTGGCGCGCATGGCCTGGGCGTACGACAGCTCGTCGGTGTAGCGGTTCCAGTCCACCCACTTGGACTGGCGCACGGACACGCCGTTCACGCTGTCGCCGATCGTGAAGTGGTCCTCCTTCAGGGCGCTGTAGTTGGCGGTGTTCACGATGAACCCGTGCACGTTGGCGACGGTCGAGCCCTCGGCCGTGGCGGCCTGCTTGAAGAGTTCGGCCGAGGCGCCGAAGTTGTCGTCCCAGCCCAGCCAGCCGTGGTGGCCGGCGTCGATGTAGTTGTAGACGTTGCCGATCGCGCCGAACTTCTTGAGCGCGTAGCCGACGCCGGTGATGTAGTTGCCGTTCGCCTTCATGACGTCGCAGTTCGCGGTGGCCGTGGGGCGCCCGGAGACGTTGGTGACCAGGTTGGGCAGCGAGTCGATCTCGACCGTGGTGACGATCCGCAGCCCCGCGTACTTCGCGTCGGCGAGGATCGCGGCGATCGGGTCGATGTACTCGCTCTTGTAGCGGCCGATCTCCGTCGGGCCCAGTTCGCCGTTGGACGCGAGCGCGGCGCAGTCGCGGCCGGGCAGGTCGTAGATGACCAGCTGGACGACCAGCTCGCCCGAGCCCTTCTGCTTCAGGGCCTCGTCGAGGTGGGCGCGCAGGCCCATGGAGCCGGCGGAGCCGTCGATCGCGGCGATCCGGTCGAGCCAGACGCCGGTGGGCTGGTTCGCGACCTTGGTGCCGCCGGGCTCGGCCGCCGCCTTGGCGGACCACTCGGGGTTCACGTACACCCTGGCCCCGGCGTAAGGGTTGTCCGCCCTGGTGCCGGCCGGCGGGGTCGTGGGCGGAGTGGTCGGCGGGGTCGTCGGGGGCGTGGTGGGCGGAGTGGTCGGAGGGTCGGTCGGCTGCGTGGTCGTGTTGCAGGTGACGCCGTTCAGCCTGAAGGTGGCCGGCACGGCGTTGGTGCCGCTGTACGAGCCGTTGAAGCCGAAGGAGGTGGAGCCGCCCGTGGCCAGGGTTCCGTTGTAGGAGACGTTCCTGGCGGTGACGGCGGCGCCGGACTGGGTGAGGGTCGCGTTCCAGCCCTGGGTGACCTGCTGGTTGCCGGCGTAGGTCCACTCCAGGGTCCAGGCGGTCACCGGGTCACCGGTGTTGGTGACGGCGACGTTGGCGCCGAAGCCGGTGTTCCACTGGTTGGTGATGGTGTAGTCGACCTTGCAGCCCGGGGTGGCTGCGCCGGCGGTCGTGCCGAAGACCGTGGCGGTGGCCCCGGTCGCGGTGACGAGGCCCAGGGCCGCCAGGAGGGCGGTACGGCTGGTGCGGCTCATGGTGGGGGTGTTCCTCTCAGGGGGTGAGGGCGCGCAGGTGGTCGCGCAGCCCGATGCCGAATGCGGTGGGGGTGCCGTCGTACGAGGTGATCAGTGCGGGACCGGAGGCGCAGTTCCAGGTGTTCCAGGTCCAGCCCAGGTACGAGAGGCCGCGGTCGTCGAACCACTTCATGACGCGGTCGACGAACGCGTGAGCGCAGGTGTTCTCGCCGATCTCGCCCGCCAGCAGCGGCACTTCGGCGGCGACCGGGGCGAGGGTGGCGTTCCAGCACGTCTCGTCGGAGCAGCTGTTGAAGTTGTAGACGTGCCAGGCGGCGGCCAGATTGCCCGCCGGGTCCGTGGGGCGGTACGTGAGCCACTGGCTCAGGTCGTTGGAGTACGCGAGGCCCGGGACGAGGACGAGGTTCCTCGCCCCCGTGGCGCGGACGGCGTCCACCAGGTCCTGCATGCCGGCGACCTCGTACCCGATGCCGGGGCAACTGCCGCCGTCGCGCCAGCAGGACCAGGCCTGGGCGGGGGTGGAGGTGGCCCGGTCCGGATAGGGCTCGTTGAACAGGTCGAAGACGACCCGCCTGTCGTTCCGGAAGGTGTTCGCGACCGAGGTCCAGAACGCGGGGGTGTACTGCGCGTCCGGCATCGGTTTCTGGCAGGTGGCGTGCACGTCGGAGCAGCCCGCCGAGTTCCCGGTGTACTGGCCGTGGGTCCAGTGCAGTTCGACCACGGGGGTCATGCCGTGGGCGAGCACCTTGGCCACCAGGTCCTTGACGGCGGTGACGTAGTTCGCGCCGCGGTACTCGGGCTTGACGGTGTCGAGGCCGAGCCAGCACTCCTCGTTGAGGGGGATGCGGACGGTGTTGGCCTTCCAGCCGGCGATGGCCTGGACGGAGGCGTCGTCGACGGGGCCGTCGAAGAAGCCGTGGCCCTGGACGCACATGAACTCGCCGCCGGACCGGTTGACGCCGAGGAGGCGGCGGGTGGCGCCGTTCTGGTCGATGAACTTGTTGCCGGAGACGGAGAGTTCGGGTGCGCCGGTGGCGGGGGTCGGTGGGGTGGTGGTCGGTGTGGTCGGTGTCGGGGGAGTGGTGGGGGGTGTGGTCGGGTCGGTGGGTGTGGGTGTGGGTGTGGGCGTCGGGGTCGGTGTCGCGTGCGTCGTGCACGGGGTCCCGTTGAGCGTGAACGCGGTGGGCGGGGTGTTGGCGCCCGCCCAGGAGGCGATGAAGCCGCCCGAGACCTTCGCGCCCGTGCCGAGCGCGCCGTTCCAGCTCTCGTTGACGACCGTGACGGTCGGGCCGGACTGGGACCACGTGCCGCCCCAGCCCTGACCGACCACCTGGCCGGCCGGGAGGTCGAAGCCGAGCCTCCAACCGTTCAGCGCGGCACCGTCGTTGGTGACGTTCACCGCACCCTGGTAGCCGCCGGTCCACTGGCCGACGACCGAGTACTCCACCGTGCAGGCGGATGCGGCCGAGGCTCCGGCGGCCGTACCCATGAGGGCGAGAGCGGTGCTCGCCATCGTGAGCGCCGCTCCGGAGAGCAGCGCGAGCAGACGTGGGGGATGTCGCATGAGCGAGTCCTCACAGCGAGGGCACACCTCTCGCGGTGTGCCGACTGGATGGAATCGCTCCCACTGGGTCGGGCCAGACCGTAGCGCCAACTACCGCCAAGGAAAAGAGGAGTTGGGGAAAATTCCCGGGTTTTGACTTCAGGTCCCGCACGCACCTTGACGGCGTGGGACCCCGACTGCACAGTGGGAGCGCTCCCACTGGTTCGAAGCTTGACCGTCCCGCACGACTTGTGGTTGACGCGGCGTCAACCCCTACCGTCTTCGTACGGGGCCGGAGACACCGCCCCCGGCGAGGGAAGGACACCGTCATGGCCTGGTCGATCGCGGACGTGGCCCGGATGTCCGGGGTCACCTCCCGGACGCTGCGGCACTACGACGAGATCGGACTGCTGACGCCCGCCTGGACCGCGAGCGACGGGCACCGTCACTACGAGGAGCCCCAGCTGCTGCGCCTCCAGCAGATCCTGCTCATGCGGGAGCTGGACGTCGGCCTTCGTGAGATCCGGGACGTCCTGGACAGCGGGGCCGACCGCGTGACCGTCCTGCGCGAGCACCACGACCGGCTGCTCGCGGAGCAGGACCGGCTCGGCACCCTGGCCCGTACGGTCGCCCGCACCATCGCCGAACTGGAAGGAAGTGAGGACCCGTTCATGGTGAGCATCAACCGGCCGGAGAACCTCTTCGAGGGGTTCCAGCCCGACCCCGCGATCGAGGCCGAGGCACGGGAGCGGTGGCCGGAGGCGTACGAGCGGTCGCGGCAGGTCGTCGAAGGGATGAGTCCGGAGACGGCCCGGCAGTGGCAGCGCGACGTCACCGCCCAGATGGTCCGCTTCGCCGAGCACATGGCCGCCGGCACACCCGTCGACGACCCGGCCGTCCAGGCGGAGGTGGACGCCCACCACCGGGACGTCAGCCGGTTCTGGACCCCGAACGCCGAGGCGTACCGGGGGCTGGCCAGGACCTACGTCGAGGACGACCGGTTCCGCGAGAACTTCGACCGGATCGCCGTCGGCCTCGCCGACTACCAGCACCGTGCGATGACGGTCTACGCGGACACCCGGCTGAGCTGACGCCGAGGGGGTGCCGTGCCGATCCGCACGGCACCCCCGAAGGCCGGTGTCGAAACGACGGACGGGCCGGACGAGGTTCGAGGAGGGCGGGTGCGGCGCGTGTGCTCGCGCGCGACTCCTGGCCGACCCCCTCTCGCCCGTGCGGGGGAGGGGGTTCGGTCCGGCGGGGGATCCGGCGGCGGCGTGCGGGCGGGATCGTCGTCGGTGACGGGCCGACCGCCGGCCCCCGACACCGAGGACCGTGGAATGAACACGCTCTCCCGCAGCGAGGCGGCCGGCGACCGGGCATCCGGCGCGCCGGGCCGGATCCGTTCCGCCTGGCACGCCGCCCACGCCCCCGCACCCGGAGTCTCGGGGCGCACCCGACTCCTCGCCCTCGCCGTGCCGTTGACCGTCCTCCCGGCGAGCCTCTGGCGCCTCCCCGCCGCGTTCGACGCCGGGATCGGCATCGGCGAGCGGGCGTACGTCGTCTTCCTCTCCGTCTTCTCCGAGGCCGTGGCGTTCACCGCGATCGGGCTCGTCGCCCGCTGGGGCGAGGTCGTCCCCTCCTGGGTGCCCGTGCTGCGCGGCCGCAGGATCCCCCCGGCGGCGGTCCTCGTCCCCGCCGCCCTCGGGGCCACGGCGCTCACGCTGCTGTGGACCGTGCTGGCCCTCGCCACCCAGCTGATGGGGACGACGATCCGCGGTGACGCGCTCCCCGCCGACTTCCCGAGCGAGACCGGCGGCTGGACGGCCGTCTCCTTCTACCTCTGCTATGCCCCGCTCGTCCTGTGGGGGCCGCTCCTGGGCGTGCTCACCGTGGCGTACGGCAGGCGGCGCCGCGCGTCCCGCTGACCCGGGATTCACACCGCGGAGGCGTCAATCGTCGTGATCTTGGTGTTGGCGCGGGTGAGCGGCGCGATGACAGGCTGTGGTCATGGACATCTTCACGACGACGGGCGGCGCCGTACGGGGTGCCCGGGTCTCCGGTGACGTCGTCGCCGTACTCGGAATCCCGTACGCCGCACCGCCGTTCGGGGCCCTCCGGTTCCAGGGGCCCGCCCCGGCCGCGCCCTGGACCGGGGTGCGCGACGGCAGGGCCTTCGGCCCGGTCGCCCCGCAGTCGGCCGAGCTGCCCGGCGCGCCCGCGTGGTCGCCCGGCGACGAGGACGTCCTCACCGTCAACGTCTGGACCCCGGCCCCGGACGGCGGCTCCCTCCCCGTCCTGGTCTGGATCCACGGCGGCGCCTACACCTTCGGCTCCTCCGCCCAGCCCGACTTCGACGGCGAGGCACTCGCACGCGCCGGCCTCGTCGTGGTCACCCTCAACTACCGGCTCGGCTTCGAGGGCTTCGGCCACGTCCCCGCCGCCGGGAGCGGAACCGCCTTCCCCGACAACCGCGGTCTCCTCGACCAGGTCGCCGCCCTGCGCTGGGTCCGGGAGAACATCGCCGCGTTCGGCGGCGACCCCGGCAACGTCACGGTCGCCGGCCAGTCCTCCGGTGCCGCTTCGGTGGCCTGCCTCATGGTGATGGACCGGGCCCGCGGCCTGTTCCGCCGAGCCGTCGCGCACAGCCCCGCCAGCCCCTGCTACACCCGCGAGATCGCCGAGGCCACGACACGCGAGGTCGCCGCGGCGGCGGGCCGTCCGGCCACCCCGGAGGGCCTGGCGTCCGCGCCCCCCGAGCTCCTGGTCGCGGCCTCCGACCGGGTCGTCGAGGCGTACCGGAGCGATCCCCGCTCCGGCTCACGCCACTACGACCCCTCGCTCTACGCCCCCGTCCTCGACGGAGACGTCCTGCCCGTCGACCCCCTGACGGGCCTCGCCGCCGGTGCGGGACGGGACGTGGAGCTGCTCGTCTGCCACACCACCGAGGAGTACTGGCTGCTCGACGCGGTCGGCAGCAGCGCCAAGGTCACCACGGAGGACCGACTCGGGCGCTTCGCCGCGGACTTCGGTCTCCCCGACGGGCTCGTCGCCGGCTATCGCGCCGCACGGCCCGACGCCCCGGTGCTCGACGTCTACCTGGCCGTCTTCGGCGACCTCCTCTTCGGGGAGTACGCCCACCGGCTCGCCGAGGAGCACGTCAGGGGCGGCGGCCGGGCGTTCCTGTCCCGCTTCGACCGCCGGCGGACCGGCCCGCACGAGCCCGTCCGGGCCTGGCACTGCGCGGACGTCCCCTTCGCCTTCGGCAACGCCGACGAGGACTGCGTGTCCTTCCTCGTCGGCGGCGCCCTCACCCCCGCCGACCGTGCGCTGTCCCGCCGGATGGTGCGGGCCTGGGCGGACTTCGCCGGTACGGGCGAGCCGGGCTGGCCCTCGTACGACGACACCACCCGGCGGTCGATGGTGTGGCGTACCGAGGAGGAGGGGATCCAGGAGCCGGTCGGACGGGTGGACCCCGGCGATCTCCGCACGCTCTGGGCGGGGGCGCGGTTCCCCCTCTTCCGTCCGTGAGCGGGCGGCCGGGCCTCGGCCCGGACGGTTCCGGGGAACGGCCCGGTAGCCTCCCGGTCATGACGATCACTCAACCCCCGCGCGACACCGCCTCCCGCATACGGGACGTCCTCGCCCGCCTCGACGAGGAGCAGGACGTCTGGGTCTCCACGGCGGACACCGCCGGGGCGCCGTACCTCGTGCCGCTCTCCTTCCTCTGGGACGGCACCCACCTGTGGCTGTGCACCCGCATCGGCAACCCCACCGGCCGCAACCTGTCCGACGGCGGCCGGGCGCGGCTGGCGCTCGGGCACACGCGGGACGTCGTCGTGCTCGACGGCGAGGTCGAGACCTACGGCCCGAAGGAGGTGCCGACGGAGGTCGCGGACGGGTTCCACGCCAAGACCGGCTGGGACCCCCGGGGTTCGGGGCCCGCCTACCACTGGTTCCGGGTGCGCCCCACCGCCGTCGAGGCCTGGTACGAGGAGCCCGAACTGGTGGGCCGTCACATCATGCGCGACGGCGCCTGGGTGGAGGCGCCCTGATCCGTCGGGCCCGGTGGGGCTCCGGTCCGCGAGAAACGTGGTGCACCCGCGAGGCGGGGCCGGGTAGCCTGATCCGCATGTCGAGCCCCGAAGCAGCCAGGGTGGGGGCTTTCGGTCACGCCGTCAGCCCCCTGCACCACTGAGTACACCGGCACGCGCCCAGGGGCGCTGACCGCGGTGACGAGACGAGTCCTCTCGTGTCTTCTCCTCACCCCGGAGCCTCGATGCCTCTCCCGCTCTATCTGCTCGCCCTGGCCGTCTTCGCCATGGGCACCTCCGAGTTCATGCTCGCCGGTCTGCTGCCGGACATCGCCACCGAACTCGACGTCCCGCTCGGGACCGCCGGACTGCTCACCTCGGCCTTCGCCGTCGGGATGGTCGTCGGCGCCCCGCTCATGGCCGTCCTCGCCCGGGGCCGGTCCGGACGGTCCGGGCTGCTCGGGTTCGTCCTGCTGTTCCTGGCCGCACACGTCGTGGCCGCCCTCACCACCAGCTTCCCCGTCCTGCTCGCCACCCGCGCCGTCGCCGCCCTCGCGAACGCCGGGTTCCTGGCCGTCGCCCTGACGACGGCCGCCGCGCTCGTCCCGCCCGAGCGCAAGGGCCGCGCGCTCGCCGTCCTGCTGTCCGGCACGAGCGCGGCCACGATCGCCGGTGTCCCCGGCGGGGCGCTGATCGGCGCGCTGTACGGCTGGCGCGCGGCCTTCTGGGCCGTCGCCCTCCTGTGCCTGCCCGCCGTGCTCGGGATCCTCCGGGGCGTCCCCGGCCCGGGGAGCGAGGAGGCGGGGCGGCGGCCGGCCCTGCGGGCGGAGCTGTCCCGGCTCGCGCGGCCGCGCCTGCTCCTGGTGATGCTCCTCGGCGCGCTCGTGAACGCCGCCACCTTCGGCAGCTTCACCTTCCTCGCGCCCCTGGTGACCGGCACGGCGGGTCTCGGCGTCACCTGGGTCCCGGCCGTCCTGGTGCTCTTCGGCGCCGGCTCCCTCGCCGGGGTGACCGCCGCCGGGCGGCTCGCGGACCGGCGCCCCGGCCTCGTGGTCACGGCCGGAGCCCCGGCGCTGCTCGTGGGCTGGCCGGCCCTGGCGCTGCTCGCCGCGCGGCCGGCCGCCTTCCTGGTCCTCGTGTTCGTCCTGGGCGGGCTGTCGTTCGCGGTGGGCGCCACCCTGATCACGCGTGTCCTGTACGAGGCGGACGGCGCTCCGACGCTGGCCGGCGCCTACGCGACAGCCGCCCTCAACGCCGGTGCGGTCCTCGGCCCGTGGCTCGCCGGGCTCGCCCTCGGTACGGCGGCCGGGGACCGGGGCCCGCTCTGGGTGAGCACGGCGCTCGTCGGGGCCGCCGTGCTGGTCGCCCTGTCCTGGCGCGGAGCGGCCGATCCGCGGGGCAGGTCGTGAACCGAACGGCTCAGTAGGGAAAGCCGAGGAGGCTGACGGGGCCCGCCTCAGGACCCCGTCACCAGGACGACCTCCAGGGTCCGCGGCCCGTGGACCCCCTCCACCCGGTCGAGTTCGATGTCGCTCGTGGCCGACGGACCCGAGATCCAGGTCAGCGGACGCGCCGGGTCGAGACGGGGGAGCGCGAGCGGCACGGACGCCACCACCTGCTCCGGAGCCCGCACCACGCAGAGGTGGAGATCGGGGACGAGCGTGAGCGCCCGGCGGCCCTGCCCGGGACCGCCGTCGAGGACGATCGTGCCGGTCTCGGCGATCGCCACCGCGCACCCCGTCACCACCGCGTCCGTGCCGTCCAGTTCGTACGGGGTCAGCCGGGGCTCGTCGAACCGCCGCACGGCCCCGGTCGCGCCGAGCCACGCCTCGGGCAGCCCGGGCGGGACGGCCACGCTCCGTGCGCCGCGTTCGGCGAGGAGCCGGGCGAGGAGCGCGGCGAGGCCGTCCGGCGCGGTGCGGTGGACGTGGGCCCGGTAGTCGGCCAGGTTCTCGTGGAGGAGGTCGAGCAGGGCGTCCGGGTCGTCCGGGGTGTGACTGACGCGGTAGTCCCGGGCGACGGGCACGGCCTCGGGCGCGCCGCCGACGGCGGTACGGATCCGGGCGAGGATCCGCGCACGGGAGCCGCTCACGCGCGGGCGCCCGGCGTCGGGTTCGGGTGCGTCGGGCGGGTTCGCGGGCGGGTGCTCGGCGTCGGCTTCGGGTGCGTCGGGCCCGGGCGGGCGCGAGTGCGCCGCGTCGGTTTCCGTACGGCTGGGGCCGGTCGTGTGCGGGGGGTTCTCGTCGGGCTCCGGTGCGCCGGGAACGGTCATGCGCGGTTCTTCCTCCACCAGTCGCGGAACGGTTCCGTGGGAAGTTCGGGCAGGTCGCGGCTCTCCGTCCACTGGCGGGCCCCCGGCCCGGGCAGTCGCCTCGGGTGCAGCCCGCGGGTGGCGGAGGCGAGCCGTTCGCCGGCGGCGAGCACCCCGGGGTGGTCGAGCACCCAGGTGGACGCCTTGATCGCGGCCTTCTCCAGCCGGTGGCCCTTCCCGCCCTCCTCGGCCACCTTCCCCCGCAGGTGCACCAGCACCTCCGGGATGTCGATGGCGACCGGGCACACCTCGTAGCAGGCGCCGCACAGCGAGGAGGCGTACGGCAGGGAGGCGTCGACCTCGCTCGCCGTGCCCCGCAGTTGCGGGGTCAGGATCGCGCCGATCGGTCCGGGGTAGACCGAGCCGTACGCGTGACCCCCGGCCCGCTCGTACACCGGGCAGACGTTGAGACAGGCCGAGCAGCGGATGCAGCGCAGGGCCTGCCGCCCCACCTCGTCGGCGAGGGCGTCGGTGCGGCCGTTGTCGAGGAGGACCAGGTGGAAGGCGCCGGGCCCGTCCCCGTCCGCCGTGCCGGTCCACATGCTCGTGTACGGGTTCATCCGCTCGGCCGTGGAGGAGCGGGGGAGCGTCTGGAGGAAGACCTCCAGGTCCCGCCAGGTCGGCACCACCTTCTCGATGCCGACGACCGAGATGAGCGTCTCGGGAAGCGTCAGGCACATGCGGCCGTTGCCCTCCGACTCCACCACCACGAGGGTTCCGGTCTCGGCGACCATGAAGTTCGCCCCCGAGATCCCGACCCTGGCCCGCAGGAACTTCTCCCGCAGGTGCAGCCTGGCCGCCTCCGCGAGCTCGGCCGGCGTGTCGGTGAGCCCCTCGGGCGCCGGGCGCCCCCAACGGCCCATCTCCGCGCGGAAGATGTCGCGGATCTCGCCCCGGTTGCGGTGGATCGCGGGCACCAGGATGTGCGAGGGCCGGTCCTCGCCGAGCTGCACGATCAGCTCCGCGAGATCCGTCTCGTACGCGGCGATGCCCTCGGCCTCCAGGTGCTCGTTGAGCCCGATCTCCTGGGTGGCCATCGACTTGACCTTGACCACCTCGGTCTCGCCGGTGGCCCGCACGAGCTCCGTGACGATCCGGTTCGCCTCCGCCGCGTCCGCCGCCCAGTGCACGGTGCCGCCCGCGGCGGTCACCTCCTCCTCCAGGCGCAGCAGATGCGCGTCGAGGTGGCGGAGCGTCTCGTCCTTGATCCGCCGCCCCGCCTCGCGGAGCGCCGCCCAGTCGTCCAGCTCGGCGACGGCACGCGCCCGCTTGTCCCGGATGGTGTGCGTCGCGTGGCGGAGGTTGGCGCGCAGCGTCGCGTCGCCCACGGCCGCCCTCGCGGCCTCGGGGAAGGCCGGCATGCCGACGAAGGTTCCGCTCAACGCCAGGGCTCCTCTTCCGTGCTCGCCAGGATCTCCGCGAGGTGCAGCGCCCGCAGGGGGGCCTCCTGCCGTCTCAGCATGCCGCCCACGTGCAGCAGACAGGAGTTGTCCGCGCCGCACAACACCTCCGCGCCGGTGGACAGCGCGTGCGCGATCTTGTCGGCGCCCATCGCCGTCGACACGTCCGGGTTCTTCACCGCGAACGTGCCGCCGAAGCCGCAGCACTCCTCCGCGCCCGGCAGTTCCACGAGCTCCAGGCCCTTCACCGCCTCCAGGAGCCGTCGCGGCCGGTCCCCGAGCCCGAGGAGTCGCAGGCCGTGACAGGACGGGTGGTACGTCACCCGGTGCGGGAAGAAGGCGCCCACGTCCGTCACCCCGAGCACGTCCACCAGGAACTCCGTCAGCTCGTGGACGCGCGGCACCAGGCCCGCCGCCCCCGCGCCGAACGACGGGTAGTGGTGCCGCACCATCGCCGCGCACGAACCCGAGGGGGTGACGACGTGGTCGTACCCCTCGAAGGCCCGGACCGTGCGCCGTACCAGCGGCTCCGTCTCCGTCCGATAGCCGGTGTTGAACTGCGGCTGCCCGCAGCAGGACTGCGCCGCCGGGAAGTCGACGTCCACACCGAGCCGTTCGAGGAGCCGGACCGTGGCCACGCCCGTCGAGGGGAAGACGGCGTCGTTGACGCAGGTGACGAAGAGGGCGACGCGCATCACGGTTCCTCGGGGACGGCTCGGGTCGGGCGGCGGCCCGGTCCCAGGCGGTGCCGTCGCCCTGCGGTACGTAGTGTCGCAGGGCGTGCCGGCGGACGGCTCAGCGCACGCCGAGCAGGTGCTCCAGGGCGAGTTGGTCCAGGTGCTCGAAGGCCATCGAGCGAGCCGCCGCCGCGTCCGGGTCGAACGTCTCGTACGCCGAGGGGTCGGCGAGCAGGCCCGCGAGCCCGTCGGCGGCCGTGGGGACGGCGAGCTCGGGCAGCCGGGAGGCGGTGAGCGCCGCCACGACGTCCGGATCGGCGCGGAAGGCCGCGGCGCGCTCCTTGAGGATCAGGTAGTTCCGCATGCAGTTCCGCGCGGACTCCCACACCCCGTCGGAGCCGTCCGTGCGCACCGGCTTGAAGTCGAAGTGGCGCGGGCCGTCGTATCCGGCGGTCTCCAGGAGGTCGACCAGCCAGAAGGCCTGACGCAGGTCGCCCGCGCCGAAGCGGAGGTCCTGGTCGTACTTGATGCCGGACTGGCCGTTGAGGTCGATGTGGAACAGCTTCCCCGCCCACAGCGCCTGCGCGATGCCGTGCGGGAAGTTGAGCCCGGCCATCTGCTCGTGGCCCGTCTCGGGGTTCACGCCGACGAGTTCGGGGCGCTCCAGGCGCTCGATGAAGGCGAGCGCGTGGCCGATCGTGGGCAGCAGGATGTCGCCGCGCGGCTCGTTCGGCTTGGGCTCGATGGCGAAGCGGAGGCCGTAGCCCTGCTCGGTGACGTACTGGCCGAGCAGGTCGAAGGCCTCCTTCATGCGGTCGAGCGCCACCGCGACGTCCTTCGCGGCGCCGGACTCGGCGCCCTCGCGGCCGCCCCAGGCGACGTAGGTGGTGGCGCCGAGCTCGACGGCCAGGTCGATGTTCCGGAGGGTCTTGCGCAGCGCGAAGCGGCGCACGTCCCGGTCGTTGGCGGTGAAGGCGCCGTCCTTGAAGACGGGGTGCGTGAAGAGGTTCGTGGTCGCCATCGGCACCGCGAGTCCGGTGCGGTCGAGGGCGGCCCGGAAGCGCTTGACGATCGCGTCGCGCCCGGCCTCCGGCGTACCGAAGGGGATCAGGTCGTCGTCGTGGAAGGTGACGCCGTGCGCGCCGAGCGCGGCGAGCCGCTCGACGGCCTCCACGGGGTCGAGCGCGGGGCGGGTGGCCTCGCCGAAGGGATCGCGGCCCTGCCAGCCGACGGTCCAGAGGCCGAAGGTGAACCGGTCCTCGGGCGTGGGGGTGAAGCGCTCCCGCATGGTGTCTCCCTGCTCTGGCGGTCAGATTTGTTTTCTGAGATAACTAATACGGGACGGGGCAGCATGGCGCCACCCCTCCGACGAATCGAGAGATGAGGTGAGGGCGTGCCCGCCAGCCGCTCCGTCGTGATCGGTGTCGACAGCTCCACCCAGTCCACCAAGGCCGTCGCCGTGGACGCCGACACCGGCGCGCCCCTCGCGATCGGCCGCGCCCCGCACGCCGTCACCGGCTCCGCAGGAGCGCGCGAGAGCGACCCCGGGCAGTGGTGGACCGCGCTCGTCACGGCCGTCCGCGCGGCCGTACGGGACGCCGGCGTCCCGGCCGCCTCCGTCACCGGCATCGCGGTCGCCGGCCAGCAGCACGGCCTCGTCACCCTCGGGGCCGACGGCCGGCCCCTGCGGCCCGCGCCGCTCTGGAACGACACCCGCTCCGCACCCCAGGCAGCCGCCCTCGCGACCCGCCTCGGCGGCCCCGCGTCCTGGCTGGAGCGCACTGGTTCGGTGCCGGTGGCCGCCGTGACCGCCGCCAAGTGGCAGTGGCTGCGCGAGCACGAGCCGGAGCACGCCGAGGCGGCGCGCGGCATCCGCCTCCCGCACGACCACCTCACCGAGCGGCTCTCCGGAGCCGCCGTCACCGACCCCGGCGACGCCTCCGGCACCGGCTGGTACAGCCCCGCCACCGGCGCCTACGACCCGGACGTCCTCGGCCTCCTCGGCCTGGACCCCGCCCTGCTGCCGGCCGTCGCCCCCACCGGAGCCACCCCCGTCGGCACCCTCACCCCCGCCGCCGCCGAGGCCCTCGGCCTGCCCCGTACGGTCGTCGTCGCCGCGGGGACCGGCGACAACATGGCCGCGGCCGTCGGACTCGGACTCGGCGGCGCGGGTCTCCTCGACCACCCCGTCGTCAGCCTCGGCACCTCCGGCACGGTCTTCGCCGCGACCCGCGCCCGCCCCGCGGCTCCCGGGCTCTCCGGCTTCGCGGCCGCCGACGGCACGTACCTCCCGCTCGGCTGCACCCTCAACTGCACGCTCGCCGTCGACCGGTTCGCCACGCTCCTCGGCCTCGACCGCGAGGATCCCGCACCGGGCGACGGCGTCGTGGTCCTCCCGTACCTGGACGGCGAACGCACGCCCGACCTTCCGCACGCCGCCGGTCTCGTCACCGGCCTCCGGCACGGCACTGACCCGCGCGCGATCCTGGGCGCGGCGTACGAAGGGGCGGCCTTCACCGTGCTGCGGGCCCTCGACGCACTCCTCGCCGCCTGCGGCCTCGACCCGGCAGCGCCCGCCGTACGGGACAGGCCGCTGCGCCTGATCGGCGGCGGGGCCCGCGGCCGGGCCTGGACGCAGACCGTCCGCAGGCTCTCGGGCCGCCCCCTGGTCGTGCCCGCGGCCGGGGAACTCGTCGCCCTGGGCGCCGCGGCCCTGGCCGCGGGAGCGACCACCGGCACCGATCCGGTGGCACTCGCCACCCGGTGGGGCACGGGCGCGGGCGAACTCCTGCCCCCGGTCCCCCGGGACGAGGAGACCTGGGACCGGATCGCGACCGTCCTCGCCGCGGCGACACCGGCCCTGCTGCGCTGACGACCGGACGCGGCCGGCGAAGGCCTGTCCCCGGCGCCGATCTCCGGGCTACCCTTCGGTGAACGACGGGGGTCACATGTCTTCTCTGCTCATCCTGTTCGGCGTCCTCGGCGGCATCGGGGCGCTGCTGATCGTCACCCTGCTCCGCCGGGGCGGTGGCCGTCCGGACACGGTCGACGGCGTGCTCCAGGAGCAGCAGGCGCTGCGCCAGGCCAAGGCCGACCGGGTCTCCTTCAACTCCTTCGCCGCCCACAACACGATGCCGACGTCGAGCGACACCTACGTCCGCCGCGACGGCCGCCCGTAGGGGCCTGTCCTTCGGACCGGGCGCGACCGGGCCCGTAGGGGCGTCTCCAGGGCCCTTCGGGGCGTCTCCAGGGCCCGGATCAGACGGGCTCGCGCAGGAGTTCGCCGATGAGGCCGCGCACGCGCCGCTCGATCTCGTCGCGGATCGGCCGGACGGCCGCGACGCCCTGGCCGGCCGGGTCCTCCAGCCGCCAGTCCAGGTACCGCTTGCCGGGGAAGGCGGGGCAGACGTCGCCGCAGCCCATCGTGATCACCACGTCCGAGGACCGCACCGCCTCGATGGTGAGCACCTTGGGGATCTCGGCCGAGATGTCGATGCCCGCCTCGCGCATGGCCTCGACCACGGCCGGATTCACGGTGTCGGCCGGGGCGGAGCCGGCGGACCGGACCTGGACCCGGTCCCCGCCGAGGTGGGTGAGGAAGGCGGCGGCCATCTGGGACCGGCCGGCGTTGTGCACGCAGACGAACAGCACGGACGGGGCGGCGGAGGGGGTGCTCATCGGGTCAGGGCGCTTTCGTCGGTGGAGGGGGCGGGAGCTTCCTCGGGGGAAGGGGCGGGAACCTCTTCGGGGGAGAGGGCGGGAGCTTCTTCGGGGGAGAGGGCGGGAACCTCTCCGGGGGAGACGACGGGAACGGCGGCCCGCCGGCCGGCCCCGCGGGGGCGGGCGTCCGCGGCACCCGGGCGGCCGAACGTGACGGCGACCAGACCGAGGCCCGCGGCGGCACCGACCAACTGGGCGGCGAGGAACGGCGGCACGGAGGCGGGTGCGATGCCGGCGAAGGAGTCGGTGAACATCCGGCCGATCGTCACGGCCGGGTTGGCGAAGGACGTCGACGAGGTGAACCAGTAGGCCGCGCCGATGTAGGACGCCACGAGCGGCGCCGCGAGGTGTGCGCGGCCGGCGCGGGTCAGACCGAAGACGAGCCAGACCAGCCCGGCGGTGGCCACCGCCTCTCCCAGCCACAGGTGCGCGGCGAAGCGGTCGTGGGTGGAGAGCTCGGCCGGCGGCCTGCCGAACATGGCGTCGGCCAGGACCGCGCCCGCGATCGCCCCGGCGACCTGTGCGGGGACGTACGCGGCGACCTCGCGCGGGCCGGGGCCGTCGCCGGTGCGGCGGCCGGTGAACCAGGCGGCCAGGGTGACGGCCGGGTTGAAGTGCGCCCCCGACACGGGGCCGAGGAGGGCGATCAGCACACCGAGACCGAAGACCGTGGCGAGCGAGTCGGCCAGCAGCTGCGTGCCGACGTCGTGGGTCAGTTCGGTGGCCTGAATGCCGGAGCCGACCACGACCGTGACCAGTGCGGCCGTCCCCAGTCCCTCGACCGCCGCCCGCCGCGACAGCGGCGCGGGCGCGGTCACGCGAGAACCTTCGCGGGTGCGGCGGGAACCTGGAGGAGGGCGGACAGCTGCGCCAGGGCCTCGGGGCGCACCCAGTAGTACACCCAGGTCCCACGCCGCTCGGAGTCGACGAGGCCGGCCTCGCGCAGCACCTTCAGGTGGTGGGAGATCGTCGGCTGGGAGACGTCGAACGGGCCGGTGAGGTCGCACACGCACGCCTCGCCGCCCTCGTGCGAGGCGATCAGCGACAGCAGGCGCAGCCGGATCGGGTCCGACAGGGCCTTGAACATCCGCGACAGCTCCGCCGCGGCCTCCTCGCCCAGCGGCTCGCGGACCATGGGCGCACAGCACGCCGCGTCGTCCTGCCCGAGCACCGGAAGACCTGCTTGTTTCGACATTCCTCAATATTGACATCTGTCGATTCCGGCGGCAAGGTCGCACTGTATCGACAGATGTCGAAACAGTCCGCCCGATGGGAGACCGTCATGTCCCGTGTCCAGCTCGCCCTGCGCGTCGCCGACCTCGAAGCCTCGATCGCCTTCTACTCCAAGCTGTTCGGGGCCGAGCCCGCCAAGCGCCGCGAGGGCTACGCCAACTTCGCCCTCACCGAACCGCCGCTCAAGCTCGTCCTCATCGAGGGCGAGGAGGGAGAGGACACGCGCCTCGACCACCTGGGCGTCGAGGTCTCCGCCGCCGAGGAGGTCGTCGCCGCCACCGCCCGGCTGAAGGGTGCCGGCCTCGCGACCTTCGAGGAGAACGACACCTCCTGCTGCTACGCCCTCCAGGACAAGGTGTGGGTCACCGGCCCCGGCAAGGAGGCGTGGGAGGTCTACGTCGTCAAGGCCGACACCGACCGGCTGGGCAAGAGCCCCGTCCCCGCCGCCGACACCTGCTGCGCCGGGTAGGAGCGGCCCCGTCGCGCGCGGCCTCAGGCCTCCGGGACGGGTGTGGCCTGGTGGTAGTACATGCGCCAGCCGGACGCGTCGTCCACCTTCCGCCAGATCGAGCTCCTCCGCGCCCGTCTGCCGTCGATGACGGTCTCGAACGTCAGGTGCACGATGCCCGGCGCCAGCACCGTGCCCGTCATCCCGCTGGTCTCGTACCGCGGGCCGTCATCGGTCGCGCCCTGCATGACGGGCAGCGCCGACAGCATCGAAGCGCGGTCCCACCTGCGCCCCGAGGCGCCCACCTCCACGAACTCCGGGTCGAGCAGCTCGTCCGACAACGCCCTGGACGACCGCACGGCCGGACTCATCAACCGCAGCTCCCGCTCGACGACCTCGGCCACGCTGCGTTCCCTGTCCCTGTTCATCGCCGTATCCTGCCCCGGCCGGCCCGGGCGTCCGCAAGCGGATTGCGCGCCTCAGAGGGTCGGGCGGCTGCCCCAGGGGCGTATCGCCTCGATCGCCGCGGCGGCACGGAACACGGTGACGTCGTCGTACGTCCGCCCGACGAGCTGCACTCCCGTCGGGACGCCCGTCGAGGCGAACCCGGACGGCACGCTCAGGACCGGGCAGCGGCCGGCGATGTTGAACGCCGTGGTCATCGCGGCCTCCAGATACGTGTCCAGCTCGACCCCGTCGATCACGACCTTCGTCGACAGGTAGTCGTCGTCCGCCCGCAGAGCCGGAACGGCCGTCGTCGGGCAGAGCAGGAGGTCGTGGCGGTCGAGCAGGACGCCGAGCGTCCTCTGTATCGCCGCCTCCCGCTCCAGACCGCGCAGGACGCTCCCGGGCTCGCGGACCGCCTCGGCCGTCCGCTCGGCGAAGTCGAGCGCGTACGGGGTGAGGAGGTCGCCGTGCTCCGCGGCCACCGACGTGACGTACGGGCCGAACACGGAGCCGAAGTGGATCATCGCCGCCTCCCTCACCTCCGCGCGCGTGATCGGGACCTCCACCTCCTCCACGACCGCCCCGGCCGCGCGCAGGGCGTCCGCGACCGCGCGGGTGTGGGCCTCGACCTCGGGGTCGACCGGCCAGTCCCCCAAAGTGACGGACAGCGCCACCCTCATGCCCGCCACGCCCTCACCGCCCGAGAAGCGCTCCGGAAGCGTCACCTTCGGACGCAGCGAGACCGCGTCGAGCGGGTGCGGCCCCGCGATGACGTTCTGCAGGAGCGCGCAGTCGGCGACGGTCCGCGCCATCGGGCCGTCGTGGCAGTACGTGTCGAGGTTGAACGGCGCCATCGCCGGCACCCGGCCGTACGGCGGCTTGTACCCCACCGTGCCCGTGAACGAGGCGGGGATGCGGATGGAGCCGCCGATGTCGGAGCCGGTCGCGAGCGTCGTCTCGCCGGCCGCGAGCGCGGCGCCGGCGCCGCCCGAGGACCCGCCGGGGCTGAACTCCAGGTTCCACGGGTTGCGCGTCACGCCCCACAGCCGTGACTGGGTGAAGGCGGCGCAGCTGAACTCCGGGGTGGTGGTCCGCGCGTGCACGATGCCGCCCGCCGCCTGGACCCGCTCGACGACCGGGTGCGTCTCGTCGGCGATCTCGTCCCGGAAGGCCAGCGAACCGTCCGTGCTGCGGCGGCCCGCGATGGGCTGCTCCTCCTTCGTCGCCACCGGGAGCCCCTCCAGCGGACGGGGCGCGTCTCCCTTGCCCGCGTACCGCGCCTCGGCCTCGCGGGCGGCGGCCAGGGCCTCGTCGAAGGTCCGCTCGGCCAGGGCGTTGACCTTCGGCTCGACGGCCTCGGCGCGGGCGATGACCGCGGTCATCAGCTCGACCGGCGACAGCGAGCGGTCCCGGAAGCGGTGCAGGGCTTCGGTGGCCGGAAGGTACGCGAGGTCGGTGAGGTCGCTCATGGGCGGGGCCCTTCCTGGGGCGGCGGAGGCTGGACGCCGGGCGGTGCACCGCCTCGACGGCAGCATCGAACCGCTGCGCGCTCAGGGCGTCAACGGCGTTGACGTAAGGCCTCGGCGGCGCCGGTACGCGATCGCCACGGCCGCGAGCAGCGGGGCCCAGGCCGCGAGCGGGAGGTAGCAGACGTAGAGGAGCGCCTTCCGGAACGAGCCGTCGATGTGGGCGACGGGGGAGTACGCGCCGATGCCCGCGACCACCACGTACGTGAACCAGGCGGTGAGGGCGGCGAGTCCGCCCGCCCCCGCCAGCGCGGCGAACGTCGCGCCGCGCGCCCCGACCGGGCGTCCCCCGAGGAACGGCAGCCGGCGGGGGAACACCTCGCCCCACTCCCGGACCAGACCCAGCGTCAGGAACGCGAGCAGCTCGGCGAGCACCGTGAGGCCGAGCTGGTAGGCCGCCAGGCCGAGGGTCGGCTCGTCCACCCGGGCCACCGGCGCGCCGAACGTCAGGGCGACGCGCCAGACGCCGGACGGCAGGACGATCAGCGGGACGGCGTGCGCGGCGACGACGGCCCAACGGGGCACGTCGGGGAGGGCCTTGAGCTTCATCATGCGGATCAGACTGCCGCCGGTGCCGGCCCCCGGACATCGCCCCGAAGGCCGCGCCGGATCCGCCGCGCGGGGGAGGAGGGATCATCCCCCGAGGCCGGCACCGCGGTCCTCGGAGGGTGCCTGCGCGGGGGCCCTCAGAGGGGCCCCTCGCCGCGGCGCGGGGGCCTTCAGCGAGCGCCCCTCGCCGTGGCGCCCCGGCATCGCGACCCCTCGCCGCGGCGCCCCGGTCCGGACGGGTCCTCAGTCCTCCACCCGTCGCTGGTGGACCCGCAGGTGGAGGGTCGCCAGGTCCAGGAGCGGGGTCGCCACGCCCAGGGCGCGTGCCCGGGCCGTCAGGTCGCCGAAGAGGTGCTCCACCTCGGTGGGCCGGCCCGCCGCCAGGTCGCGGTAGAGGGACGGCACCATCGGCGAGCCCGACGCCGACACCACGGCGAGCGTCGCCGCCCGCTCCTCCTCCGGTACGGGGTGCCCGGCCGCCGCGGCGACCGCGGCGGTCTCGTCGAGGAGCGCGGGGCCCAGGGCGGGGCCGCCCTCCGTGTCGTACACCTCGCCGACCGTGCCGCGCATCAGGCTCGTCACCGCGCCGAAGGTCGTGATGAACACCCACTTGTGCCACATCGCCGTGAGGACGTCGGCCGGGACGAGCGCGTCGATCCCCGCCCCTTCGAGCACCTTGCGGATCCGCTCCACGCGCGCGGAGACGGTCCCGTCCCGCACGCCCTGCTCGCCGAACGTCAGATGCGCCAGCGGGGCGAGCCGCCGGATGTCACCCGAGTCGTCGAGGGTCGTCACCACCTTCGCGACACCGCCGAGGACGGCCGACGCGCCGAAGCGGGCGTTGAGCGCGTCGATGTGGGCGAGGCCGTTCAGGAGCGGTACGACGGCCGTGTCCGGCCCGACGGCCGGTGCCACGTCCGCCATCGCCCGGTCGAGACCCGTGGACTTCACGGACAGCAGCACGAGGTCGTACGGCCCGCGCAGCTCGTCGGCCGTGACGAGCCGGGGCCGCAGCGTCCACTCCTCGTCCCGGCCGACCACCCGCAGCCCGCGCTCGCTCAGCGCGGCCGCCCGCGCCGGGCGGACCAGGAAGGTGACGTCCTCGCCCGCGCGGGCGAGCAGGGCACCGAAGTAGCCACCGGTGGCACCGGCGCCGACGACCAGGATCTTCATCAGGGTGAACCCTTCGTGGGGCGCCCCGAGGGCGCGGTGGTGAGCAGGGGGGTGAGCAGCCGGTGCGGTCGGGCCAGCGCCGCCGTCACCGGGTCGTCCTCCGGGGCCGCGGCGGCGAGCCCCGGGCCGGGGGCGACCAGGACGTCCTGGACGGGCACGGCCGCGCCGCAGCCCGTGCAGCGCCCGTCCGGTTCGAGCCGGGCCTCGTCCACGGCGTGCAGGAAGACGCGGCGCGGGCCGCCCCCCGCCGCGTAGAACTCCTCGCCCCAGACGGTGAGCGCGCGGACGGCCGGCCAGAGGGCGACCCCCTTGGGCGTCAGCCCGTAGACCTCGCGGCGGCCCGTGCCCGTCCCGGGGAGGCGGGTCAGGACGCCCGCCTCGGTGAGGGTGGTGAGCCGGCCGGTGAGGACGGCCCGGGGGACGCCCAGGTGTGCGGCGAACTCGCCGAACCGGCGGACCCCGTAGAAGGCGTCGCGCAGGATCAGCAGCGTCCAGCGCTCGCCGACGATCTCCATCGAGCGGGCGAGGGCGCAGGTCTGGCCCCGGTAGTCGCGCGGCAGCGTCATGGGGCGGAGCGTAGCGCACGAGAGTTCGGTCACCGAACTGTTTTCTGCGAAGGGCTGGGAGCGGGTGGGGCACGGGCGGCGCCGCACCGTTTCCACGTGAGCGAAAGGGACGACTAGGCTCTCGCTCACCATGAACCAGCCCACGGAACCCAAGGCCGACAAGTCGGGAGTGCGCCGGCACAACCTGAGCCTCGTCCTGCGGACCGTCCACGAGGCCGGCGAGACGACGCGGGCGGCGGTCGCGGCCAGGGTCGGGCTCACCCGCCCCGCCGTCTCCTCCCTCGTCGAGCAGCTCCTCGACCTCGGCTTCCTCGTCGAGTCCGGGAAGACCTTCAGCGGGCAGGCGGGACGGCCGGGCACCGTCCTCAAACCGGCCGACACGGGACCCGCCGGCCTCGGCGTCGAGATCAACGTCGACTACGTCACCGTCCGGGTCGTCGACCTGACCGGCACCGACCGCGTCCGCCGCACCGAACCCCTCGACCACCGCGAGGCCGCCGCCGACGTCCTCGCCCGCGCCGCGCGGATCGCCGCGGAGGCCCTGGACGAGGCCGCCGGCCTCGGCCTCGCCCCGGTCGGGGCCGGTCTCGCGCTCCCCGGGCTCGTCCACGACGGAACCGTCCGCCAGGCGCCCAACCTCGGCTGGCACGAGGTCCCCGCCGAAGCCCTCTTCGGCAAGGCCCTCACCGCGCTGCGGCCCGGCACCGCAGGCCTCCCCGTCACCTCCGACAACGAGGCCAACATGGCGGCCCTCGCCGAGCTGTGGTCCGGCTCCCTCGGCGAGATCCGCACCTTCCTGCACCTCACGGGGGAGATCGGCGTCGGCGGAGCGATCGTCGTCCACGGCGAACTCCTGCGCGGCGCGCACGGCTTCGCCGGCGAGATCGGACACGTCGTGGTCGACGCCGAGGGCCCGCGCTGCCGCTGCGGCTCCCGGGGCTGCCTCGAACAGTACGCGGGCCAGGCCGCCCTCCTCGCCTCGGCGGACGCCACCGGCGTCCCGGACCTCGCGCGCCGCGCCGGGGCGGGGGAACCGCGTGCACTCGCCGCCCTCGCCGAGGCCGGCCGGATGCTGGGCCGCGCCCTGTCCGGGGCGGTGAACCTCCTGGACCCCGAGGCCGTCGTCCTCGGCGGCATCTACCCGCTCCTGATGCCCTGGCTGGCGCCCGCCCTCGCCGGGGAACTCTCCGACCGCGTCGTCTCCGGCCTCTGGACCCCGGACGCGGGGCGCCTGCGCCCGGCGTCGGCCGCCGCGGACGCCTCGCGCGGAGCGGCGGCCCTGATCCTGCACGCCGCCCTGGCGGACCCGTTGACGTACGCCCCCGCCCCGTCGCGGCCCTGATCCTCCCGCGACCCGGAAGCATCTCTGGGCGTACGCCCCTCACTTCGCGTACGCCGCGCCACCGCCGCCCACGTGAGGGGCGCCCCGCTCTCATCCCGCTCTCACGCGGGACTTATCCCGTCATCACCTGCCGCACCTAGCTTCGCGCCCATGTTCTTCACCTACCTCCGGCGCGAACTGCGGCGCCGCAGAAAGGCGGCGCTCGTCGTCGCCTCCGGGCTCGCGCTCGGCATCGCGCTGGTCATCGTCGTCACCTCCGTCTCCTCCGGCATGAGCCGGGCCCAGGGCAAGGTCCTGGAATCCCTCTACGGCCTCGGCACGGACCTGACGGTGACCAAGGCGCAGGAACGGCCCGAGGCCGGTGCCCAGCCGCAGCGGCCCCGGTTCGAGTTCCAGGGCCAGGAGGACGGCAAGCAGCAGAGCAGCGACCGGCTGATGGTCCAGGGCTTCCAGACGCTCGCCGACTCCACCGTCGGCACGGTCGCGAAGCAGCAGGGCGTCGCCGAGGCCGTCGGCGGCCTCAGCCTCGTCGACCTGAAGATCGACGGCGAGTTCGAGCGCGGCCGGATCCAGCCCGGCCAGGGCGGGCAGACCCGGCGCGGAGGCCCGGGCGGCGGGTCCGGCGGACCCGGCGACACCGTGACCGGCGGCGGCGCGGCCTTCGACGTCGACTCCTTCACGATCTACGGCACCGATGTCACCTCCCCGGACCTCGGCCCCCTCACCACCTCGACCGTCTCCGCGGGCCGCGCCTTCACGACCAGCGAGACCGACGCCCGGACCGCCGTCGTCGACAGCGCCTACGCGCAGGAGAAGGACCTCTCCGTCGGCGGCGAACTGACCGTCAAGGGAGTGAAGTTCGAGATCATCGGCATCGCGACCGCCGACCGCGGGCAGTCCGCCGCCCAGGTCTACCTGCCGCTCAAGCGGGCCCAGACCCTCTCCGGCTCCGCCGGCAAGGTCACCACCATCTATGTGAAGGCGACCGACTCGACGCGCGTCGACGCGGTCAAGACCGCCATCCAGAAGAACGTCTCCGGCACCACCGTCACCACCTCCGCCGACCTCGCGCAGACGGTCTCCGGCTCCCTCGACACCGCCGCCGACCTCGCCTCCCGCGTCGGCACGTGGCTCTCGTACGCCGTGCTGCTCGCCGCCGTCCTCGTCGCCGGGCTCCTCACCTCCGCGGCCGTCGGCCGCCGGGTCCGCGAGTTCGGCACCCTCAAGGCCCTCGGCTGGAAGAGCGGCCGGGTCACCCGCCAGGTCGTCGGCGAGGCCCTCGTCAACGGCGTCATCGGCGGCGCGCTCGGCATCGCGGTCGGCCTCGCCGGCGCGTACGCCGTCACCGCCGCCGGCCCCACCCTCACCGCCGAACTCGGCGCGTCCGGAGGCGGGTTCGGCGCCGGACGCGGGGGCGGCACGGGCTTCGGCGGCGGCCCCGGCGGAGCCCGTACGGCGGTCGGCAGGACGGTCGACATCGCCCTCACCGCCCCCGTCAGCGTCACCACCGTGGGTCTCGCCGTCCTCCTCGCCCTCGGCGGTGGACTCGTCGCGGGCGCCTTCGGCGCCTGGCGCGCCTCGCGGCTGCGCCCCGCCGACGCGCTGCGCCGCGTCGAGTAGCCGACCGCCCGACCCCACCCCACGGACCACAGGAGTCCCACCATGTACGAACTCATCGGCGTCACCAAGCAGTACCGGCGAGGGCAGCAGAGAGTCGACGCGCTCGCGGGCGTCGACCTCACCCTCGACCAGGGGGAACGGCTCGTCATCCAGGGCCCCACGGGCGGCGGCAAGTCGACCCTCCTCCAGATGCTCGGCGGCCTCGACCGTCCCACCTCCGGCCGGATCCTGCTGGACGGCACCGATCTCGCCTCGCTCTCCGAGCGCCGCCTGACGGCCGTGCGCGGCGAGACCATCGGTTTCGTCTTCCAGAGCTTCAACCTCATCCCCACGCTCACCGCCCAGGAGAACGTGGAGACCGCGCTCGTCCCGCTCGGCGTCAAGGCCTCCGAACGGCGCGCCCGGGCCGCCGGGGCGCTGGACTCGGTGGGCCTCGGCGAGCGCCTCGGCCATCTGCCGGCCGAGCTCTCCGGCGGCCAGCAGCAGCGCGTGGCCATCGCCCGCGCCCTGGTCAAGCGGCCGAAGGTCCTCCTCGCCGACGAACCCACGGGCAATCTGGACGAGTCGATGCGCGACGGGATCGTGGACCTGCTCGAAGGGCTCTGCGACGAGCACGGGCTGACCTTCGTCATGGTCACCCACGACAGCGCCGTCGCCCGCCGGGCACCCCGCCTGGCCACGATCCGGAAGGGCCGGATCACGGTCGAGGAGAACCGGCGGACGACGAAGGACCGCGTCGGGGCCTGAGCGCGAGCGGTGCGAGCCGCGCTACACGGACACGCCGTGGCCGCGCAGATAGGTCAGTGGCGCGATGTCCGAACCGAAGTACGGCGTGGTCCGCACCTCGAAGTGCAGGTGCGGCCCCGTCACCCGCCCGGTCGCCCCCGACCGCGCGATCCGCTGCCCGCCCGACACGCTCTGCCCGGGCGAGACGTCGATCCGGGAGAGGTGGGCGTACTGGGTGTAGCGGCCGTCCGGGTGACGGATCACCACCTCGTGGCCGTACGAGCGGCCGTACCCGGCCGTCACGACCCGGCCGGGGCCGACCGCGCGGACCGTCGTACCCGTCGGCACCGCGAAGTCCTGCCCCGTGTGGTAGCCCTTCGACCAGGCGCCCGGCCGGCCGTAGTACCCCGTGAAGACGTACGAGGACACCGGCAGCGTCCAGCCCCGCGCGGAACCGGTGGGCTTCGTGGGGGCGGTCGGCCCCGGCGGGGTCGGCTTCGTCGGATGGGCGGGACGGCCGGTCCGCTGCTCGTACTTCCACGCGTGGCGGGTCCAGTACCAGTGGCCGTCGGACGGGAACCAGTAGACGCCGCACCGGGCGTCCCAGCCCTGCCGGCCGTGGAAGACCGGCTCCCGGGTGCGGTCGCCGCCGGCCTGGGCGGTCCGCCGGTCACCGCCGCTCGCCGTCCGCCGGTCACCGCCGCCGGAGGCGCCGGTGCGTTGCGCGTACGTGGCGTGGTGGCCGGTCCAGCGCCACTCGCCCGCCTCGTTGCGGAAC
The DNA here is from genome assembly GCF_040303145.1 of Streptomyces sp. NPDC096079. Classification (NCBI taxonomy): domain Bacteria; kingdom Bacillati; phylum Actinomycetota; class Actinomycetes; order Kitasatosporales; family Streptomycetaceae; genus Streptomyces; species Streptomyces sp. NPDC096079. The sequence goes on from NZ_JBEOST010000009.1 coordinate 106,820, forward strand.
CAGTACCGGGAGCCGTCCCAGCCGGCGTGCGCCGGGGCGGGATCGGCGGCGGCCGTTCCGGCGCCCGCGCCGGTCAGGGCGACCACGCCCACGGTCGCGACCACCGCGCGGCGCACGCCGTGCAGGGCGCGCTGCCCGCCGGCCGTCCGGCCCGCGCGGACGGCGTCCAGGCAGCCCGCGCAGGCGCACGCGGGGGGTATGTCGTCGGTGAACGCGGGAACGTCGAGGGCTTCGGCGTGGTCGTGGGCTCGCAGGGTCATCGTCACTCCTGGTTCGGTTCGGCCGGGCCGCCACTCCGGGTGTAGAAGGCCACGGTCAAGTCCTTGACCAGGGCCTGGCGTTCGAAGTCGTCGAGCTCGACGAGCCCCCGTGTGGTCAGCCGGGTGACGGTGTCCGCGACGGCGTCGATCACGCCGGTCAGGACGGAGTCCCGGTGCTTGGCGTCGAGGGCGGCGATCTGCCGCCGGCGCATGGCGGCGGCGACCTCGGGGGCGTACTCGATGCGGGTGGGCTGGGCGGAGAAGACGGCGATGCCGACGGGACGGCACTCCGCCGCGAGCATCCGGGTCAGGGCGTCTCCGACGGCCTCGGCGTCCCGGAGGGTCGGCGCGCCGCCCCGGAAGGCGTCCGCGGGGAGCTGCGAGAGCACGCGCGCGGACGCGGCCTCCACCTGCTCGCGCAGATAGCCGAGGTGGTCGTCGACCGCGAGCAGCGCGCGGGCCGTGTCCCGCACCGACCAGACGACCAGGACGACCACGCGCAGCGCCGAACCCTCGGCGTCGACGACGGCGAGGGGTTCGCTGCGCCAGTGCCGCAGCCGTACGTCGATCCGGCGGCGCAGCACGAACGGGCTGATCCAGACGAGGCCGGTCCGGCGGACGCTGCCCCGGTAGCGGCCGCAGAGCGAGAGCACCCAGGCGGAGCCGGACCGGCCGCGGGTCAGCCCGCCGAAGGAGACGACGGCGACGACGACGCAGCCGGCGAGCGCGGCCCACTGCCACGGCGGCAGCTCGACGGTGCGCGGCGGACGGGCCCGCCAGAGCGCGGCCGACGCGCCCGCGAGCGCGGTGAGGCCGGTGAGGACGGCGGCCCAGCCGGGGGCGGCGGGGCCGGGACGCTCCGTCAGATCGGGCTCGGAGGGCGGCGGTCGGCGGGAGAGGGCGACGGAAGGAGCGGGGGAGGCGTCGGGTCGTTTCCCCGACCGTGCCGGGGTCCGGGCCGACCGGAAGAGGTCGTTCATCGGTATGCCGTCCGTGTGCCGGCGGGTGCGGACGGGCAGGGGCCGTTTCTGCAGCTCGGTCATGAGGCCCTTCCGGCCGTTCCTGAGATGACGGCTCGTCGGATGATCTTCACGCACCATCGTCACAGGGGTTAATGTCCGGAATGCCACTACGAAAGTCCTGAATGTCCGGGCCATTGGTCCCTTGGCCACGACCTCACCGAGGGCCGTTGTCAGTGGTGGCCCCTACCGTTTTCACCATGACGACGACGACCTATCTGGAGCTGTCGCAGGACGGCGGCGGTGCCCACAAGTTCTACGAAGTGACCGTCGAGGACCTCGCGGTGTCGGTGCGTTACGGCCGGATCGGCTCGGACGGCCAGACCCAGCGCTCCACGTTCCCCACGGTGGCGAAGGCCCAGGCCGCGGCGGCCAAGAAGATCGGCGAGAAGGTCCGCAAGGGGTACGCGCCCGCCGTTCGGGGACAGCGCGCCGCGCGTTCCGTGACGCGCCGCGAGGTCGCCTCCGCGCCCTCCACCGCACGCGCCGTCGCCCCCGTCCTCTGGCGGTTCCGCACCGGTTCGGCCGCCTTCGGCATCCACGTCGACGAGGAGCGCTGCTGGGTGGGCAACCAGGCGGGGGACGTCTTCACGCTCGACCGCACGGGCGAGGTGCAGGCCCGCTACAGCCTGCCGGACGGCGTCAAGTGCCTGGTCGCCGACGACTTCTGGATCTACGCGGGCTGCGACGACGGCACGGTGTACGACCTGTCGTCCAAGCTCCCGTTCGCCGCGTACGACATCGCCACCGACGTCGACATCTTCTGGCTCGACATCCACGAGGGCGTGCTGAACGTCGCGGACCGCTCGGGCCGGCTCACCGTCATCGACCACGAGGACGAGCACCAGTGGGCGCGCGCCGGCGCCGGAGAGCACGCCTGGATGGTCCGCGCCGACGGGGACGCCGTCTACTACGGCGACACGCGGGGTGTCGCCGCTCACGCGCCGGACGGCGGCGGCGAGCTGTGGCACGCGCCGACCGACGGCGGCGTGCTCTTCGGCTGGCAGGAGGACACCGCGGTCTACGCGGGCACCTCCCGCAAGAAGGTGCTGCGGCTCGCGAAGCGGGACGGGCGCGTGGAGGCGGTGTACTCCTGCGACAGCCCGGTGTACTCCTGTGCCACCTCGCCCGGCGGCCGGTTCGTCTTCGCGGGCGACTCCGCCTCCTCGGTCTACTGCTTCGCGGAGGACGGCACCCGGCTCTGGAAGCTGGGCACGGGCGGCGGCTCGGCGCTCTCCATGCAGTACCGGGACGAGCGGCTCTACCTGGTGACCACGGACGGCTCACTGGTCTGCGTGGACGCGGGCGAGGCGGCGATCGAGGCCGCCCAGCGGGGCACGGTCCCGGTCGCCAGGGACGTCAAGCTCGCCGCGGCCCTCCCGGTGTACGAGCCGGCGACGACCGTCACCGCCGTGACCGCCGTCAGTGACGCCCCGGCCGGCTCGGTGGTGGTGGAGTGCGTGACCGAGGGAGGGAGGACCCGCGTGCGGGTCGTCTCGCAGGGCTACGACTCCGGGTGGAACGTGCAGTTCCCGCGCGCGATCCGGGAGCCCGGCGCGCGGTACGTGGTGGACGCCCTGCACCCGGCGGCGGGCGGGTTCTACCGGGTGCGCGGCGACATCCGGCGGCTGCTGTGACCGGCGGCGGAGGAGGGGAGCCGGGGGTGTTCGAGGCAGCCACGGGCGACGGGCCGCCGCTGCCGCCGGACGGGGCCGAGCAGCGCTCGCGCGAGATCCGCGCGGCCGTCGACGGGCTGCTCCAGATCAGGCGGCTGACCCTGCGCCAGGGCGGCGACCCGAGGGGCGTGCCCGCCGACTGGGAGCGCCGGCGGCCCGTCCGCGCGGTGGCCCTGGCCCTGGAGTCGGGCGGGATCACGCCCTCGTCCGCGGACCCGTCCGGGGCGCGGCTGTCCACCGGCTACCGGGTCACGGCGGGGGAGCGGCCCGGCACGGCGGTGGTGGAGTGGCTCGGTCCGCCGGGGGCGGGCGCCGCCCGGGAGGAGGCGGCGGCCCTGGGGGCGTGCGTGCCGGTCCTGGTGCGGCTCGGCTGGGACGCCCTCCTCTACAAGGGGCCGCGCGGCCGCCGTTTCCTGGAGGTGGAGCCCCTCGGGACCTGAGGGCCCCGGTGCGCCGATCAGGCGATCGACGCGGAGACGATCGCCGAGACGGCGATGTTGCAGGAGGCGGTCACCCAGACCGCCGGGTGCGGCTCGGGGTCGACGAGCGTGGCGCCGAGCTTCCCCGGCGTGACCAGGTCGACGACGAGGAAGGCCACGGCCATCATCGCCAGGCCGAGCAGACCGAATGCGGCCGTCGAGACGAGCCCCTTGCCGAAGTCCTCGTACGTCGTCCAGATCGAGGTGAAGACGATCCCGCCGATGCCGAGGAGCGCCGAGCTCAGCAGGATCGAGGCGTTGCGGTTGCGGTCCTCCCAGATCTGGCGTCCGAGCTTGCCGGGGGTCAGCAGGTCCACGAGCACGATGCCGAGGATCAGCAGGACCACGCCGAGGGCGCCGTAGGCGCCGGCCCGGCCCAGGCCGTTGACGATGTCGCTCATGAAGTGCCGGCTCCGAAGGGGTGCGATCGCGGGGATCGGTGGTCAAGGACCGGCAAAATGTAGCGCACGCGTCAAAGTCGTCCGCCGCCCGCCCGAAGGTCGGGCGGGCGGCGGACGACGGGTTGCCCGGGCGGGGGAGGCCCGGCGTCGGGGATCAGGCGCCCGGCGGAAGGTCCTTGGCGCGGGAGCGGACCATGAACGCGGTGACGATCTCGGTGCCGCCGACGACGAGGAGCCAGACGCCGCCGAGGACCGTGAGCACCGCGGCCGACTCCAGCGGGGACACGATCAGGACGATGCCGGCGAGCGCGCTGACGATGCCCAGGAAGATCTGCCAGCCGCGCGCCGGTGTCGCCGGGTCGGAGGCGGCCGCCACCGTCTGCATGATGCCGCGGAAGAGCCAGCCGATCCCGATCCACAGCGCGAGCAGCAGGATCGACTGCGTCGCGCCCCGGAAGCAGAAGAGACCCAGCAGGATCGACAGCGCGCCGCTGATGAAGGCCATGACCCGCAGCGCCGTCGTGGCGTGCGTGCCGAACGCGGCGACCAGCTGCACCACACCGCTGAACAGCAGGTAAAGACCGAAGAGCACCCCCACCACGGTCAGGGTGGCCTCCGGCCAGGCCAGGACCAGGGCGCCGAGGACCAGCGAGACCAGCCCGGCGACGAGCAGGGCCTGCCAGGCGAAGCCCGCCAGCATGCCCAGGGGCCCGGGCGGCACGTCCCGCGTGGCGCGGCCGTGCGGACTGTCATGAGTCTGTGTCATGGGCCGGAACCGGTCCTTTCGTCGTGGGCGGCCGCTCAGCGCGCGGTGGCGTAGGAGCGCAGGAACAGGGCCTCGGCCAGTGCCATGTGCTCGATCTCGGAGGGGTCCACGCTCTCGTTCGGCGCGTGGATCAGACAGCCCGGCTCCTCGACGCCGATGAGGGCGATCTCCGCGTCGGGGAAGTGCGCGGCGAGCACGTTGCACAGCGGGATCGACCCGCCCTGCCCCGACTGGACCATGTCCTTCCCGTACGCCTCGCGGAGTGCCGTCCCCAGGGCCCGATAGGCGGGGCCGTCGGTGCGGGCCCGGAACGGCTGGCCGGCGCTCTCCGGTTCCACCTCGACCCGGGCACCCCACGGGGCGGTCGAGGTCAGGTGGTCGGTGAGCGCGCGCAGGGCGGCGTCGGCGTCGATGCCCGGCGGTACGCGCAGGCTGACCCTGGCCCGTACCCTCGCCTGGACCGCGGCCGAGGAGCCCACCACCGGCGGGCAGTCGATGCCGAGGACGGTGACGGCGGGCCGCGCCCACAACTCGTCGGCGACGGAGCCCGTGCCCACGAGGGACACGCCGTCGAGCACGCCCGCATCGGTGCGGAACTGATCGGCCGGATAGTCGACCCCCTCCCAGACGCCCTCTCCCTCCAGGCCCTTGATCGCCGTGTTGCCGTGCTCGTCGCGGAGGCCGTCGAGGATGCGGACGAGCGCCGCCAGGGCGTCCGGTGCCGGGCCGCCGAACATGCCGGAGTGCATCTCGCCCTTGAGGGTCGAGACGGTCACGACGACGTTGGTGAGTCCGCGCAGGGAGGTGGTCGCGGTGGGCAGGCCCAGGGCGAAGTTGCCCGTGTCGCAGACCAACAGGGTGTCGGCGGAGAACAGTTCGGGCTGGAGCGGCACGAGCTGTTCGAGCCCCCCGGTGCCCTGCTCCTCCGAACCCTCCGCCACGAACTTGATGTTCACGGGGAAACCGCGGCCCTCGGGGCCGCCGAGCGCGCGCAGCGCCGTCAGGTGCATCGCTATGTTGCCCTTGCAGTCCGCGGCACCGCGCCCGTACCAGCGCCCGTCGCGCTCGGTGAGCTCGAACGGCGGGGTCCGCCAGGCCGCGTCGTCGAGGGGCGGCTGCACGTCGTAGTGGCAGTAGAGCAGTACCGTCGGCGCCCCCTCCGGTCCCGGCGCGTGCCCGACCACCGCGTCCGTGCCGTCCGGGGTCGCCACCCGGCGCATGTCCCGCAGCCCGGCCTCCGTGAAGGCCCGCACGAGGAAGTCGGCGGTCTTCGCGCACTCCTCGGGCGGGAACTGGCGGGGGTCGGCGACCGAACGCATCGCCACCAGCGCGGTCAGGTCCTCCTTCGCCCGGGGCATCAGCGCCCGGACCCTCTCCCGCAGGGCTGCGGTCTCGGTGGACTCGGCGGACATGCGTACCCACTTCCCTCGGGATCGAAAGCACACCCAGTCAAGCAACAGTGGGCAACAGCCGCAAAATATGACTCAAGTGGACTATTCGGGATGTGCTTCGAGGGGCGCCGGGAGGCGGTCCGGACGAGAGTGGGCTGTGCACGCGACCACCTCCCGCACCTGGAGAACCCATGGCCCACCCCAACCGACGTGACCTCGGGCTGCTCGTGCTGAGGGTCGGCACCGGTGCCGTGCTCGCCGCGCACGGCACGCAGAAGCTCCTCGGCTGGTTCGGCGGCGGCGGCATCGAGGGCACCACCAAGGCGATGGAGGCCATGGGCTTCCACCCGGGCCGGGAGAGCGCGATCGCCGCCGGCCTCGGCGAGGCGGGCGGCGGGGTGCTCCTCGCCCTGGGCCTCGCCACCCCGGCCGCCGGCGCCGCCGCGGCCGGCGCCATGGCGGGAGCCGTCGCCGTGCACGCCCCGGCCGGCTTCTTCGCCCAGGGCGGCGGCTTCGAATACCCGGCCTTCCTCGGCTTCACGGCCGCCGCGATCGGCATCACCGGCGCAGGACGGTACTCCCTGGACCACGCCACCGGACACGTCCTCGACCGCCGCTGGGTGGTGGCCACGGCCTTCCTCGGCACGGCGATCGCCGCCGCGGCCGTCGTCGGCCGTCGCGCCGTGGACCAGGCGTCGCCCGAGCCGGAACCCGACCCCGGACCTGGGCCGGTGGCCGCCTAGCGGCGGCCTCTCCGGGGGACCGGCGCACGTGCGCCGCACGGGAGGGTTAGGCTCGCCGCAGAGGAAGGGACGGGCGCCGCACCATGAAGATCGATCTGACGGACACCGACTCCAGCAAGATCAACAAGGCGATCCTGCAGGGTCGCAGGGCCGTCGGCACCCCCGCCGTCGGCGCCGTGCTCACCCTCCTCGTCGTCACCGACGAGGAGAACGCCTACGACTCCGTCAAGGCGGCCAACGAGGCCTCGCGGGAACACCCTTCCCGCACCCTCGTCGTCATCAAGCGCCACGCCCGCACCCCCCGGGACCGGGGCGTGACCCGCCTCGACGCCGAGGTCAGGCTCGGCACCGACGCCGGCTCGGGCGAGACGGTCCTGCTCCGGCTGTACGGCGAACTCGGCGACCGCGCCGACTCCGTGGTCCTGCCGCTGCTCCTGCCGGACGCCCCCGTCGTCGTCTGGTGGCCCGTCGACGCCCCCGAAGTTCCCTCCCGGGACCCGCTGGGCTCGCTCGCGCAGCGCCGCATCACCGACATGTACGCGGTCGAGGACCCCCTCGGCGCCCTGGAGCGCCGTGCCGCCTCGTACGCCCCCGGCGACACCGACCTCGCCTGGACCCGGCTCACCCCGTGGCGCTCCATGCTCGCCGCGGCCCTCGACCAGGCGCCGCTCACCGTCACCTCCGCCGCCGTCGAGAGCGAGGCGGAGAACCCCAGCGCCGAACTCCTCGCCCGCTGGTTCGAGGTCCGGCTCGGCGTCTCCGTCGACCGCGTCGTCACCGACGGGCCCGTCGTCACGGCCGTCCGCATGGGCACCGCCGACGGCGAGATCCGCATCGACCGGCCCGAGGGCCCGGTCGCGCGGCTCGCCATCCCCGGCCAGCCCAGCAGGGTCCTCGCCCTGAAGGTCCGGTCCACCGCGGAGCTGATCGCGGAGGAACTGCGACGGCTCGACCCCGACGAGGCCTACGCGGCGGCACTCCGCGGCCACGCCTGACGCTGCCCCGGCCCGAGGGCGCCCGCGCCCGTCGCGGGCCATCGCCCCTCCCCGGACTTCGCCCGGGGGTCCCGGACTTCGCCCGGGGGTCCTGGACTTCGCCTGGGGGTTCCGGACTTCACCGGGGGGTTCCGGACTTCGCCCGGGGGTCCTGGACTTCGCCTGGGGGTTCCGGACTTCACCGGGGGGTCCCCGGACTTCGCCCGGGGTCCCCGGACTTCGCCCCGGGACCCCCGGGCCGAGGTCCGGGGGAGGGGCGCCTGCTCACGACGGGCGGAACCCGGGCTCGCCCACAGGCCCGTCAGGGCTCGCGGTGGAAGAGCAGGACGACGTCCGCCCCGCGGCGGACCCGCGGGGTGTCCGGGGACGGAAGGGCCAGCAGGCGCGCACGGGTCTCGTCGACCAGGCGGGTCGCCTCGCCGTCCACCGCCCAGGCGCCCGTGAACAGACCGCGCGTCAGCGACTCGGCCATCGCCCGCGGCGACACCGCGAACGAGGTGGGGCGCTCCGACGCGGTCCCCTCGTAGACGAGGCCGTGCGCCGCGGCGATCGGCGCCAGCCACTCCGGTCCGTCGCGGCGGCTGCCCTCCGGATCGAGACGGTCCTCCAACTCCCCGACGAGGACGCCGATGTCGTCCGTGGGACGCGTCCCGCCCGCCGGGACGACCAGATAGCGGCCGCCGGGCCGCAGGACCCGGGCGACCTCGGCCAGGACGGCCCGGTTGTCCGGGCCCGCGTGCAGCAGCCAGGTCGACACCGCCTGGTCCACCGATCCGGTCCGTACGGGCAGCCGGCCGGCGTCGCCCACCGCCACCCGCGCGCCGAGCCGGGCCCTCGCCCGCGCGAGCATGCCGGGCGAGAGGTCGATGCCGTGCACGGTGTGGCCCCGGGCCGTCAGCTCGGCCGCGACGATGCCCGTCCCGACGCCGATGTCGAGCACCGGGAGCGCGGGGTCGAGCAGCGGCGCGAGCTGCTCCGCGAAACCGGCGGCTCGCGCCGTACCGCCGCGCGACTCGTCGTACACCGGGGCGATGTCGTTGAACTCGGCCGCGGGGCGGCCCGGAGAGGAGGAGGCCACCGTGCTCACCCTCATGCCTCCGCGGTGAAGGTCACGGGCAGCGTCGCCATGCCGCGCAGGATGCCCTCACGGCGGCTCAGGTCCGCGTCCGGGTCGGCGAGCCGCAGGTCGGGGAAGCGGCGCAGCAGGGTGCCGATGGCGATCCTGGCCTCGGCGCGGGCCAGCGGGGCCCCCAGGCAGAAATGCACACCATGGCCGAAAGCGAGCTGTTGCGGCACCTCACGGCGGGCCACGTCGAGGATGTCGGGACGGTCGTAGCGCCCGGGGTCCCGGTTGGCGGCGGCGAGCCCGATGATGATCATCTCGCCGGGCGGGACGGTGACGCCGCCGATCTCGTACGCGTCCACGGTGAAGCGTGCGACGCCCCGGCTCACCGGGCCCTCGAAGCGGAGGAGTTCCTCGATCGCCCCGGGCAGCAGCGACGGGTCGTCGCGCAGCGCGGCGAACTGCTCCGGGTGGCGCAGGAGGGCGTGGACGCCGTTCGCGATGAGGCTCGCGGTCGTCTCGTGGCCGGCGAGCGTGAGCAGGATGGCCATGGCCGTCAGCTCGCGGTCGCTGATCTTCTCCTCGGCCTGCGCGGCGCACAGCGCGCTCAGCAGGTCGTCCTTGGGTTCGGCCTTGCGGGCGGCGATCAACGGCTCGAAGAACTCGGTGAGTTCGGCGCGCGCCCGGGCCCCCTTGGCGAGCCGCTCGGGGGTGTTGGGCGGCATGATGAGACCGACCGCGAGGCGCGCGAAGTCGGGCTGTCCCTCGGCCGGGATGCCGATGAGCTCGCTGAGCACGGCCATCGGCAGCGGGAGCGCGAACTCGGAGACGAGGTCGGCGGATCCGCGCTGGGCGATCGCGTCGAGGAAGGCGTCGGTGTGCGCCTGGACGCGGGGCGCCATCGCCTCCACGCGGCGGAAGGTGAAGGCCTTCGAGACGAGGTTCCGCAGCCGGGTGTGGTCCTCGCCGTTGGCCACGAGCATGCTGGCCATCAGGACGTTGGTGCGCTCCTGGTGGGCCATCTCCTCCTCAAGTCCGTTGACCCCCACGGGGCTGCTGCTGAGGCGGGGATCGGTGAGTGCCGCCACCGCCTCGTCGTAGCCGGTGACCATCCAGACTTCAAGGGTGGGATTCAGCCGGACGCGCTGGACGACACCGTGCTCCCGGATGCGTTCGAAGAGCGGGTAGGGGTTGGGCTGTTGAGCGACGTTTACCGGGACATCGTGAACGATTGTCTGGTCTTGACCGGTCATCTTCCGTAACTCCCCGAAGCTTTGTGAAAGATCTCTGGCAGGTAGTCATACCAGCCACCCCAGTTGCGTGGTAGCGTCACCGGCGCTCGGCTCGGATCATGTACGGGGAAGGACCGGCGAACAGCCGGAGAAGCACCCGCGAGACGTCCCGCCCAACCGGCGGTTCCGCGTCTCGTACGGCTCGACTGTAGGCAGCCAAGGCCTCAACCAGGCCCGATGCGCAGGGGGGAACGTTTCGTGGAGCAAGCGGCAGTCGTGGACCCGATCCTGGACCTGGCCCGCCCGTCGGTCTTACGGAACCCCTACCCGGCCTATGCCCGGATGCGGGAGACCACGCCCGTCTTCTGGCACGAACTGCTCGGTTCCTGGGTCCTCACCCGCCATGCCGACTGCCTCGCGGTGCTCACCGACAGCAACCGTTTCGCCTCCGACTGGCGCCGCGCCGGGGAGGACATCCCCGCCCCGCTGCTGAGCGTCCAGACCCTGGACCCGCCGGAGCACACCGCCATCCGGCACCTGCTGCTCGACGGCTTCCGCGCCCAGGACCGCAAGGCCCTGCACGACGACCTCGATCACTGGATCTCGGACCTGCTCGCCGAGCTGGCCGAGCGGCCCTCCTTCGACTTCGTCGGCGAGCTCGCCGAGCCGGTCGCCCTGCGCTTCGTCACCGCCTTCCTCGGTGTCCCCGCGCCCGGACTCGACTGGTTCGTGCCCATGTCCCGTACCGTCGTCGACGGCATGGACGCCGGACTCTGGCCCGAGAAGCACGAGCCCGCCGTCGCGGCCCGCGCGCGGCTCGCGGAGTACGCCGGCGGCTGGCTCGCCGATCCGCCCGAGGACGGGCTCATCGCCTACGTGGCGGAGCACGCGGCGGACAGTGGCGTGGCAGAAACGGTTCTGCGGAACAGTCTGCGTGCCGTCCTCCACGCGGGCTACGAATCGGCCTCGCGGCTCCTCGGCAACGCCGCGGCCGCCCTCCTCACCACCCCCGGCGCGCTCGACGCGTTCCGGGCGAGCCCGGCCGCGGCCGTGGACGAACTCATCCGGTACGACGCACCGGTCCAGGCGGACGCCCGGGTCTGCGTCACCGACACCGAACTGGGTGGCGTCACCCTCAAGGCGGGTGATCCGGTCACGCTCTTCCTGGGCGCGGCCAACCACGACCCGCTGCGGTTCGACCACCCCACAGAGCTGCGACTCGACCGCGCCCCGAACCCGCACCTGGGGTTCGGGCGCGGGGCCCATGCCTGTCTGGGCGCGTCCATGGCGATCCGGCTCGCCGGATCGGTCCTCGGGGCCCTGGCCAGGGACTACCCGGACGCACGGGCCGTCGCGGAACCGGACCACCGGCGCAATCTGACCCTCCGCGGTCTCGACCGCTTCGAGGTCACTCTGCGTCCACGAGCGGGGGAGGAGGTTCGACCATGAAGTACTGGCACTGAAACTCGCGAGCGTGACGCCCGTCCGGGAGGCGGCGCACGCCGGTGTGCGGCTCACGTGCACCCGCCGGAGCCCGGGTCCGCTGCGCGGCCCGGGCTCCGGCCCATTCCGTCGCCGGCCCATTCCGTCGCCGGCCCATTCCGTCGCCGGCCCATTCCGTCGCCGGCCCATTCCGTTGCCGGCTCGACGGATCCGTGCGACGGACACTCCGCGCGGTGAACGCCGCGTGAACGACGTGGGGCCGTCACTCGTGACATCCTCGGACGAACCGCCCACGCCGACGTCCCCTGTGGGCGTTCCTCGTCTCCTGTGCGGAGGGTCGCCTTGTTCATCAGCCACGCCGTACGTCACGACGTTCTGCACGTGACGCTCCACCACGACCTGGCCGTCACGAACCGCGGCGCGGCCGCCCTCCGGATCCAGGCGCTCGTCCAGGAGCACCGGCCCGCCCGGGTGGTCATCGCCGTCCCGGCCGCCGACCCCAGCCCCGCCACCCTCAGCGCCCTCGCCCGCGCCCACCGCATGTGCGCCGGTCTCGGCGTCCCCCTCACGCTCAGCGGCGCGAGCGACCGCACGCTGCGCCTCCTGGACGCCAACAGCGCCTGACGAGACGGCGTGCGGGCGAGCCGACGCCCCTCGTCGGTCGGCGGGCGGTCGGTGTCAGTAGACGGGCTTCGCCACGTTCCCGTAGGACCACTTGGGTCCCTTGGACATCTCGAAGTGCAGGTGCGGCCCGGTGGAGTTGCCCGTGGTGCCGACCCGGCCGAGCTGCTGCCCCGCGGCGACCTTCTGGCCGGCGGCCACCTGCCGCTGCGAGAGGTGGCAGTAGGTGTAGACGTGGCCGTTGTCCGCGGACAGGCCGATCCACTGGCCGTACGCGCCGCCGTCGCCGTTGGACCAGGCGATGGTGCCGCCGCGCACGGCGACCACGGGGGTGCCGCTCTTGGCGGCGAAGTCCTGGCCGGTGTGCCGGCCGTAGACGCCGTCCGGCTTCCAGGCGTAGGGGCCGCGCTCGTAGAACTCGAAGGTGACCTTGTGCCCGGGCACGGGGGACGAGGCCCGGCCGCCGCCTCCCACGGACGCCTTCCGGCAGTCCACGCTGAAACCGGCCAGCTTGCCGAGGGCGGTCAGGGAGGTGCAGCCGGGCACGCCGTCGGCGTCGGCCCCCTTGAAGCCCTGGGCGATCTGCTCGGCCCGGTAGGCCGCCTTGGTCTGCTCGCCGAAGTAGCCGGTCGCCCCCTCGGAGATGGCGCGGCCCCGGGCGATCAGGGCCTTCTGGACGGTGCGCACGTCGTCGTTCGTCTTGCCGAACTGGACGTTGGAGAGGTCCACCATGACGGGGCTCCTAGTATCCGTGGGGTTTGCGGTTCGGATCCGCCTGCTGGACCCGGGCGGCGAAATCGGAGCCGGACCTGTTCACGTGGTAGCGGTCACGGACGTAGTTGATCGTTGCGCACATGGCCGCGACCACGTCGTAGGGCGTGGTGGCCGTCCCCGCCTGGTGGTAGGCGGCGAACGTGGTGGGGATGCACTGGGTGGCTCCGCGGGAGCAGTTCAGCGCGTGGCCGTCTGCGGCCTTGTTGCCGTGGGCGTTGACGTCCCAGGTGTTGACCCGCTGCCCGGGGGCGTTGAAGGCGGATTCGCGCTTGGCGATCGTGGTGAGCGCCGGAACGCCGAACTTGGGGTCCATTCCGGTCAGTTCGCACGCCTTGCGCGCATAGCGGCGCATGGCCTCCTCCCCGGAGTCGTCGCCCGGGTCGTGGTAGGTGACCTGGGAGAGGCTCAGCCGTCCCCCGCCTCCGGCGGACGCGCCGGAGCAGTCGACGGGGAAGCCGATGCTGTGGCCGAGGGCGGTCAGGGAGGTGCAGCCGGGGACGCCGTCGGCGTCGTTCCCTGTGAATCCCTGGGCGATCTGCTCTGCCCGGTAGGCCGCCTGGGTCTGGCCGCCGAAGTATCCGGTGGCGCCGTCGGGGATGGCGCGGCCCCGGGCGATCAGGGCCTTCTGCACGGTGCGCACGTCCTCGTTCTCCTTGCCGAACTGGACGTTGGCCAGAGCGACCATGGCGTCTCGCTCCCTCTCGTCAGTTCCATGCGGTCGCGGTGAGGCGGATCCGCGCGTCCTTGCCGAGGAGCTTCTCGGTGGATTCGGGCAGGCGGATGTGGCTGACCCAGCTGCCGCTCTCCGCGTCCTCGTCGGCCAGGTCCGGGGTGTCCGGGGTGTACTCGCTGACGGGACCGTCGATGGTGGAGTTCCAGACGGCCCGCAGCGCGGGAACCCCGCCCTCGCCGCTGACGTCGACGACGAGGATGTCGTCGAAGTCTGCCGTCTGCTCGATGTGGTCCCGGAAGTCCAGGAAGCCGTTGTCCCGTTCGCGCAGGGACAGGATCCGGAGGTGCAGCGCGTACCGCAGACTGCCGGCGCCGTTCGGGCTGGCCAGGTTCTCGCACAGGAAGGTGCTCACCAGCGGCACGGTGCCGTCGCCGTCGGCGCCGGGCCGGGTGTCGTGGCCGAGCTGGATCGGGCACCACTGGGCGCTGGTCCGCTCGTGCATCACGATCTGCAGACCGCGGATCGACAGTCCGATCTCCGCCTGCCACGCCGTGTTCTTCTCCTCCGGCAGCCGGTGGTGGACGAGGGCGGACTCCACCTTGAGGTCGCCGAAGAGGAACCGTCGCAGGTTCTGGTACCCCTCCTCGGAGTTGACGAGCCCGTAGCGCCCGCTGTGGCTGCGGTGCACATACGCGTAGAAGGCGCCCGGCACATAGGCGTTGTCGATCTGCACCAGGCCGTCGCTGCGCGGTCCGACCGCCGCGGACGACAGGCCGTGCGCCACGTCGTAGTCGCCGGGGTCGGTGCCCACCAGGCAGAAGACCCGGTGCAGGGGGAAGGCGAAGGGCTCCCCTTCGCCGGGCATGACGCGCGGGTCCCAGTTCCTCGGCGGCTCGGCGCCCTCGGAGACGCCGGGGGTCAGGTACTCGTACATCCGCTCGCGTCCGAAGATCTCGGCCCCGTTGATGCCGATGGCGTCGCGCAGCCGCTCCAGCATCCCGAAGCCGAGGTCGAAGGCGATGCCGCCGTGCGGGGTGCCGTAGGTGAACAGCTTGTCGACGTAGTCGGTCGGCTGGACGCCGCGTTCCGGGAGGATCTTCTGGATCAGGCACCGGCAGATGAGCCCGCCCATGGAGTGGGCGATGAGATGCACCCGGTCGACGTGGGCCTTCGCCCGCAGTTCCTCGATCAGTTCGGCCAGGTCCTTCGCGGCGTCCTCGACGCGGAACGGCCGGGGCGTGCCGCCCCAGGTGCTCGCGGACCGGTCGTAGAAGCGGTGGATCCAGATGCTGGCGGGCGGGATCTCCGCGTGGCCGTCGAGATAGGTCTCCTGGCTGCCGTGGACGAGGAGCTGGTATCCCTCGTCCACCATCAGCCGCAGCAGCGGGCTCTCGAACTGGTAGAAGCTGGGCTTGTTGTCCGGTCCGATGCGGATGTGCGTGGAGCCGGCGTTGAACCCGAGGAACGGGTCCGTCACCGCGCTGTCGATGCCGGACTGGCCGCCGGCGAAGCCGCGGACGTAGATGACGGGGATTTTCTCGGTCTGCGACATGGGGGCCGCCCGGGGGTCAGCATTCGTCGACGCCCGGGAGCCAGGCCGCCGGGTCGTCGATGAAGATGTTGGACAGGTATCCGCCGAGGGCGGGGACGTACGCCCAGGCGTCGTTGACGTGGTCGGCGGTGCTGACCGCGTCGCCCCGGGTCTGGCACGAGACCGTCACCCAGGTCGGTCCGGGCAGCACGGCCACGACCGCGGCGTCGAGGCTGGGCTCCGCCCGCACGTTGACGTCGGTCCCCCAGGTGAGGAAGGTGCCCGGTGCCACGGTGTCACCGCCCCCGCGGTCCGGCACCTCGCCGAAGAGCGGGAGGCTCCAGTCCTGTGTGTCGTCGCAGAGGGGATCGGCCACCACGGACACGTGGACGTGCGCCTCGTGCGGATTGGCACCCGTGTACGGCTCCCACTGCCAGGTGCGGTTGGCGGCGATGCGACGGTTGGCGATGACGTACTTGATGCGGGCGTCGCGGCTGTCGAGGAGCTGGTCGGCGACCTGTTGGATGTCGAGCCCGTGGGCCGGATCGTGGGTGAAGTCACGTGCGGTGACGATTCCGGGTCCGTACCAGGGGTTGTGGTCACTGTCGGTGCCACGTGCCTGGTGGGCCGCGTCGCCGATGCCGCCGTCGGCCGTGAGGCTGCGTCCGGGGAAGCGGCCGTCGAGCTGATGCCGCAGGGTCTCCAAGCTGTTCGCCATCCGCCAGGACATCGCGGCCTCCTAGGAACGCGCCTGTGGGAGACCGGCCGGGGAGGGTCCGTCACCGGTTCTCCGCTCGTTCTTCCCCGGATCGGCCCCGGCCGGCGTCTCACGACGGTACGGAACCGCCGTCAGCCCGGCGTCACCCCGCCGTCATCGTGACCGCGGCACCTCCGCGACCAGCTGTTCGGTACCCCGCGACGGGCGGCGAGCGGTGGGTTGCAGAGAGAGAGCGAGGGGCAGAAACTGGTGGGGACAGGCCGCTACGGCTTTCACGAGGCGCGCTCACGCGGGACCGCGGTGAGCAAGACGATCATGACGGTGACTTCCTCCGCTCAGTTGCGGTTGCTCGGTCAGTTCCGACTGGAGTTCGGAACCGAGAGCGTCGAGCTGTGCCGCAACGGTCAGCGGCTCCTGGCGTTCCTGAGCCTGCGCGAGCGGGTGCCCCGCACGGTCCTCGCCGGCACCCTGTGGCCCGAGGTGACCGAGGAGCACGCCCGGGGCAGCCTGCGCACCACGCTGTGGAAGCTCCCCCGGGGCGAACTCTCCCTCGTCCGCTGCTGCGGGGACGTCCTGCTCGTCAGCCCGGCCCTGCGCGTGGACGTCCACACCCTGACCCGCACCGCCCTCGGCGTCGTGGCGGGCTGCGGCCCGGCACCGTACCGCCGCCCCCCGCTCGGACTGCTCACCGGGGAGGACCTCCTGCCGGGCTGGGACGAGGACTGGGTGCTGCTGGAGCGCGAGCGCCTGCGGCAACTGCGCCTGCACGCCCTCGACTCGCTGGCGGAGTCCCTGATCGAGCAGGGCAGGGCCGCCCTGGCGATGGAGGCGGCGTGGGCCGGCATACGGGCCGAGCCGCTGCGCGAGAGCGCGCACCGGGCCGTCGTGTCCGCGCACCTCGCGGAGGGCAATGTGTGCGAGGCGCTGCGCCACTACGCCGCCTTCCGCGACCTGTTGAACGACGAACTGGGCGTCGAGCCCTCGCCCCGGTTCACGCGTCTGCTCGCCGAGCGGCTGCCGCCGCGGGCCGCGGGCCGCGGCGGGACACCCCGCGTGCGCTTCCCGGCCGACCGCGTGACCGATGTCCACACCTGACGGAGGAGCGCGCCATGCACCAGAGCGTCCGCGACTACTGGATCTCCTTCAACGACCCGCTCGAAGGGCGCGTCGACTTCATGTACCTGGACACGAAGGGGTACGTGAGCACGGGCATCGGCAACAAGATCGACGAGACCGCGCGGGACAACTCCGCACCGACCGAGGAGGAGCGGGCCGCCTCGCTGGCGGCGGCCTTCCGGCTGGCCTGGCGGGTGAACGGCGGCGACACCGAGGCGAGGCCCGACGAGATCACCAACGAGTGGGACACCGTGAAGGCGCACCTGGAGCTGGCGCCGGCCGGGCACCTCGCCTTCCAGCCGCCGCTGACGAGCCTTCACGTCACGGACGAGGAGATCGACCGCCACGTCTTCGAGAAGCTGGACGAGATGGAGGGCGTGCTGGTCTCGCGCCCGGAGTTCGGCGACTTCGGCTCCTGGCCCGCCAACGCCCAACTGGCCACCCTGAGCATGTGCTGGGCCCTGGGCCCGATGTTCGACTTCCCCATGTTCCGGGGGTACGTGGCGCAGCGGGACTGGGCGGGCGCCGCGGGCGAGTGCCACTTCACCCCGGACGTGGGCACGATCGTCACCCGCAACCACCTCGACCGCGCGCACTTCCAGCTCGCCGGCACGGTGGAGGGCCAGGGGCTGCCCACGGAACGGATCGCCCTGTACGTCTCCGATGTGTTCGGCGTCCAGGGCGGACTGCTCGCCCTCGGGTACAAGCCCCTCACCCAGGACGGTGTCGACGGGCCCCGCACCCAGGGCAAGGTCAAGGAGTTCCAGTCGGCGTGCGCCCTCGGCGAGAACGGGGCCTTCGACGACCCCGACACGGTCAGCTCCCTCGCCACCCAGCTCTCGGGCCTCGGCTTCACCGTGCTGAGCGCCTGACGGGCGTACGGGAGCCCACGCGACCCGTCCGGCGGTCACGCACGATCCGTCAGGCAGTCACGCACGACCCGTCCGGCCGTCACACACGGACCCGGCCCCGCACCTCGTGGGATGCGGCGGCCGGGTCGGTGACGTGTCCTCGCGGCGGAGGCATCAGCCCCGGCCGTACCTCCTCGGCGGCTCGGGAGCGGGCGTCTCGGCCGGCACGGCGGGCTCGACGGGAGCCTTCTCGGGCGCCTCGCCCTTCTTGCGCTCGCCCGGCGATTGCTGCTCGCGCTGCTTCAGCGTGTCCTTCGCGGACTGCTCGGCGCGCAGAGCTTCCTTGTCCTTGTCCTTGGAACCGGCCACGACGACCCCTACTTTCGCAACGATGGTGTCCGGATTCGGGATCCCGCCCCCTGCCATTCTAGTCGCGGCGGCCCGCCGCAACCTCTGGAGCCGCTTGCACCACACAGGTGACAAACCGTGTCCTGGACAGGCCGTTCGTCGTTTCGGCCGCGGGCGTCCGGTGAACTGCTGTCCATGAATCTGGACGACGTCGTGCGGTGTGAGATCCATCCGTCCCTCGGCATTGCCCGGGTGGGGAACAGCCCGACGGAGTTCTTCGTCGGCCCGGAGACACCGGGAGTCCCCGCGCGGCCGGCCGGCGGCTTCAAGGACGGCGAGGGCCGCGTCAAGCGCCAGGCGGCGCGCTTCCGCGTCTACGGGTACGCGGCGGACGGCACCGTGCTGGGCGAGCTGACCGCGGAGCACGCGGAGATCTCCTGGACGGTGGAGCTCGCCAACACCAAGGGCGACTGGTTCAAGTTCGTCGGGCGGCACCAGGACGGGGCGGAGGACGGGGGCGCCCGGGACCCGAGGTCCCGCCGCAACCAGGCCGTCGACGTCGCCGATCCGGAGGCCCGCTCCGGGCTCGCCGTCCGGCCCGGCCCGCGCACCGTCACCGGGCCGGACCGCTCGGGCCCCGAGGCACGGTTCGACACCGGCACCTTCCTCGGCACACCGGTGCCGCTGGGCGAACTGCGCACCGACGCCGACGGCCGGCTGCTCGTCCTCGGCGGCTTCGGGAACGCGGGCACCACCCGCCCCGACAACCCGGTCGTCCACTTCGCCAACAACGACTTCTGGTACGACGACGTGTCCGACGGGCCCGTTCGTGCCACCGTCCGGCTGCGCACCGGAGGCGAGCCGCTGCGGGCGCGGCCGGCCTGGGTCCTGGCCGCACCGCCCGACTTCTCGCCCGACACGGAGAACCTCGTCACGCTGTACGACGTGCTGGCCGAGGCCTCGGGGCACGAGCGGCCCGAGGCCGTCTCCTTCACCCGGGACATCCATCCGATCCTGCGCCGCGTCAGCGACTACCAGTGGGTGAACGCCGCCGCGCTGCGCGGCCACGGCGAGGGCGAGCCCGGACACTTCCTCGCCCCCGCGCTCCTCGGGCAGCTGGCGGCGAACGGCCCCGGGACGGCCGAGCTGCGCCGGTCGGTCTTCCGGAGGCTGCGCGGTCCCGACGCCGGGGTCGCCGAGGCCACCTCCGTCTACATGCCCCAGCTCGCCGGGGACGACGGGGAACCCCTGGACGGCAAGCCGGGCCGGTGGATGTCCCTGCTGCCCGGACAGTACGAGCGGATGCGCCGCTGGGCGGAGGGCGACTTCACCCCCGACTGGACGGGCCAGGTGCCCGCCCCGGCGGAGCCCGCCCTCCAGGACGAGCCGCACGCCCTGGTGCGGGCCGCCCTGGAGGCGTGCAGCGGGGGACCCTTCTACCCGGGCATCGAGATGACGTACATCGCCCAGGACCCGGACCTCTGGGCGGCGCCGTTCCGGCCGCGGGAGGACCTGGAGCCCGGCGACCTGACCAAGTACCTGGCCCTGCCGTGGCAGGCCGACTTCTACGAGTGCAACACCCACTGGTGGCCGGCCCAGCGGCCCGACGACGTCTACCCCGAGACGCAGTTCCTCTCCCTGCTCCGCGCGGCCGGCGAGCAGGCCGCCCGGAGCATCGGCCCCACCCCGTACCGCCGCCCCTGGGCACGGGGCGTCGGGCAGCAGATCGTCCGCCGACCGAAACCGCCCCGCATGGCGGGGGAGAGCGACACCGCCTACGACCAGAGGGTGGACGACCGCTGGAGGCGGATGCGCGCGCACGCGGGCGCCCAGGACATGGTCGGCCAGTGGAGCCGCCTCGGCTTCGTCGTGGCCCGCCAGGCACCCGACGGCAGCCGCGTCCTGGTCGAGACGGAACGCGCCGACCAGGTCGGCCCCAGCCACCGCGAGTGGTTCTACGCGCTCCAGCACCCCGACCGCTTCCCCGACCAGGTGAAGGCCTCCCGGGCGTTCGCCCAGTCGTTCCTCGCCGAGGCGCTGGCCGTCCAGCACGATCCCGCCGCGCCCCAGACGCTGCGGCCGTTCCGCTACACCCCGGAGAGCCTGGAGGAGCGTCTCGACCTGATCTACAGCCGGCTCGCGCAGGACGCCGAGGCGTACGACCCGGCCGACCCGGACGTCGAGCAGGTGTTCCGTACCAGGGACGCGGTGGTCGAACGGGTCAGACAGATGGCGCCGTTCAACCTCCTGGACGGGGTGTGGCTGCGGCACCTCACGGAGGCCAAGCCCATGGACGACGTCCGCGGGCTGCTGTTCTCGATCTGGAAGGAGGAGGTGGGCGACGGCAATCCGGCACTGAACCACTCCACCCTGTACCAGAACCTGCTCCAGCAGATCGGCGTCCACCTGCCGCCGGTGGACTCCCGCGCCTTCGCCACCAGGACGGACCTGCTCGACTCCGCGTTCACCTGCCCTGCGTTCGAGCTGGCGATCTCCTGCCACCCCGAGACGTTCTTCCCGGAGCTGCTCGGCATGACGCTGTTCCTGGAGTGGGAGGTGCTGGGCGTCGTCCCGCTGGCGAAGCTCCTCGACCACCACGGCATCGACTCCCGCTTCTTCCGCATGCACATCGGCATCGACAACGCCGCGGACGGCCACGGCGCCCGCGCGCGCGACGCCGTCATGCGCTACCTCGACCAGCTGCACACCCTCGGCGGGGAGGAGGCCGTCCAGCGCCAGTGGGAGCGCATCTGGAACGGGTACGTGGCCTTCGCGGTCACCGGCAACCTCGGCGAGGAACTGGTCGCGCATCTGAAGTCACCGCCGCCGCCCGAGGAGAGGCTGCTGCGCATGATCGCCGACAAGGCGCCCCGGGCCGCCCTCAACCACGAGGGGAAGATGCTCGCGGGCAGCTACCTCAACGACTGGTTCGCCGACCCCGAGGGCCTCCTGGACGCGCTGGCCGCCTCGGAGTGGATCGTCCCCGGCGATCCCGCCGGAAGCCCCTTCTTCCGCCTCTTCCGCTGGAACGGACCCATGTACAAGGTGTTCGACGCCGAGGAGACCGAGGTGTGGCGGGAGTGGATCCGCTCGCTCGCCGAGGAGCCGGCCGAGCGGCGCGCCTACTCCCCGCTGGAGGCCGTCCTCCTCCTGGCCGACGCCGTACGGACGCGGCCGGACGGCCTCCTCGCCGACGGCCGGACCCTGGTCGGCCCCCAGCCGGGCGACCCGGGACGGCTCGTCGAGCGTCCGCTCGCCTGGTGGTGCCTCCAGCCCGCTCCCGCGCTCCTCGCGGCGCTGACCCATCCCGGGAACACGGCCGGCGGCGACGGGCCCGCCACGGACCTCCTCCGGGAGTTCTTCGGCCCGGCGGAGGCCGCGCGGCTCGCCCAGGACCTTCCGGTGTCCCGTACCGTGCGGGAGATCGTGGACGACTGGGTGGAGGCCGGCTGCCCGCTCCCCGACGCCGGGGCCCCGGACGCGCGCGTGAGCCTGTCGACCGCCCAGCCCGTGCCCGAACCCGACAGCCCGCTCCGGCTGCGCATCCAGGGCATGGGGAGCATCCATTGACCCGGCCCGGACGCCGCACGCGCGCCGGCGGCGGCACGCCGTGACGGGATCCCCGGACGTCCTCGTCGCGGGCGGCGGCCCCGCGGGCGTGGCCGCGGCCCTCACCCTGGCGTCACGGGGCGCCGACGTCGTCCTGGTCCATCCCGCCCCGGACGCCGGGCGGCGCGTCCTGGAGAGCCTGTCACCCCTGGCACGGCCCCTGCTGAGGGGACTCGGCGTCCTCGACCGGCTGCCTCCCGAGTGCCTCGCGCCCTGCCACGGCAACCGGTCGTCCTGGGGCGGACCGGCCCTGACGGCCGCGGACTTCCTCCAGGAGCCACACGGAGCCGGCTGGCACGTGGACCGCGGGCCGTTCGACGCGGCGCTGCGCCGTGCGGCCCGCGCGGCGGGCGTACGGCTGTACACCGGCAGCGTCCGGTCGGTGGCACGGCAGGGCGGCCGGTGGCGGGCGACCGTGTCCGGGACGGTGACGACCGCCCCGTACCTCGTCGACGCCACGGGGGCGCGAGCCCGGCTCGCCCGCCGGCTCGGCGCACGGGTGGTGCACACCGACCACCTGGTGGCCGTCGCGGCCGAGGCGCCGGGTCCGGGCCCGGACCTGGACCTGGACCCGGTCCCGTTCCCGGTGCCGTTTCCGGTCCCGTTCCCGGTCCCGGTGCCGGGACATGACGGCCCGTACGGAGCCGAGGATCCCACCGCGCGTACGTCGCTCGTGGAATCCACGCCCTACGGCTGGTGGTACACGGCGTCCCTGCCGCGCGGGCGGCACGTCGTCATGGCCGTGACCGACGCGGACCTCGTGGCCGGCGCGGGTCTGCGGACCCCGGACGGCTGGTGGACGGCGCTGGCCGGCACCCGGCACGTGCGGGTCCGGGCAGCCGCCCACCTCGCCACCGCCCCCCACCGCCTGCGCGTCCTGCCCGCCGGAACCTCGCGCACGCTGCCGCCCGCGGGACCCGGCTGGGTGGCGGCCGGGGACGCGGCGGCCGTGACCGACCCCCTCGCCGCGCGCGGCGTCACGCACGCCCTGGCGACGGGGATCGCGGCGGGCACCGCACTGACCGAGCAGGCCGACGGCGATCCGGGGGCCCCGAGCCGCTACGCGGCCCTCGTGGCCGCCGTGCACGACGAGTTCCTGCACGCCCGTGCCGTCCGCTACCGGGCGGAGGAGCGGTGGGACACCCCTTTCTGGACCCGCCGCCGCACCCCGGCGGACGTCACTCGACCGGCGCCAGACGCCACGCCTGGTTCTTCCCGTCGAGACACTGCCACTGCTCCAGGTACGCGCCGGGAGCGGGCACGGTGAACAGCGGATTGTGCGCGGTCAGACACTTGTCGCTGACCCGTGAGCGCAGCTGCCAGAACTCGTCCTTCTGCGTCCACAAGGACCACACGGAGGGGTCCGACCAGTCGCACTCGCCCAGCACGACACGGGTGCCGTTGTTCACACCGCCCTGCGCCACGGTCAGGCACCGGCCCGATGCCAGGTCCTTGATCATGAAGCCGTTCTCGTGCGCGTTCAGGTCCCCGCGCCGCATGAACTGGAACCGCTGGGAGTCACTGCCGTTGTCCTGGGTGACCTTGGTGCCCGTGTCCACGTCGATCTGCTCACCCCGCGCGTCGATCACCAGCTCACCCGCGGCGGGCGGGGGAGCGGTGGCCTGTCGCGCGGCGATCGTGTACGTCGCGCCGGGGGCGAGGAACGGGTGCGCGTTGCTGCCGTCCACGCGCTTGGAGGCCGTCCAGCGGTCGGGCGCCTCGCTGTTGTCCTGCCACGCCTGGGAGCGCACGACGGGATCGACGCACGTGAGGTCGTACGGCGTCCCCTCGCGCCAGACCCAGCCCTGCCGGCACGTCGCGGGGCCGTAGGGACCTCCGTCGGGCTCCCGCCGCTCCTCGGCGTGGCTGTTGTCCTCGACCACCTGGTCGTGGACCTCCTGGGTGACGCACACGTGGTCGTCGGGTGTCGCCAGACGCCACACGTACCCCTCCACACACGAGTCCGGTCCGGGCGGCGGTGCCGCTCCCCGAGCGCTGCCGACGCCGCCGGCGGCCGCGAGGACGAGCGCGGCGACCGCCGCGACCCGGTGCCTGGTCACGGGGCACCTCCTCGGTCGGAACGCGCCGTCGCCGTCATGCTTCCGTCATTCCCGTGTCGGGCCACATCAGCGCGAGACGGTCCGCGTAGAAGTCGTCCTCGTTCTGACGGCAGGCGGTCACCCAGATCTCGTTGAGGGTCCGCCGCGGGTCGCTGCCCAGGTAGGCGGTGCGCAGGAGGACCCGGTTGCGCAGGGCCGATCCGGAAGCCCCGTCGGCGAGCTGTCCGGCCGCGGTGCGGACGCCCTCGGCGTAGCGCGTCTGCTTCTCCTGGACCGTCTCCGGGGAGTCGAGCGAGTACGGTCCCTGGGGGTAGGCGGGCTCGCCCATGTCCAGTGCGCCGTACACCAGTCCGTAGCAGTAGCCCATCGTGCCGTAGGCGCGCGGCGCGGAGTCCAGCGCGTGCCAGACCTCCAGGGCCATGGTGATCGGCGCGAACATGGCGTTGATCGGCTCGACGAGGGCCAGCGCGCCCTCCGCGTTCGCCAGGACGAGGGACGCCTCCACGACGCCGCTGAGCACGTGGACCCCGCTCTCGACCTCGCCGAAGGTCGCCACGGGCGCCTCGGTGACGGGCGGGGCGGGCAGCGGGTTGCCGGTGTCGGGGTCCAGCGGCGTGCCGTACTGGTCGTTGAAGGTGCGGCTCCCGTCCGGGTAGGTGTTCAGCACCCTGCCGTCCGGGAACGTGCGCATGGTGGAGCCGTCGGGGTAGGCGACTTCGTTCGTGCCGTCGGACCACGTCGTGGTCGACGTGCCGTCGCCGTTGTCCACGGTGGTGGAGCCGTCGGCGTTGGTCACTGTCATCGCGTCTCTCCTGTCCGTGCGTGTACTGCTCCGGCGCCCGCGCTCAGGTCACCGGCGTGACGAGCAGGTTCCGTCCCACCACCGACTCCCACGCGGAGAAGTCCCCGGTGCCCTTGGTGGCGAGGTTGCGCCGCCGGTACTCGAACTTCGGCTGGTCCGGGTGCAGATCGGCGATGAGGTCCTGGAAACCGAACGGGATGTCGCTCGTCGCCTCGGGAGCGTCCCGGGTGAGGCTCACGGTGACCGCCTGGGCGCTGCCCCGCCGAATCTCGACGTCGATGCCGAACACGTCGGCCAGCTCGGGCGGAAGCGCCTCCGGGTGCTTGAGCTGGTAGCTGCTCACGTTCACCCGGGCCATCAGGCCGGTGGACATGCCCAGTTCGTGGACGCGTTCCAGCATGACCGCGGGATCGATCTTCACCGTGACCCCGCTGTAGTCGAGGGCCAGCGAGCTCACCAGACGGGGATCGATGGGTTCGGCCTCGGTCTGGGTGAGCCGCAGCAGCACCTCGCCGTTGCCCACGGGCGGGTTGGCGGGCGGCTGGAACGCGGGCGGGCCCGCGGGGGCGGGGGGCGGGGGCTCGGCGGGGGGCTGCACCGGCGCCGCGTCGGGCCCGCCCAGCGAGAAGGCCGCGGGAGTGGCCGCGACGCGGGCGCGGTCGACGGGTACGCCGGTGAGCGGGTCGTTCACCAGCAGTGCCGCCACCACGCCCGAGACGTCGGCCCGCACCGTGCTCGGGGAGCGCACCTTGGCGTAGAACGGCGGGGTCCAGCCGGGCGGCCAGGTGGCGGCGTCCGGGAAGGGCGCGGTGATCTGTTCCGTGGTGAGGAAGCCGTCGTCGGGCCGGTCGAGCCGGATCTTCACCGGCACGTCGCGCTGTACCGTCGCCGAATCGTCGTCGGGCGACCTGCGCAGCATCAGGACGACCTGGCCCTCGACCCCGGTCGCCGTACCGGAGGCCGGGGCGAGTATCTGCGCGAGCAGCGTGTAGTACTCCATGGTGCAGTCCTTCACGAGCTCGAACCCGCGGGGGTCGATCGCCTTGCTCTCCGAGTCCGTGCCGACGGACCTGCCTCCCAGGTTCTTCAGCCAGTCGGACTCGACGAAGGTGGCGCTCGCGTAGCCGCCCAGCACCAGTTGCGGGTAGGCGATCCCTTCCTCCTCGGCGATGACCGCGCGCAGGCGCTCCATCGGCGCCGGGTCGAGCCAGGGCACCAGCTTGAACCGCACCCTGACCTTCCACGCCTCGTCGGGCCCCGCGGCCTTGTCCGCTGCCACGTCCGGCCGCACGAGCAGCACGCTCATGGCGGGGGTGCCGCGCTCCGGGTCGAAGGCCAGCCGGTACTCGCTGGGGAGGACGAAGTACTGGTTGGGCAGGGGCGACGTCTGCCACAGCCCGGCCGGGCTGTCCACCCACACGTTGTCCGGGTCGAGTCCCTGGTCCGCGCCGGCGCCGCTCTTGACGTTCCAGTGGTAGTAGATCGGGCGGTTGGGCTTGTCGGACGTCGGGAGGTACGCGGCGATGCCACCGCCTCCGGCGCCGAGCAGCATCGCCGTGTTGAACACCTCCAGGCCGGACTCCTCGTCCGGCGAGAGGTCGGCGAGGACCGTGCCGTCGACGGTCTCGCTGTCCCACACCCGGTAGGACAGCGTGCCGTTGACGACGATCGCCGCGTTCATGTCGTACTGCAGCGTGTCGGCGGTCGCGGCGGCGTCCACCTCGGCCGCGAGCGCGAGACGGCGCGCGACACCGGGGCCCGGCACCGGCAGGTCGGTCACCGACGCGAAGGTCACGGTGGACTGCTCGTCGGTCGTGGTGAGCACGGCCGTGAGGTCGGTCAGCGGCATCGGCTCGGCCTCGGGCGGAACGGTGTCCGGCCGTACCAGGTCGATCCACACCAGCAGGCTCCATCTGCCCTGGGCGTCGGCCTCCAGGAACACGGCGGGTGTCCGCGACCGCTTCGAGCGGGCGGGCAGGGTCGCCACCGGCACGAAGTAGTCGCCGTGGGCCCCCTGGAGGACCTGGCCGGGTTCCTCGGGCGTCGTGGGCACCAGCGGGATCCGGGATGCCTTCGGCTCGGCCCGCAGGGCCATCAGATCGTTCAGGAGGCCGGGCTGGAAGGTCTCGCCGGTGTCGGTCAGGGTCTGGCCGGCGGCACCCGCGAGCCCGGGATCCAGATGCAGGTCCTCGACGTGCGTGGCACCCGGTTCGTCGCTCATGGCACAGCTCCCTTCGGACGGCCGCCCGTCACAGCTCGACCACGAGCAGCTTGTCGCTGGTCGTCGCGGCGGGCACCGTCTTGCGGGTTCCGTCGACGCCGTAACCGTCGATCTCGTAGGTGTAGGTCGTCGCGGCGGGGTCCTTCAGGGTGACCTTCCACGACTGGTCCTGACCCGCGGTGGCCGGGGTGATCTTGAGCGTCTGCTCCTGCACCTCGTGCGTGGCCGGGTCCTCGTACCGCAGCGAGACGACGACCAGCTTCCACTTGGTCATGTCCAGCGCCGCCGCGGTCACCGACACGTCGAGCAGCGAGCTCTTCACCTCGCCGACCTGGACGGTGCCCTCCTGGCCCACCTGCCACTGGCCCGGA
The DNA here is from genome assembly GCF_040303145.1 of Streptomyces sp. NPDC096079. NCBI lineage: Bacteria > Bacillati > Actinomycetota > Actinomycetes > Kitasatosporales > Streptomycetaceae > Streptomyces > Streptomyces sp. NPDC096079. The sequence goes on from NZ_JBEOST010000009.1 coordinate 133,983, forward strand.
GTGGTCGTCCCGTCGACGTAGGTGATGTCGGCCTTGTACTGGAACTCCCGCTTCTTGGAGGAGGGCAGGTCGACATCCCAGCGCCAGGTCGTGGTGTTGTTGGTGAAGATGTTGGTGCCCTCGCTGTGGTACGAGGCGTCCGGGTCCGCGTACTTGGTGGACAGCACGATCGACTGCAGCGGCGGGAAGAGGCCCTGGGGCACGAAGGTCGCGCTCATGCGGTCCTCGAAGGGCGCGTCGATGAGGAGACGCGAGGCGGAGGTGCGCTGGGGCGGGGTCTTCATGCGGCTGCCGTTCACCAGCAGGAACTCACAGCTGTACTCGTACTCGGGGGACGTCTGGCCGCCGGTGTAGCTGAACCAGCTGTCCTCGACGGTCTGCTGGTTGAGGACGATGGTCTTCGTGGCCGAGGGGAGGTTCACGTTGGGCAGCTTCAGATCGACCTGGACCGCCTGGACCGTCGTCCACGGCACGGTGCCGGCCACCACCTTGACGTCGACGCAGCTCAGCCGGTCGTAACCGAGGATGAGGCTTCTCTCGCGGGTGGGCTGCGGGGCGATGTCGGTGGACGCCTGCGCGGCCTTGTAGTGGAGCCGGCTGGCGTAGGTGAACGTGTCCTTGGGCGCCCCCTGGGCGTCCTTGGCCAGAGTGGTGCGGAAGTAGTACGTCTCGGTGCCCTTGAGGAAGTCGAAGGTCTCCGACTTGGTCTTGACCTCACCGGTGCGGTCGTCGGTCTGCCGGTAGTCGAGGGTCACCTGGATGCCCGCGATCGGGTCGTGCTCGAAGTCGGCGGTCACGCGGACCGGGACCTGGAGGGTGTGGAAGAGAGGCGTGTTGAGGTCGGCCTCGATGAACGCCTTCTCCAGCTCCTGCGGGGTGACCATGGCGACGAGGGCGGCGCTCGGGTACGTGGAGAAGGGCTTGGCGATGTTGCCGTGGAAGGTCATGTCGAAGTCCGACTCGCCCGTCTGCTCGAACTCCGCGAGCCACAGCTGGTTGCCGCCGCTGACGGGCGTACCGGGCGGCTTGAAGTTCTGCATCGGGTCGGTGCCGAGCTTCTCCTTGTCGAGCTGGCCGGTGATGAGCGGCGTGCAGAACATGCTCTTGAGGTACGCCGTCGTGATCTCCAGGACGAAGCTCTCCAACTGCTCGCGCAGTTTGTCGTCCTGCTGGGCGAAGTCGAACTTCGTGTACTCGACGTGGAGGCTGCCGGACAGGTCGTGCAGCTGCTTCAGGCTGGTGATCTGGGGGAACGTGCGGACGGGGACGCCGTTCTCGGTCTCCACGATCGGGGCGCTGTTCTTCAGCTCCCGGTGCACCGCCTCGGAGTGACCGCTGATGGTGACCGTGATCGAGGGGACGCGGGCCACGAACTGGAGGGCGTAGGCCACGTGGGCGGGCAGCTTGCCCGACTTGATCGTCTCCTTGAAGAGCCGGATGCCCTCCTGCCCGAGCGCGATGGAGAAGCTGGCGACGTTCGACTCGGTGAGGGACGGCTTGACCTTGTTGTCCCCGGGCTTGATGAACGTGGGGCCCAGGGCGGACGGGAGGCAGAACTGGACGTCGCCCTCGATCCAGGTGGGGTAGGCGAGTTTCGGTTCACCCGTCACCGGTCCGCGCCACTCCGCCTTGATCTCCCCTTCGGAGGACACCGGCCGGGCGAGCCGGAGCGCCCCCGACAGCACCTGGCTGCGCAGGTACGCGAGGATCTTCTCCCGGTCCTCCTGCCGCACCGTGCACTCGACGGTCAGGGTCATCAGACCGCCCTCGGTCTCGCCGGGCGGCAGGGGGGTGTCGATGCCTGCCATCAGGCTCATGTCCCGCGCGAAGGCGAAGATCGACAGCTCCGGAGTGGTGTTGTCCGGGCCGAGGGCGGCGCGGACGCGCTGCGGAATCATCCAGAACTGGAGGGCGTCCTCGTCGTCCTGGTAGATGTCGACGTGGTTCACGTCGGGAACCACGAACTTGTGGAGCAGGTTCAACATGACGTGCTCTCCTCGCGGGGCTGGTTCAGGCCGGGAGCCGCAGTACGACGATCGGGTCGGTTCCGGGCGTCTCGGGGGTGGTGCGGTGCTCTCCGTCCTGGAGGTAGAAGGTGGAGGTGACGGTGTAGTCGGGCCCGCCCGCGGCGGCGGACCCGTCGTCGGACAGCGGCAACCGCCACGTCTCGCTGGTGGCCCGGCCGGCGGCGAACACCATGTCGTGGGTGGGCTGTTCGCCCGTGGGCACGGGATGGCGGAGGGTGGTCTTCACGAGCTTGACGACCGTGAAGTCCACCAGGTCGGCCACCACCGTCACGTCCAGGACCCGCGACGGCGCGGGCCCGACGTCGAGGGACTGGGAGCCCTCGCCGTCCGTCCAGGGGTCCACGGTGGAGTGCCCGTCCGCGTAGAGGGTCGTCACGCGATGGCGGAAGCGTCCGGGGGCGGTGGGAGCGAGGCCGGTGCGCCAGTCCGCCGTGTCGGTCTCGGGGGTGAGCCGTACGGTGTTCCGGTTGGTGCGTCCCGTGCCGTCCTCGGCCTCCAGGTCGACCTGGAAGGCGCTGATGCCGCCGGACCAGCCGGTCGCGCGCAGCCGGAGCGCCAGCCACCGGTCGAAGGGGGCGGGTACCAGGACGGCCCTGCCCGTGTGCGGCGACCAGTCCCGCACCACGATCTGTCCGTCGGCCAGGTCGTACTCAAGGCGCAGGTCGTAGGGCCGGTTCACCGGGGCGTACACCATCCGCTCGTAGCGCTGAGCCGGGCGGGACGCGTCGAGCCTGAGGGTGTCCTCGACGAGTCCGACGCCGTGGTCGCCGTCCTGGTAGCGGATGCCGGCCTCGACGTGGCCGACCGTCGACCAGTCGACGGCCGCCGTGGTGAGGTCGACCGTCAGCCGTCCGACGTCGTCGACGCTGAGGAGCACGAACTGGTTGTCGGTGCGCAGCTCCGGAAGCTCCAGGGTGGCGCTGGACGCGGCGAAGGTCACCAGCGGGCGCACGGTGATCGTTCTGCCGAGTGCCGGGTCGACCGTCCAGGTGAAGCGGTCGACGGTCTCGTTGTCGGTGAAGACGGCGTCGCGGCGCTTGTCCCCGTAGGAGATCCGGGCGGTGACGGCGGCGATGGTGCCCGCCGCGAAGTCGGCGTTGCAGCGGACCTCGGTGGCTCGCTGGAGGAAGATCGGATCGGAGAGGTCGAGGGCCAGGAAGCAGCCCTCGTCGCGGGTCAGGTCCGGGGGGTCCATCGAGCCCGCGGCGTCGAACGGCCACGGCAGCCCCGCCGCGCCGGTGAACACCGCGTCGATGTCGCCGGTGGGCGGTGTCCCGTGCGGCGGCAGCCAGGGGGCGAGGAACTCCCAGCCCCATGCGACGAACGCCTCCCGCAGCTTCGGGTCGCCGTTCACGGGCCAGTCGAGGACCTCTACGCCGGCCGCGGACGACTGGACGAGCGCCGCCCGTGGGTCGGGGAGGGCGCCGGCCTGCGCCCACTGGGCGGTCACGTCGGCGCTGTGGGCGTACGCGTGCACCGTGCCGTCGGGGATCCTCGCCATGGCGCGCAGCCGGTAGGCGGCCTGGAGCGTGGGCCGTCCGGAGCGCAGCACGTCCCACTCCATGGCGGCGCCCTCCGGCGTCAACGCGGCCTGGAACACCGCCGGGTTGGCCCCGGACAGGGAGGGCTGGACCTGCACCGTCCGTTCCTCGGCCTTCGCCGAGGGGTCGAGGAGGCGCAGGGAGGCCGTGCCGTCCAGCCAGAGGGGGGTGGCGAGTTGGGGTCCGCCCGCCGCCCGGACCGCCGCCGTGTCGCCGCCGTGGGCGCGGGCCGCCGCGAGGGCCTCCTCGCGTTCCTGCGGGCGCAGCGCGAGGTCCGTTTGCACTTCAATGATTCCGCCGTTCAACCTGTCAGGTCCGGAGCGGTACTTGATCAGGGTGAGAATGGCTGCCCCGTCGGGTCCCCGGGCCAGCCGGGGCACGGTCGGGATCGCGTAGAAGGCCTGGTCAAGCTGGTCGTCGGCGTACAGCGACCAGGTCGGCCCGGCGACGAGTGCGGGGAGCCGGAGCACGAGTCTCCACCTTCTTCCGTGCGACCAGGCGGAACGCGCTCTACACTCGATTGTGAGCATACCGACCCAGAAGAGGCAAAATGTCCTCACGTTCCTCTCCCCGGGTCCTCATCGACCGGCACGACCCTCTGACGGTCCGTCTGCTGCCGGGAGAGCCCGCCCTCGACCTCTCGCCCCAGGGCGTCCCCATGGCCAGTCTGGTGATGGCGGGCGACTCCGCGTCCCTGCAGATCAGCGCGCACTGGTGGCCGGACCGCGACGAGACGGACGCCCTCCTCGTGCGCGCCGCCGAGGAGTTGGAGACCTCGCCCGACGCGCTGATGGTCGCGATCGGAGGTGTGGAGGTCCACGGCGTCACGCTGACCGCCCGGGAGGACGGGGGGCACGAGACCGTACTCGCGCGCTCCACGTCGTCCGGTGCTCCGCCGTACACCACGATCCTGACCGCCCCCGTGGAGCCGACCCTGGTCCCCCTCGTGAAGGACGCCCTCTCCGGAGCGGCCGGGAAGCTCTTCGTCCGCTTCGACGCCACCCTGGAGGCCGAGCGGGTCCTGCGGGAGCTGGACGTCGGCCGGGCCCTGAGCACCGCGCCCGCGGCGGAGACGCACACCTTCGCCGTCCCCGATCCGTCACAGGCCCCCGAGCCCGGGCCCGGCCCGCCGGAAGCGCAGCTGCCGCTCCGGGTCTCGGTCCCCGTGGGGGACCCCCCGGTGCGCCGGCTCGATCTGTCCGGCGCCGACGCGGCGGGGGCGCCCTGGACGGTCTCCGTCACCGGCCCGGACACCGCCCCGGCCCGGCTGCCCGCCGGGGACAGCCTGCGCCTCACCGTCCGAGGGGACGACGGATCCTCCTACGCGCGCACGGCCACCCCCGATGCCTCCGGCTGGCTCGTGGACGATCACGCCCTGGGCGTCGTCACCGTCACCTGCGAGGCCCCCGGCCGGGACCAGGGCGCGACCGTCGCCCTTGAGGTCTGGTACCAGCCGGCCGGCGAGGGCCTGCCCGACCACCGCGGCCTCACCCTGACCGCGCCCGCCTGGTCCGCGTCCTGGCGGGTGGCGAGCGGCCGGGACGACCTCGACGGCGAACTCGTCGTCGACGTGTCGGAGACCGACGGCGGCGGCGCGGGCCTCCCGAAGCGCACCGTCCGCTCCACCACCCCCCACATCCGGATCTAGCCGGAGCACCGGCCGGTCCCGGGCCCCAGGAAGGCCACCATGCTCCAGATCGACAAGGCCCAGATGATCGCCGGCGTACAGGTCTACGGCGATCACGAGAACCCCGCGCTGTTCTACGCGGTGCCGCAGCAGCCGACCTTCCGCTGCGACGCCGAGGGGAACCCCGTCTTCATGTACCTGAAGTACCGGCAGCCGAAGGTGCAGCCCTCGGGCAAGACCGGGGGCGGGTTCGCGACCTTCGACACCCAGTTCGCGCTGGACGACGCCACCCGCGCCGTCATCCTGGAGCAGCTGCGCGGCCAGGTGGGGCAGGGCCTCGCCGACCGGGTCGGCCTCGGGACGATCACCTGGGCGACCGGCACCGCCCACCTCAACCTGTCGGAGGTCAGCGGCAACCTCGTCACCAAGGTGTGGAACCCGGTCGGGCCCTCCCTGTACGGCGACAACGTCACCCCGTTCACCCTGGAGCTGCCGGACTTCGGCGCCACCCTGTTCGCCGAGGCCCTCCAGGGCAAGGGCGGCATCGTCCAGGTGTCCTACGGGATGAACGGCTGGGTCATGCTTCCGGCCATCACCGGATACGGCCACTTCTCCTCGACCAAGTTCAAGTCCTTCGTGCAGGACGCCTCCGACGACGCGGGGTGGGGCGACGACACCTTCTCCAACAAGATGGCCGAGGTGGCGACGAGCAACGACGTGATCTACGTCGAGGTGAAGTCCGGCACGGGAGCGAACGCCGACACGGTGGCCAAGATCGAGGAGAGCGTGCGGCGGACCGTCCTCGACATCGCGACCAAGCGGATGGCCGAGCAGATCGAGGGCTACACCGGCGACCGCTCCGTCCTGGAGGACTACGAGACGATCCACCGGGAGTACAGCAACCTGCGCGTCGACGACTTCACGATGACGGTCAACCAGCAGACCGCGGTGCTCTGGCCGTTCAATCCGCAGGGCACCCTGCCGAACATCACCAACATGGTCGACAAGAAGGGCCAGCCGGTGCTCTGGTCCGACCACTACCGCGAGATCGACCTGGACGACCCCTTCTTCCGCTCGTTCTCCGTGCCCGTGCGGGTGAACGCCGACTACGGAGCCGAGCGGCCGGTGCACAGCGTGGACGTGCACGTGGAGTACCGGGGCGACAAGGTGGAGGCGGCCGACTACCACTTCGACAAGCCCGAACAGACGGAGACGTTCGCCGCCTACGTCACGGGCGACTCCCGGGAGTACCAGCACTCCTACACGGTCAACTACAAGGGTTCGTCGGCCGTGTACGCGTCCCCCCTCGCCCCGCACACCGGGCCGCTCACCATCAACGCCGACGACCTGGGCGTGCTCGAACTGCACGTGCTGCCCGGCAACCTCGACTTCAAGTCCGTGGAGTCCGCCACCGTCAGCATCGAGTACACGCCGTCCAACGGCCCCGCGATCACCGATCAGGTCGTGTTCACCGCGGCGAACAGCACCGAGCAGACCCTCAGCCACGTCATCGGGGAGAAGCGCGACCGGCCCGTGCGGTACAAGGTGGACTACCGGACCAAGGGGGACGCCTTCCAGGACGACTGGAAGGAGACGACCGGCAAGCGCATCTACCTGAGCTCGCCCTTCAACGACATCCGCCCGTTCCGCGTCGTCGCCGTCGGCGACCTGGCCGGCACGATCGACTCCATCCTCGTCGACGTCCGCTACGAGGACCCCCAGAGCGGCTACAGCTGGTCCGAGAGCAAGCAGCTGAACGCGACCGACTCCTACTGGAACTGCCCCATCCAGGTGCGCGACGCCCAGGCCGGCACGCTGACCTACGGCGGCCTGGTGCGCTACAAGAACGGCAGCGTCCGCGAGATCCCGGAGACCGTGACCGAGGAGACCACCGTCGAGGTCGGGGACATGGTCGGAACGGTGATCAGCGTCTTCGTCGCCCCGGACCTCGTCGACTGGACCGCCGTCGACCTGGTCAAGGTCGTCCTGACCGTCGACGGCGGAGCCCCGGCCCAGGAGCAGGTCAAGAGCACCCTCGTACGCCAGACGGCCGGCCCCCCGCCGCCCGTGGTCTTCTCGCTGCCCGAGGCCACCACGAAGGACTTCTCCTGGACCGCCACGTACTACTTCAAGGACGGCACCAGCGCCACCACCCCGCCGGCCACGACCGCGGACACCAACGTGCTGCTGCCGCGCCGTCCCGGTACCGCCTAGGAGCCGCCGCCATGCTCTCGCTCGCTCCGCCCTTCCTCATGGTCGACGGGTTCAGCCTCTTCCCGGACCACGCCGACCCGCTCCAGTGGTACTACCTGCCCATGGGACCGTCGATCGCCGTCCGCAGCGAGGGAGGGGCGCCGGTGCCGGTCTTCTCGCTGCTGCAGTTCCGCGGGGAGCAGGACACCATCACCGGAGGACTGCTGAACTTCGACGTCGTGCTCGGGCCGCCCACCGACCGGCTCGACAGCGTCCTCGACGGGGTCGCGGGGCAGATCCAGTCCCAGCTGGACCTGCCCGAGCGCCCGCGCAGACCCGTCCCGGTGCCGCTGGAGAGCGGCACCGTCAAACTGGTCCTCCTCGACAGCGAGAGCGGCGCGGCGGCCGACGACTCGCGTTTCGTCGAGCGCATCATCCACCAGGCGCAGCCCAGCCTGTACGGGGTCAACCAGGCCGCCTTCTCGGCCGTGCTCGACGCCCGCGGGTCGACCCTGCTGGCGAGCTGCCTGGACGGGGCCGTGGCACCCATCGGCGTCGTGTACGCGCTGGAGTTCCTCGGACTGCGTCCCGCCTACACGGTGACCCTGAACATCCGCTGGGACCAGCTGAAGGAACGCCTCGACAAGACCTTCGGCGTGGAGGGCGTGTTCGTCTCGTCGCAGATCACCGAGCAGCTGGACAGGCTCAAGGACGAACGGGTCATCGACATCCAGGACGACCTGTTCGTGCCCGAGGGCGAGGCCGGCAAGTCGGTGATCGCCGGCCACGACCGGGCGGTGTCGGCGGTCTACGACATGATCACCGACTCGTTCTTCGAGGCCGCCCTCGCACCCCGGCCGGCCCCCGACGGCTGGGACCGCGCCGCCGCGTTCGCCAACGAGTTCGGCCGCGTCGCCATGACCGGCGGCCTGTCCCTCGCCGGCACCTACACCTACCGCCGCGTCTCCTCCGTCCAGGAGGTGCAGAAGCGCCTCGACGTCCGCATGGGCCAGCGCACCGCCGTCCGCAGGACCGTCTACCCGCAGGGGCACCTGAGCGGCATCGCCGCCCTGATCGCCGCCTCCGGACGCCCGCAGAGCGACTTCACCCGACGGGTGACGGTCGACGACCCGTGGTTCGCCCGCCGCAAGGTGAAGGTGGTCTCGCGCGCCGACTTCAGCACCGGGTTCCTCACCTCGGTGGGCGTCGACCTGCGCTACGGGGACGACACCAAGGCCGTCCTCCTCGACGGGGTGAACAACGCCGGCGAGGTCGACTGGGCCAGCAGGCTGGACGGCGGCGCGATGGTGAGACCGGTGGCCGTGGACGTCGACTACCACCTGGCGAAGCCCGCCGGCTGGGTCCTCCCGGACCGGCTGACCGTCCACGACACCACCGAGACGGAGATCGCCGAGATCCGCCCCGGCGACACCTTCGGCCTCCGCCCCGTCCTGATCCGAGCGGACGGCGTCCCCTGGGAGCGCTGGCGGTCCGTCATGGTCGAACTGCGCTACCAGGACGCGGCCTCCGGAGTGTCGGGGGAGTACGTCCTCGACCTCGACCCGGAGCATCCGCTGTGGCAGTGGCCGCTCTTCGTCGTCGGCTCGGCGACGCCGGTCACGTACGGCTACCGCCTCACCTATCACGGGATCGACCGCCCGGACACGGTGCGCGAGTGGACGGAGACGGACGACCTCGAGGTGAGGGTGGGCGATCCCTTCCCCGACAGCCACACCGTGACGGTCCGTCCCCTGGTCGCCTGGGCGACCGTGAGCACGGTCCTCGTCGACCTGCTGTACGAGGACCCGGCCCACCAGGTGCGGCAGGAGGCGTCCCTGGAGTTCACCAGCGAGAAGGGCGGCGCCCAGACGTTCGTCGTGGGCCTGAAGGACCCCGGCCTGCGCCGCGTCACCTACCGCGTCACCCTGCTCCACACCGACGGGCACATGAGCACCGTTCCGGAATCCTCGACCGGAAGCACCACGCTGATCGTCGCCGCCGACATGCCCGCCCACCAGGCCGTGGTCGTCCGCGTGGACACCAAGGCCGCGGAGGAGGCCGGCCTCCGGGAGACGAAGGTCGAGTTCGCGCAGCCGGGCACCGAGACGGCCACCGCTTCGTACTCCTTCATCCGCGGCTCCGCACCGGTCGTGCACGAGTTCGACGTGACGGGGGCACCGGGATTCCGCTACCGGGTGGTCCGGATCGACACCAGCGGGATGAGCCGGGTCGGGGCGTGGACCGACGCCAACCTGCCCGTTCTCGACGTCGTCCCCGGCGCCTGACGGTACGACTGGAGGGCTTCCTCATGCTGCAACTGGGCACCACATCGTGGCTCGTCGACGGCGTGGAGGTGTTCCCCGATCACGCGGACCCCAACCAGTTCTGGTACCTCCCCGCCCCCGTCACCCTCGCCCAGGGGGACCAGGGGCCCGTCTTCACCCTCATCACCTGGCGCGACAAGGCGGGCGCCGCCGACTCCGTCGGGGGCGGCTTCCTGATGTTCCAGACCGCCCTGAGGCTCGACGCGGAGGCCGAGTCCCGGCTGCGGAGCCGGCTGGCCGAGCGCGCCCCGGGGACGGTCAAACTCTCCGTCGTGCCGTACGACGAGGGCGACGTCCAGTGCGTCGCCCTGGACGTCCAGGGCGCCGGCGGAACGCAGAACACGCTCCCGCCGGGCGCGTTCCGCGCGGTCGAGACGATCCTCGGAGCGGCCGTGCCCTCGCTGTACGGGGACAACACGGCCATGTTCAGCCTGCGGCTCAGCGCGGAGGGCGCGACGCTCCTCAAGCAGGTCTTCCGCGCGGGCGGCACCCCCGTCGGCGTCATCTACCGGCTGCGGTTCACCGCACTGCGCCCCGCCCTGTCCGTCACGATCACCGCCAACATGCACCGCGTCTACAGCGAACTGTCGGCCGGGATCGAAGCCCAGATCTACTGGGCCCGCGTGGGCCTCGAAGCCGCGTTCCAGAGGCTCCGCCAGACCGGGGTCATCCACATCGACATCAAGGAGTTCACCACCGAGGCGGACAACGAGCAGAAGATCCAGTGGGCGCTGGACACGTTCATGAACCGGGTGCTCGCCCAGTGGTTCGAACCCTCCCTCAGCCCCCGGGACCTGCCCTCGCCGACCGGCGTCGCGACCGGCAGCCAGGCGGGCCCGGTGACCCGGGCGCCCGCGCCGGCCGTCGGCGGGTCCCCGGCGGCGGGCCGGGTGACGGCCCCGCCGCCCACGGGAGGCGTCGTCCCCCCGAAGCTCCCGCCGGGCGCCGGACCGGTCACCCCGCCCGGAGCGGGGGCGCTCCCCCCGGCGGCACCCGCCAACCCGGGCCCCGTGCGGCCGCCCGGCACGCCGCCGCCCGGGTCTCCGCCGCCCGGCGCGCCGACATCGCCCGGGGCGCCGCCGCCCGGCGCACCGCCGCCCGCCGCTGCGCCCCCCGCAGCGCCCGCCGCCCCGGCCCCGCTGATCGCCGTCACCCTGCCGCCGCTGCCCACCCCTCCGCCGCCGCCCGTGACCCTCACGCCCCAGCCCGCGCCGGCACCCCAGAAGGCGGCCGCGGCGGCCCCCGCGACGGCACCGAAACCGTCCCCGGCCCCGAAGACACCCCCGGCGGGCACCCCCGCGGCGGCCGGCGGCGTGAACCCCTCGATCCTGACCTTCCGGCTGCGCTACGGCCTGCAGATCGAGGACAAGCAGGTCTCGTTCACCTACGACCGGGCCGAGGCCGTGCAGCGCACGTACGCGCCCCAGGGATTCCTCGGCGTCCTCGCCGCGGACCTGAACGGGCCGCCGCACGTCATCGACGTCGACCTCGACGACCCCTTCTTCCGGACCCTCACCGTGCGCCTGGCCGGTGACGTCGACTTCGCCGCCCTCGGCCTCACGAGCATCGCCGTGACCGTCCGCTACGGCAGGGCCGAGGACCCCGGCGGAACACGCTCCGCCGACCGCCTCGCGGACGCCGCCGCCCCGCACCCCGAACCCGTCAGCTTCTTCCTGGACAGCGTGGGCGACACCTCGTACGCCTACCGGATCGAGTACCACTTCGCAGCGGATTCGGGCTGGCAGGGACGGGAGCTCACCGTGGTGCGGGAGGGGCGCGACGACCAGTACGCCCTGTCCATCGACCCGCACCGGTTCCTGGGCTTCCTCCGGGTGGAGATCGCACCGCACGACATCGACGCCCAGCTGGTCCGGGAGACCCGCGTCGAGCTGACCAGGAAGGAACCCGACGGAACCGAACTGCGGGACACCCGCACCCTGTTGCCCGGCGACCCGCCCTCCGAGTGGAAGGTCCGCACGGCCGACCCCGCCGACCTCGCCTACACCTACCGGCTCGTCCACACCATGACCGACGGCTCCGTGGTCACCTGCGACCCCGTCACCACGAGTGCCACCCGCCTGCCGGTCAACGACCCCTACCCCGGGCAGCTCGACATCGACCTGGTCCCGGACTGGAGCACGGCCCCCGTCCAGAAGGTCTTCGTGGACCTGCGCTACGCCGACCCGGCCGCCGGCTACCAGCGGGAGCAGCGCATCGAGCTGGACGCCGCGCAGACCGCCACCCGCCGCGCCTGGTTCGCCCTGCCCGACCCGCAGAAGCGCGAGTTCTCCCATCGCTTCACGTTCGTACGCGCCGACGGCAGCACGTCCGCGACGGAGTACGTGACGACGACGGACTCGCTGGTCCTGGTACGGCCCCCGTGACCGCGGGGCTGCCGCCCGCCCTGCGCCGGGCGCTGCCGCTGCTCGGACCGGGGGCCCGCCGGTGGCTGCCGAGACTCCTGGAACCCGTCGCGGCGACCCCCGGTGACGACCGGTGGCGGCGCAGCCTGCTGACCCCCGAGCGGTTCCCGGTGGAACTGAGCGTGTCCACGGCCTCGCCCCACACCGACCGCTACGCCACCGAGTTCGTCGCGCCGGACCGTCCTCCCGGGACCAGACTGGCGGCCGGCCTCGCACGGCTCGACCGGATCGGGCTGCCACCGCCGGACCCCCGGCTCACCGCCCTCCTGCTGGACGCCCACCGCCGCCATCCCGTCGTCTGGGGGACCTGGCTGGCCGGCCGGCACGACCCGCGCGGCGACCGCTTCAAGCTCTACGCGGAGGTCCCGAAGGCGGCCGCCGTGCCGCTCGAACGCGAGGTGGCCCGCCTCGTCGGCGCCCGGCCGTTCCCGCTGCCCGAGGCCCGGCTCCGCCTGGTGGGCATCGACCTGACGACCGGCGCGGTCGAGCGCTACCACCGGGTGGGCCGCCTCACGGCCGCCGACCTGCGCCTCCTGACGCCGCGTGACCTCGATCCCGGACGGGACTGCCTCGTCGAGGCCGTCCGTGACCTGCTCGGGAGACCGGCCGCCGACGAACTCCCCGGATGCAACGTGAACGTGAGCCTCGCCCCCGGCGCCCTCAGTGTGTCGGCCCCGGCGCTGAGTTGGCTCGGCGCGTGCCCCGAGGCCCGCACCAGGCTCCTGGACCACGCCGCCCGGCACGGACACGACCTGCGCCGCTACGCCGCCCTGACGGCGACGCCGCCCGGGACGCACCGCAACCGCCACGGGATCGTCACCCTGACGGCCCAGTCCGGCCCCACCGTGCACCTGACCATCGGCTTCAGCCCCTGACCTTCGGGCATGCGACGGCGCATCGAACACGGCGGGGCGGGGCGGAATCGCGACGGTGCGGTCGGTACGGACCCGGTCCGCCGGGTCAGGCGGGGAGGGCCTGCTCCGCCCAGATGACCTTGCCCTCGCGGTGGTGGCGGGTGCCCCAGCGCTCGGTGAGCTGGGCGACGAGCAGCAGCCCGCGGCCGCCCTCGTCGAAGGTCCGGGCCCGGCGCAGATGCGGTGCGGTACTGCCGGCGTCGGAGACCTCGACGGTGAGCGTGGACTGGAGGATCAGGCGCAGCCGGACGGGCGGCTTGCCGTACCTGATCGCGTTCGTCACCAGCTCGCTGACCGCGAGCTCCGTGGTGAAGGCGAGCTCCTCCATGCCCCAGGCGGCGAGCCGCTCGGTGGTGAAGGCCCGGGCCCCGGCGACGGCCGCGGGGTCGGACGGGAGGTCGAGCGTGGCGACGTGGTCCGGGTCGAGCGCACGCGTGCGCGCCACCAGGAGGGCGACGTCGTCCGCGGGGCGGTCGGGCGCGAGGGTGGCCAGCAGCCGGTCGCAGATCTCCTCCGGACCCTCCGGCGCCTCGGCGAGGACGGCGCTCAGCGCGGCGCGCCCGGCGTCCACGTCGCGGGTACGGCTCTGGGTGAGGCCGTCGGTGTACAGCGCGAGGAGGCTGTCCTCCGCCAGGGTCACCTGGGCCGTCTCGAAGGGCAGTCCGCCCAGCCCCAGGGGCGGCCCGATCGGCGGCTCGGACAGGTCGCCGCCGTCGGTGCCCGGGGGGTGCCCCATGATCGGGAGCACGTGCCCCGCGCTCGCCAGCGAGCAGACCCGGGAGACCGGGTCGTACACGGCGTACAGGCAGGTGGCGCTGAGTTCGCCGAGGCCGTGGCCCTCCTCGCGCTGCATCCGGATGACCACGTCGTCGAGGTGGGTGAGGAGTTCGTCGGGCGCCAGGTCGATGTCGGCGAAGGCCCGGACGGCCGTGCGGAGCCGGCCCATGGTGGCGGCGGCGTGCAGCCCGTGGCCGACGACGTCGCCCACGACGAGCGCGACGCGGGCTCCGGACAGCGGGATGACGTCGTACCAGTCGCCGCCCACGCCCGCCCGGGAGCCGCTGGGCAGGTAGCGGGAGGCCACGTACACCGCCGACTGCTCCGCCGTGTGCCGGGGGAGCAGGCTGCGCTGGAGGGTGAGCGCGGTGAGCCGTTCGTGGGTGTACCGGCGCGCGTTGTCGATCGACACCGCCGCCCGGGCGGTGATCTCCTGGGCGAGGTGCAGGTCGTCGTCGTCGAACGGTGCCGTGCCGGGGCCCCGGAGGAACCGGACGAGCCCCAGGACGGTCCCGCGTGCCTGGAGGGGGAGCAGGAGCACCGAGGGAAAGACGTCGTCGGCGCCCTCCGCCGCCCGTCCGTCCCGCGCCTCGGCGGTGTGCCGGGCGGGCGTGCCCGTGGCCAGCGCGCGGTCGGGCGCGGACCTCGGAGGGAAGTGGTGGACCCCGCCGGTGGGTGCCGCGAACGACGTCCCCCGGACGGCGAGCTGGGCGATGCGCCGGAGCGGGAGTCCGGTCCCGGGGTGCGGGGGCGGACCGTCCTCGTGGAGGGCCGACTCCAGGAGGTCGACGGTGACCGCGTCGGCGAAGTCCTCCGTGCCGACCTCGGCCAGTTCCTCGGCGGTACGGGTGAGGTCGAGGGTGCTGCCGATCCGCCGGCTCGCCTCCGCCGCCAGGGCGAGCCTCCGCCGCAGTCGCCGGTCCCGTTCCTCCTGGTAGGCGCCGACGACCTGCTCCGAGCCGCGGTCGACGTACGCGAACCCCTCCCGGGTGAGCCGGATGGCGGCGGCGTTGACCAGCTCCGCGTCGTCGGTCAGCCGGGGCGCCTCGGCCTGGAGCTGCTGGAGCAGGGCGAGGTGGCCGATCCGGTACGCCCGGAGCAGCGTGCTGAGCGACAGCCCCCGCCGGGCGAAGGCCCGGGCGAGTTCGAGGGCTTCCGGGGGCGTCGGGGTCTCCGAGGCGTCCGTGCCGTGTTCCAGGACGTCGAGGAAGGCGGTGACGTGACCGGCCGTCTCGGTCACCGCCATGGCGGACAGGTCCTCGTGCTCCCACAGCTCCGGGAGCTCCTGGCGGAGCCGGGTGAGCAGCACGTCGACCGACTGGTCCGTCCGCGGCCTGAGCTCCCGGGCGAGCCGGCGGAGGAACTGCTCTGCGTCGGTCCCCATACGGAAAGTCTGCGGAAGGGGTGCGACGGGTGCCACCCGAGGCCGGTCCCGCCGGGCCGGGACCGGCGGGCCGGTGCTGGCGAGGTCCTCGACGCCGCGGGCCGGGCGGGTCCTGGCGAGGTCCTCGAACCCGCGGTCCGGGCCGGTGCTGGCGAGGTCCTCGACGCCGCCGTCCGGGCGGGTGGACGGACCATCCCACGGGCCGGGTGGACGGACCGCCTTCCTCCGCCCGTCGCCGGAGTCCCCTCTCCCCCTCACACCCGATGAGCCCCGGGCGTCGCCGCGTCCTGCGTCGTCCATGTCCTCGTCCTCCCCTCCTTCCGGGACGGCTTCGACCGCCGGGGACTCCTGTGGTGCGCCCACGGCGGACTCCCCGGCCACCGGAGGGGCGTCGTCGTGCGACGCGGGTGCTCAGGGCGTGAGCACCAGGCGGATCGGGTCGCCGACCTTGTTCTCCAGGCGGGCGACCGCCTCGGCCGCCTCGGCCAGCGGCACGTGGGCCGTGACGGACGGGGCCAGGTCGATGCGTCCGGCCGAGGCCAGGCCGACGAGCTGCTCGACGTGCTCGGGCTCGGAGCCGTAATGGCCGCGGACCTGGTTGACGTTGAAGCAGAAGCCGATGCTGTCGGCGATCGTGACCGGCTCCGGGGTGAGCCCGGCGAGGACGAGCGAACCGAACGGGCCGAGGACCGACGCGGCCTGGGCGCGGGCCGCGCCCACGCCGGCGAAGTCGAAGGCGACGTCGAGGCCGCGTCCGGCCGTCGCCTCCCGCACCGCCTCGGCGAAGTCCGGGGCGAGCGGGTCGAGGGCGAGGTCCGCGCCGAAGAGCAGGGCCCGCTCGCGGGCCGAGGGCAGCGGATCGATCGCGAGGATCGGGGCCGCGCCGACCATCCGGGCCAGCCGCACGGCGTGGGCGCCGAGGCCGCCCGCGCCCCAGATGCCGACCGACTGGGCGGGGCGGACCGCGCCGGTGCCCACGATCGCGGCGTACGGGGTGGACACCGCGTCGGGGATGATCGCGGCCTGGTCGAAGGGCAGGTCGTCCGGGATGGGGAGCAGGGTGCCCTCGCGGGCGATCGTGTACTGCGCCCAGCCGCCGTCGTAGTCCAGACCGCGGGTGAGCGGACGGTGGCACATCATGCGGCGCAGGCAGCCGGGGCAGTCGCCGCAGGCCTCGCCGGCCTGGAGGACCACGCGTTGCCCGGGCGTCCAGTCGCCCTTCACGTCCGGGCCGAGGGTGTGGACGACACCGGCGACCTCGTGGCCGAGGGTGACGGCGCCCGCCTTCGTGACCGCGTCGGTGGGGAAGAAGGGGCTCAGGCTGCCGTCGATCAGGTGGACGTCCGACAGGCACACGCCCGCGGCCCGCACCTCGACGAGGACCTCGCCCGGGCCGGGGACCGGGACGGCGACCTCTTCGACCGCGAAGGAGCGGGTGTCCAGACGGAGCCGTCCGGCGAGCATCGTGCTGCTCATGAGGGGACCTCGATTTCTCTCGCATGACTTGTTCGACCGAACAAGTCACCCAACCGTGTCGATAGACCGGGTCGGATGTCAAGCGGGAGCTGGCCTACGTTCTCGCTCGCCGATTAGTTCCGTCACATGATCGTGTCGAGCAACACAGTCACTTGACATGATCGGGTGACAATGTCGTCTGTAGGGTGAGTGCGAAGCGACTGCTGGTCTGCGACGAAAGGCACGTTCATGACTCAGATGTCCGTTGGCAGGGCCCGGGCGATCCCCGAGCGCCCCGCGCTGCCCCTGATCGGACACGCCCTCACCTTCCCCGGGGGCTCCGACGGGCGTACCCACCTCATGAAGGAGGTCAAGGACTTCGGGCCGATCTACCGCGTCCGCCTCTTCGGGACCGAGACCGTCGTCGTCGGCGGCCTGGACCTGGTCACCGAACTGTCCGACGAGACCCGCTTCCGCAAGAACGTGCACGGGGACCTCGTCGAAGTCCGCCAGATCGCCGGCGACGGCCTCTTCACCGCCTTCCACCACGAGCCGAACTGGCGCAAGGCCCACGACATCCTGATGCCCGCCTTCTCGCTCGGCGCGATGCGCGGCTACCACGACACCATGCTCACGGTGGCCCGCTCGCTCGTCGGCAAGTGGGACAGGATCGCCGGAGTCCAGTCCGTCGACGTCCCCGACGACATGACCCGGCTCACCTTCGACACCATCGGGCTGTGCGGCTTCGGCTACGACTTCGAGTCCTTCCGCCGCAACGACCTGCACCCCTTCGTCGAGGCGATGGCCCGCGCCCTCGGCTTCACCCAGGAGAAGAGCGAGTCCATACCGGGCACCGAGATCTTCAAGCGCAAGCAGGTCGAGCGCTTCCGCGCGGACGCCCAGCTGATGTCGGACCTCGTCGACGACGTCATCCGGCAGCGCCGGGCGTCCGGCGACAGCAGCACCGACGACCTCCTCGGCATGATGCTGCACACCAAGGACCCCGCGACCGGCCAGCCCCTGGACGACGTCAACATCCGCCACCAGGTGATCACCTTCCTGATCGCCGGTCACGAGACCACCAGCGGCGCCCTCTCCTTCGCGCTCTACTACCTGACCAAGCACCCCGAGGTGCTCAAGCGGGCCCAGGCCGAGGTCGACGCCCTCTGGGGCGACACCGACATGCCCGACCCCGACTACGCCGAGATCGGCAAGCTCTCCTACATCCGCCAGGTCCTCAACGAGAGCCTGCGGCTGTGGCCCACCGCGCCCGGCTTCGCCGTCGAGCCCATCGAGGACACCGTCATCGGCGGCAAGTACGCCGTCCGCAAGGGCGAGTCCCTGATGGTGATCACCCCGGCCCTGCACCGCGACCCCGCCTGGGGCGAGAACGTCGAGCTGTTCGACCCCGAGCGCTTCTCACCCGAGCGCGAGCAAGCCCGCTCCGTCCACCTCTTCAAGCCCTTCGGCAACGGCGAACGCGCCTGCATCGGACGCCAGTTCGCCCTGCACGAGGCCACCCTGCTGCTCGGCCTCCTCGTCCACCGCTACCGCCTGGTCGACCACACCGACTACCAGCTGAAGATCAAGTCCTCGCTCACCATCAAGCCCGACGGATTCAGCCTGCGGCTCGCCCGCCGCACCGGCGACGAGCGCCGCATGCCCGCCGTCACCACGACCACGACCGCCGGCGGCAGCGCCGCGGCCACCGTCCGGCGCGCCGCCGGCACCGCCCTCACCCTGCTGCACGGCTCCAATCTCGGCACCTGCGCCGGCATCGCCCGCGACCTCGGCACCGACGGCGAGGACCACGGCTTCACCCCGTCCGTCGCGTCCCTCGACGACCACGCCGGGAAGCTGGCGGGCACCGAGGGCCCCCTCCTCATCGTCGCCGCCTCCTACAACGGCCGCCCCACCGACGACGCCGCCGCGTTCGTCGCCTCACTGGAGACCCTGGAGCCCGGCTCCCTCGAAGGACTCCGGTACGCCGTCCTCGGCGTCGGCGACCGCAACTGGGCCGCCACCTACCAGCGGATCCCCGCCCTCATCGACGAGCGCCTGAAGGCCGCGGGCGCCACCCCGCTCCTGGACCGCGGCGCCGCCGACGCCTCCGGCGACTTCGCCGGCACCGTCGACCGCTGGACCGCCGACCTGTGGACCGCCCTGCTCGACACCTACGGCGAGGCCGTCGAAGGAGCCGCCCCCGCCGCCGGACCCACGGAAGAGGGCCAGGGCCTGTACGAACTGGAGGACACCTCCGAGTCGGTCACCGGCGGCCTCGCCGACCGGCACGGCGTCCAGCCGATGGAGGTCCTCGAAGCGTACGAACTCGTCGACACCGACCACGAACTCGGCCGCTCCAAGCGCTTCCTGAGGCTTCGGCTCCCCGAAGGCGTCACCTACCGCACCGCCGACCACCTCGCCCTCCTCCCGAGCAATCCCGAGGCTCTCGTCCAGCGGGTCGCCGACCGCTTCGCCCTCGACCTGGACCGCACCGTCCGGCTGCGCGCCCGCCGCCGCAGCCGGGGCGCCCTGCCCATCGACCGGCCGCTGACCCTGCGCCGCCTGCTCACCGACTTCGTCGAACTCCAGGACACGGCCACCCAGGAGCAGATCGCCGTGCTCGCCGAGCACACCGCCTGCCCGCCCGAGAAGCAGCCCCTGGCCGAACTCGCCGACGCCGACGCCTTCCGCGAGCGGGTCACCCTCGCCGGACGCAGCCTCCTCGACCTCCTGGAGCGGTACCGCGCCTGCGAACTGCCCTTCGAGACCTTCCTGGAGCTGCTGCCGGTGCTGCGCCCCCGGCACTACTCCGTCTCCTCCTCCGCCGCGGCACGGCCCGGCGAGGTGGACCTCATGATCTCGCTGCTCGCCGCGCCCCACCGCGGGGGAGAGGGCACCTTCCGGGGCATCGCCTCCCACCACGTGCAGACGATCCGGGCCGGCGACACGGTCCAGGCGCGGGTGCTGCCGTGCAGCGAGTCCTTCCGCCTGCCCGAGGACACCTCCGTACCGGTCATCCTGATCAGCGCGGGCACCGGCCTCGCGCCCTTCCGCGGCGCCGTCCTCGACCGGCACCACACCGGCTCGACCGGCACGCTGCTCTGCTACTTCGGCTGCGACCACCCGGACGTGGACTACCTGCACCGGGACGAGTTCGAGGCGGCCGAGGCGGCCGGCGCCGTCAGCATGCGCCCCACCTTCATGCACGCCCCCGAGAACGGCGCCCGCTTCGTCCAGGAGCGCATCGCCCGCGAGAGCGAGGAGGTGTGGGCGGTCCTGGAGGCCGGCGGACGCGTCTACATCTGCGGCGACGGCCGCCGCATGGCCCCCGCCGTCCGCGAGGCGTTCCTGGCGATCCACCGCGAGCACACCGGCGCGACCGACGAGGAGGCCGTGGCCTGGCTCGCGGGCCTGGTCGAGTCCGGCCGCTACGTCGAGGACGTCTGGGCCGGCTGACGGCGGGACCGACACCGACGGCCATGGGCGCGACTGAGGGGCGCCCATGGCCGTCGTGCCGTACTCCCGTCAGCCGACGGGCACGTCCGTGAGCTCCAGCCGCCCTCCGGCGAGCGCCACGGTCGCCGATACCAGGGCCCGCAGCCCCACGTGCTCGGCGGTCTCGTCCGGCAGACAGAGGTGCTGCATCGTCAGCCCGTCGAAACCGGACAGGAAGAACCGGGCGACGGTCTCCGCGGGCTGCGCGAGCGCGTACCCCGTCCGCTCCGCCGTCTCCGTCACCAGCCGGGCCGTCACCTCTATCACCTGACGGTAGTGCCCCTGCCGGGCCTCGTTCAGCCGGGGCGTGCGCAGGGAGAACATGGTCAGCTCGGTGAGCAGCTGGTGATGGGTCGCGGGCTCGCTCATGGTCCGCCACAGCGCCCCGGCCAGGGCGGCCATGGTCTCCTCGAACCCGGCCCCCTCGGGCGCCGCCCGCTCGACCTGGACGATCAGGTCGGCGGTGATCTGGTCCATGACCGCCCGGTACAGGTCCTCCTTCGTCCCGAAGGTGTAGTGCACCGTGGCCTGCGCGACCCCCAGCTCGGCGGCGATCGCCCGCGTACTGCCGGCGGCGACACCCTCCCTGGTCATGAGGTCGATGGCCGCCTTGATGAGCTGGGGGCGGCGCTCGGCCGCGGAAACATGAGCCATGCGTCCACTATATCGACTCAGTCAATCGACCAAGTCGGCCCTGACCGGCGGGGACGGGCCAAGCATGGGGCTGCGCCGTGCTGATCGGCCGGAATTTCCACTCCCGCAGACCAGACCACGCCCCTAGACTGCGACCGCTCCAAGACCTGGAGATCATCGGGAGGGCGTGCAGGATGAAGCGAGCACTGATCGGCGCATGCGCGGCCGTGGCGTTAGTCGTGTCCGGGGGGAGTGTCGCCACCGCTTCCGACAGCGCTCCGCCACGCACCACGCACGGCCCTTGCCAGTACACGCAGACCCCGGACGAGCCGGCGGCGCGCCCCGTTCCGCTGCCGCCCGACCCGCGGCGCACCCCCGGTCGCGGCACGGTGGACATGGCGGTTCCGACCAGCCAGGGCTCGCTCCCGCTGCACCTGGACCGGGCCAAGGCGCCGTGCACGGTGCAGAGTTTCCTGCACCTGGCGCGGCACGGGTTCTACGACCGCACGGTGTGCCACCGACTGACGGCGTATCCGACGCTGAAGGTCCTGCAGTGCGGCGACCCGACCGGTACCGGTGAGGGCGGCCCCGGGTACAAGTACAAGGACGAGCTGCCGGTGGACCTGCCGCCCGCACCCACCGATCCCACCGGCACGCGCCGCCTCTACGGGCGCGGCCTGCTGGCGATGGCCAACGCCGGTCCGAACACGAACGGCTCACAGTTCTTCGTCGTCTACGGCGACTCCGCACTGCGCCCGAACTACACGGTGTTCGGCACGGTCGGCCCCGCCGGCCTGACGACACTCGACAAGATCGCCGCCGCAGGCATCGAGCCGACCGCGGAGAACCCCGCACCGGTCGACGGCACACCCGTCCTGCGGACCGAGCTGCTCCGCGTCCGGCCGTCCTGCCGGCATTGACGCACCGCGACGCGACACGACCTCCACGAGCACGCCCGGCGCCTGCGACCGCCCCGGGCGGAGAGAGCCGGGCCCCGGTCAGATCGTGACCGGGCCGTGGGGGGTGGCGAACTCGACCGAGACCAGGCCCGGTTCCTCGTCCTCGACCCAGGTGACGTCGATCTGGTCGAGGGGGTGGTCGGCCGGTTCGCCGAGGAACTCGGCGATGGGGGCGGCGTCGCCGGCGATGGAGACCCCGTGGATGGTGGTGGAGGTGCGCGGGTCGGCGCTCGGGCGCTCCTCGCCGGGGACCAGCCACTGGAGGAAGTACGGCAGTTGCGGGTCCTCCATGAGCTCCAGCAGGCCGATCTGCTTCCACCTCAGGTCGAACCCGTCGGGGCGGACGCGGTGCCCCTCGGTCGAGGTGCGGCCGAGGCGGGCCTCGACGGGGGCGATGTCGTCGACGGAGACCACCCAGCCGAGCCAGCCGCCGCCCTCGGCGGCGCGGCGCGCGACCGCCTGGCCGAAGGGTGCGCGGTCGGCGGCGGGGTGGTCGAGTGTGGTGACGACCTCGACGTAGGTGCCGCCGCTCAGCGGGAGGATGAAATTGCGGGTGCCGAATCGCGGGTGCACGCCTCCGTCGACGAACCCGGCACCGAGGGCCGATCCGATCCGCTGGACGGTCGAGACGAAGCTGTCGCGGGCCACCGCATAGGACACGTGATCAAGTCGCACGTCGGCATCATCACCCGACAACCGCTCCACATCCCGACGCCACGCCCGTCGCCCGGCCGTGTCCTCCGGGGATTCAGCCGGGGAGCGGATCGATCACCGTCATCCCGGCCGGGGAGGCCCGTTCGAAGCCGGGCAGCAGCACCGTGCCCTCGTCGAGGCCCACGACCCGCTCCCCGCACGGCGCCGGTCACCATGCCGCATGCTTGTGCCGGGCGACCTCGGCCAGGATCCTCGTCAGCTCCTTCCTGGTGCTGCCGTACGTCTTGACGCGGTGACAGTTGGGGCACAGCGCCACCATGTTCCACGGAAGATCAGGGCCACCGTCCTCAAGGGCCTGAACGTGGTCCACTTCCAGGATCGCGCTGCCGTCGTCCTTGACATCGGCCGGCTGCCCCGCGCACCCCGGGTTCTCGCACAGTCCACCGCAGCGCACGAGGACGGCCTCCCTCGACTGTTCGATCCGGGCCCGCGTCGAGGAGCCCTTGCGCCGGATTCCGCGCATCGTCGGCTCACGCTGCTCGGCAAGGGCGACCAGGCGCCGGTACTCCGAGCTTCTGCCGCGCTGTTGTTGCTCGTGGACGACGGCCGGGCTCAGGGGGAGCGCCTCCACGGTGTCCTCGACCTGTACCAGCTTCGCGGTCTCGCATCTCCTGTGTCGAAACTGGCCGGGCTGCAGTCCGCCCTTCCCGCACACGGGGCAGAGCCTGCCGTCAGGATGGTTCAGGGGGATGTCCTTCGCCGTCGAGGCGGCCACCACTCCCGCCGCTTCGGGAGGGGTGTTCTCCCTCGTGTTTCCGACGGGTGTGATCAGCGGAGCGCCGCTGAAAGGCTTCTGTTCGGCGCGGAGGACCAGGAGAGCAGCCTTCTCCTTCTCCTCGGGGTTCGTCAGAGCCTGCTGCGCCGTCTGAAGCGCCTGGGCGCTGCCGGCGAGCCGACGGTCCGCCTCCTCGTATCGATGTCGGGACTCCTGGTGCCGCTGTTCCGCGATCCCCAGCCGTCTCAGCGCGGCGGCAAGCTGTCGGGGAGTCAGTTGGTCCTTCTCGGTCGCCAGCCGTGCCGAGCCGAGCCTCTGCTCGTCGAGGGCGGCTGCTTGGCCGTCGCTGAAACGCTGTTGGCGGGCGCGGCTGAACGCGGTGAGAGCGGGCTCGAACTGCTTCCACGCGGCCGAGACTCCGAAGACCGCGGGTGAAGGCGTGTCGGGGCGAGGGACACTCGGCAGGGCAGGCGGCTGCGGCCTGGGCCTGGTACTTCGGCGCGTACGTCGGCGGGGAGAGGGCAGCGCGGGCGGCAGCTCGGGAGGCAGGAACAACGGTGTGGTGGGCACCCTCGGGGTCTCCGGTGTCTGCGGCAACATCATCCTCTGGTCAGGGCGGCAGCCGAGCCGGCCCGCGTCGTCTCGTCGGAGGCGACCCTCATCTTGCCCCGACAGACACCGCTCTCGGTCGCCTTGACCAAACCGTTGTCCCCTCTCCGGCCGGTTGGCCGTCATGGAGCGCCGCCTCGCGAAGGGCGAGCGTACGTCGTGGCCCGCCCCGCTCAGCAGATGACGCGGTACTCCTCGTCGGGGATGTAGGCCGCCCATTCACCGGGGGTGAGTGAACCGAAGCGGGTGCACAGCTCGGCGGCGAGGCGTTCGGGGGCGAGGGATTGCGTCCGTGGGCGGGTGTTGCTCGCCTGGATGTGCAGGGCCTGGCCGTCCGGAGTGAACGCGAGGGTTCTCACTCGGTCCCCGGTGGTGGGCAGCGGGGCGCCGATCACGGTGCGGGAGGGGATGTCCCACAGGCGGATGCCGCCCGACTGGGATCCGGCGGCGAGAGTGCGGTTGTCCGGGGAGAACGCGAGAGAGGTGACGGCGACCACGGTGCCGTCGGGGCCGTCCGGTTCTCCGCCGCTCAGGACACCCCGTGGGGCCTTCATGGCACCGTCGTAGAGCAGGATGCGGCCGGAGCCGTCGGCGACGGCGAGGAGGTCGCCGGTGCCGCTGTACGCCATGGCCTGCCCGAGGTCCCGTTCCGTGTGGTCGCGGACCGTCCGGCCGGTGGCGAGTTCCAGGACCGTCCCGTCGTTGAGGGCCAGCAGTGACGTGCGGGGATGGAGCGCCATCCGTGTGGCGGGCGTCCCTTCCCGCAGGGGGGTGAGCGGCTTGGCGTACGTGAGGTCCCAGATCTGCGTCGAGACGATGCCGTAGACCACGGGCTTTGCGCGGGTGTTCGCCACGGCGAGGGCATTGGGCGGTTCCTGGCCGCGGCGCATGCGTACGTCTGCCGCCGGGCGGCGGGCCTCCACGTCCCAGACCCGGATGAGGGGGACCGAGGCCGTCTGCGCGCTGAGGTCCTCCGGGAAGGCCGAGACCGGGGTGAAGGCGAAGAACCGGCCGTCCGGGCTGAACGCCGCAACGGGCTTGGGCGTCCGGTCCGAAGGGTGGCTCACGCCCGGAGTCGTGCCGAGGAGACGACCGGTTTCCGTGTCCCGCAGTTCGTAGGACAGTTCGCCTGGCGTCGTGGTCCTGGGGACCGCCGTGACGCTCCCGGTGGGGCTGGGCAGGGAGGGAGGGCTTTTCGCGTCGTGCCAGGGCGCCTTGAGGATGTCACGGGCGTTGACGGTGCGGACGGTTCGTCCGCCCATGGCCAGGTAGCGGATGACGCCGGCGGTCGGGTCGATCCGTACGTTGTACGGCTTGTCCTGCGGGGGAAGGGGCAGATTCAGCGGCATCGCCCCGTCCCACTCCTCGTACGGCTCCTGCCGGTCGGGCGCGTGGCGGGTGTTGCGCCACACCAGGAGCCGGTCGTTCGTGACACCCACGACGAACCGGGAGTCCGCGCTGAAGGACACCTCGGTCAGGCCGCGCTGAACCAGCTCGTCCAGCGTGTCGCCGGTGACGGTGTCGATGCGTTCGACGCCCTGATCGCGTAGGGCCAGCAGCGTTCTGCCGTCCGGGCTGAAGCGCAGAGAGCCGGGCCGACAGGATGGCCGGATCGCTTCCCGAGGCACGTCGAGCGCCTTGAGGGGCACCTTCCTGCCGCTGGGAACCCGCCGGATCTCGACCCGGACGCCCGTTCCGCAGCGTGCCACCAGCCGGCCGTCCCGGCTGAGGGCGACGGCCCCGTCGCCGATCCGCGCGCCGCGCAGTGTCAGGAGGGGCCGTTTGCCGGCCCGGTCCCATACCTCCGCGTAGTCCTCCATCGCGAGGGCGACCCGGCTTCCCTGCGCGGAGAGCGAGATGTCCCTGACCCCGTTCGTCATCCCGACGGGCAGCGCGTGACGGGCTCCGGCCGCTGTGTCCCACAGGGTGACGCTCCCCTGTGGGGTCGCGTCCGCGGCCCAACGGCCGTCCGGGCTCCAGACCGGCAGTCCGGGATAGAAGGGAAACAGTTCGACATCCCGCGGATCGCCCGCGCTGTTCACGGTGAGCAGGCCCCGCACTGTGGACGAGCGCGTCATGGTGTGGGTGGTCGTGTCCCACACCTGGACGCGTTCGCCCCTCTGGACGCGTACGAACCGGCCGTCCGAGCTCAGTGACGCGTGTGAGGTCTCGCTGTTGCGGACCGGCGGGGTGAAGTCCGGCTCGGAGCGTTGTCCCAGAGCCGCGAGGAGGGACGAGCGGGTCTCCTGGGTCCGGGCGAGCCGCCAGGAGGCGATGCTGAGACGTCCGGCCAGCGTGGGGGCGGTGGATCGCAGACTGGCCGCCACAGTGGTGGTGCGACGGGCGGCGTTCTGTGTGCGCTGCTCGTTCCTGGCGCTGTTCTGTTGGACGGCGATCGCCGCACCGAGCACGGACAGGGCCACCAGGGCGCTCAGGACGCCGGCGGTGGTACGCCGCAGCCGGGCCCGGGACCGCCGGGCCCGCACGCTCCGGTAGAGGAAGTCCCGCTCGTCGGGAGTGAGCGCGGCGGAGCCGCCGGCGGTGAGCAGGTCCGCGTGCCGGGTGGGTGCGAACGCCTGTGCGGCGGCCTTCAGCCCGGTGCCCCGCAGCAGCGCGCCGCGGTCCCGGCCCAGCGACTTCCACACCTCGGTGGCCTCGGTGAGGCGGCGGTGCGTGCGCAGCCGGTCCCGATCCTCGTCGATCCACCGGGCGAGCCGGGGCCAGCCGGCGATCAGGACCTCGTGGGTCAGATCGACGTCGTCCCGGTCGAGCGTGACGAGACGACTGCGGCTGAGGTCGTCGAGAACGTCGGACGCGTCCGGGCCGAGGCCCTCCAGCTCCGCGCGCGTGGTGGGGCGCTTGGTGTCCGGGGTGCCTTCCCCCGGTGTGACCAGACGGAGGAGCATGCTGCGGGCCGTTGCCTGCCGACCGTCGTCCAGGCGCGCGTACGCCGCCTCCGCGGCCTGGGCGATGGATTCTCGCAGCCCGCCGGCCTGTTCGTACGCCGCCAGCGTGAGCGTGCGGGCCTGACGGCGCCGCCACGTCTCGAGGAGCACGTGCGAAAGGAGTGGCAGGGCGTTCCGTTCCGTCGCGACGGCCTCCAGCAGGCGGGCGGTCAGGGCGCGTTCGACAACCGCCCCCCGCGTACCGGCGGGCCCGGTGATCACCTGGCGGAGGTCGGTCTCGGTCATCGGACCGACCGGCAGCGTGGCTTCTCGCATCACGACTGCCAGCTCCGGGTGTTCGAGACACCGGGCATAGAAGTCCGCCCGGACACCGAGCACGACGCGCAGCCGGCTCTCCGCCGCCCGCGCGGTCAGCAGCATCTCCGTGAAGGCGAGGCGCTCCGCCGGGTCGGCGCACACAGTGAACAGTTCCTCGAACTGGTCGACGATCACCCAGGTCTCACCCGCGCCTGTCGCGGGCACGAACGCGGACCGGTGTACGTCCACGGGGTGTGCTCCGGGCGCCAGGACCCGGATCGTTGCCGGACGCAGCTCCGTTCTCCCCTCCCGGGACGGTGCGTTCCGTCGTAGACGGGGGATCAGGCCCGCTCGCAGCAAGGACGACTTGCCGCTGCCGGAGGATCCGAGCACGGCGACCACGCGGTGCTCCCGCGTCAGTGCCAGAAGGTCGTCGCTCAGCGCCTCACGGCCGAAGAAGAGGTCCTCGTCGCCGGGTTCGAACCGTGCCAGACCTCGGTACGGGGACGGGCCGTCGTCCGCTCGCTCGCGCGTCGCCAGTTCCCCGGACACCGCGAGCCAACGGCGCTCCCACGCGTCGGGGTCCGCCCCACAGGCCGACGCATAGGCCCGTACGACAGGCAGCGAGGGCAGCTGCTCACCCGCGGCCGCCCGCGACAGCGTCGCCACCGAGTATCCGGCCCGTCGCGCCATGGCGGCGTACGTCGGCCCACCCGCGTCCCCGCGCAGCCGGCGCAGATCATGGGCCAGCCGTGCCACCGGACCCTGTTCCGGATCGAGCGGCTTCTCCTGACGCCCCACATCCCACCCCTGTCCTGCCGTCGCCCCCGACCTGCCGAGCACGCACTCAACCGGGGCCGGGGCGCGGTCGACAAGAGGGTTTCACGTCGTGACGAGAGCGGCGGGGCGGGATTGTCTCGTCGCCGGAACGGGGCTGCGCAACAACCTCCCACCGGCGAAGACTCGAAGCAACGGGGGCCGGCAGGCCGCCACTACGGAAGGGACGACGTCATGCCGTTGAGCGACGACGAACTGCGCATCATCGAGGAGAACCGCCGACGCGCCGAGCAGGAGCACGCGGACTTCCAGGCCAAGCAGGAAGCCGACCGCCAGGCCCGCTACGCGGAGGAGGAGGCCCGCCGTCGGGCGGAGGAACGGCCCCACTCCGGACCCACCTGGTAGGTCATCGGGACCGCACCCATCCTTCGCCCCACCACACTTCGAGACCTCAGGAGACCCATGAAGCAGATTCTCGGCAGAGCGGCCGGCGCCGTGGCGCTCGCCACCGCCATGACGCTCGGCCTCGGCGTCGTCGCCGAAGCCACGCCGGTGCGGGCGTCGGTGCCCGCGGCCGCGCCGGTTCCGGCGCGCGCGCCCCTTCCGGCCTCCGCGCCCGTTTCGGTGCCCGCGTCCGTGCCGGCCTCCGCGTCCGCGCGGGCCGTGTCCACGGCGAGCACCACGGTCCGGTCCTCCACGAGGGTGCGGAAGATCTACATGGGCGGCATGAACGTCTTCAGCTGCTACCTCTACGGCCGGTACTACGTGGCCTCGGGTCAGGCTGTCGCCTTTGAGTGCCTCCCGTACTCGCTCTTCATGGCCCTCCAGTGGGTGTGGGTCCGCTACTGAGCGAGCACGACGGGATCACACCCGGGTTCCACCGGCGTCGAGCAGCCGACCGGGTCACCGCAGGGGAGTGACCCGGCGGCGCCGGCGTCGGCGGACCCGTGACGGGCTTGGTGCCGCCGACGCCTTCGGCGGCACCAAGCCCTCGACGGCGAGTTGGACAGAGCCGGCAACGTCGTGGACCGGAGAGCATGCAGTCATTCGACTGTCGTCCGAGGCCTGTGCCTGAACGACCCTGGAACAGTCGCCCGTGTGCCGGTGCCGGGTGGTCGTCGTGCTCGGAGGAACCAGCCGTGAACCGTACTCCCGTCGTCTTCATCCATGGCGCGTGGCTGCACGCGCAGTCCTGGGAGGCGTGGGCCGAACGCTTCGCCGGCCAGGGATTCCTCGCCCTCACGCCCGGGTGGCCGGGGGAAGCCGCCACCGCCCGGGACACGCGTCTGTCCCCCGGGCCGCTCGCCGGCCTCGACCTGGACGCGCTGACGGACCACTACGCCGGCATCGTGAGGTCGCTCGGCGTACCGCCGGTGCTCATCGGGCACTCCGTCGGCGGACTCATCGCGCAGCGCCTCGTCGCCGACGAGGCCGGCCGGGCGGCCGTGGCCATCGCGCCGGCCCCGATCAACCGGGTGCCGTTGCCCCGGGCGCCGGTCACCGCACGCATGCCCGGCGGCGGCGCGGCCGATCCGCTCATGGCCCTGTTGCCGGAGCAGTTCCATGAGGTGTTCGCGAACACCGTGACCGCGGAGGAGTCCGGCCGGCTCTTCGAGCGCTACGCCGTGCCCGTACCGCGCCGCCTGCTGACCGACCTCGGCTGCGACGGCGCGGCACGCAGCCCGCTCGCCCGGGTGGACACCGGCAACGCGGTCCGCGGGCCGCTCCTGCTGATCTCCGGGCAGGAGGACCTGCTGGTCCCCGACGCCGTCACCCGCGCCGTCTACAAGGAGTACGGCGACTCGACGGCCGTGACCGATCTGAAGCAGTTCGCGGACCGCGCCCACTCACTGGTGGTCGACGCCGGATGGCGGTTCGTCGCCGACTACGTGCTCGGGTGGCTGGACGAGCACGGCGTTCGCCCGCTCACCGAGACGGGCTGACCCTCCCGGGCAGCTCAGGCGTCCTGGTCGCTGGGGAGCCTGCCCAGCGCGTCGCGCAGCGCCGCTCGGGAGGTGATGCCGAGTTTGGGGAAGACGCGGTAGAGGTGGGAGCTGACGGTGCGGGGGGACAGGTGCATGCGCTCGCCGATCTCCTTGTTGGTCAGCCCGCCGGCGGCGAGGTCCGCGATCCGGTGCTCCTGCCACGTGAGGGCCGTCAGGTGTGCCGAGGGGGTGGCCTGGGCGCCGGCGGTGCGCAGTTCGGCCTGGGCGCGTTCGGCCCAGGTGGGGGCGCCGAGTCGGCGGAACGTGTCGGAGGCGAGGGTGAGGGGATGGCGAGCGGCCTTGCGTCCACTGGTGTGCCGCAGGCGGATGCCGTGGGCGAGGTGGATCCGGGCGAGTTCGAAGGGGAATTGGGCGGCGGACGGGTGGGTCTCTGCCCGGCGGTACATCTCCTCGGCTTCGGTCTGGTCGGTCGCGGTCATGGCGAGGGCGCCGTAGGTGGTGAGGGCGAGGCGGGGGGAGACGTCGGGAAGGCCGGCGTCTCGTGCGGCCAGGGCGTGGGTGCGGGCCTGTTCGGCGCGGCCGGTGTGGACGGCCGCTTCGACGAGGTCGAGGAGGGTGCGGCTGGCCTGGTGGGCGTAGGGATGGAAGGTGCCTGGTGGTGTGATGCCGATGGCGTGGAGGTAGGCGGCCTCGTAGTCGCCCTCGCTGAGGGCGGCGGTGGTGCCGATGGCGTCGCTGATCTGCGCGAGGAAGCCGACACCGCGGGGACGGGCCCAGGCGTCGACGGACGCCTGGAGCTCCCGGGCGCGCTCGACCTGGCCGCGCAGGGCGGCCAGCAGGCCCAGATACGCTCGGGTGTGCTGGACGAACAGTTCGTGCCCGTGCGCCGTCGTCAGCTCCAGGCTGCGCTGCCCGGTCCGCTCGGCCTCGGCCCACTCGCCGACCGCGATCTGGTCCAGCATGACCAGGTGCTGCATCGTCATGGCGTCGGCCACGGCACCCGTCTCCATCTCGCGGTCCATCGTGCGCTCGATGAGCGGCCGGTACTGGCTGAGCATGTCGACGTGGTACGAGGCGGCACCCAGCCTCGTGATGTCCCACGGTTCCAGCCGGCGGAGATCGGAGAACGCCTGTTCCACCCGCAGGCGCACGCCCGCGCCGCGACGTACCACGTCGCCCCACGCGTCCTGGTAGATCCGCGAGTACGGGGACACCAAGTCACCCAGGGGGACCAGCAGTTCGTGCGTCCGCTCCCAGGCGGTCGCGTCACCGGCGTACTGGTTGACGGCCAGGAGCAGGTCGATCAGCCGGGTGAGTGTCTCGTCCGGCTCGTGCACCCCCTCGTCACGCATGGTCTCGATCGCCGCGAACACCTGGCGCTGCGAGGAGCGCACGTCCCCGTCCTCGAAGAACGCGACGTAGCCCGAGGCGACCACCGAGGCGGGGGACTCGTGTC
Source organism: Streptomyces sp. NPDC096079 (assembly GCF_040303145.1). Classification (NCBI taxonomy): domain Bacteria; kingdom Bacillati; phylum Actinomycetota; class Actinomycetes; order Kitasatosporales; family Streptomycetaceae; genus Streptomyces; species Streptomyces sp. NPDC096079. The sequence goes on from NZ_JBEOST010000009.1 coordinate 165,158, forward strand.
CGCCCGGCCCGGTGTCCGAGTGGATCAGCTGCCGGGCCTGCCCGAGCAGGCCGGAGTGTCCGGCGACGTAGGCGGCGCTGCCCAGCCGCCTGGACCGCTCCGCGGGGCTCTCGCTGAGTTCGGCGGCCCGGGTCAGCCAGGCCACGGCGGCCATCGCGCCGCCCTGGAGGGTGGCGGAGTCCGCCGCCGCCTCCAGCGTCGCCGCGACCTCCTCGTCGGGGTCGACCGTCGACGCCGCCAGGTGGGTGGCGCGCCGTTCCAGGTCGTCATGGTGGATACGGGCCAGCACGGCGTGCGCCGCGCGCCGTGCGTTGGGGGTCGCCATCTGTACGACTGTCGAGCGCACCAGAGGGTGCCGGAAGACGAACGTGCCGCCGACCGGGTCGATGTCGAGGAGCCCGCAGGCGGCCGCCTCGTCGACGTCCGACATGCGGTAACGGGTGCCCCTGATGTGACCGGAGGCGGAGCCCGCCTCGACGCCGTCCAGGGCGCCGCGCAGCAACTCCGCGCGCACGCCGTCCCTTAGGCCCTCGATGCGCGAGCCGTACACCTGCTGGAGGCGCTGGGGCAGGGTGACGCCGCGGATTCCGAGTGCCGCCTCGGGGCCGCGTGCCTGGCGGGCGCCGCGTACGTAGGGCGGCAGCTCCAGCAGGGCCAGCGCGTTGCCACGGGCCTCGTCCAGTACCAGACGGCGGATCTGGGGGTCGAGGTCCGGGTGGCGTGCGTTCAGGAGCTCTTCGGCGGCATGCGGCGACAGCGTGGGCACGGTCAGCTCGGACAGTGCGGCGGTGTCGAAGCCCGACGGCACGTCCGAGCGCAGTCCGACGACGAGCCTCACGGAGCTGCCGGTGAGCCGGCGTCCCACGAACCCGCAGACCTCCGTACTGGAGCCGTCCAGCCACTGACCGTCGTCGAGAACCAGCATGAGGGGCTTCTCCGACGTCGCGAGCGAGAGCAGGTCGAGCACCGCGATGCCGAGGGTCATGACGGAGGGGGGCGAACTCTCGTTCCTGCCGAAGACGACGTCGAACACACGCCGGTGCACGTCGTCCAGCCGGTCGATGTGGGACAGCAGCGGGTACAGGAACTGGTGCAGGCCGGCGAAGGGGAGTTCCGACTCGGCCTCGACGCCGGCCGCCCGCACCACCCTGTGCCCGTGGGTGTGCGCGAGACCGACGACATGTTCCAGCAGAGTGCTCTTGCCCACGCCGGCGTCGCCCCTGAGGACGAGTGCCCGGCCTCCTGGTGCCGTGACGAATTCGGAGAGCACCTTCTGCTCCCGTTCACGGCCGATCATGGTCCCGCCCGTCGAATCCATCATCCCCCCACTCCCTTGACCGCCGAGTCGGTACCCGACCCGGGCGCCGCACCGGTGTACGCGGATCGCCGGCGCCATGGGGAGGGTACGTCGTCGTTCCGCCGCGCCGTGGCGGCGGGTTGCTCCGTGCGAGCCGTGCTGGTGGGGGCGTGCTGAGACACATGTCGACCTGATGTGAGGCTGGGATCGGCCACCTTCTAAGGTGTGCGCATGACTCAGCACCGCAAGGGCCTCGTCCTCGATTTCGGCGGTGTGCTGACGACTCCTCTGCTCCCCGCCGCCCTCTCCTTCGAGCAACGCGAGGGACTGGCCGAGGGGACGCTGCTCACGGGTCTCTACCTGGACCCCGAGGGAGTCCGGCTCACCGAGGAGCTGGAGCGCGGCACACTCACGCAGACCGAGTGGAACGAGGCGGCCGGCCGTCTCCTCGGCATCCCGCCTGACAACCTGATGGGCCGGATCTTCGCCGGCCTGCGGCCCGAGCCCGTCGTGATCGCCGCGGCGGCGGCCGCACGTCGGGCCGGGGTGAAGGTCGGGATCCTCTCCAACTCGGTCGGCCTGGCACCGTGGAACCTGTACGCCGGGTACGAGCTGGAGCGGCGCTACGACGCCGTGGTGGTGTCGGAGGTCCACGGGACCCGCAAGCCCGAAGCCGGGATGTACCGGCTGGTGCTGGAGGAACTCGGCCTGAGGGCCGAGGAGTGCGTGTTCGTCGACGACACCGAGCAGTACCTGCCGCCCGCGGCGGACCTGGGATTCGCCACCGCCCACGCCGTGGACCCGGCCCGGACGGTCGCCGCCCTGGAGGCCCTGCTCGGCATCCCGCTGACCGGCGACGAGCCACACGGGGTCACGGTCTGAAGGAGAGCCCCGGGGATCTCCGGCGTCAGGAGGTTCCGAGGCCGCGCAGCAGGGTGTCGACGACGACGTCCGCGGCCTGGGCGGGGGACAGCGCCGGGAACTGCCGCGCCACCAGGTGCATGAGCCGGGGCAGGAGAGCGCTCGCCCAGCCCTCCGGGATTCCGGCGCGCAGCAGGCCCTCGTCCGTGGCGCGGTCGAGGAAGACGTCGACCTCGTGTGCCAGGGCATCCCGACGGGCCCGCACGGTGTCGTCGGCGAGCATGTCGGTGAGGTCCACGGGCCAGGTGCGATTGACGCCGATGACGTTCTCCACGTACCGGTGCAGGGCGACGGCGACGGGGGCCTCGCGCAGCCGGGCGTCCTCGATCGCCTCCTCGATGGCGGCGAGACGCGCCGCGTAGACGGCGGCGAGGAGGTCCTCGCGGGAGGCGAAGCGCCGGTAGACGGTGCGCCGGTCCACACCCGCCTCGGCGGCGATGCTCGCGATGCTCGCCCCGGGGTCGGCGGCGAGCATGCGTGCCCCGGTGGTCAGTACGGCTTCGATGTTGCGTGCTGCGTCGGCTCTCACCACGCCGATCTTACCCTGGAGCTGTGACCCTTCAAGCCCTTAGTGCCTCTCCAGAGGGATGAGTCGCCTTTTAAGTACTACAGTGAAGTGACACATGAGATCGGCGGTTCGTCGTCGCTGCCCGTGCGCTGCCCGCCGCCACCCGGGCTGCCAAGGTTCGGATCGGCTGCGCCGGCGCCACCCGTCCAGGCCGCCATCGCCAGTGGCCCGGTCCTCTCGGGCGGCGCGGCTGGAAGCCGCTTGGACCGAGCGCTCGGGGGCGGGGGCCGGAGGGCCCCCGCCCCCGTGAGGGTGTCAGCGGGTGGTGGTGCGGGCGGCTCGTTCGATGATGTCGGCGACGATGCGGGGGTGGGAGACGGCCACGGAGTGGGAGGCGGTGACTTCGGTGGTGCGGGCGTTGGCGCGTGCGGCCATGAAACGCTGGGCCGCGGCGGGGATGTTGAGGTCGCGGGTGGTGACGATGGCCCAGGAGGGCTTCGTCCTCCAGGCGGCCGAGGTGGCCTTCTCCTCAAGGGCGGCCTGGGCGATCGGCCGCTGCGTGGCGGCCATGAGGGCGGCCTGCCTCGCGGGGACGTCGGCGGCGAACTGGCCGCGGAACTTGTCCTGCTGGATGTACAGGTCGGTTGCGGTGGAGCCGTCGCTCTGCTTGTACGTGATGGGATCGAGGGCGTCGGGGAGGGTGGAGCCGGGGAACTTGTTGGTGAGTTCCAGTGCGCTCTCGCCGGGGGCGGGGAGGAAGGCGGCGACGTAGACGAGGGCCTTGACGTCGGGGTCGTCCGTGGCGGCCTGGCTGATGACGTTGCCGCCGTAGGAGTGGCCGACGAGGATCTTGGGGCCCTCGACGTGGTCGAGCACCGTGCGCAGGGCGGCGGCGTCGGCCGAGGGGCCGCGCAGGGGGTTCGCGGCGGCGACGACCGGGTAGCCGTCGGCGCGCAGTTCGGCGATGACGCCGTTCCAGCTGGAGCCGTCGGCGAAGGCGCCGTGCTCCAGCACGACGGTCGGCTTGGCCTTGGCATGCCGGCCGGCGTCCACGGCCTCGGTGGTGGCGTCGGCGGACGCACCGTTGGCGGTGCCGGCGAGGGCGAACGCGCCGAGCGCGAGCCCCGCAGTGAGCGTCGAGACCACGCCCGTCACCAGTCGCTTGCGTCCACCCTTGTTGCTGACCACGGCATTTCCCCTTCAGGTGCTTCGACAACGGGTACGGAGCGTCGACTTCGCCGACTCTTCGTCACCGTTCTGATCGGTGACGAATCTGTCAGGGCGCGGCGTCACCTGTCAAGGTGGTGACGAACCTTGATCGGTGTGGAACGCAGCAACACCACCGCGTCCCGCGCGGCATGGTCGCGCAGCTCCGCGGCGGTGGGACGGTTCCGGCGGACTTCGCTCGTCCGGGTCTGGTCGTGGAGGTGCCGGCCCGGGACACGGGGCGCCGGGCCGGTGTCGCGTGCGGGGATCAGAGGCGGTCGGCGTCGACGACCGCCTGCGCGAAGGCGGTGGGCGCCTCCTGCGGCAGGTTGTGGCCGATGTCCGCGATGGTGCGGTGCGCGTAGGGGCCGGTGAAGTGGTCGCGGTAGCCGGCCCCGTCGCCGGGCGCGGTGAAGGGGTCGAGAGCCGCGTCGAGGGTGACCGTGGGGACGTGGATGGAGGGCTGGGCGGACAGCGCGCGCTCGTAGCGGTCGTAGCGGGCCTCTCCGTCGACCAGCCCGATGCGCCAGCGGTAGTTGAACAGCACGATCGCCGCGTAGTCGGGGTTCGTGAACGCCTCGGCGGTGCGCTGGTACGTGGCGTCGTCGAAGTTCCAGCTGGGGGAGACCAGGGTCCACACGTAACGGCACAGCGCGAGACGGTCCTCGACGCTCTCCATGGCCTTCTTGCCGCGGTCGGTGGCGAAGTACCACTGGTACCACCAGGTGTGCTCGACGGCCGCGGCCGCCGGTTCCAGTTGTGTCTTGCGGTGGGTGATCAGGTACCCGCTGGTGGAGACCAGGGCCTTGACGCGCTCGGGCCACAGGGCGGCGATGATGTCGGCGGTGCGCGAGCCCCAGTCGAAGCCCGCCAGGACCGCCTTGTCGATCTTCAGGGAGTCCATCAGGGCGATGATGTCGAGCGCGATGGCCGACTGCTCCGCCGTACGGGGGGTGCGGCGGGACAGGAAGCGGGTGCTGCCGTGACCGCGCAGGTAGGGGACGATGACGCGGTAGCCCAGGTCGGCGAGGAGTGGGGCGACGTCGACGAAGCTGTGGATGTCGTACGGCCAGCCGTGCAGGCAGAGGACGACCGGGCCGTGGGCGGGGCCCGTCTCGGCATAGCCGATGTCGAGGACGCCCGCCTTGACGTGCTTCAGCCTGACGAAACCCGTGTGGGTGCCGGGGGTGATGTCCGGCACGGTGGGTGCCGGTGCACCACTCGTCCGGTGTGGGGCGGCGGCCGCCGCGCCGGTCTGCAGCCCGGTCAGCGAGACGGCTGCCGCGCCGGTGCCCAGGCCGACGGCCTTGCTGAAGGTGCGCCTGTCGATCATGTGAAGCCCTCCGTCGTGTGTGTGAGGTGGCCGGCTCGCGTACGGAACACGCCCCCCGCAGCTGCGGTACGAGAGGGCTGCGGCGCTTCGGCGTGACGACGCGCGCTCTCGTACGCCGCCACCTGCCGATCAGGCGGTCGCGTACTGACGTGCCGCACGAGTCCCGGACGCGGACCGGCGCCGGCCCGGGTCTGCCCGACACGGTGCCGGCGCCGGGCCGACGCCCACATTCTGGATCGCTGCGAATGCGGACACATCAGTCAGATGACGGTCTGGCGTGAGCGGGTCGAGCGAGGCTCCCGGCCCTCGCCGGCTTGGGTCATTCGACGGATCCGCTGATCCCCTGATCCGCCGATCCTGGGCGTCGGCGGATGTCCTCGTCGGCGAGTACGCAGGCCAGGTCGACCAGCCACCCCTCACCTTGAGTAGTGCCTGGGATGTAGAGGAAAGAGCGCTATCTGCGCCACTCCTGCGCAGCAAATCAATGGAAGTGCTACATTTGAGTGACAGTTTGTCGAGAGGTTCGCACGACCGCAGCAGAGAAGAGAGGAAGCACGTGATCACCTACGACCGGCTTTTCATCGGTGGTTCCTGGGTCCGGCCGAGCAGCCCGGAGCTCCTCGACATCACGTCGCCGCACGATCGGTCGGTGGTCGCCCGGGCCGCGCAGGCGTGGCCCGCGGACATCGACCGCGCGGTCGCCGCAGCCCGCGAGTCCTTCGACCGGGGCGTGTGGCGGCTCACGCCGCCCGCCGAACGCATCGCGCTCCTGCGCCGGTTCAACGCACTGCGTGAGGAGAACGCGGAGAAGATCGCGCACCTGATCTCGCTGGAGAACGGCTCGGCGGGGTGGTTCACCCGGGCCGGGCAGCCCGGCCTGTCCCGGCAGGCCAACGCCTACCTGAAGGCCGCGGAGGAGTTCGGCTGGGAGGAGACCCTGGTGCCGTCCGACCCGTCGGCGGCGGTGCGCAGCGTGGTCCGCCGCGAGGCGATCGGCGTCGTGGCCGCGGTGATCCCGTGGAACTCGCCGTTCTCCTCCGCCACCTCGAAGATCATCCCCGCTCTCGTCGCCGGAAACTCCGTGGTCCTCAAGGTCTCCCCCGAGAACTCGCTGAGCATGGGCTTCCTGGCCGAGCTCCTGGAGCGGACCGGTCTTCCCGAGGGCGTCGTCAGCGTTCTGCCCGCGGACCGCGAGACCAGTGAGTACCTGGTGTCCCACCAGGACGTCGACAAGATCGCCTTCACCGGGTCGACGCGCGCCGGCCGCCGCATCGCCGCCATCGCGGGCGAGCAGCTCAAGCGGGTCAGTCTGGAACTGGGCGGCAAGTCCGCCGCGATCATCCTGCCCGACGCGGACGTCGCGAAGGCCGTCGCGGGCGTCAAGTTCGGCTCGCTGCTCAACAACGGCGAGTCCTGCATCGCCCAGACCCGCATCCTTGCCCCGCGCAGCCGGTACGAGGAGGTCGTGGTCGGACTGAAGGAACTGGTCGAGTCGCTCAAGGTCGGCGACCCGGCCGACCCCGGCACCTTCATCGGCCCGATGATCCGCCCCGACCAGCAGGAGCGGGTGCGCGACTACATCCGGCTCGGCATCGAGGAGGGTGCCCGCCTGGTCGCCGGCGGCCCGCAGATTCCCGAGGGACTGGAGAAGGGCAACTACGTCACGCCCACCGTCTTCGCCGACGTCGACAACTCCATGCGGATCGCCCAGGAGGAGATCTTCGGCCCGGTCCTGGTGGTCATCGCCTACGACGACGAGGACGACGCCGTCCGCATCGCCAACGACTCCGAGTACGGCCTCTCCGGCGGCGTCTGGTCCGCCCACGAGGAGCACGCCCTCGCCGTCGCCCGCCGCGTGCGCACCGGCACCGTCACGGTCAACGGCGTCTCCGTCGGCTTCGACGGCCCGTTCGGCGGCTTCAAGGCGAGCGGCATCGGCCGCGAGTACGGCGCGGTCGGTCTCGGCACCTACACCGAGTACAAGACCATCACCCTCTGAGGCGAGGTCGTGGGTGAGCGTTCTCCCCGCACCCGGGGTCAGGCCGTCGTCACGCGCTCACGCCGGACGTGGTCTTCTTGCGGGCGCGGTAGGCCGCGGCCTTGTGCTTGTTGCCGCAGGACTCCATGCCGCACCACTGGCGGCGCATGCCGCGGGACCGGTCGATGTAGACGCGGGTGCACTCGGGGTTGCCGCACTCCTTCAGCAGGGGCACGTCCGGGCCGCTGAGCAGCTCGACGGCCTGTCGGGCTACGGTCGCCAGGGCCTGCTCGGGCGTGGCCTCGGCGTGCCTGCCCCGCATGGTGAGCTGCGGCGTCACGGGGATCTTGCGCGCGGCTCCGTTGAGCAGCGCGAGTGCCTCGCGGTCGAAGTCCTCACCGAGGCGGCGGTCGGTGATCAGTCGGTAGAGGGCCTCGCGTACCGTGATCGCCTCCCGGACGTCCTTCTCGTCACCCGGGGTGATCGCGTCCACGAGCCCGGACTCCAGGTACCAGGCGTTCAACCGCTCCGGGGTCACGAACATCTCGAACCGGGTCGATCGCCGGGCCCGGAGGGTGGCCGCGAAGTCGAGCGCCGGGTGTCCACAGACGAAGGCATGGTCAAGATTCACGTCACCATCTTGACAGGTGACTCTCTCGGAAGGCAAGGGACCACCGCCCCCGACGGACGATGCCGCCGGTCGGGGGCGGGCCGACTCCACCCGTGCCTGCCGCGGTGCACACGCGTCAGGCACGGGCCGGGGCCACCTCCGCCCGGAGGTCGCGGACCGGCTCCAGCCGGATCTCGCGGCCCCGCCAGCCGCGGCGCAGCCACCGGTCGTGGCTGGCCACCACGATCGCGCCCGGACCGGTGCCCAGCGCCTCCTCCAGCTCGTCGCACAGGCGGGGCGAGAGGTGGTTGGTCGGCTCGTCGAGCAGCAGCAGCTGGGGCGGGCGCGCCACGAGCAAGGCCAGTGCCAGCCGGCGGCGCTGCCCCACCGACAGGTGCCCGACCGGCCTGCCCAGGTCCGCATCGTGGAGCAGTCCGAGCGAACCGAGCGGCACCCGCTCGGCCCCCGCCGCGCCCACCGACAGCTCGTAGGTGTCGCGAACGGTGGTTTCGGGACGGTCGAACACGGTGTCCTGGGTGAGCAGCCGCACCGTCAGGCCGCGCCGCCTGCCCACCTCGCCCTCGGCCGGGAGGAGACCGGCGAGCACGCCGAGCAGCGTCGACTTGCCCGCCCCGTTGTCGCCCGTGACCAGCAACCGGTCGGTCGCCGCCACCTCCAGGCCCCCCAGTGCCAGCCGGCCCGGGACCCGGACGTCACACAGGGCCACCAGCGGCTGCGGGCCCTCCTCGGCGCCGGCCGCCAGGTCGCCGCCGACGAACCGCAGGGGGAGAGGCGGTTCGGGCGTCTGAGCCCGCTCCAGCTCCTCCAGCCGCCGCGTGGCGTTGCGCACCCGGCGGGAGACCTGGTTCTGCACCCGGCCCGCCCGGTGGCCGTAGCCCATCTTCTCGTTGTCGACGCGCCCGCGGTCCGGGGCGACCCGGTGCGCGGTCACGCCCGCCGACCGGCGCAGCTCCTCCAGTTCCTCCTGCTCCTCGGCGTAACGCCGTTCCCATCGCTCCCGTTCGGCGCGCTTCTCGGAGAGGTAGGCGCTGTAGTTGCCGCCGTAGCGGACCGGGCCGTCCACCGCCGGGTCGAGGTCGATCAGGTCGGTGCAGACGGCGTCGAGGAACGCCCGGTCGTGGCCGGCGACCACCACGGTGCCGGGCAGGGAGCGGATCTGCTCCTCCAGGAACGAGGCGGCCCCGTCGTCGAGGTGGTTGGTCGGTTCGTCGAGGAGCAGGGCGGAGGGGCGCCGGACGAGCAGCGCGGCCAGGGCGAGCCGGCCGCGCTGCCCGCCGGAGAGCGACCCGAGGGGGCGGTCGTGCGCCACCGCGCCGAGACCGAGACCGTCCAGTACCAGGGTGGCGCGACGGTCGGCATCCCAGGACTCCCGGTCCTGGGCCTGCTCCAGCCGCCTGCCGTAGCTGTCGAGGAGTTCCCAGTGGCCTGGGTCCTCCTCGGGGACCCGGGCGAGTTCCTCGCCGAGCCGGTCCAGCTCCGCGAGGTCCTCGCGGGCCTCGCGGAGCGCCTCGTCGAGCACGGCGGCGATGGTCGAGGCGGCGTCGAACGGCATCTCCTGGTGGAGGAAGCCGAGGTCCGCGGGGCAGGTGACGCTCCCTGCGTCGGGTTTCTCGACGCCGGCGAGTACCCGCAGGAGGGTGGACTTGCCGACGCCGTTCTCCCCGATCAGGCCGATCCGGTGACCGGGGGAGGCCGTCAGGGAGACGCCGTCGAGGACGCGTCGTCCGGCCAGGTTGAGGACGAGGTCGTGGGCGATCAGGGCAGGTCGGTGCATGGGAGTCCGTCCGGGACGATCGGTGGTCGGCCCGCCGGGCGCGGAGCCTCGGGCGCGGGCCAGGTCACACGCCGGCGGCTCACACCACGGGGGCTCCGGTCTCCTTCAGCACCCCGTCGGCCAGCCGCAGCCAGCGGTCGATGCCGATCTCGGCGAGGAACCGCTCGTCGTGGCTGATGACGATGAAGGCGCCCTGGTAGGAGTTGAGGACGCTCTCCAGTCGGCTCGCGCCGGCGAGGTCGAGGTTGTTCGTGGGTTCGTCGAGCAACAGGAGGTGCGGGGCCGGTTCGGCGCACAGCACGCAGGCCAGGGTGGCGCGCAGCAGCTCGCCGCCGGAGAGGTTGCCGACCGAGAGGTGTGCGCGCGGGCCCCGGAAGAGGAAGCGGGCGAGGAGGTTCATGCGCTCCGCCTCGGGCCGCTCGGGGGCGAACTTGGCGAAGTTCTCCGCGACGGTGAGGTTCAGGTCCAACAGGTCGAGGCGCTGGGAGAGATAGGCGACGCGGCCGTCGTTCCGCTTGATCTCTCCGCCGCCCGCGGCGAGGTCACCGGTGATCAGCCGCATGAGGGTGCTCTTCCCGGCGCCGTTGGGACCGGTCAGCGCGATGCGCTCCGGGCCGCGGACGGCCAGGTCGACGCCGCCCGCGGCGAACACGTCCGCGTCGCCGAGCCGGACCTGCATCTGCTCGCCGGTGAACAGGTTGCGGCCGGCGGGCACGTGGGTGTCGGGCAGTTCCAGGGTGAGGCGAACCTCCTCACGCAGCGCGCGCCCGGCCTCGTCCAGGCGGGCCTTCGCCTCGCTGACCCGGGCGGCGTGCATCGTGCCGGACTTGCCCGCGGCCTCCTGCGCGCCCCGCTTCATGTTCCCGGCGAAGATGCGCGGCAGGCCGGCGTTCTTGAGGTTCTTCGCGGCGTTGCCGGCCCTGCGGTCGGCGCGCTCACGGGCCTGCTGGGCCTCGCGCTTCTCGCGCTTGAGTTCCTGTTCGGCGGTGCGGACGTTCTTCTCGGCGACTTCCTGTTCGGCGCGGACGGCCTCGTCGTATGCGGTGAAATTGCCCCCGTACAGGCGGAGTTCGTCGCTGCCGAGTTCGGCGATGCGTTCCGTCCGGTCGAGCAGCGCGCGGTCGTGGCTGACGAGGAGCAGGCAGCCGTTGAAGTCCGACAGGACGTCGTAGAGGTGATGGCGGGCCTGTGTGTCGAGGTTGTTGGTGGGTTCGTCGAGGAGGAGGACGTCGGGGCGCTTGAGCAGCTGGGCGGCGAGCCCGAGGGAGACGACCTGGCCACCGCTGAGCGTGCTCAGACTGCGGTCCAGGGTGAGGTCGGCCAGGCCCAGGCGGTCGAGCTGGGCGCGGGTGCGCTCCTCGATGTCCCAGTCGTCGCCGATGGTGGTGAAGTGCTTCTCGTCGACGTCGCCGGACTCGACGGCGTCCAGGGCGCGGATCACCTCGGCGATGCCGAGGACCTCGGCGACCGTGAGGTGCCCGGTCAGGGGCAGGCTCTGCGGGAGGTAACCGAGAACGCCGCTGACGCGCACGGATCCGGTGGCGGGCTTGAGTTCACCGGCGATCAGCTTGAGCAGGGTGGACTTGCCGGAGCCGTTGGGCGCGACCAGGCCGGTGCGGCCCGGGGGCACGCTGAAGGACAGGTCGTGGAAGACCGGGGTGTCGTCGGGCCAGACGAAGGAGAGGTTCGAACAGACGATGGCGGCGTCGGACATGAAAGACCTCGGAGGCACTGAGGGCAGAGCTTGGACCTCTGCCCTGGAGAGACAGTGGAAAGGGGGTACGACGAAACGGACCACTGCGGCAGCGCTTGCGAGCGCGGGCCGGTGGCCGTCAGATCCGGATCTCACCCGGAGATGTCGTCTTCACCCACCACGTCTGTGACTCCTCGATCGACAATCTGTCTCTCTTTCACCGTATCAGCTCGACTGGGCTGGACGGTGTGTGTCCGGTGGGCTGCGTCGGGGCCGCGAAGGCATGTATCAGAGGTGGGGGTGGTCGAGGGCCGATGTGGGTTGAGGGGATACGTGTCAGTAGCGTTACCTGTTGAACCGGTGGCGAATGTCGCCAGCCTCGTCCGGGGGCGTCATCCCGAGTCCGTGGCCGCCCTGGGGCTCGAAGGCGGCAGGTTGGGGAGTGCGGCCTGCGGCGGGCATGACGTGGTCAGGCGCTGGACCCGTCAAATGACCTGAAGGTTCTCTCTTGTGCTGGGTTCGACGTGCGCGGAGGCCGACCGTCAATTGACTGTTCTCCGCCGATCGGCGAGGCCTCAGGCTGGGGTTGCCTGTCGCGGTGGAGGGCAGGTCCGGGGTTCACCGATCTCTGTCGTCACCGGTCTAACCGGTGATAGGGTCCGGATCAGTCTTCGGCGCACCGAGAGTTCCGAGCTCCGGCCCGCCGCCTCCTCGCCTTGCGTACACATGTGTCGCGGCACGGCCGCGTGCACTCCTACCTCTGGACGGACTTCATGAGACGACGACTTCTGATCGCTGTCGCGGCCGGTGTGCCGCTTGCTGCGGCCGTGTATCTTCCGACCGCGTCGGCGGAGACCGGGACCTCCGCCGCCTCGACCCCTCTCAACTGCCGGACCGTGCAGGTGAAGAGCCCGGCCGGTACCGCGGTGGAGTCCGTGACGGCGGTGCGCCGGGCCGGCGGCACCATCAAGGGCTCCGGCCTCCTCGGCGGCGAGGTCAGCGGTGTGCCGGCCTTCTGCGAGGTGACCGTCACCCTCACCCACCCGGGCGACGGCGACCACGCCAGGATCAGGACCTGGCTGCCCGAGCAGGGCTGGAACGGGCGCTTCCAGGCGATCGGCGGCAGCGCCTACCTCGCCGGGGACAACGGCGTCGGGCTCGGCGCCGCGGTGAAGAACGGCTACGCCGTCACCACGACGGATGCCGGCGTCGGCGACGTACTCGACGTGAGCTGGGCGCTGGACGGTGACGGCAGGACCGACAAGGTCGCGCTGGAGAACTTCGCCTCCCGGTCCCAGCACGAGGCCTCCGTCGTCGGCAAGGACGTCGTCGCCGCGGTCTACGGCAAGCGCGCCTCGTACGCCTACTTCACCGGCTGCTCCACCGGCGGCCGCCAGGGCTACATGGAGGCGCAGCGCTACCCGGACGACTACGACGGCATCCTCGCCGACGCGCCGGCCATCAGCTGGGACGAGTACGAGGTCGCCACCCTGTGGCCGCAGGTCGTCATGAACAACGAGAGGACCTACCCGACCGGCTGTGAGCTGGACGCCTTCACCAACGCCGCCGTCAAGGCGTGCGACAGGCTCGACGGGGCCCGGGACGGGCTGGTCGAGGACACCTCCCGTTGCGACTTCGACCCGCGTCCGCTGATCGGCACGAAGGTCGTGTGCGAGGGCAAGGAGCTGACCATCTCCGCCGCTGACGCGGCCGTCGTCCGCAAGATCTGGGACGGTCCGCGCACCACGACCGGTAAGAAGCTGTGGCCCGGCGTTCCGGTCGGCGCGGACCTGAAGGGCCTGGCCGGCACCGTCGTCGACACCGACGCCACCGTCAAGGGCGCGCCCTTTCCGGTGCCCGCCTACTGGCTCACCCACTGGGTGAAGAAGAATCCGTCCTTCGACATCTCGACCATCACGTACGGCCAGTTCACCGAACTGTTCAAGCAGTCCCAGGCCGAGTACGACGGGATCATCGGCACGGACGACGCCGACCTGTCCGCCTTCCGCGACTCCGACGGCAAGCTGCTGACCTGGCACGGCAGCGCCGACGAGTTCATCCCCACGCAGGGCACCGTGAAGTACCGCAAGCAGGTCGAGCGGATGATGGGCGGCACCGAGAACGTCGACGACTTCTACCGTCTGTTCCTCGCCCCGGGCACCAGCCACTGCGGCCTGAACGGCCAGGACGGCTCCACCGACGGCCTCGCCGCCCTCACCGCCTGGGTCGAGCAGGGCGAGGCGCCCAGGACGCTGCCCGCCACGCTGGTGAACGCCGACGGCAAGCAGGTCGAGCGCAACCTGTGCCGGTACCCCCAGGTGTCCCACTACAAGGGCTACGGTGCCCTCGACGAGGTGACCAGCTTCCGCTGCGTCTCCCCGTCCCGGCACTGAACCGGCTTCCTGACCGGCTGAATCGGGAAAGCCCGGACTCCTCATGAGCACGCAGACCTCGACCGCCGCGGCCTCGGCGGCGGCCGGGGAACGCTCCTCCCTGCCGAGGCCGTACCCGGGCCGTGGCGTCCTCGCTGGGACGTGGCCACTGGCGTTCGCCGGATCCCACGACGACGTCGATGCGGTGGCGATCACGGTGCTGGTCGCCCACCCGTCGATCGACGCCGTGTCCCAGCTGATCGACCGCCGAGCCGTCCCCGACGGCTCCGAGCGTCGGGTCACCGCGTTCAACGGCGTACTGAGCACGCCGGCCGCCGTCGCGGCGGCCGGCGCCGATCCCTCGCTCGACGTGCTCTCTCCCGGTGTACGCCACCGGCGACGGAGTCCGGTTCATCCTCCAGGCCCTCCTGCTGGGCTGGAAGTCCCGTCAGACGCGCACCCGACCCGCCTGACCCGCAGCCTGCCCAGCCCCGGTCTCTCGTGAGGGCCCCTGGGGCCGATTCCGCCCCGCGGGATGTCATGCGGCGGGGCGAAGCGCTGCGGAGGGACCGGTCCGGGGGGTGCCCCCCTCGGTGCGTCGAGGTCTGTGGGACGAGACCGGCGTCGCCCACTCTGCGGCCGGGAGCCGCAAGCCGCCCCGCACATACGCCAGTTGACGGTCGAGGCACCCTTCGCGAACCGTGACTGACGCCACCGCCGGCAGGACGTGGGAACGGCCCGCACCGCGGGTGACGTAAGCCGGTCGGCGGGCCTTGCCGAGTCTGCCCGCACCGCGAACGGGAAATCCCCCGCCGGCGGTGGACGGGGGACGTGACACCGCGGGCGGGGGAGTGGGTGGGGCGCCGCTGAAGAGCCAAGCCGTGCTCCTGCAGCAGCCTGGCGGATGGAGCCGCCGGCTCGGTTCACTTGCCCCGCAGGGGCACCGCGAACGACTTGCGCAGGGACGAGGGTGCCGCCAGCGGCAGCAGCGAGGCGAGCATCCTGCCCTTGATCGTGCTGGGCTGCCGCGTCAGCTCGACGTCGACCCGGTTGCCGCCGTCCCCGGGGGTCATCCTGAAGACCCAGCCGCCACCCGCGCCGAAGAGCTTGGAGTCCAGGGTGGTGATGGTGACCGTGTCGCCCCCCGGCGTCCAGTCGTACCGCGCGCGCTCCCAGGCGGCGGCGGTGCCCTCGGTGACCTCAGCCCAGGTGTCGCCCAGCTCGTGGACCTGGAAGTGTTCCGCGTCGATGGTGGGCCAGGCGTCAGCTCGGGAGGGACCGAAGTCGGTCA
Organism: Streptomyces sp. NPDC096079; assembly: GCF_040303145.1. NCBI lineage: Bacteria > Bacillati > Actinomycetota > Actinomycetes > Kitasatosporales > Streptomycetaceae > Streptomyces > Streptomyces sp. NPDC096079. The sequence goes on from NZ_JBEOST010000009.1 coordinate 180,162, forward strand.
GCACACCCAGCACGTCCTGCGGGCTGAGCTGGGAGACGAGATGGAACCGCACGACTGCCATGGGACTTCCCTCACTCTTGACTAACCGCTTTAACCGGTGACGAGAGGCTTCCATGGGTCATCGTCACCTGTCAAGGTGGTTACGCAGGCTGTGTGCATGCTGCACCGCGCCGAGGCGGCCGCCCCGCGCGGTGATGACGACCTCGTCGAGCTGGGGTAGAGGGAGCGGAACCAGGGGCATCCTTCCCGTGAACCCGGGCGGGGCAATTGCCCGTTACCGGGCCCGCTCACCCCGGTCGGGGCGAGCCGGGCCGCCCGCGAAGGCACCCACCGTTCCGCCGTCGTACCTCCCGAGTCCGCACGGCGAGGCCACGGCGCCCCTCGCCTCAGGAGTCCAGCCGCCGCAGGGCGTCCCGGATGGATCTGGTGGTGCAGATGCGCGCCGACGGTCCGGTGCGAGAGGAACTGCCGCTCCGCGATTTGCTTGTTCGTCAGACCGGTGGCGCCAGCTCGGCGATCTCGCGTTCCTGGGCGGTGAGTGCGGCCCCCGTCCCGACCTCACGGTGCGACATGCCCCCGCCGGCCGTCTCGGTGTCCCCGCGCGACACTGTCACCAGGCCCTTGGTGTACTGGAAGAACCAGGTGCACACGGTGTACCCGGACTCCGCGCACTGGGCCGCAGCTTGGCGACGGCGGCGTAGTAGGGGACCCACAGCTCCTCGCGGAGCAGTGGCAGGAAGTGCGGCGCGTCGACCAGCGCAGGGTCCTCGGCGTCGAAGCCGTGGTCGCCGTCCTCGGCGGCGCCGACCAGCAGCCGGTGCGGTCGCCAGGTCACCCTCGCTGTTCAGCACGAGTTGCACCGCCGCGGTCGCGGACCGCAGCGAGGCGCCGTGCCGGGGGTCGGCCCGCCAGGCATCCTCCGGCAGCGTCGACGCGCTGCTCAGCGCGCCGATGGCCTCGGGGCCCACGTACGCGGCCTCCGCCAGCCGTCGCGCGCGGTCGGAGTCCAGCGGGCTGAGGTCCGCGGTCCAGGTGAGCGCGGCGACCGCCGCCACGGCGTCCCGCGGTCCTGGATGCGCCGCGCCGTCCGCTCCAGCAGGAGGGCAACCTCCTCGTCGGGCTGGAGCGTGCCCTCCCCCAAGTGCCGGGCCCGCCGCTCCGGCTTGTCGGCCGGCACCCCCGCCAGGGCGCGGTGTGCCGCGCGCCGCGCGCTGCTGGTGACCTCCCCGACGACGGCCTACTTGATCAGCGGGTGGCGGAACACCAGCCGGCGCGGCGAGTCCTCCACCCGTACGAGCCCGTCCACCTCGGCCGGGTCCAGATCGCCCAGGCCGGCGTCCCGGTCCGTGGTCGACACGGCGGCGGACAGGACGCCGAGGTCGCCCGTGTCGTCCAGGGGTGGCGAGCAGCAGCAGGGTGCGGATCGCGGCGGGCAGGGAGCGGACCCCGGGTGGCGAACAGCGACGGCCGACGTTCGCCCAGCGGCAGCACGGCCGGAAGGCCCTCCCGGGCGCGGCGCTGTTCCGCACGCAGGACCTCGGGGAGCTCCAGCGGCGCCCGGACAGCCGCCGCGCGAGGAAACCGTGCGCTCGGGCGCCGGCCCGGCGCCGAAACCCCGGGCGAAACCCAGGGCGTCCCGGCTCGGAGCGGCGAGTCGGTCGAGGACGCGGTGCCGGCCGCGCGCAGGCCCCGCGCACCGTCCCGGGCGGCGGCCCCCGCCACCGCGTCCAGCACCGCGGACTTGCCGACGCCGGGCCCTCGCGAAGCGGTCCATCATCCCCAGCACCGGGTGCGGCCTGGCCGTCTACGCCATCGATGCAGCGTTGCGAGGCGTGCGTGAACGCCCCCGCACCCGGCCGGGGTTCCCCGGCGCCGGCTGCTCCGCGGCCTTGCCGGACGGGCGTAACGGCCTCACGGTTCCCGGAAGAGGACCCGTCGCGCCCGGGGGCGTGACAGGCCTCGCCGGTCGGTGGAGTGCTGCCGGGTGAGCCGTAGGAACCGCGGCGCCCCGCGCCCGCCCCGTGGTGGCCCGAGCCCTTACAGGCCCAGGTCGAGGGCCACGCACGAGTAGAAGTTCCACGCGCTCTCGGGGTGGTAGCCGCCACTGGCGCCGGCCGGGTCGGCCTCGGTCTCAAGGGTCATGTCCTCGGGACGGATGCGCTCGGGCAGCGTGCCGAAGCGGGCGAGGCGGGCGATCGCGTCGGGGTCATTGGCAGGGGTGTCGCTCATGGCCAGGCTCCGCTTCGTCAGTCGTGGATCGCGTCCTGTGGTCGTTCTCGTACGGCCGATACCAGCATGCATCTTCGTTCGTCACCCGTCAAAGGGGTGACGTACGAGAAGTGTGGCAACCCGGTGATTCGCCCACCCCGTCACGTCCCTGAAGGGAGCAGCCTCGGTCGTGGCCCCGCGACCCACGGGCGGACTCCTCCAGGTCGTGCGGCTCCACTGGTATCCGTCACGGGAGAGGTGGCCCATGACGGGTCGCCTGCAGGCATCCGTCACCACCTTGACTGGTGACGGTTGCGAATGCCATGGTGACGTCACCGCCTCAACCGGTGACTCTCAGGGTCCGGAAAGAAGGCGTTCTCAAGAGTCCACACACGTGGGGAGCAACAGTCATGGCAGTCACCTACACCGCCGTTGTCGACGTCGACGGAGAGGGCCGCAACGGCGGTCGTGCCCGTTCTTCCGACGGCCTCCTGGAGACGAGTCTCGGTCTCCCGAAGGAGTTGGGCGGGTCCGGCGCCGCGACCAACCCCGAGCAGCTCCTGGCCGCGGGTTGGGCCGCATGCTTCCTCGGTGCGCTGCGGCGCGCCGCAGCCCTGCGCAAGATCCGGCTGACGAGCACCACCATCACGGCCGAGATCACCCTCACGCACGGCGACGACGACCAGTTCTCCCTCTCCGCCGTCCTGCGTCCCGTCCTCGGCGGTGTCGACCATGCCACCGCCCAGCAGCTCGCGCAGGCGGCCCACCAGATCTGCCCGTACTCCAAGGCCACGCGCGACAACGTCCCCGTCGTCATCGTGGCCGACGCCGCCTGACGGCCCCATAGACCGCGGGTCCCGCGCGCCCCCACGCGGGACCCGCTCCCACCCCACCAGAGAGCGAGGACAGGTCATGGACTCCGGAATGCGCATGCCTTCCGGCGAGTACGGCCGTCCGGGCATCAGGCGCGACTTCGAGGCCCCCGACGAGCGCACCTCCCCGGCAGCGGAAGGTCTCGCCCGGCGGGCACGGCCCACGGACACGCACGTGTGGACCTGGGCGCTGAGCGTGACCTTCGCCGCGTACGGCCCGTCCCCTTCCGACTTCCTGTGATCGGCGGGCGTCGGCCGAACCCCGAGGACGTCCGTGCCTCGGCATGCGCGGCGAGTGCGGTTGCGCCACTGCGAGGGTCATCCCGCCGGGCTCAGGGTGTCCGTCGATCTCAGGGGTGGGGTGTCACCCCGCAGCGGCCCGGCACGCCTTGAGAGGGGCGGGCGCCCGGATGAGGACGTCGCGTGGTCCCAGTGTCGGCGGACATGGTGGGAGGCGGACGCGCTACGGCTGCGGAGAGGCGTGGAGGCCCGACGCCTTCGGCCAGCTGTGGCGAGCCGGGGTCCGACCGCTACTCCACCCCGTGACCTCAGTGCGCGGAGTCCGGATCGACGAGGGTGTACATGACGGATCGCTGCTGCCTGTGACGCTGGATGCGCCCCTTCGCGACCAGGGACTCGAGCGTGTTCCTGACCACCTGCGGGGTCGGGTTGCGGTCCGGGTGCTGCGCGAGGAGCTCGTCCCGCAACTCCTTGGCGAGGCGGGGTTCTGCGTCAGCTCCGAGCAGTTCCATCAGGAGGTCGCCGAGCAGCGGCTGTCGGGCCGTCTTCTTCGTGCCGGCCTTGCGCGTGTGACCTCCCGCAGGGGTCCCGGCCGGGGCCGAACGACGGGCGGCGGCACCCGCGGAGGCTCGCTTCGCCTTCGTGGTGGCGGTGCGGGGCTCGTCCTGCAGCTGCTCGGGCAGCCGGGAGGGGTCAGCGAAGCCTTCGTACCGCCGGGCGAGGTTCAGGATCTCCGTCAGGAGGGCTTCCTCCTGCTGCAGCATCGTGATCCGATCCGTCAGCTCCTGCTGCAGCCGGCGGTTCGTCTCCAGGTCCGACGCGGCTTGGTCCACCAGCCGGGTGGCGGTTGACTGGACGGTCACAAGGCTTTCCTCCCTCGGTAGAAACGTTGCTCCGCATGCTACCCAGGCCCGGAGCTCCTGCGCAGATAAGTCGGCCTTGTCCCGCCGCCCCGCTGGGTTCGGCAGGTGTGGGTCAAGGCGCGGTCACGTGCTGCGGCCGTCCCCCACTTCGCGGGGCGCGGCGCATGGGATTTGATCCACGCGGGCGACTGCGTCCGGTGATCCGATCCGCCCGGGCCGGCCTCCTCGGCCGGGACCACCCCGCTGGAGACTCGTCACACATGTGTCGCCATGGACACACGCGATGGCGACCCGGCGCATGTGCTGTGTGACTCACGGGTGTGTGCGTCCGAGGGGGAACGAGCGTCGCGCCGGAAGTCATTGGGGTCCCCTGCAGAGGTCCCGTCGCCGGTTCCGGCAGCCCCGAGGTGTTGCACGAGTCCTCGTGCTCGCACGGTTGCCGCGCGGACTGTCCCCCGAGCACCGCGCCGTCCCGTTGTCCCGGTAGGGGTTCGCCGCTTGTGGCAGGCGGCGGCTCCGGGACGGGCCTTCGGGGAGTTCGCCATCACCTCGCGACCGGGGACCCGCCCGCCGCCGACGGTCGGATTCCCCCGTGTCGCGGACCGTCGGCGCGCTCGCAAGACCCGTCAGCTGAGCGACGGAAGACCCCTCGCCGCCGGGCGGGACCATGCCCACGACTCCGGACCTAAGGCACCAGGAGGCGAGCCAGGTCGAAGCCGCGAGCACCTCGCGCGGAGTAACCCATCTGACAGGTGACTCTCTGGCTTCGTCCAGGAGGTGGCGGTCTGTGTTGGGGACGCTGGGAGCGGGAGCCGCCTCACTCGCCCTCGCGGCTCCGCTGCAGCGCGGCTGGGAAAAAGATCTACACGCTCGCCGACCTGCGCGCGATGCCCCAGACCCGGGTCGTCGCCGACGTGCTGTGCACGGACGGATGGCGTGTGGACGACACGCCCTTCGAGGGCGTGAAGCTGGCGGACATCCTCGATGCCTCCGGGGTGCGCTCCTCGGGAGCGGCGGTCCACTTCACGTGCTTCGACGGTGCCTCCACCGAGAGCCTCACCCTGGAGCAGGCGCGCCGCTCCGACGTATTGGTGGCACTGAACATGCAGGACAAGCCCCTCACCCACGAACACGGCGGCCCTGTCCGCCTCGCCGGCACCTGATGGCCACCCTGCACGAATGGTCGGGCATCCCTCTGCCGGCGCCCTTCCTGCTCGGTCTGTTCTCGGCGGACTTCCGCGCGGACCTGTGCAGGCTCAACCGTTCCGCCCCGTACGACCGGCAGTGGCTGGCGGCCGCACGCGGGCGCCGGACCTCGCCGGAGGCCAGGCCGGCCGGCGAGTTCAACGCGGGGCAGAAGCTCTACGCGGGCTGGAGCGCCGGTGCGGTTCTGGTGATGATGTCCACCGGCCTGCTGATGTGGTTCATGGGGCTGCTTTCCTTCGTCTCGCGCACCAGCGCGATCTTCGTCCACGACCTGGTGGCCTGGCTGATCGCCTTCGTCCTCATCGGGCACATCCGCAAGGCCCTTGAGGACCCGGAATCGCGGTTCGGGATGCGTACGGGGTACGTCAGCTGGTCCTGGGCCGAGCGGTACCACTCCCACTGGCTGCAGGATGAAAGCGATGCGTCGGCCACCGGCCCACGGAGTCCGCGAACGCGGCGGGCGGGGGCTGGTACGACGTGATCGCGATGCCGGACGGCCGGGACGCACGGACGGGAAGAGCCGAGGTGGCTCTGGCAAAGCACGCGGCGCCGCTCGCCGGGCTGTCCGGTGGGACCGTCCGGCCACTGTCGGCGCCCGCCGACGCGCCGCTCGGACGGGACGCGTCCGGCGGCGCGATCCGCGCGGTGTGCGAGCGGTCCGCGACTTCGTGCACGAGCGCCTGTGCGCCCGGGGACTGGCGGACCTGTCTGCCGACCTCGACCTCGTCGCCTCGGAACTGTTGATCAACGCGCTCGTCCACACGGACGGTGGACCTGCGGCTCCGGGCGTCGGGCGGTCGCGTCGGCCTGGAGGTGCGGGACTCCGCGATCGATCCGCCGGTGCCGACCGCCCACTCGTTCACGGAGCAGGGCCGTGCGGGCCGAGCACGGTCGAGGTCTGTATCTGGGCCGGACACTGACCCCGGCCGCTGGGCGGTGGCGCCGGTGACGACGTCGAGAGGGGGACGGTTCGGCACCGGCGTGAGGTAGGCGACCGCGGCACTCTGACAGCCGGCCGCCGACGATGGTGACGTCGACCGGGGAGAAGCCTTGTTCCGGACCGCCGCTGATGTCCGATGCCCGGCGCTGTCCGGTCTCGGCCGCTCCGGCGAGACAGGCGAACAGCGTCTCGTTGGGGCAGACGTGGCAGTGGGCCAGGGGTCGGTACGCCGGGGGAGTTCCTCGTCGACGGCGGTTCCCGCGCCTCGTGGCGCATCGGAGGTGACCTCCTCCAGCTAGGGCCCAGGTCGCCGAGCGGCCTCGGCGGCAGTCGGACGTGGCCGTCCTGCGCCAAGGAGCGGGCTGCTACCTGGCTCCAGCCGCCTACCGGCGACGTGGTGACCCTGTTCGAGTTGCCCGCGCCGTCGCTGGCCGCGTGGCTGGGGCACGTACGGAACTGGTCCCTGCCGGATCCGAGTGCACCGGGATCGACTGGGACGCCGCCGTCCGGGGCGGCGGGTGACGCCCCGGACGGTGAGCGGGGGGAAGGGAAGGGCGGAGCGGTCGGAGGGAGTGTCGCTCCTCCCGACCGCTCCCGGTGTCAGGACGCCTCGCGCCGGGGCAGTCGCCAGTTCGGGCGCGGGAAGTGGCAGGTGTAGCCGTCCGGGTAGCGCTGGAGGTAGTCCTGGTGTTCCGGCTCCGCCTCCCAGAAGGGGCCGGCCGGTTCGACCTCCGTCACCACCGGGCCGGGCCACAGCCCGGACGCGTCGACGTCGGCGATGGTCTCCCGGGCTACGCGGCGCTGCTCGTCGTCGGTGTAGTAGATGGCGGAGCGGTAGTCGTGACCCACGTCGTTGCCCTGGCGATCGCGGGTGCTGGGGTCGTGGATCTGGAAGTAGTACTCCAGGATCGTGCGGTAGTCGGTGATCGAGGGGTCGAAGGCGATCTCGATCGACTCCGCGTGCCGTCCGTGGTCGCGGTAGGTGGGGTGGGGCTTCGCGTCGTCTCCCGTGTAGCCGACCCGGGTCCGCACCACGCCGGGCAGCGACCGGATGAGCTCCTGCATGCCCCAGAAGCACCCGCCCGCCAGCAGGGCCCTCTCCTCGGCTGTGCTCATGTTCGTGCGCTCCTCTTCTCGATGGCCGATCTCCAGCATAGTCACCGTCTTGACGGGTGACGAAGGTGGGTTTCGGACCGCCTCCGTCACGCCCACGCCCTCACCGACGGCGGCATCGCGTTCCGGGGCAGCGAGGACGGCGGGCCGACGTCCTGCGGGCGTCCTCGGCAGGTGGGACCGACACCGGCCTGGGCAAGCAGCGATGACCCGCACCCGTCGGCCGGCTCCCGTGGTCGGAGGGGCGCACCCCCGTGCGTGGCAGACCCGCCCTCCGAGACGTCCCACCCGGGAGTTCCTGGTGCTCCGGGTGCACGACGCGGAGCTGGAGGAACTCGACCACGCGGCGGCCGTCCTCCTGGGGGGCGCCACCGGCGGCGCCCGCGCTGCGCGCGCCGCCGGAGCGTCCGCTGCGGCTCGGCCGAACAGGTCCGGGCTCGCCAAGGTCCGCCACTCTCCCAAGGGGCGCAGAAGATTGACTGACGACACGCCCCGTGCGACCCCCGCCACGCCTGACGGCACGTCCAACCGTCGGGGACGGGATGACTCGTCGACCGTCAACTGACCGATGTGGGGTGTCCGCCTCCGGCGAAGAGTGGGAGGCGCAGATCTCGCCCTATGGAGGGAAACCCATCATGCATCGTGACCAGCCGACCTTGCGTGCTCGCTCGACCTCGGACCTCGTGCCGCCGCTCTACCTGGAACTCGACCAGTTGCTCGACGAGTTCACCCGGCTGCGGATGCGCGCGAAGTTCGTCTTCGACCCGGAGATGGCCGCGGTGATCACGGTCGAGTTCCTCGCGGAACGCGGCCCCAGCCTCATCTGGCACATCGGACGCGAACTGCTCCACCTCGGCGTCACGTCGATGAGCGGAGCCGGCGACGTACGGATGTGGCCGACGCTGGACCGCGAGCGCCCCTCGTCGTGGCTGCTGCTGGAGTCCGAGGAGGTGGAGGCGCTGTTCGAGGTACCGGCCGAGCCGTTGACGGCGTGGCTGGACGCCACGTACCGGATCGTCGCGGCTGGTGGGGAGATGGAGGGCCTGAACTGGGACGGCTTCCTCAGGAGCCTCCTCGGCAGTCCGGAGGCACCGGCCGGCTGAACCCTCACCGCGGCCCGCATCTCATGGTGCAGCCAGATCAGTTCGTCGAAGTCGTCCTGGGTGATGCGCATGCGCTGCTAGAGGGACCGGAAGCGCGGATCCTGGTGCAGCGGGAGCGCGGGGCCGGTGTGCAGCGGCACGCTGTCGTTGTAGCCGGCCGCCACCGCGGCTTCGAGGTGGACGACCGCCCGGTCCGCCTGCCCATGCACGAACGCCATGCCGCTGAGGTTCGCCTGAGCCGCTGCGGCGATCCACGCGCCGTCGGGTCCGAGCGCCGCGCCCCGGTCCACGACGTCGTGGAGGCCCGGGGCGATGTCGACGGCCCCATCGGTCACGTGCGTGACGAGCAGCTCGTGAAGGGTTCCTTCCGACCAGCATCCCGTGGAACGCCGGTGGTCCGGACCACCGTGTGCCCTGACCCTGGAGCGGTAGGGGCACGGTCCCGGGCCTGCGTCAGCATGTGGGCCGGGGTTTGGGTCTCGCGTGTCCAGACTTCCGCGGCTCGCGCCAGGACGTTTTCCGATTCGCCGCCGAGGCGTCGGGGAGAGAGCACCGAACACGCCCCACAGCTCGATGCTTCGGAGAAGCTGGACGTGATCTCTGGCGCCTCGGGAACGCGGCGGAGCCTTGGCGCGGGCCGGTCCGGAGGTGGTCCGGATCGTCTGCTGCCGGACCACATTGTGCGCCACGCGGCCCGGGACGACGCGCTGCCGCTGCCTACGATCACTGGTGGGCGATGTCGGCCTCATCGGCGCCCAGGCCGTCGGCGAAGGACCGCTCGGCCCAGGCCACGGTGGCGTTGGCCGGGGTCAGCCTCGCCCCGCGCGCGGTCTGTGCCGCACCGGATACCGGCGGCGAGTCCTCCGTACCGCAGTCGACAAGGGAATCGTCAGCTCAGCAGCGCTCGCAGCTTGCGCCTGTCGGGCTTCCCCACAGGCGTGTGGGGAAGTTCGGCCAGCAGGTGGACCGCGGCCGGTGCGTACCGGTCGCCCTTGCGGGCGGTGACGAAGGCATGGATCTCGTCCTGGCTGATGTCGTGGTCCCGGCCGGGTACCACGGCGGCGTGCACGTGCTCGGTCGCGTCCTGGTCGGACACGCTGAAGACGGCGCACTGGGCGACGCCCGGATGGGTCAGGAGCACCGCTTCGACCTCGCTGGGGTAGATGCCCCCTCCCCTCACCTTGATCATGTCGTTGCATCGGTCGACGAGGAAGAGATATCCGTTCTCGTCGAGGTATCCGACGTCACCTGTCCGCACCCAGCCGTCCCGCATGACCTCGGCGGTGAGCTCCGGCTGCTTCCAGTAGCCGGACATCATCCCCGGGGAGCGGGCGACGATCTCCCCTTGCGTCCCCGCAGCCGCGGGTTCGCCGCGCTCGTCGCGGATGGTGATCTCGACGCCGGCCATGGGGCGGCCGACGGTGATCTGACCGTGGCGTCCGACCACCGTGTGTTCCTCGGGGCCCACCTCGGTGAGTCCGAGGGTTTCGCTCTGCCCGTACCAGCTGTGGAGCACGGGCCCGAAGACCTCCTCCGCGCGCCGCAGCCTCGCCGGTGCGGCCGGGCTGCCCCCGTAGGTGATCCGCTCGATGTGGGACACGTCGGTCGTGGGGAGGGAGGGATGGTCGAGCAACTGGTTCAGAAGGGGCGGCAGGAGCCATGTGTGGGTGATGCGCTCGCGCTCGATCGCGGTAAGGACGGCGCCGGGCTCGAATGCGTGCTGCAGCACCACCGATCCGCCCTGGAGGAGCGTCAGGTCGGCGCAGAGTCCGGCGACATGGGAGAGGGGAGTGCAGGCGAGGAAGCGGGGCGGGTCGCCCGCGTGGACACGGAGGTTCTCCAGGCAACTGCGGTACTGGCCGTGCGTCACCTGGATGGCCTTCGGAACGCCCGTGGTACCGCTCGTGTGGCGGATGCACCAGTCGTCGTCCGGGGCGACCCTCACGTGCAGCGGCTCAGGTGCCTGAGGGGCGCCTTCGGCGATGATGTCGGTGAGGTCACCGCCGCGTGGCCCCGGGCCCAGCGTTGCCACGGCCGGTGCGGGTACGAGGGGCAGGAGCCGTTCCATGTCCCCAAAGCGGCCGGAGTCCACAAGCAGCAGGCTGGGTTCGACATGGTGGACGATGTGCGCGAGGGATTCGGGCGGCAGCACGTCGTAGAGGTAGACCAGGCGGGCTCCGGCCAGTGCGGCCGCGTGGCGCGCCACCAGCGCTTCCACGCTGTTGCCGGTGAGCAGCGCGACGGTCGTGCCCGGACCGATACCGCGTGCGGCCAGAGACCGCGCCAGTCGGACGGTCGTTTCCCGGAGTTCGGCCGCGGAGACGTGCACGCCGTCCGGGGTGATGACCACGGGTCGGTCAGGATGACGGCCCAGGACGTCGAGGACGGTTGCGGCGTAGCTGACGAAGCGGCTGCCGGAGGACGATGCCGTGCCCCAGGTCGTGGACATGTACTGCTCCAGTGTGTCGGCGAGGCGGTGGTGGTTCCGGCGGGGCCGGATGCCGCACGGTGGCAACGAATCGGGACGGCTGTCGGTGGCGGTTCGTATCGCTGCCACAAGCGCGCAGGCCGTGACTCGATCGTGTAGTGGTGGGCAACGAACAAGATCCATCAAGTGGGTGACTCGTTGATCCCGGTACGCGTTTCCCCTCTTTGGAGCCTTCCCGTATGTCTGCTGACCAGGTGCATCGTTTCGTCTTCTCCGGCTTCGGCTACCGGTGCCGTGTGGTGGAGAACCCCGCTCCCCGCACGGAGCCCATCGTCGTGATCGGCGGAGCCTTCCAGAACATGTACTCCTACCGCCGCCTCGAAGGGACTTGGGCCGAAGCGGCCACCGTGGTCAGCGTCGACCTGCCGGGTTCGGGAGGGTCCGACGCGCTCCCGGCCGCCTACGGATTCGACTTCCTCTCCGATGTCCTGGCGGACCTGTTGGAACGTCTTGCCATCGGCAGGGTCAACCTGTACGCGGTCTCCTACGGCGTGCCCGTCGTCTACGGCCTGGCTCAGGAACACCCCCGGCACGTCGCCCGTCTCGCCCTCATGGGAGCCGCTCCGATCTACCCTCCCGAGGGGCTCAGGGGCCTCGAAGCGATGGCCGAAGCGCTCGCGAACGGCGATGCCGAGGGCTACGCCCGCCGCAGCGTCGAGGCGCTGATGGCTCCCTCCGACCGGCCGGTACGCAACCGGGCCGCCGTCACCCGGCTCCTCGCCCGAGACATGGCAGCCATCCAGGGGGACGGATTCCAGCGGCACCACGCGTCGACCCGCCGGGTCATCGACTGGCAGGGTCTTCCGGCGGGCGGCCTCACGGGCATCCCCACGCTGTGCTTCACCGGCGAACACGACACGCTCACCCGCCCCGACCTGGGCCGTGACGTCGCAGCCCGCATCGCGGACAGCGTCTTCACCCTCGTCCGTGAAACGGATCACCTCCCCGCTCTGGAGCGGCACCGAGAGGTCTCGCAACTCCTCCTGCGCTTCTTCACGGACCAGCCGCTCGACACTCTGGACTTCCTCACCCCTCTCGAACGCCCCTCCCGCGCCCCGCTCGACGTGGCCGCGGGTGTGGCGCCCGGAGGTCACTGACCCCGGCCCTTGCCGGTTCCTTCGCCGGGTGCGTGGCCGCCACCGATGAGCACGGGGGCTTCGGTCGGCGTCGGGATCACGGGCAGGGCGGTCAGACGGCCCACGGGTGAGCGCCACAGCACCGCGACCGGGACCGCGAGCAGCAGCGCCCCCACGAGCAGCGCCGCATGGACCCCGTAGGCAGTGGCCACGGCGCCGCCGGCCAGAGCCGCGAACGGCTTGCTCCCGGAGACGAGCCACGTGGAGGTCTGCTGCGCCCGCGCCTGCAGGTGCGGCGGGCAGATCTGCTGCCGCAGGGCCCTTTGAGTGGTCCCCGCCACCCCCGCCGCCGCGAGCTGGACGGCGCCCGCCACCGCGATCAGGCCCAGCCAGCCGACGCCCGGGCGGGCGATGAGCAGAGGCACTCCCGCCACCGGGCAGACGACGAAACCGGCGAGCAGTGTCCGGCCGGGGCCGAAGCGGACGACGATGCGCGGAGCGAGCAGAGCTCCGGCGAGCGCTCCCACCCCGGAGACGCCCATGACGATCCCCAGCCCGGTCGGGCCCGCGGCCAGGGTGGTCAGCAGGTAGTAGGAGAACAGGGCACCGGTGATGCCGACACCCAGACCGACGACGGTCAGGGCGAACACGAGTTCCCGCACCAACGGGGTCCGTGCCGTGTAGGCCAGCCCCTCCCAGATCTCGGCGGTGAACCGGCGCCGTCGGCTCCGTCCGGCTACCGGTAGACCCGGTTCCCGGAGCCGGCTCGCGCACCAGGCGGACAGCAGATACGACAGGCCGTCCAGCCAGAACGCCCGTGCCGCTCCGGTCAGGGCCACGACCGCGGTGCCCAGGTACGTGCCGGCGGTGTCCGCCGCTCCGAACGCGGCCCCGACCCGGGCGTTGGCCCGGTGCAGCATGGCCGGTTCGACCAGTTGCGGGACGATCGCGATGGCCGCCGCCTGATGCAGGACGCTCACCGCGCCCAGGACCAGGCTGATCCCGTAGAGCAGAGGCAGCGTCAGGACGTGGAGCAAGGCGGCCGCGGGAATCGCCGTGACGGCCGTGGCGCCGGCCAGATCGGTGAACACCAGCAGGGCCCTCTTGGGATACCTGTCGACGACGGCCCCCGCCGGGAGGGCCAGCAGGAACGTGGGCAGGTAGGACAGGGAAGCGAGCAGGGCCGTCTGCCCGGCGCTCGCCCGCAACTCCAGTACGGCGAGGGCGGGAAGGGCCACGCGGTGGACGGACGTCCCCACCAGGCCGGCGAACTCCCCCGTCAGATAGAGGTCGAACCCCCGCTTGACCACGGAGGCGTGATCGGGTGCGGCGGTGCGGGGCGTCACCATCATGGACGGGCCTCCTCTCAGGAACGGATTCCCGGCGGCCTCTGGATGGGCGTACGGCTGGTACCGGTGCTCCAAGAACGGTTCGCGATCGCGTGCGTCACGGCCGACCAGGGGGCAGACCGTGAACGAATGTTCCAGCTCCGTCCCGGGCGTGGGCCATCCGGCTGGTCCGGTGTGGCCGTCAGGGGCCTGGCTCGGCCGCAGGGCGGTCATGGGCGGCCACGGGGGTGGCTGGTGCGTACAGGCGGACGGCGGGGCAGGTCGTCGTTCCCATGCCTGCGAGCCGGCTTCTGGGAGGGTCGAGCGCTGACCGGGGCGATGTTCCTCACAAACATCGTTCGGCATGTGCCGGTGTAAAGTCGAGGTCGCCCTTGACCTGCAGAAAGCAGGCAGGGAGCCGTCTCAGAGGAGTCCACAGTGCTGCGCACTCTGTTCAAGTCGAAGATCTGACTATTTGGCGTCGCCGCAGGTTAGGGGCATCATGTGCCCCCCTCAGGTCAGCAAACGGTCAGCATTGGACCGAAAGGTGTCCTGCTGGAGCTGGCCTCACGTAGCAGGGTTGGTGGCCTGACCGCACCGGGAAAGCCCTCTCCAGTGTTCGGCAGACTGTCCATGACAGGCGGCTGCCGGTGGCAACAGGTATAGGCTCGAAACTGACTCCCGCTCCTCTCCGTGTAGGGAGGTACCCCGAGGCAGTCGATGTCCAGGCGACACAGGTCGATCTGCTCTGTCTCTCGAGGCACCGCTCCTGGCCGGGGCGTGATCAGCTGGCGTCCGTACACTTGGGCCTCTGAGCGTGCAGGGGCGACCTGAGTTCGCTACCTGGGAACCGCAGCTGTCCGCACGGCGTCAGCAGCGGTGATCCGAGCCGGGTGTGTGGTCCGCTGCTCACGAGTCCGAGGGCTCAGGCTCTGGAAGGACGAGCCGCAGGGCGGCGCCCGTCAGCGCCGGATGGGAGGAGCGGAAGACCTCCACCTCTGCCTCCACCGCAGGATTCGGCAAGGCTTGGAGGAATTTCCGGACCCGGTGCAGCCCCCACCCACGACCGGGGCCACGAGTGGTCCACTCCGGCTGGAACACCCTCCGGCCTCGCGCCTCCTCCGGGAGGCCCGGACCGTTGTCTGCGACCTCGACGATCACCTCGGGACTCTCCTCCGACACGGAGACCTGGATGAGACCGGTACCAACGCCTTCCAGAGCTTCCGCGGCGTTGTCCAGCACCTCGTACAGGATGGCGCGCAGCAGGGGAGCCGGGATGTCCACCCGCAACGAGGGCGGGCAGCGCAGGTCGAGGTGGAGGTCCGGATACTGCTCCCCGCACAGGGCAGTCAGCTCTGGCAGGACCGTTCCCAGGTCCGCGACCCGTGGCGTCGCTCGTGCGAAAAGATCGTGGGGAGAGGAGGTCAGGAGCTCCTCGCTCGCGCGTTCCGAGAGGTATGCGAGTTCCTCGGCGCTGGCTCCCGACTGGTTAGCTGCGAGGAGCGTGGCATACGCTGGCACGGGTGCGAAGCGGTTGCGATGCCAGGGCGTCCACGCACGACGTGCTGAGGGAGCGGGAGTCGTGGCCGCTGGAGTGTCGACCGGCGCCCCGCTGACGGCGGCTCGTTCCATTTCCTCGAGGAGCGTGCTCAGCTCGGCCTCGGCCGTGGCACGGAGTGCGCGGACAGCTCCGCACAGGGAGACGCGCAGGACGAGGTCCGTCGTTTCTGCCGCAAGCTGTTCTTCCTCGCCCAGCGTCGAGCGACTCCGGTCGGCGTCCTGTTCCGTGGGGACCAGCAGGCCACGCTTCACCAGCGTTGCTGTTCCCTTGAGGGCCTCGGATCTGGCACCAGCCCACCCCGAGCAGATCTCGGCCCACTCCCCGAGGTCTTCGGCCACGACCCGGCCGTCTTCCTCGTCACAGATCGAAAGGGCCGCCCACCAGGCGACCCGAGCCGCCTGGTCACCGCACTGCGCCAGGAGTTCGGACCGCAGCGCGTGGAGCAGTGGAGAGTCTTTCCGCCAGCCGCCGCTCTCCGCGGCCCACAGTTCCATGTGCGGGGATCGGTCGATCGCGGTCTCGGCGTACCGGAGCATCGTCCCGAGGAGCCGGGGCTCCATGCCAGTGCAGTGCTCCATTGCCTGCACCGTGGGAGGGCCGCCGCCCAACGACAGGTAGGTGATCCATCGCAGGGTTCGCCAGGCCGCTTCGGGTGACGCCCCGAGGATTCGTTCCAGCGCTGCCGGGCTGTCTCCGATGAGAGCGTCCACCGGCCACTGACGGGCAAGGATGGCCAGCATGCGGGTACCGCGGTCGGCCTCCAGCACGACGAGTCCGAGCAGGTCGCGCAGACCGAGTACGGCGGTGAGGGATCGGTCGCTGTACCCGGTGGCCAACAGACCCGGACCGACGGCGACATGCGGGTCACCGAGACCCGCCAGGGCCTCGGGAGGCGTGGTGGTCTCCGGGTCGGCGACGTAGAGGTCGATCCGACCCGTGGGGATCAGCCCGGAGAGGGGTTCATCCCGGGGCACGTCGAAGGAGGTGAAGTAACCGCCATCAATGGGAGCGGCTACGGCACCTTCCCCTGGTCCCCCCAGGAAGCGGCCTAGCGCGTCGGCGAAGCTTACTGCTGCTGCGGGCGAGGACTCTCGCTGCAGCCGGTCGAAGGCGGTGAGCAGCACTTCTGCGGACTCGTCGGCAGCCTTCCATGCGCTGAACTCCGGTGGCCTGCGCATCGTCGGGTTCAGATGGTACTCAAGGAGGGTGTGGGGAGTCCACAGCTCGTCCCATACAGGGAACGCCGTCAGCGCTTCCGGAATGGGGGCGCCGAGCGGCTCCCGGTTCAGCAGTGCTTGGGCCGCCACCAGTTCGCCCGACCGCAGCAGCGCCCGCACGCGGGACGCTGTGACGAGTTCGCCGGTGTGCTGGTTCACACGGGCCTCGGTGCCGACGAGCGCGTGCTCCTGTTCGGCGACGATCAGTTCCAGCTGTTCCCCCAGCGATGTGATCCCGTCTTCGATTTCACGTTCGATCGTCGTCAGCGCCGCTTCCGCACTCACAGTCCGCGACCGTGACTTCCTGATCAGCGACGCCATGTCCGGACGCTCGAAGGAGATCCCCGCGGCCTGTGCTCGTCTGGCCAGCTCGGACACCCGCTGTCGGACCGACTCCGCCCCTGCCTCGCGGGACTCCTCCAGTCGGCGGGTCAGCACCTCCGCCTGGTGGCCTTCTCGATGCAGTTCATCGGCGAGAACACGTTCCGCCGCATCGTGCTCTCCCTTCTCCAGAAGCGCGTCGAAGGCTGCTCGCGGTGGCACGCCCCCTACGTGGACGAGCACGGCCTCGGCGAGTGGATCGCTGTCCAGCTCGGCCGCGACGGGTCGCGCCCCGGAGCCGTCCCGGTCTCCGTCGTCGGCTCGGCCGTGCGCCGCCAGGGCGATCAGCACGCCAGGGAAACGGACACGGCCCGGCCAGCTCTCCAGTAGTTCGCGTGAAATCCCGGTCAACTGTCTTCCCTTCCGATCACAGGCAGTGAGGCGAGAGCACTCAGGAGAGCCATCGCGGGATGGCGGGCAGGCTCCCCCAAGCCGTCGGCCTCGTCGAGGAGGGTGGGCCACGCACGACCGAGGAGCCGCGCGAAGGCGGTCTGGTCCGGAGTGAGCACCGGGAGAATTGCGGCCGCGAAACTCGATGTGCTTCGTTCCGCCTCGGTCGCGGAGAGCTGCGCGAGGCGCCTGGCTTCGCTCATCACGTCTGCCACCCGCCTTGCGTAGGCCAGGTGGTTGCTCCATTCGACCTTTCTGAGTCCTTGGCTCAAGGCGAGCTGATCCATGTGGAGACGGGCGTCCAGCTCGGTGATGGGCAGTCCGGCGGCGGTGCTCACCTGGAACTCGGGGTCGACGTCCTCCCCGGCCATGGCCAGAACCCGGGCGAAGAGTCCCTCAGGAGGCCGGAACATCGCTCGATGCATCCGTTTGCCGTCGAGGAACTTGAAGTGCTGCTCCCCCCGTTCGAAGTCGCTCACCTCCTTGACCAGCCGGACCCAGCCCGTCCGGATGGCCATCGACTGGTTTTGCTGCTCGGCCCAGGCATTGATCTCCTTAAGCGGCAAGGGAGCCTGGGATGAGTCGAAACACTGCGCGGCCTCCCGCGCCAGCAGGAGCCAGGTTGGCGGTAGCCCGTTAGACTCCCCTGGATCTGAGCCGGCCAGCGCTTCACAAACCAGTAGGCCGGTGTTGCCCCCGTGCAGCAGCATCTCCGCGACAGCGCCGATCAGAGCGACCGTGCGGTGCTCTCGCGGAGCGTCGGACAATTCCAGCGCGCTGTAGTAGAGCTGTTCGCCCAGCGGACCGTGCTCGAGCGGCGCCGCGACGGCGGCCAGAGGCACGGGCATGGTCTCCCCGCTGCCGAGCCGGGGAGCCAGCAGAAAGGCTTCCATGAAGGCGTGCCTCTGCCATGCGTCGTGCAGGAGCCAGCGTGCCCACCAAAGACGTTGGTCTGTGGAGCCGGTGGAACCATAGAGGAGCGTTGCGGCTTCGGTACGCAGGCGCTCGGGCGAGGCGGTGCCGGATGCCCGGCGGTTGTTCAGAACTGCCCAATCGTCCGATGCGACAGGCGCTGACGCGAGGGCAGGCAGCGGCGGCAGGTAGTCGTGGGCACCGACGGCGTCTCCGCCGTCCGTGGTGTCGTCCCCGAACCAGTCGCGAATGCCCAGCTCGCTGGCGAACTCAGTTGTGAAGGCGGTGTTCATGATGTGCAGGCCGAGTTCGGTGGGGGCAGGCCCCCGGGCCGGGTTGACCGGCCTGTTGCCGAGCGGCCGGTAGCTACCGACGACGGTCTCGTGGTCGGACAACGTCGCTCGCGCCCGTGCCTTCGTGTTCCGCAGCGTCCCCTCCGCGCCGAGGCGACGGTGGAGCTCGGTGTAACTGCGGGGGGCTCTGCGGCCGTCCTTGAGCGGCGGATGCTGGAGATGGATCACGGCGCCCTTGTCCCGAAGGCCCGACAGTCGCTGACCGAGGGCATCCGTGCACGTCTCTGTCTCGGCGGAGTCGTCGGTGATGGCCAGCCGCTCGGTCGCACTGTCGATGGCTTGTTGGATCAGATCGGCGTACATGCCGTCCCAGACCGCCCGCACGACCGGCTGGCCTCGGTAGACGTTCTCCACCGCCTCCAAGAGCCCACGGAGCATACGGCCCCACTGCGCGGCCCACACCGTGGCGCTGGCGACCGTGTCATCGGCCCAGTCTTCCTTCAGTTCCGGCAGTGAGAAGTTAGGCGGTGTCGAGTCGACGTCCTCGGAAAGGTCCGTGCCTCGTTGTCCTCCGAAGTCGGTCGGCAGAAGGGCGATGTTCTGGCCCGTCTCCCAGTACGGATAGGTCCGCCGCGCCCAGCTCAGCATGTCCGCCACACAACTCGGTGGTTCGTTCGTGCCTTCCGCCGGGTTGACGAGCACACCGGAGCCGGTATTGGTGGCCAGCGGGCTGCTGGACCCCACGTACGCGTAGAGGTTGTCACAGACGACTAGGGACGCTGCGCAACTGCTGCTGCGCCGTTCGAGCAGGACGTTCTCGGAGAAACGGGACTGCAGGTCGAACAGTGCCGTCGCCACCTTGCCCTTCAGCACGGCAGACGGGGAGTCGCCCCAGAGGAACACGACTCTGACGCCGCGCTTCGCAGCGAGTTCCAGCGACGGCAGGACGGGGTGCAGGGCGTCGTAGGTGATCTGCGGTAAAGCTAGGACGAGTTGGTGGGCCGCCTGCTCGATCAGATCCTTCACCACCCACTCCACGCCCGCTCCAGGAGCCACCGCCGCAACGGAGCACCTGGCGCGGCGGGCCTCGGCAAGCTGGTGCAGTACCTTGCCCGCCTTGCCCCGCAGCTCTTCGTGCAGGGATGGCAGGGATTCCGGCGAGACGGTGTGCAGCCCGTCGGCCAGGCGGTCCAGCTCGACCAGCAGCGACCGCAGGTTGTCGGGCGGTACCACCTTCAGCACTTCGCGGGACAGCAGCTGCTGTACGAACCTGCTGTCGGGTCGGTTGCGTACCAGGTCGCTCACTCTGGCCTGGAAGAGCTGAACTGCCCGCCTGCCCCAGCCCTGAGGCATCTGGACGGGGCTGGCGGTGACCACGTCGGTGACCGGGTCCCGGTTCACCACGGCCTCGATGGTGTTCCAGTGCACGGGCTCGGAGGAGTTCAGCATCGGGTTAGCGAACGATACGTTCAGCACTCGCTCGTGCACGCCGCGTTCCCTGCGGTCGACGCGGACCGCTTCGCGGACCGCGCGCAGGAGCTCGGTCTGGGGGATGTCGGTCTCCGAGATGCCTCGCGCGAGAGGCATGGCGATCGCCCCGTTGGGAATCCGGTCCATGCCCTTCCGGTGCAGCAGGACGGCAGCTGTCACCGGGTCGAACAGGAACTTTCGGGCCTGCACCTTGGAGGGGATGGGCCGGCCTCCCTGCTCGACCAGTCCGGGCTGGGCTCCCTGGGTCGTCTCCAGCGTGTTGGTGGTGAAGTCGACGGCCAGGAACCCTCTGCTCCACAGACCGTGTACGACGTCGAGCATCAGGCGGCTCGGCAGGGAGAAGAGCTCGCTCAGTGCCCGGATGGTGTCGCGCCCCGCGGCCACGGCGCGGAGCACGAGGTCCTCAAGCGTGGAGGCTCCCTCTTCGGCACCGAGTTCCATCCGGAGGGTGATGACGCGGCATGGGATGGCGACAAGGACTGTCTCGGTCATCGGCTGTCTCCCGTGGCGTCGACGATGATCTGGCCTGTCGAGGCATCGACGATTCTGCCGACCTGGCGGAACGTGTCGATCACGGATTGCCAGGCAGGACCGCCATGACGCTCGAAGTGCGGCAGGTTCCCGACGACCACGAGAAGTTGCTGCGCCCGGGACAGCATCACGTTGATCACGTCGTCCTGGGCGGTGTGCCCTACGTTCTGGCGCGATTCCGTGCCCCGTTCCGAGCTGCGGACCAGAGAGACGATCACCGTCTTCGCCTGGCCGCCCTGGAAGGAATGGACGGTGTGCACCCGCCCGTCGAGGAACCCGCGTTCCAGCTCGCGGCGCTGCTTGCGGTACGGGGTCAGCACGACCAGCTTCCTCGGGTCGGGCGTGCTGTCGAGTCGCAGCTTTCGGACGAGGTCCTCGACCAGGTCCACCTCACCCGGATTCCACCAGTACCCGATGTCTTCGCAGCCCGGGTACTTGGACGTGTCCAGCCAGACCAGGGGAGCGCCTCTCAGGAATTCCGGATCGGTGGCGGAGTGGTACTCGTTGATGTCGGGATCGGGTGCGAGAAAGGTGCCGCCGCTGCCGTCCGGATAGAACGCCCGCGCGAAGGGCTCGGCGATGACGGGGTGCATGCGGAACTGTGTGTCGAGGGTGTCTACTGGGTACGTGGGTTCCGCCGGCTGGTTAGAGCCTCGCCCCTCAAAGAACCGTCCGAACATCTGCACGAAGCGTAGGTAGCTGTCGCGGGCCGCGTAATGCAGCTTGATGCGCTCGTCCGGGTGTCGGCCCAGGCCGTCCAGGAACGCCTTGATGTCTTCGGCCCGGTGAGGCCCAAGTTGCAGATGGTCGCCCACGAGGGTCCACCGAACGCCGAGGACCAGCGGCATGATGATCTCGGTCGGCCAGGCTTTGGCGGCCTCCTCGATGATCACCCAGTCGAAGACATCGGACGGATCCCGCACCTCGTCGGTGAGCGTGCCCGCGATCGAGCACGTGGCCAGCACGATGTCGGCACTGGCGCGGATCCGTTCGGTCAGCTCGACCATGTTCGCCTGGGCGACCTCGGCCCATCGCAGCATCAGGGCCTGCTCCGACGGGTTGCGCGCGCCGCTGTGGCTGTCCGTGACCCGCTGTTCGATACGCCTCACAAGATCCTCGGCGATCGCTTCAGCGGTGAAGGAGCGCAACTCCTCCGGCAGGTCATAGGCGTCCTTGCGGCGGGGCAGTTCACGGAGCATCAGTACCGACTGATCGGCGATGACCGGCTTGAGCAACTCCAGGCACTTCCCGGCCAACTGGTCCAGGGCGTCATTCGACTGAGCGCTCACGAGCACCCGGGCGCCATGCTCCGTCCTGAGGAAGTCACGCAGCGCATGGGAGACCACTGTGCTCTTTCCCGTGCCGGGCGGTCCCTGGAGCGCATAGAAGGGGTGGAGTCGCAGCATGTCCGTGATGACCCGGGAGGCCTTGCCCCGCAGGGGCTTTTCACCGGGCCGCGCCGGAATCGTCAGTGTCGTGTCGCGTCCGCCATGCAGCTCGATGGACTCCGGCGTGTGCAGTATGCGCGCCAGCCCGATCTTTTGGCGTAGCGAGCCCAGCCCTCGGGCCTCCCGGCGCAATTGGACCTCTGTGCCGCGATCCTCCTGGGGTCTGATCCATCCCTTGTCGGGAATCTCCTTGCCCGGTGCGGCCTCGACGACGATCGACGTCGCGTCGAGGCGCTCCTTCACCCGTACGTCGAAGGAGTCGCCACCGAAGCGCGGGGTGGGCCTGTCGTACACCACCGAGACCTTTGCCTGGTCGTTCTCGGCTAGGAGGCTTCGGGCGAAGTCGCCGAGGGGAGGTCGGCGCCGGGAGTCCGTGCAGTAGGCGGTGAGCAGCTCGTCCCCGTGCAACCATCTGCGTTCCCTGCCGCTGTCCTGCGTCAGTACGAGACGACCGTCCTCCGTATGGGTGAGCGTGTAGGGATACTGACGGGAACGGAGGACCACACCCTGGAAGTCCAGCATGAAGGAGACGGCCCGCAGCATCTCTTGGACCTCGGCGCTCTGGGCGCTCCGCTCGGTGCTCTGGACGGCGTCGATCAGATCCTTCCACGACGGGCGGCCCTCCTGCTCGTCGGCCAGCGGCTGTCCCAGCCGGAATGGCACCAGATCGATCTTGCCGATGCGTCGTTTGGGTTTGGCTGACAGGATCTCGGACGCGAAGCGTTTGTCCACGAGGTACTTGATGACGAGGGTATCGTTGTGCGTCACCGTCCGACGGCCCATCGCGTCGAGGTCGAAGAGGAACGCGCAGAACCACACCGCCTGCTGTCCGATGAGCACCCATTGGGCGTCGCCCAATGAGCGAGGATCACCGTCGACGAAGCCGACGGCACCGCCGTGCCAGTGGACGAGCTCCGCCTCGCGGAGTTCCTCCTCCAGGAAGGCCTGGAGCTCCTGGCATCCCCGGGGGGTGTCGGGGCTGTGGTCCGTCCACCCCCGGCTCGTGTGGACCGTTGTCACGGACTGGTCGGGCATGAACGCCAGGAGCCGTGCCTTGGAACCGCTTGGTACCGGCTCCAGCGCCAGACAGATGCTCGACCAGCCGCGCTGGAGGGCTGCTGACGCCTCGAAGGAAGTGCTGCGCTCCGTGGGTGAGTCGGCGAGCATCCCGAGCAGCGCGGTGCGCAGCGGCCGGGGAAGCCTTGGGTTGAGGTCGAGCTCGCGACGCATGGCCCTGTGCAGTCGGCCCAGAGCCGGCGGGAGCTCGTCTCCCTCCGCGGCTTCGACACCTGCGTACTCTTCGGGCAACCGGTCCATCAGGGAGCCGACGAACAACTCCCACCCGAGGACACCGAGGCCGAAGACATCGGTGCTGCCGTGGTCCAGGCGGCGTAGCCGTACGTCACCGAAGACGGCAGGGTGGCTCTCCGGTGCCAGGTACGCCAGATGATGAGCCTTGGTGACGCCCGACGGTGGGATGAGGAACATCGCCTTCACGACCTCGTCGTACGCCGCCTTGCCACTGGGCCCGTGGACGGACTGCAGCAGATTGTTGAGCAGTGCGCTGAGTTCGAACCGCGCCAGGGACAGGGTCGTCAGAGCCGGCTTGTCCTGCTTCGGACTGACGCGGACGGCCCCCAAGGTCAGGTTCCGGTGCACGATCCGCGTGCCGTGAAGTTGGCTGAGCGCGTCTAGGAGGAGGCTGAACTGCTCGAAGGCCACCACGGGGTGCTGTACGGCCCACTCCTCCACGACGGACCGCCAGTTTTCTGAGAGTGGCAACCCTTCAAGCCGCGTCATGATGAAGGCGACCCGGTAGCTGTGGTCGGACCTGCCCTCCACGATCTCCGGCAGCGCCGGATGGCCGAGCATTTTCAGCCGTAACAGGTTGCGCACCTCGTGGTCCCATAGCTCTCCCCCAACCCGCTGGACGTTGAGGAACAGCGCTACTTCGCGTACGTCCATGGCGTGCTCGACGTTGCGCAGCACGAGGTGGATTAGCCTGCCTCTGATCAGTTCCTGGTAGTCGCCCACCCGTTTGTAGTGGCCGTAACGTGCCTTTTTGCCGGTGAACAGATCGTCCAGCAGGTCTTCGATGCGTCGGGGCGACAGTTCCTCATCCATGTGTCTCCTCGGTTCCTTCACCGTGCACGGCCCGTGCGAGGGAATCGAGCCTGAGCACCACCACGCCGTCGTCTGTGGCGATGGCGAGCCGTCCCGATGCGAGTGCCGTGAGCCGCACGCACGGTGATCCCAGAGGGATGCGCCGTACCGGCCGCCGGCCGGACGGCTCCTCGCGCCACACCACGATGGTTCCTTCGCGTCCCGCGGTCACTCTGATGCGGGCCTCCGGGCCCCCTCCCGGCTCGTCGAGCGTCACGCAGTCGACGATGGACCCCGAGTGTTCACCGTCGGCCCAGGACGGGCGCGAGGGGTCCTGGGCACCATCCGCAGCCTCGTCGGAAGGCGGGGCGACTTCCATCAGGGCACCGTCCGTCGCGCGCAGGACCCGCACGGTTCGGCGGCCGGCCCGTTGCTCGGCTACGACCAGGGTCTCCGTACCCTCGGCACGCACGTGCCGTCGCATGTCGTCGACCCATGACTCGGGCCCTACAGGGGCGACACTGGCCCTCGTGGCCGAGGCGGGGTCGAAGAAGTGGACCCTTGAGTCGCGTTCGGCCACGGTGACCAGTACGCCGTCGCCCTGGGGGCCGAGCAGGACGCCGATCGCCCTGATCGGTCTGCTCCCGGTCGACGTTTCGAGGAGCTCGGGACGACCGGGCGCGGCCGCCGGCCGCACGAGCTGTATGACCCCCCGCCGGTCACCGACAAGCGGAACTCCGTCCCCGTCGGCCACAGGCATCACGGCCAGGACGGGATCGGCACCGCTGCATGCCTGGAGCAGATCTGCCGCAGTGTCAAGCAGGACACGGAGAGCACTGCCACTGGCTCGCACACGCCAGTACCCGAGGCGGCCGTCTTCCGCTAGGGCGAGCAGCCGGTTGGGCTCTGCCGAGGTGGGGGCGGGTACGAGTCCGGCCAGCGCCGTGCGCGCGCTCGCCCGGTGGAGGAGCGTGGGTACATTGCCGTCTATCGCCCACAGGGCCAAATCCCCGGACTGGTAGGCCGCCACGACCAGGGCCGTGTCCTCCGGGCCAGGGACTTGTGCCAGCCCCACCACGTCACGCGGGGCGACCGCCTCTGCTGCCGGGGACAGCGCTCCGTCCGGACCGAGGAGAGCGAGGTAGCCGGACTCACCTCCGAGCAGGAACCGGCGGGACCCGTCCGCCAGGGGCACGATGACCCGCACCGACTCCGTGCAGACCGCGTATCCCAGCGTGTGCCGGTCGACGTCGGTGTCCCAGAGGCGTACGCTCCGGTCGGCGTGGGCGACGGCTACCAGACCAGTGCCAGAACCCCCTTCACCGCTGTCCTTGTGCGGGGTCCCGGACGCGGCGAGCGCGGTCACCGGGCTCTCGGACTCGCTCAGCAGGGCGATCGGGTGGTGGTCTTGCCACGGCTCCCACACCATCACGGATCCGTCGAGGGAGCCGGTGACCAGCCAGGGGGCGTCGGCACGCGCGGCGATCGCGGTGATCGCCGACGGGGACCCCCCGAGCTGGAGATGCAGGGGTACATGGTGCAACCGTCCCCATGCCACCTCCCAGTCCGCGCTGGATCCCGTGGGGTGCGGCAGACCGGTTGCCCGCAAGCCCCCGAGCTGGCGCAGCCCGGGCCTGTCTCCAGGATCCGACTCTTTGATGAGATGTGCCGAGGCGACCGTGCCCAGGATTTCTACGGGCAGATCGGCCGGAGCGATGCCCGCACCTTGTCTCGGAGTGAGAGCGAGAGAGCTGAGAGAAGCCGGCGGTAGCTGGTCGACCACAGTGGGCCGGGCGGCCAGCGCCTCCCAGCCGGCCGCACCGCAGTCCGCCGCATACTCCGCGAGGCGCGTGGCCAGATGAGGACTGAGCGGCCGCCCGGATTCGACCTGGGAGGCCGCGAGCTCCAACAGGGCATGGAACATGTCGAACCTGCCCTCCGGCGGACTGTCCCCGACCAGCTGCTCGGCGTACGTGCGGTGGGCAAGCCGGTACACACTGCGCCGGTCCTCCCCGTCCACGAGGATGTACGCGGCGGCCCGGTTCAGGAACAGTTCCAGCTGCTCGTCGTCGATGGGAGCGTCGGTCTCGGCGATCCCCGTCGCGGCGTGCGCCCAGATGCCGTCCGCCAGCGGAAGCCCGCGTCCGTGTGACCAGGCCAGCGCCCGCAACAACGGCTCCGCAGCCGGGAGCCCGGTCGTGATGCGCTGGACCGCGGCCCTGAAGAGGCCGCTCTGGTCGCGTTCCAGCATCGCGGCGAGGGCCGCCCGCTCGTCGGGGCCAGGGGCAAGCAGGGCCGGGCGCTGCTCGATCTCCTGGACCACCAAGGACGCCTGGAGGAACTGCCAGGAGCCGTCCCGTACATGACCCTCGACGGCGCTCGCCACCGTGCACGTGACCGTCTCGTGTCGGTCGGTGTCGCCTGGGAAATGGTTCCGCAGGATGCCGCGGACCTTGCGCTCCGCGTACGCGCGAGCCGCCGACGGATCCGGTTCGAGAGCAAGCACGCGGGCGTGCCGGGATGCCGATCTGAACACGCCGAGCAGGTCGAGGTCCCTGCTGCCTCCGGCCGACGGCTGCGCGGACGGCACGACGGGGCACCGAGTCGGCCGGGTGCCGATGAGCAGCCGGACGCCGGGAATTGTAGTGAGTTCCCGCAACAGGCCGGCGATACGGAAGGGGTCCCTGGCCTCGTCGAGGGCGTCGGCGACGATCAGTGCGCGCATCGGTGTCCCCGTGGCCGGGGCGTCATGGAATGCCTGGCCGTCCTCGGCGGGGGCGCTGTCGGTCTCGGAGGAGCGCCCAGTGAGCTGCGTTAGGTGCCGACGTACGGCGTCGAGTGTTGCATCGTTCTCGTCGTGTTCATCCTGTCCGGTGTCGGCGGGAGGGGCGTCGAGCTGCTCGGCCAGCTGTCGGACGACGTCGGCAGCCGTGCTCCCCGTGAGCGGCAGGACCGCCACGATCGGTGGAGTCGGTGCGCCGGGGCGATCGGCCCCCTCGACCGGATCACCGACGTGCGACGGGTCGCTCGTGCTCTCCGGCGTCTCCCGGGCGGGCTGAGACCACCGCAGCAGCGCTTCCCCCAGCAGCGCGGACTTGCCGGTGCCGGGCGCGCCCGTGACGGCGAGCACTGCTGCTTCGGCGTCACCGGCACACCATTCGGCGATCGCGCGCAGGGGCGCCGTCCGGCCGGTGAAGTCAGGAACCATTTCGAGGAACGCCGCCTTGTGCGGGGTTGATCGGCGCGGCCATGCCCCAGGTGCCTCGTCGTAGCGGCGTTGCTGTCGCTGTACTTCCGCCACGGTGGTCGCCCCGGTGAGCGGCACCCTGTCATGGACGGCGAGGGCGAGCTCGACACCCGTCTCGTCGCCCACCAGCTCGGCGTAGCATTGATGGCTCTTGAAGTAGCCTTGCAGCTCACGCAGGTTGAAAATATCGTGAGAGGTCTTCTTCGTGGAGAGGAACTTCTCCAGTACCGTGCGGAACGTGCCCAGATAGCCCTGTGCCGACGGCTTGCCTGTAGCGATCAACAGCAGCGACCGCGTCCGTTCTTGTCTGGTCCCGTTGAACAGGCCGGCCAGGTCGCTCGCGAAGTTCTCCGAGTTGCACGCCTCGAGCACTACCAGCGACCAATGCGTTTCATCATGGTTCCGTCTGAGCTGATCGGCGTGTACGTAGTGGGCGAGCATCTCGGGTGTAACCCGGGTGTTCCCGCGCTTCTTGGAGCCCGGCACGAGCAACACCGATCCCATGCGACTCACCCGGCCGTGACCGAACCACAACAGGGCGGAAGGGCATCGCGAGTTGCCATCATCGTGTTCGCCGGCCCAGCGGGCCAGCGCCTCGTCGGCATCAGTGAGTGACTGCACCATGCCACCGGTCAACGGGGGAGCGACGGCCTCCCCGCCCAGCCTCCGCAGAACCTCCGCGGTTAGCGCGGCCTCGCTGACCGTGTCCGCGTCCTGGAAACCGATCACCGGCCCCACAGGCAGTACATGCACCGCGAACGTGCTGGCGACCTCGGCTCGCGTCTCATAGGAATCCGACGTCATTTCGTCAGGCTTGCCACTCCGATGCCAACACCAGAACGAGGCGTGTCACCGGCTCGCTGCCGCCGACGACCTCGATCTCGTACAGCCCCGGCAGGGAGGCGACACACGTCGCCCTCAGCCTGCCCTTTTCCCCCGGAAGCGGCTTCAACTCCGGATACAGGACGTCGCTGTGCCCGCTGATCTCCTTGGCGCTACAGCTCAGATCGGCGCCTCCGGACCACCCTGACACCTCGATCGTGAAGGGAGCGCCGGGCTCGGCCCATTCCGGGACGTCTAGATCGAACGAGCCGTCGCCGAGCATGGCTCCCAGCTCGTCGGGGTGACGCAGACCGCGCAGCATCCCGCACGCCAGGTCGATGACGGTGCGGCTGCGGGCCAGAGCGCCGTGTTCCTGGTAGACCGGGATCGCTCTCTCGCGGGCACCCGGCAGATGCGCGGCGAACTGATATACCGTGCCGTCGCCCCTGCGGTTCTCCCTGCGGGGTCGGCCTTCGGGGTGGAGTAGTACGCGGTGGTCGTCGGGATGCCGTACGAGGATCTCCTCCATGCCGACCACGGAGTCGCCCGCCATGTGGTAGCTCTGCAGCGTCCGTTTGCCGAATCCGACGATCATGCTGTGGTCAGGCAGGGTGATGCCCTGTGTGGCGTCTCGGCGCCGAAGGGATTCCTCGACCAGATCGCGTCGGCCACCCAGGGCGATCAGGTCGTCGGCGGTCGGCACCCGCGAGTCGATGCCGAGGTCGAGGGCCCGGTAGGAAGGGAGGAGGTCGTATACGCCGGGCATCGTGCGTGCCACGTCCCGCAGGGCGGTCCGGGGCAGGGGGAGCGGTGCTCCCGTGCCGGAGTTGAGTATGACAGCGGCGTTCACCGATCCGGAGAAAGGCGTGCCGATGGTCATGACCGCCCGGATGTCGGGACGGAGGTCGCTGTGAAGCATGAGCTCACGTACGAGGAGCCCGCCCATGGAGTGGGCGACGAAGATCAACCGGGCCGGTCCGGCCTCGGGATGCCGTTCGAGATAGTGACGATGGGCTGGATGGTGGCGCCAGGCCTTGAGGTGGCGGCGGACTTGATCGGCGAGCAGCCCGCCGTTGTGCTGGACCGAGAGTCGCCAATCATACGGGAACGGGAGGACCGCGCTACGGTCTACCGCCGCGCGGCGCAGCTCGCTCACGAGCTCGTTGTAGGGTTGAGCCCGGCCAAGCCCCGGCAGGCTGTCGGCAATGTTGAGCAGGCCGGACGGCTCGACTCTCCCTGTCGCTCCGTCGCGTTCGCCCTTGGTGAGTCCAAGGGCCTTGAGACGGTCCGTGTGCATGCGGGCCGTGTAGCCGAAGAGTCGCCCGACACCCCACAGTTGCTTGCCGCTCTCGACGTCCTTGAGGGCACTGCCCATGATGCCCGGAACGATGATCACGGCATCGTGGAGACGCAGTTCGGGTACTCGTAACTTGCTCATGTTCCACACCCTTCGAGCCACAGCTACCCGCTGCCCTGCGCGTCCCTGCGCGGTGAGAGCATGAGGCTAGCACGGGGGTATATGACGCTGGCCATGCCTTGAACAGGTGGGCATCAGCCTTTTGATGCACGATCGCTGTCCGTCGTGTGCTCGTGCGCCGCCTTGCCGGAGTCGAACGTTTCTGCTCCCGGGTTTGTTGGACGTGCTCTCGACAGTCGTTGCCAGGCCTCACCCGGTGCTTCTTCGATGAGCTGGTCGATGCGCCAGATACCGGCCAGGGACTTGATCTGCTGGGATTTCGGCACCGCCACCACGTAGCCGATGTCGAGTTGCTCGAGCAGGCGGCGGAAGTGCCAGTCGTGTCCGTAGACCTCGTCCGCGGTGACCCATGCGGCGGGCAGGCCGGCGGTGAGGCGGCGGCGGACGATGTCCCGGGCCAGTTCGCCCTTCGTCGCAAAGCGCCGCTCGTCAGGGATCTTCTCAGCCCGGCAGCGTTCACGGTCGGATGTCCAGGCTTTGGGCAGGTAGAGCTCCCGGTCCACCAGAGCCCGGCCCGAGCCGGAGGCGTAGGCGGCGAACACCCCGATCTGGCAATTGTCGATCTTTCCCGAGGTTCCGGTGTACTGCCGGCCCACCCCGGCTGACGTGGTGCCCTTCTTGATGAACCCCGTGTCGTCGATGATCAGTACCCCACCCGGGCCGAGCCGTTCGGCAACATAGTCGCGCAGGTCGTCCCGGACCGCTTCGACGTCCCACCGGGCGCCATTGAGCAAGTGCGGCAGGCCTGCCGGATCACGATGGCCGGCCCACTCGGCCAGCTGCCAGCCGTTCTTCCGCTCGACCGGCGCCAGCAGACCACGCACGTAGTCCCGTATCCGCCGCCGCAGATCCGCCCGGACGAACCGACCCGCCACCCGAGCGAACACCGACTCCAACTCGGCCTGCCACTGGCCGACTTCAGTTACCGCCTCCATACCCGGACAACGAAAACCACCAGCTCAGGACACGAAATCTAACTGGAGTATTAGGGGCGGGTCACCGGAACGAGCTCGAACGAGGCTCTTCGTCCTGTCCTGGCAGCAGCCGCAGGGCGAAGACGGAGCCGTCGGCGTGGACGGAGACGGGGCCGCCCCAGTCCTTGTCGAAGGTGAGGCGGGGGCGGACGTGGCGGCTTGCGTGGACGAGGGTGCGGTATTCCTCGACGTCGCCTCTGACGAGGAGTTGGAAAATCTCCTCGTCCACGCCGGAGAACGCTTCGACGCGGGGGCCGTTGAGGCGGAAGACGTGGTCGGTGCCGACATACTCGTTGCCGAAAAGGGTGTGGGCGGCGTCCTGGATGCTCATGCCGGCCGCGTGTTCGAGGCCGGTGAAGCGTTTGCGGCCTTGTCGGTCGGTCAGGTGGCGGGCGGTGGCGTGGCCAGAGCCGGTGAAGGCCATGAGCCCCGCCGCGGTGGTGTGGGCCAGGGACTCCTGGAACCAGGCGTAGTCCTTCGCTTGCACGTGGCATCCCCGTACGGGCTCCGGTGCTATCAGGCCCTTGGTCGGCGGGTGAATGTCCGGCATCACGTTCGCCTGGAACGGCGGGGCGTTCAGGTTTGCCTCCCGGCCCTCCACCGGGGACAGTCGGCCGCCACTGCCGGGTGCCTGGAGGGCGTGGACGGTCATCGTGCCGCCGTCCGTTGGGAGCTGTGTGCTGAACAGCAGGCCGGGGGTTTCGTTCCACGGGCCGATGTGGACTGCTTCGGCGTGGGCGGATGCGGAGGCCAGCTGCTCGGCGGAGGTGGCGGAGTCGCTGTGGTCGCCCATGCAGGCGAGGGGGATGACGAGGGACGGCTCGCCCGGCCGCCAGATCTCGGTGAAGTACTGGGGACGATAGGGGTACTTCACCTTCTCGCCCTTGTCCCTGCTGTTGAGGGCCCAGCCCGCGCGTAACGCCGTGTCTGCGGGGACGATCGTCACCGAGTGGTCGGGGAAGCGGCTGCGCAGCACGTGCTCGGCGGGCGTGAGGGCGAAGCCGATGCCGAGCTCGCCGGACTGCAGCGACTTGTAGTGGTCTGCGATGCGGTGGCCCTCGTCGGTGAGGCCGAGGAAGGAGTTGCTGCCGCCGGGCCAGGGCCTGGGTGTACTTCAGCGCGCCCCAGTGCTCCGCCAGCCCCCGTCCCGCACCACGCCACGACAGGGCCGTGGCCCGGGCGAGGGCGTGGAGGACGTCCCAGCGGGTCACTTCGAACTGTCGGGACAGTTCCGTCTGCGGGATCGGGACGAGACCGGGCTTCCTGCGGAGCGGCTCGTCCTCGTTCTCCTTCCGCTTCTTGTCATCCACCGCGACGGCGGCCTTCACCTTCCCGACGAGCGCGTCGTCGGAGTGGACGGAGACGTTCGAGGGCTGGGTCAGGTCCTGGAGTACTTCCTCGGTCGGCTTCAACAGCTCTCCTTTACGGTGTGCGAGGGCGGTTCGCCATCGGGCTGGACCGTACGGAAGGGAGGAGCGGCGCACGCAAGTGCACAGGGGCGCGTGACTTGGACCTCGGCTCGGGCGAGTCGGCATCGACGCCTTGGCCCCGCCTCGCTCGCGAGTTTCGCGCGGCCGGGGGGTCTCGGGTGGGGGGGGGCAGCGAGCCGGCTTCCGGGGCGGTCGATCGGCTGATGGCCGAAAGGACCTGTTCCATGAACCCGAGTATGTCGGTGCCCGACAGGTCGGGGGTGCGTGGACGCACGCCGTCAGTGTGTGCGGAGTGGTCTTCCACATGCCTGATGGCCCATCAGGCAAGTCAGCATTCGGTCAGCGTGAGGCGCCGGGCGTTCCCGGAGGATTGCCTGAACAGGCATTGGTGACGGGCGCGAAAGCCCAGGTGGAAAGCCGTCTCACCTGATGGGAGCGATGTTCCTCACAAACATCGTTCGGCGCGTGCCGGTGTACAGTCGAGACCGCCCTTGACCTGCAGAAAGCAGGCAGGGAGCCGTCTTACAGGAGTCCTGAATGCTGCGCACTCTGTTCAAGTCGAAGATCTGACTATTTGGCGTTGCCGCAGGTCAGGGGCATTATGTGCCCCCCTCAGGTCAGCAAACGGTCAGCATGCGTCCCGGACGTGTCCCCGCTTGCTGACCTGCGACTGACAGTGCGGCGCCTGAGCAAGATTCTTGGGCTGGAACGGACGGTGCGTACATGGCCCGACAGCTCGCCCGCGGCATGGGGTCCTTCTTCAAGGACTGCGGCTGCGCGAAGCCCACCCGCTGCCCTCACCCGTACTCGATCCGTTTCCGGGACGCGCTGGGCAAGCAGCGTGAGGAGTCCGGTTATGGCACGCAGGACGATGCGATCGAACGCCTCACGCAGCTGTATGCGGAGAAGAAGACCACGGCGCCGTCGGTGGCGGCGGCCCGCCGTGAGCTGGGTCAGCTGACGGTGGAGGAGTACGCGAAGCAGTGGCGGCCCCGGCAGCGCAAGATGACGGACTACTCCACCGGCGAGCACGTCGACAGTTCGATCAACGTCCACATCGTCCCGAGCCTGGGAGCGCGGAAGCTGAACTCGGTCACGCCGATGGTGGTCGAACGGTTCCTGGACGAGATGGAGAGCGACAGGGTCGGCCGGGGAAACCAGGTGAACATTTTCCGGGTCCTGAAGACGATCCTGCGGGACGCGTATGCCAAGGGGGCGATGGCGGACGACCCGGTGAAAGGAGTCCAGGAACCCGAGTACGTGCGTGAACAGGTCGCCATCCCGTCCCTCGCCTACGTGAAGAAGGCCCTGTCGGTCGCCGATGGGGAGCTCGCGCTGGAGATCGTCATGATGGCCGGTTGCGGTCTGCGCAACGGTGAGGCGCGGGCGGTGAACGTCAACAACGTCGTAGCCAAGGACGTCTACCGGGTGCGGGACCAGATCCACTCGAACACGCTGAGGCCGGCAAAACTGAAACACCGCAAGACGGGGGAGTTCCGGGAGGTGCCGCTGCCGCGGTCGGTCCGGGAGGCTATCGAGCGGTACGCGGCCAAGCACGGCACCACGAAGGACGGCTACCTGCTACGCGGCCCGGGCGGCTACTTCACCGAAGGTATGGAGCGGCGCCGGGTGAGGAAGCTCTTCACGGACCTGCCGCCGGAGGAAAGCGTCGGGATGTACGGCTTCCGGCACTACTTCGCCTCCAACGCCCTCGGCAACGGCATTCCGATCACCGACGTCGCGGAATGGATGGGCCACAAGTCCATCGAGGAGACGTACCGGACCTACCGGCACCTGATGCCGGGCAACATCACCAAGGCCGCCCGGATCCTCGACGCCGGCCTATGGGCAGCAGCCTGAGGGCGGCTAGAGCGACACATTGCCTGTCGAGACGGTGACGAGATCTTCCTGAAGTCGTCACCCTTCCCGCGCCGAGCTCCGGCGGATGAGGGTGAGGATCGCGCTGACCGGTGGCGTTGCTCGTTTCCGGTGATTTCATGGTTGTGCCGGTTCGTGTGGTCGATTCTCCCCAGCGGCTCCCCAGCGGCTCCCCAGCGGCTCCCCAGCGGCGCTCCTCAGAGCGGCTCGTTCCCCCCGGATACTTCCCAGCGGCGCCTGGTCCGAGGGATGTTGTCTCGTTCGCGGAACGTCTGTCGAGTGCACCGTCTCCGCTTTGCTCGTGCCGTCGGCTCGGATCCCCTGTGCCCGGCCGAGCGAGTACGGGACCGCGTCGTATCCGCGCCCACGACCTGCGGTCGCCCGCGCCGCCATTGAAGTGATCTTGCTGTTCTCGTGATCGTTCAGAAGACCGAACCAGCCCCCTTGCGGCTTCTGAGCAGGAACGTTCTGGCCCGCGCCCGGAATCTCGTTCGTGAAGTGCCGAGAAGCGGAATTGACCCTTCCGGAGCGCTAGTGTCCCGCCCGAACGCCGCATCCGCACACATGAGTGCGCCTCGTCTCTCGGCGTTGGATCGATGGTCTGCCTCCCGGAGGAACAGTGAAGAAGTCGAAGACGACCGTGCTCATCGCCGTGATCGCGGCGGGTGCGGGACTCATGGTGACGGCCGCGGCCGGTGCGTCGGCGCTGGCCCCGTCCACCGTCTCGGGCGACGGCGGTGACCGCATCGGGATCGTCAAGGGTGACGGATCCTCGCACGCCAAGGCCGGCGGGCTGAGCGCCCTGTGGACGGGGCAGGCCGACGACGTCAAGCAGATCGTGTTGTCGGGGTCGCGCATCGGCGTGCTCAAGGACAGCGGCTCCGTGTACGTCAAGGACGGCGACCTCGACGCCGAATGGAAGTGGCAGTCCGACCACGTCAAGCAGATCGCCCTGGCAGGTGACCGCATCGGCGTCCTCAAGGGCGACGGCACCGCCTACGTCAAGGCCGGCGACCTCGACGCCGCGTGGGTGGGGCAGGCCAACAACGTCAAGACCCTTGAGCTGTCCGGCGACCGGATCGGCATCGTCAAGGGCAACGGTGCGGCGTTCGTGAAGGAGGGCGGCCTCGACGCGCTGTGGAAGGGGCAGGCCGACGATGTCGTCGACATCGACCTCAGCGGCGACCGCATCGGTGTCCTCAAGGGCAACGGTGCGGCCTTCGTGAAGGAAGGCGCCCTCGACGCCCTGTGGAAGGGCCAGGCCGACAACGTCCTCCAGCTGGAGCTGTCCGGCAACCGCATCGGCGTCCTCAAGGACGACGGCATCCTCTTCGTCAAGGAGGGCAACCTCGACGCCCTCTGGAACAGGCAGGCCACCCACGTCATCCAGTTCGCCCTCTCCGGCACCCGTGTGGCCTACCTCGCCGACAACGGCACCGCCTTCGCCAAGCAGGGTGCGGTGAACGCCACCCAGTGGACGACGGAGGCCGACCACGTCACGGAGATCGCCCTCTCCTGACCGTCCGGAACAGCGCGGCGGACGGCTCGTAGGTCGCCGATCCCGTCGGTCGATGAAGCCCCAGGTCTCCGACCTGGGGCTCTTCCATGCGTGGAGCCCGCCTCGTACGGGCCCGGCTCGCACGATCCGGCCGATGCCTGACGACGGGAACGATCTCGAGTGCGCCCAACGGCGCAGTGGTTCGGCCGAGCGGCCCAGGCAAGATCGTTTCTCCGGTGGAGGGCGGTCCGTGACGCGTGACCATGGCCCGCCGTCATGGGACCGTCTTCGTACTCCCGGGCGTCAACCTCCTGCCCCGGCTTCCGCCGGCTGCTCGGTCGCGTCCGTACCCCCCCTCACGGAAAGAGCGCTCCGCCATGCGCAAGCGTTTGCTCTCGTCACTGGCCGCCGTCTGCGCGGCCGTTCCGATCCTTCTCGCCGGCGCCGGCCCGGCTTCCGCGGACACCCAGGTCAACCAGGACCTGGTCAACAAGATGAACGGCAGCCGTCTCGCCCTGGGCAGCGACAGCACCGCCGACGGCGCCGAGGTGATCGCGCTCCGCGGCACCCGCTGGGACTCCTACATCACCGAGGCCTGGGACTTCGACGGGACCTACGACAGCAACGCCAAGCTGTGGACGGCGACCCTGCGCAACAGGGCCTCGAACCGCTGCCTGGAGCCGGAGGCGGCGAATCCCGTACGAGGCAACCGGATCGTGGTCCGTTCCTGTGACGGCTCGGACCGGCAGAAGTGGAGCCTGCGCCTGGAGACGGGCGGCGGCAACACCGAACGCTGGTGGGTCTGGCGCCCGGTCGGCAACGTCAACGTGGCCATGACGATCCAGAACACCAACAACGACCAGTGGGACACCGTCCGCCTGGACTACTCCTACCCCTCCACCGACCGCCTTTGGCTCCTCGGCCCCAACAACAGCGCCTGGTGGTAGACCACCCCTCGGTGACGTGAGGCCCCGGGGGGTGCACCCCGGGGCCCCACCCGGACCCTCATGCCCACCCCCGCAGCCACCCGCGAAGGAGACACCGACCGTGCGTGCGGACGTCGTGGTCGTCGGAGCCGGCATGTTCGGTTCGGCCGCCGCCAAGTACCTCAGTCGTTCAGGAGCCGACGTCCTGGTGATCGGCCCTGAGCCGCCCGGCCGTGACGTTTCGGCCCCCCTCTCCTCGTACGGTGCCCATGCCGACGAGGCCCGGATCGTGCGCCGTCTGGGCTGGGACCATGTCTGGGGGACTCTTGACACCCGGTCGGCGGACCGCCTGCCCGCCCTGGAAGCCGAATCGGGCATCGACTTCTTCACCGAGTGCGGGTCCCTGGCGCTGATGGGCAAGGGAGTCCGGGACCGCACCCGTGAGATGCTCCGGCTCTGTGACGCCGGCGGTGTCCCGGTGGAAGAGCTGTCGGAAGCGGCTCTGGGGCGCGAGTTCCCCGAACTGGGACTCCCTCCGGTGGCGGGCGGGGTCGACGGGCTCCTGGAACGCCGGAGTGCCGGGTACCTGAATCCGCGACGTATGGTGCGGGCCCAACTGGAGCTGGCCGCCAGGGCGGGAGCCAGGCGGGTACGGGGAGCCGCGGCGGCCGTACGCAGGAACGGTCGTGCGGGAGCGTGGACTGTCGATGGATACGCGGACGGGGCTGCGTTCCGGGTAGAAGCCGAGAAGGTCCTGGTCGCGACGGGAGCCCTCATCAACCACACCGACGCGCTGCCGACCGGCACCGCACTGGACCTTCAGGCGTTCACCGAACCGAACCTGCTCTTCGAAGTCTCCGAAGCCCAGCTGGAGCGACTGCGGACCCTTCCCACGGTCGTGGTCGTCGATCCGGAGGACGCGGGCGACGACAACCTGTCCGCCTACCTCCTGCCGCCGGTCCGCCACCCCGACGGCGCGTGGTACCTGCGGCTCGGCCCCGGAATGCAGCCCCTCGTCCGTGAACTGCGCACAGCCGAGGAGACGCTGTCCTGGTGCGCGGCGCAGGCCGTCACGCGGGACCAGGCCCGGTTCCTCCGGAGTGTGATCCGGCTGCTGGTCCCCGCTCTGGAACCGGTGTCCGTACGCGAGGCCTGTTGTGTTGTCGACAAGACGCCTACCCGCTCCCCCTACATCGGCGCCTTGGACGGGTCCGATGGGCTCAGCGTGGTGGTCGGCGGCAACGGGCACGGCGCCCGAGGCTCCGACGAGATCGGGCGCCTCGCCGCGACGGTCGTCCTGGGCGAGACGTGGGACTTCCCTCTCCCGCCGGACGTTTTCGCCCCCAAGGGGCAGCCCCTTGCAGCGGGTGCCGACACCGGTCGGCCGGACTACCTCACACCGCCCTTCGGGCTCTGCTGACTTCGCCGGAGAGTGAGGAACTCGTCGACGGCGGTACGAGTGAAGGGCGCAGCGAGTGCGGGGGCGGGTGGGCGGGGCGTAGTGCGGTGAACCCCGCCCACCCAGGGGGGCACTCGGCCGCGACGATCTCGTTCACGAGCCAGGAGCCGAGTTCCTCGGTCATGACGGTGTGACCTTCGTTGCGGCCAGCGCACTTGAAGGCGTCGAGCGCGCTGGCGTCCGAGGCGATCGGGCGGTAGAGCGCCTTCGGGTCGTCGATGTTCCCGGCCGCGACCGCGCTGATGCTGGGGATGAAGCAGGACGTGGTGATGACGTCCGGGTCCACCTTGTTACCGAGGACGCCCATGAGGAGGGCGGCCAGACCGAAGCTGCCGGTGTCGCCCGCGGCGGACGGGAGGGTGAACACGCCGCCGGGAGCCCCGTCGATGTCAGGCAGTCCGCTGGTGCGCACCGACACCGGCGCACCGTCCGCCTTCTGGAGGCGGGCCACGGTCTGGTCGCCCTGTGCCTGGGTCTTGAGCCAGGTGTCCCGCAGAGTCTCGCCGTCGCCCCGCACGGCGGTCACGTCGCCCTTGATGCCGTTTCCGGTGCCGGAGTCCACTCCGTTCGCGACACCGATCTTCCGAAGGTTGCGCGGCCAGCTCCCGAGTTCGTCGAGCTTCTGGAGGAACTCCGCGCGCTCCGGAGCCGGCTTCGGGGTGTCACCGGCCTTGGCGATGTGCCATCGGGCCATCTGCTTCGCGGCCGGGCTGTTGAGCAGCCCGGAGAGCTGCCGCAGGACGGGGCCCACGCCGTCGGTGTCGCCCCAGTACTCCGTCGCGAAGTGTGTGAAGGCCTGGAGGGCGACGGGGAACCATCCACCGTGGTGGGGGGAGTCGTAGGACAAGTACGTGGACGTCTCGTGGTCGGGCAACGAGGGGTCGTGCTCCATCTTGGCCAGGGCGTAGCGGGTGACCATGCCGCCCATGCTGAAGCCGCCCACCGTCAGCCTGGCCTGCCCCACGCGCTCGGCGATGGTCCGGCGGACGCACTCGATGGCCGTCTCGGCGTTGTCGACGATCGAGGCCGTACGGTCGTCGTAGCCCAGGTGATCACGTCGCGGCCGATCGCGTGGAGCTCGGTGACGAAGCGGAAGTCACCGTTCTCCTCAAGGCCGTTCCACAGCTGGTCGAGGTTGCTCGACCCGGCCGAGAAGCCGTCGGAGAGGATGACGGGCCTGCGCAGCTGTCGGCGGTTCAGCGGGCTGTAGTACACCCAGGCCGTTCCACCGGCGAGGGGCCATTCGTCATGCGGTTCCGGCGCCGGGGGAAACGAGGAACGGGCTCCCGGGGCGACCGGGCCCCAGAGATCAACAACAGAGGTTGACATGCTCAGTTGACGGCATTCGCGTAGCGCGAGCAGACCGGCCGTCCGCGCAGTTCGTGAGCTATGCAAGGAGCGGCGGACGTAACCGTCCGATCGGGCGACCGTTGGTGCTTCGGGCGGGGCCGACCGGTCCCTGAGGACGAGGGAGACAGGCGCATGGACTCAAGGACGGACGGGAAGCGCGTACTCGGTGTGCTGACGGATGCGGAGGCCCAGCGCGACGCGGCGCGGGCCGTCTCCGAAGGGCGAGTCGTGGCCCATGGGTTCGGCAACATCTACGCCCTCACCTCCCGTGCCGACGCGGACACCGTGCGCGCGGTGAACCGCCTCAAGGGGCGCCCGGCGGGACAGACGGGAAGCATCACCGTCCCGCCCACCGGCAAATTCCGGCCGTCTTCGACTGGAGCGCCCTGCCGGCCGGCGTCTCCGAGGACCGGCTGCTCTCCCTCGTCGATCTGCTGCTCACTCTGGGTCCCATCGGCCTCCGTGGCCCGGCCGCACCCCACGTCCCAGCCCACCTCACGGAGGCGGACGGGCTCCTTCGTACGACACAGATCATCGCGCCGGGCCACCGCTGCCCCTCCAACGCCTTCCTCGCCCGGGCCGCCGCCCTCACGGGCGATCGGCTCCTCTTCATCACCTCGGCCAACCGCTCGCGCAGGGCGACCGGCGCGGACGACGAGCCCGCGCACTGGCAGGCCGAAGCGCTCCAGGCGGAGTTCGCCGCCGAACCGTCCGTCACCTTCCTGCCCCACGCCGACGAAGCCGCCGCACGCCGCTCCTTC
This sequence comes from Streptomyces sp. NPDC096079, assembly GCF_040303145.1. Lineage (NCBI taxonomy): Bacteria > Bacillati > Actinomycetota > Actinomycetes > Kitasatosporales > Streptomycetaceae > Streptomyces > Streptomyces sp. NPDC096079. The sequence goes on from NZ_JBEOST010000009.1 coordinate 219,748, forward strand.
CCCGACCACACCCCCATGTCGACGACGGTCCTCGCCTTCCCCTGTAGCGCCTCCGGACATAGCGGGCGCCCGGACCTCATCGTCGAACGCATCGGATCACTACCCATCGAGAACATCGGTGGCCTCGCGGCGGACATGGGGTTCGGGCTGACGGTCGCTTCCGCGACCGCCACCCGCCGCCTGACCCCGCGGGTCTACGCCGGGCAGTGAAACCACACCGACGGGGGCTGAGCCGGGGTCACTCGCGCGAGTGGTCAACGGCGTACACGCCGCAGCGGTGCGGTACATCGCACACTCCCGTTGGCGATCATGCGGGGTGACTGCTTCTCTCTACGGTTCCCGGCGCCGGTACCGCACCCTGTTCACCGTGGGTCTGAGCGCCCTCACGCTGCTGTCGCCACTCTCGGCACCCAGCGCGCAAGCCCACAGCGGCAAGGGCCTGGCGGCCGTGCCTCCGCCGCGCCCGACGACCGCCCTGGAGGCGGGCACGGCCGCCCATCTCGACACCCTCCGCGACAACCCCCGCCTGCTGCGTGGCTTCTTCCGCCACCTGCCCAAGGGCGGAGAGCTGCACAATCATCTCTCCGGTGCGGTCTCGACCGAGTACCTCATCGAGCTCGCCGCGCAGGACGGCCTGTGCATCGACACCACCACGATGACCGCGGTCGCCGCGCCGTGCGGCACCGGCACCCGCCCGGCCGCCGACGCCCGGACCGACCGCGCCTTCCACGACGCGATCGTGCGCGCCTGGTCCATGCAGGACTTCCCGTCCGATGGCAACGGACACGACCATTTCTTCGACACGTTCGGCAAGTTCGGTGAGGTGACCTGGCGCCACCGTGGCAAGCTCCTCGCCGAGGTCGCGAACGACGTCGCCGCGCAGAACCAGTTCTATCTGGAGACCATGGTCACCCCCGCCTCCGACGGCGCCAAGAAACTGGCCGCCGAAGTCGGTTGGGACGCCGACCTGGCGAGGCTCCACAGCAAACTGGCCGCCGACGGGAAACTCGACAAGCTCGTCACCGAAGCGCGCGCCGAGGCCGCCGACGGGGATGCGGAATTCCGGACCGCCGCCCGTTGCGACACCAGCCGTCCGCAGCCCGGCTGTCGCCTCTCCGTGCGGTGGATCTCCCAGGTCTCGCGCGGCAGTTCACCGGAGCGGGTCTTCACGCAGATGGCGCTCGGCATGCGCCTCGCGGAACGAGACGAGCGGTTCGTCGCCGTGAACCTCGTCCAGCCGGAGGACGGGGCGAGCTCCCTCAGCAACTACAGCCTGCAGATGCGCATGCTGAACTACCTCCGCAGCGTCTACCCCAAGGCGCACGTCACCCTGCACGCGGGTGAGCTGTGGCCCGGCCTGGTCAAGCCAGAGGACCTGAAGTTCCACATCAAGGAGGCCGTGGACGTCGCGCGCGCCGACCGCGTCGGACACGGCGTCGATCTGGTCCACGAGGACGACTGGCAGCAGACCGCCCGCACGATGGCCGCCCGGGAGACCGCCGTCGAGATCCCCTTCACCAGCAATGCCCAGATCCTGGGCGTACGCGGCGCCGACCACCCCTTCGAGACGTACCGTGCCTACGCCGTCCCCGTCGTCCTGGCCACCGACGACCCCGGGGTCAGCCGCATCGACATCAGCCACGAGTACCAGTACGCCGCCGCCACCTACGGCCTTTCCTACGTGGAACTGAAGGACCTCGCCCGCGCCTCCCTCGAGTACGCCTTCCTCCCCGGCACCAGCCTCTGGCACGGCAACCCCACCCGCGACGGGTACCGCATGACCGCCGCCTGCCAAGGCCTGCGCCCCGGACTGGCCGAACCCGGTGCGGCCTGCCGTCGCCTGCTGGCTTCCAGCCCGAAGGCCGCCGTCCAATGGCGCCAGGAGGCAGCCTTCCACACCTTCGAGCGGACCTTCGGTATCACTCGCTGAGGTCACTCACCTCTGCGTCCGCAGCCGGACAGCCATGAGGCCCCAGGCTGACGGCCTGAGGCCTCATCGCAAGGCGGATGAGAACGTCGCCGCCGGATACCGGACCGCGTTCCGTCTTTCCGGCGCGATCGTCGCCCTCGCGGCCGTGGTGGTGGCGGTGGGCCTGCGCCCTGAGCGGGACGCCCTGCGCACCACCGCGCGGCGGGAATCCCCGGAGCGGACCGTGACCGTCTGACGGGCGGGGGAGTCCGGCCCACGCCGTCCTGTGCCGAGGGCGTCACGCGGTCAGGCCGCTGATCGCGTCGCCCACGTACTTCGCTCCCAGGACCACCAGGACGGTCGTCATGATCGCCGTGTTGTGCGTGGTCATCCACGCCTTCCACCCGCCGAGAGTCCTGGCCGACTTCGTGCCGCCCAGGAAGTAGACGGCGAGTGGAAGGGTTGTGCAGAGGGACGCGACGAGCACCATGAGGACGGCCGCGACGGCCTTGCCGCCGGAGGACGCGGTGCTGGAGGCGATGGAGACCGCTCCGCCGACGGCCAGGACGAGGTTCTTGGGGTTGGCGACGGCCAGCGCGGCGGACAGGCCCGCGGCCTTGGCCGGGGTGAAGCGGTCGATGGCCTTCATCCAGCCGGGCGGCTCCGGCTCGTGGCCCTCCCTCGGCCGGTCCTTCCACTGTTTGACGCCCATCAGCAGGAACAGCACGCCGAGGGCGAGCTTGAGCCACAGGGTCCAGGTCGCGGGTCCGCCGTCGCCCTCGGAGGCGTCGGCTCCCGATCCGGCCAGCACGATCACCGTCACGAGGACCGCGAGGGACACGACCCAGCCCGCCGTGAACGCGAGGCCGTTGGTACGGCCCCTCGGTGTCGCGAGCATGAGGATGACAGCGATCAGGGGAAGCGGGCTGATGGCGATGCCGACGGCGGAGGCCAGCATCTGGCCGACGGCGTCTCCCACGGTTCACCTCCGGGTCGGACAGGGCCCGGAGACGCCCACCGGCTCCGGATCGTCCGACCGCTCCACGCTCACACGCCGCCCGTCCACCGGCACCTCGGACGGGTCCGCGCCACTCGACCTCACCCGTTCGGTGCAGCCCGGTCGCCGCCGCCCCGCCCCCGGGGTTGCCTGGGGATGACGGCCGCCACGCGCGGGGCGCCTCGGGCGACCGGGACGCGCGGTGCGGAGACGAGCGCGAAGGGGCGGTGGCGCATGAGGGCCGGCGGTCGGACGTCCCCGAGAAGACCGCTGCCCACGCTCGGCTGGCCCCGTCCGGCCGACGCCACCGCCGGCGCAGTCACCGGGCTGTTCTCCATCCCGGAAGGCATGGCGTACGCGGCGATCGCCGGCTTCAACCCCGTCGCCGGTCTGTACGCGGGCGTGGTGCCCGCGATCGTCGGCTCGCTGACCTCGCGCACGGTCCTCATGGTCACGACGCTGACCAGCGCCATCGCCCTCACTTCGCAGAGCGTCCTGTCGGACGCCGGGCTCGACCCCAAGGATGCCGGCAACGTCGCCCTGCTGACGGTCATGGTCGGCGCGGTGATGCTGCTGATGGGGGCGCTGAGGCTCGGCGTGGTGATGAGCTTCGTCTCGAATGCCGTGATGACCGGCTTCTCGACCGGCATCGCCCTGCAGATCATCACCGGCGTCCTCAAGGACGCCACCGGGTACAAGCCGCAGGGCGACAACAAGCTCTACCAGCTGGGCGACTGGCTGGTGCACGTCGGGGACTGGCAGGGCGCGGCCACTGCTGTCGCGGCCGCCACGGTGGCGGTCTGGGCGGCGGCGCGTTCCGTGAGACGCCTGGAGCCGGTCGCGCTGCTCCTCGCCATGGTCGTCGTCAGCGTCGGCGTCTTCGCCCTCTCCGCGGACGTGGAGCTCGTCCGGGACATCGCCGACATCCCGGCCGCCCTCCCCTCCCTCACCGCCCCCGACCTCTCCGTCGTGCCGGAACTCGTCGGCGGGGCCTTCTCCGTGGCGCTGGTGGCCCTGGCGCAGGCGGCCGGGATCGCGCCGTCGATGCCGAACCCGGACGGCTCGCGGTCCGACGTGAACGGAGACTTCCGCGCCCAGGGCTACGCGAACCTTCTCGGCGGACTGTTCCAGTCGCTGCCGTCCGGAGGGTCGATGTCCCGCACCGGGGTCGCGGTCAGCGCCGGCGCCCGTACCCGCTGGGCCGGGGTCTTCTCCGGCGTGTTCCTCGCGCTCGTCGTCCTCGTGTGCGGATCGCTCGCCGAACGCATCCCCATGCCCGTGATCGGCGGGCTGATCCTGGTCGTCGGCGGCGAGCTGGTCTGGGGGAGGCGGCGTGACATCGTGTTGGTGCTGCGCACCTCTCGGCTGTCGTCCGCCGCCATGGTGCGCTGACCTTCCTCGCCACGACCGGGCTCCCGCTCCAGCGGGCCGTCGTCATCGGCGCCGTACTGTCGCTGCTGCTGTTCTGCGCCCAGGCCGCCCGCCAAGCCACACTGGTCGCCCTGCGCGAGGGCGACGAAGGCACCTGGCGGACGGCCACCCCGCCCGACGGCCTGCCGCCCGGGGAGGTCACCGTCCTGGACTACGCGGGCGTCTCGTTCTTCGCCGAGCTGCCCCACATCGAGGCGAAGCTGCCCGATGTCACGGGCGCCCGCGACGCCGTCCTGGTGCTCGTCGTCCGCGCCGTGCCCGACGTGCCCTCCTCGGCGGTGGTCAAACTCCTCGACCGGTACGCCCGCCGACTCGACGAGGAAGGAGGCCGGCTCGTGCTCGCCGGGGCGCAGCCCGGCCTCGTCAGGGTCCTGGAGTCCTCGGGGCTGGCCGACCGGCTGGGGGAGGGCGGTGTCGTCCCGGCCCGTCCCGAACTCCTCGGCCCGCTGCGGACCGCCGTGGACGAGGGCCGTGCGTGGATCGACGCGCGACGCCAGGGGGATGGGACACGCACACGATGAGGCCCTGTTCCCGCCGGCGGTCCTCCGCCGGCGGGAACAGGGCTTCCGGCCGTGTTCCTCTCAGACCTGCGACAGCGGTTCGATCTCGCCGGGGCGCCAGGTCTTGTCGAACCAGGGTTCCAGGGGCCCGTAGAGGCGGAGCATCGCGAACCACGCCTTGCCGGGGACGGTCTGGATCCAGTTCGATTCCCGGTCGTCCGGGGCGGTCGGGCCGAAGAACAGGTCGGTGGCGCCGTCGTCGTTCGTCCTCACCGCGCCCGGGAGGCTGGACAGGGCGGGGTAGGGGTTGTCGGTCTGGAGGAGGGAGCGGGTCTGGGTGTCGTAGAGGTCGACGGCCCAGAAGTTCTTGGCGGGGACGTCGGAGGGCAGCCGGAGCCGGTAGGTGCGGGAGCCGTCGAGCCAGGCGCCGGTGGAGTCCTCGGCGGTGTAGGCGTACTGCGAGCCGGTGCCGACGGTCTTCGTGGCCATCGCCGGGGTGATGACGGTGGCGAAGTAGTGGAAGAGGGCACGGGCGTCGAGGAGCCGGGCTCCGTTCCGCAGGAACTCGTGGCTCCCGCCGATGAACGGCACCTTCCAGGAGGACTCGCCGGGGTAGACGTACGCGTCCGGGTCGCGCGGCTTGTAGACCAGCGCGCGGGCGATGCCGGCGGCGATCGGGGCGGCCTTCTCCAGGATGCCCCGCAGCCTGTTGTCGGGGGCGAAGGGCTGCCCCTTGATGATGCCGAGGGCCGCGAGCTGGCCGGCGCGTTCCGGGTCGAGGGCCTCGGCGGGTTCCTCCTGGACGAGGGTGTCGATCTCCTCGTAGTAGGTGTAGTCGTTGGAGTGGACGGTGTTGTGGTGGGTGTCGGCGATGTTGAGGTAGCGCATCGGCGGGGGTGCGTCGGCCTGGGAGAGGGGATAGACGCGGGTCTTCTTCAGACCGGGGACGCCGCCGAGGGCGCGGACGACGAGCCAGTTGGTGTACGTGGGGCAGCGGTACGTGACGTACTCGCCGGGCACCTCGTCCTCGTGGTCCGGCGGCAGGAAGAGGTACTTTCCGCCTGCGCCCTTGTCGGGTCCGGCGAGGCCGAGGTCGGCGACGTACCGGAACCAGAAGTCGTCGACGACGCAGAGCGATTCGGGCGGGTTCTCGACGACGGTGGGGCCGTCGGCGCGCAGGTCCAGGAAGGTCGTCCCGTAGGTCGTCTCGGTGTTGGGCGTGAGGTAGTAGCTCCCGGAGTTCGCCCGCGGATCGGTGTAGGCGAGAGTCCGGGCGCTGTCGACGCCGACGGAACGGAGCCCGGCCCGCAGGGCGACGAGGGAGGCGCCGGGGATGGTGTCGAGGTAGACGTCGATGCCGCGGATCAGGTCGAGCAGCTCGTACGACGAGGCGATGGTGGCCTCGTCGGGCAGTCCGTCGAAGAACCGCAGTTCGCCGAGGGGGGTGGTGACGTGGTCGGGCATCGCGATCGAGCGCAGGACGTCCTCGGGCACGGGGTGGTCGGTCACGGGCGCGGCCTTTCCGGCGAGACGGGTTTCAGAGGGTGGCGGGTTCGATCTCGCCGGGCTGCCAGCTCTTGTCGAAGAAGGACGGCAGGGGGCTGTAGAAGCGCAGGATGGTGAACCAGTTCCGGTCCGGGAGGGTCTGCACCCAGTTGCCCTCCGCCACCCCGTCGGGGCGCTCGGGCGCGAACCACAGGACCGTCGATCCGTCCGCCTCGGGCCTGGCGGCGGGGGCGGGTAGCCCTGCGAGCCCGCGCGCGGGAAGCGCTGGTCGGTGGCGACCATGGAGCGGGTCTGGTTGTCGTACAGGGTGATCGACCAGAACTTCTCGGCGGGGATGTCGGCGGGCAGCACTAGCCGGTACGCGCGTCCGCCTTCCAGCGGGTCACCGTTCGCGTCCATGGTCGCGCCGACGTACTGGGAGCCGATCCGGGGGAGGTTCATGCACATCGCCGGGGTGACACCGGTGGCGAGGTAGAAGAACGAGGTGCGGGCGTCGAGCAGTTTCGCCCCGCGGTCGGGGAACGGCTTCACGCCCTCCCGCGTGACCAGCGGCGGCGGGGTCTGGAAGGAGTACCCGCCGGCGAACAGCGGCGAGGTCCAGTTCGAACCCGTGCCGGGATAGAAGTGGAAGCCCTGCTCCGGGCGGGGCCGCATCGCCACCGCCCGCGCGTAGGCGTTGGCCGTCGCCGCCGCGTCCTCCAGGACCTCCCGCCCGTACGCGTCGGGGGAGAAGCCCTCGCCGTGGACGATCCCGGCGGCGGCGATCGGCGCGGCCACCTCGGGATCGAGCGCGGTGGCGGCCTCCGCCTGGACGGCCTCGTCGAGCAGCGTGAAGTACGAGGCGTCCACCGGCGGGATCGTGTTGATCACCGTCCCGCTGCCCTCGACGAACCGGGGGGTCCTCGGCTCGGCGAGCGGCGCGAGCCCGGCCTCACCGAGCAGGAAGGAGGCGATGGAGGTCCCGTACCCGCCCGGCGTGTACGGGGTGATCTTCAGCTCCTCCTTGATACGCCGGACGGCGGGCGCGGGGTCGTCGTCCTCCAGGAAGCACCGCCCGAGCATCCACACCCGGCTCGTCCGCACGTGGTGCGTGAACATCCCGCCCTCGGGCAGCGGCCCCGCATACCCCGGCCCGACGAACAGGTACCGCCCGCCGGCCCCGCGGTCCGGCCCGGGCACGCCGAGGTCGGTGACCCAGCGGAACCACATGTCGTCGGCGACGGTCAGGCAGTCCCGGGGGATGTCGACGACAACGGGCCCGTCCGACAGGTCCACGAACAGGAAGAAATAGACGGTGTCGGCGTTCGCGGTCAGGAACAGAGAGCGGCAGTCCATCAGCTCCGAGAACAGCAGCACGTCCCCGTCCCGCACGCCGGCTCCCAGCATCGCCCGCCGCATCGCCCACAGCGACACCGCCGGCAGCCCCGCCAGATACGCCTCGACGCCGTGCATCCGGTCCACTTGCCCGTACACGGCCTCCGTCGTCTCACGGGTCGGCAGCCCGTCGTCGAAGAGGAAGGTCCCGGCCGTCGACTTGACGGTGTCCGGAGTGACCAGGGAGGCGGGTACGGCGTCGTCGTACGTGACCACAAGGGGCCCCTTTCAGCGTCCAGTCCCGTTCGAGGCTAGGCGGAAGGGATGAACCACGTATTTCAGGCACTGTCACCCGAACGGAGGGTCAGGTGTGGTGGCCCCGGAGCGCAACGGAAAGGCTCGGGGCAGGACGGGAAGCCACACCCCACCGCCGGGAGCCTCTTGTGATCAGCCAGCTCGAGAACTTGCCGAACGGCGTCGTCGGATTCGAAGCCTCTGGAAAGATCTCCGCCGAGGACTACCGGGACACGGTTCTCCCCGCCCTGACTGAGGCGGCTGGGGCGGGCGAGGTCCGCTTCCTGCTCGTCGTGACCGACTTCGACGGCATGAGTGGCGGCGCTCTGTGGGAGGACCTCAAGGTCGGCGTCGAGCACTTGCGCGCCTGGAAGCGCGTGGCCCTGGTCACCGACATTGAGTGGATGACCCATGTCACCTCGCTCTTCGGCTGGATGGCCCCCGGCGAGACGAAGACCTTCCCCCTCGCGGCACACGGCGAAGCACTCGTCTGGGTCGCAGGCTGACTCGATCGGACACGGGACCGTTCGGTGCTTCGAGGGGTGGACCGTCGCCGGCCGGAGGGAGTCCGTACGCCCGTGGCCGGCCGATCGGACCGGTCAGGTTGGTCACGCGAAGCGCAAGGGGGACATCCGGGTTGCGGCCGCGCGACGTACGGCACCGCGCCGGTCAGTCCGCGGATTGGAGGCGGGTGGCGCGGGAGAGCGAAGCTGGTGGAGGGCACGCCTCCCTGGGCGGCGCCCACCAGAACTTTGAAGTGCTCACGCGGGCCATCGTGTCCCGCCGTTATGACACGCTGGGCACGGTGCGGGGAGCGCCGGAACCAGCTGGGCGTCGCCCCCGGTCTCCGGCCGCACCGCCCGATCCGTGACTAACCCGACCTCCAGGTCCAGAGTCTCGCCGGATGCACCGTGGTAGAGACCGAAGGCCGGACTCAGCACGCCGATCCGCTGAGCCCGGATGCTCCTGGCCAGGACCTCGAACGACATATCGAAGAAGTCCCGCGGCCCGTCCTTCGGGACGACGGCTCGCACGGCCGCCGTCGTCTTCGAGTGCAGATGGACCGCCACGGGCTCCGAAACGGCGAGCGCTGTCGTCCTGCAAGAGGTTGGCGGAGACCGTGAGATTCGCCGACTTCCACCAGGGCGGGAAGTGGAGGCCGAGGAGCACGCCGAACTCGAGCCACCCGGAGTCAATGGTTCGAGGCTCGCACCGCATGGGATCCCCGTCGTCGCCTCGCAGATCGCAGGGCTCGTCCGTGTTCGCCGATCGCTGGCCACCTCCACTACTCGGTGATACCGTGTAGTGGTACTCGGTGCTACGCAGTACTGAGAGGGCCGAGGAGGATCCGCGATGGACGACCTGACGGAGATGCTGAAGGGCACGCTCGAAGGGTGCGTGCTCGAAATCATCGGCATCGAGGAAACCTATGGGTACGCCATCACCCGCCGGCTGAACGAGCTCGGCTTCCCCGACGTGGTCGAGGGGACGGTGTACACCATCTTGCTGCGACTGGAGAGGAACGGCCTCGTCCAGGTGGCGAAACGACCGTCCAAGGTCGGCCCGCCGCGCAAGTTCTATGCGCTCAACGACGCCGGACGTGAGGAACTCGCGAAGTTCTGGGCGAAGTGGCAGTACGTGTCATCACGCATCGACAGGCTAAGGGAGGGCGGGAGATGAGCTTCTGGGAGACCGTCACGGGAAGTGATCTCACCAGGGAATGGAAGGCGTTCGAAGCCCGGGCTGAGGCCCTGCCGGACGACTACCGGGTGGCGTGGGAACAGATCAAGGGTCATCTCTTTCCCCATGGGGACTTCACCGGCCGCAACCTGATGCCGATCCTCGACGCCGCGCTGGGGCTGCTCGAGGAAACGGCGGCGGACGGACAGAGCGTCGATGAGGTTCTCGGCGATGACATCCAAGGGTTCTGCGCGGCGCTGGCCGGCGGTGAAGGGGCTCGGACCTATCGCGACCGGTGGCGCGAGCAGTTGAACAGGAACGTCGCCAGGAAACTGAGCCGGCTGGGAGGCTGACATGGGCATCCAGGACATCATCGAGGGCAAGAAGCAGTGGCGGGCGCACAAGGCCCGGGTCAAGGCGCTCCCGCCGGACTATCAGATCGTCTACAACGAGATGCAGAAGTACCTGTTCAAGGTCGGACCGATCGACCTGCCGGATGGGCCCCTGCTGCCCGGGATCGTCGACTTCTTCGAGGAGGGCGTTGCCGCGGGCAAGGGGGTCTTGGAGCTCATCGGCGCGGACGTCGCCGCGTTCGCTGATGGCCTGATCGAGGGCTCCCGCACTTACGCGGACGTCTATCAGGAGTCCGTCAACAGGAAGCCCGGCGCGACGGAGAAGTGACGCCCGCCTCACGTCGGTAGGCGTAGCCCGCGCAGGCGGTTCGTTCGCCCCAGGCGCAGCGCGAGCGGCTGGGCGTCGATCGCCGCCAGAAGGCCGCCGCGGATCCTGTCCACCGAGATGGTCGAGCCGGCCGATGAGGCCTGGCTCGGCCCCGGCGATGCCGCTCGGCGAGCAGGTCTCGGGCGGCGGCCGCTCAAGGCCCCCCAAGACGACCCGGCAGCCGTGTAGTCACGGACAGCCGATCAGTCCGAGTTCCGAAACAGCTTCCACCGTCCCCGCATCTTCGGCCTTCGAAAGGAAGTCGCCATGCGTTCGTCTGTCATGCCCACAACAAATCTGAGGAGTGGTCACCCGATGCCGACCGCCGTCTCCGCCGTCGGGCTACGCAAGTCGTACGGCGAGAAGACCGTCCTCGACGGCATCGATCTGCGCATCCCGGCCGGCTCCGTGTTCGCGCTGCTCGGCCCGAACGGCGCCGGAAAGACCACCGCCGTCAAGATCCTCTCCACACTCGTCACCGCCGACGCCGGCGACCTGCACGTCGGCGGGCACGACCTGGCCGTCGACCCGCAGGCGGTACGTGCCGCGATCGGCGTCACCGGACAGTTCTCCGCCGTCGACGGCCTGATCACCGGCGAGGAGAACATGCTCCTCATGGCGGACCTGCACCACCTGTCCAAGAGCGAGGGGCGGCGCGTCGCCGCCGAATTCCTGGAGCGCTTCGACCTGGTGGAGGCCGCGAAGAAGCCCGCCTCGACCTACTCCGGCGGCATGAAACGCCGCCTCGACCTCGCGATGACGCTGGTCGGCAGCCCGCGGATCATCTTTCTCGACGAGCCTACGACCGGGCTCGACCCGCGCTCCCGCCACAACATGTGGGGCATCATCCGCGGTCTCGTCTCCGACGGCGTGACCGTCTTCCTCACCACCCAGTACCTGGAGGAGGCCGACGAACTCGCCGACCGCATCGCGGTGCTGAACGACGGGAAGATCGTCGCCGAGGGCACTGCCGAGGAACTGAAGCGGCTTGTTCCGGGCGGGCACGTCCGGCTCCGCTTCACCGATCCGGCCACGTTCCAGTCCGCGGCCGACGCCCTGTGCGAGGTCACCCGGGACGACGAGGCGCTGTCGCTTTCCATCCCCAGCGACGGCAGTCAGCGCGAGCTGCGCTCCATTCTCGACTGGCTCGACGCCGCCGGCATCGAGGCGGACGAACTGACCGTCCACACCCCCGACCTCGACGACGTGTTCTTCGCCCTGACCGGTCCGGCCAGCGCCCCCAACCAGCCCAAGGAGACCCTCCGATGAGCTCCTTCTCTCTCGCCGTTCGCGACTCGAACACGATGCTGCGCCGCAACCTGCTGCACGCGTGGCGCTACCCGTCAGGGACCCTGAACCTGCTGCTCACGCCGATCATGATGCTGCTGCTCTTCGTGTACATCTTCGGCGACGTGATGAGCGCGGGCATCGGTGGCGGCGGCGCCGACCGCTCCGCATACATCGCCTACATCGTCCCGGGCCTGCTGCTGATGACCGTAGGCAGCACCGTGATCGGGGCCGCGGTGTACGTCTCCATGGACATGACCGAGGGCCTCATCGCCCGCTTCCGCACGATGGCCGTCTACCGCTCTTCGGTACTCGTCGGTCACGTCGTCGGCAGCGTGCTGCAATCCGTCATGAGCGTGGTCCTCGTCGGCGCCGTCGGCGTGGCCATCGGCTTCCGCTCCACGGACGCGACGGTCGTGGAGTGGCTGGCGGCATTCGGGCTCGTCGTGCTCTTCGCTCTGGCGCTGACCTGGATCGCGGTCGGCATGGGTCTGGCCAGCCCGAACCCGGAGGCGGCCAGCAACATGGCCATGCCGCTGATCCTCCTGCCCCTCATCTCCAGCGCCTTCATCCCGGCCGCCACGATGCCCGGTTGGTTCCAGCCGATCGCCGAGTACCAGCCCTTCACCCCCGCCATCGAAACCCTCCGCGGCCTCCTCCTCGGCACCGAGATCGGCAACAACGGCTGGATCGCGATCGCCTGGTGCGTCGGCCTGAGCGCGCTCGGCTACCGTTGGTCGACGGCGCAGTTCAACCGCGACCCGAAGTAGACGCGACGACCGCGCCGGCCGCTTCCCGCCATGCGAACCAGGGTGCCCTGCAGTCCCCTCAGGCGATCCGTGCCGCGTGGTGACCTGCGTCGAAGCGGCCCCGGAGGGCTTCTGTGGAATGCAGCCCCGCGGAGCAGTTCGACTCCCGAGTCGTCAAGAACGTGTACGGATCCCAGAGCGCGGCGTCAAGGCTACGTGAAGACGTCTCGGCAACGGCCTGATCTCCCCTGAGCCTGAGCGGAGATCAGACTGAAAGGGAAGAGCAGATGGCTGTCCTGACCACCGGGAACGGTGCCGCTCCGAGTGCCGAGGAGCCTCCTGATACCGGGGCCCGGCATCAGCTGACCGCCGTCACGGGGCTTGCCGCGCTGTCGTTGGACGCGATGGCGTCGGTGGCGTACGGCCCCGAGGCGATCGTCCTGGTCCTGGCGGCGGCCGGTGGGTACGGGCTCGGGTTCACACTGCCGGTCACGCTGGCCATCGCCGGGCTGCTCGGGGTGCTCGTCGCCTCGTACCGGCAGGTCATCGCGGCCTTTCCGGACGGCGGCGGCTCCTACGCCGTCGCGAAGGCTCACCTCGGCCGCCGCACCAGCCTGGTGGCGGCGGGCTCGCTCGTCCTTGACTACGTGCTCAATGTGGCGGTGGCTGTCACCGCGGGCGTCGCCGCCCTCACGTCGGCCTTCCCGGGCCTCTACGGCGACCGGCTGTGGATCTGTCTCGGCGTCCTCGCCCTGATCACGGCAGTGAACCTGCGCGGCATCGTCGACTCGGCCCGCGCTTTCATCGTCCCCACCGCCGTGTTCGTCGGCGCGATCCTGGTCCTGATCGTCGTCGGGCTGTTCCGCGACGCGCCGGTTTCCACCGAGGCCTCCGCCGGGCATGCCTCGGTCCTGGCGGACAACGCCACCACCGTCGGCGCGCTGCTCCTGCTGAAGGCCTTCGCCTCCGGCTGCTCGGCGCTGACCGGCGTCGAGGCCATCGCCAACGCCGTGCCGTCCTTCCGCGCCCCGGCGGCCCGCCGGGCCATGCGCGCGGAGGTCGCCCTCGGGGCTCTCCTCGGTGTGATGCTGATCGGCCTGTCGGTGCTGATCTCCCGCTTCGGACTGCAGCCGGTCGAGGGCGTCACCGTCCTCGCTCAGCTCGCCGACGCCTCGCTCGGCCACAACGCGGCCTTCTACGTCGTCCAGTTCGCCACCATGGTGCTCCTGGCCCTGTCGGCGAACACCTCGTTCGGCGGTCTGCCCGTCCTGCTGAAGCTGCTGGCCCGCGACAACTACGTGCCGCACGTGTTCGGTCTCAAGGCCGACCGGCAGGTGCACCGGCATGGTGTCGTCTGGCTCGCGGCCGTCTCCGCCGTGCTGCTGGTGTTCTCCGGCGGCGACACCAACACCCTCGTGCCGCTCTTCGCGATCGGCGTGTTCGTCGGCTTCACGATCGCCCAGACCGGGATGGTGCTGCACTGGAAGGCCACGAGGCAGTGGGACAAGGTCCTGCTGAACGGCCTGGGCGCGCTGCTCACGGGTGTGTCCGCGGTCGTCGTCACCGCCGCCAAGTTCCACGACGGCGCCTGGCTGATAGTCATCGCCCTGCCGCTGCTGGTCGCCCTCTTCGAGGCCGTCCACCGCGCCTACGGGAGGATCGGCGACCGCCTCGGCGTCGGCCGCGTCCCCGAGCCCCCGCACCGTGAGCACTCGCTGGTCCTAGTGCCGGTGTCGTCGCTGACCCGGCTCACCAGCGAGGCCCTGACCGCCGCCGTCTCGCTCGGCGACGAAGTCCGCGCGGTCACCGTCGCCCACCCGGACCCGGAGGACCGGGCGGCGACAGAGGCCCTGGAACGCGACTGGGCCCTGTGGAACCCGGGCGTGCCGCTCGTACGGCTGCCATCTGAGCGACGCTCCCTCGGCCGCCCGATCACCGCCTACGTACGGGAGCTCGCCGCCGCCTGCCCGGACACCCGGGTCACCGTGCTCATCCCGGAAGCGGAGCCGGAGCGGCTGTTGCAGCGGCTCCTGCAGAACCAGCGGGGCGCGGTCGTCGCCCACGCGGTCCGCCGGGACACGGACGCGGCGATCTGCCGGCTCCGGTTCCGCCTGGGGAAGTGAACCGCGTCAGCCGACGTGGACGCGCGGGCGCCGGTCCCGGTCGGACTCGGCCTCGCGCAGGATCTCGCGAGTGACCGGGGCGATCTCGCCCTGGCCGAAGAGGAAGAAGCGGAGGAAGTTGGCGAAGGGGTTGCCCTCGGTCCACTCGAAGTAGATGTGCGGGCGGACGCCGGTGAGGTCGCGGGAGTGGAGCAGGAGGGCGGCGAGGGCGTTGGGGACGGAGGAGGACTCGACGGTGAGGACCCGGAAGCGGTCGTGCAGGACCTCGCCTCGAACTGTCAGTCCGGCCTCGAACTCGGACGGGTCGGTGATGGTCACTTCGACGAAGACGAAGTCCTCGGTACCGGGCAGGTCGTTGTCGGCGCGGATCTGGTCCTTCTTGGCCCGGTACTCCTCGGCGTCGCGGTTGTCGGGCTCGTTCGCGATGAAGCGGGGGGTGCGGCGGGAGATGTCCTGGATGAAGCGCTCGGCCATCTCGTCGAGCTCGATGTGGGTGACGCGCAGCTCGAAGGCGCGGCCGAGGCGGGAGAGCAGCGAGATGAGGATGATGCCGGCGATGAAACAGGCACCGATCTTCACGCCGTCGGGGCGCTCGATGACGTTGACGACGGTGGTGTAGAGGAAGACCACGGAGATCACGCCGAAGCCGATCGTCCAGCCCTTCTGTCCGGCCTTGCGGGCCGCGATGGTCACGGCGATGGCCGCCGACGAGATCAGGACGAGGACACCCGTGGCGTACGCGCCGCCCTGGGCGTCCACGTCGGCGTCGAAGATCCAGGTCACGAGGAACGCCACGAGGGTGAAGACGATGACCATCGGGCGCACGGCGCGGGCCCAGTGCGGGGCCATGCCGTACTTCGGCAGGTAGCGGGGCATCAGGTTGAGCAGACCGGCCATGGCCGAGGCACCGGCGAACCACAGGATGAGGATCGTCGAGACGTCATAGATCGTGCCGAAGGTGTTGCCCAGGTACTCGTGGGCGAGGTAGGCGAGCGCGCGGCCGTTGGCGCTGCCGCCGGGCTCGAACTCCTTCTCCGGGATGAGGACCGTGGTGATGAAGCTCGTGCAGATCAGGAAGACGCTCATGATCAGAGCGGCGGTGGTGAGCAGCTTCTTGGTGCCCCGGATCCGCCCGGTCGGCTTCGCCTCGGTTTCGCCGGCCTCTCCCTGCACGTGCGGCATGACCGCCACACCGGTCTCGAAGCCGGACAGGCCGAGCGCGAGCTTCGGGAAGACGATCAGCGCGACACCGATCATGACGAAGATGTTGCCGTGCTCCTGGGTCAGGGCGGCGGTCCAGTCGGTGACGACATGGCCCTCGGTGGCGACGTGCCACAGGCCGTTGACCACGACGACGGCGTTCAGCGCGAGGTAGACGCCGACGAGGGCGACGGCGACGCCGATGGCCTCCAGGAAGCCCTTGAGGAAGACCGCGCCGAGCAGCGCGATGAGGATCATGGTGATCAGCACCTGCTTGTCGTGCAGCGCCGATTCCAGGTGCGGGTTCTCCACCAGGTGGGTGGAGGCGTCGGCGGCCGACAGGGTGATGGTGATGAGGAAGTCGGTCGCGGCGAAGCCGAGCAGGGTCAGGACGAAGAGCTTGCCCTTCCAGAAGGACAGCAGGCGCGCCAGCATCGCGATCGAGCCCTCGCCGTGCGGGCTCTCCTCGGCCACCCGCCGGTAGACGGGCAGTGCGCCGGCCAGGGTCACGATGACCAGCACGATCGTCGCGATGGGGGAGAGCAGCCCGGCCGCGAGGGCGGCGATGCCCGGCTGGTAGCCGAGGGTCGAGAAGTAGTCGACGCCCGTCAGGCACATCACCCGCCACCAGGGCTGTCCCTTGTGTCCCGCGTCCGCGGCGGGTTCTTTGGGGCGGGAGGGTTTGCCCCTCCCCATGTCGGAGAGGCCCTCCAGCATCCACGCTCGCAATCGAGTGGAGCGAGCGTTGTTCGTGGTGGCCATCGGATGTCCCCGGGTGTTCGTAGGCGATCGGTTTCGGCCGTCGCGTGGACGGCCGGGCAAGCCTAAGCAGAACACCTGTCGCAGACTCTGGGTCGCGCGTCAGGAACGCGTCAAGATGGCCCGATCGGGCGTCGGATCCGTCACACCAGGGGCAGCCTTGAGTCGTACACGGAGGAGGCCGTAGATGCGGACGTCACTCCGGGGCGCGGTCGCGATGACGGCCGCGGTCCTCGCACCGTTTCTGATGGCGGTGGCGCTGCTGCCGCTGCGTACGAGTCTCACGCACACCAATCTGGCGCTGCTGTTCGTGGTCGTGGTCGTGGCCGTGTCGGCCCTGGGGAAGCCGCTCGCCGGGGCGCTGGCTGCCCTGTCGGCTGCCGCCTGGTTCGACTTCTTCCACACCGAGCCCTACCAGAGCTTCCACATCCACGACCGCGCCGACGCCGAGACGGCGGTTCTGCTGCTGCTCGTCGGCCTGGCGGTGTCCCAGCTTGCGGCGCGTGCCCGCGTGCTGCGGAGGGTCGCGGTCTCGGACGCGGAGCATCTGGAGCGGCTGCACGCCACGTCGAGGCTGGTCCGGTCGGGCGACTGCTCGGCCGACGAGCTCGTCGAGCGGATCAGGGAGGACCTCGTCGAGGTCCTGGACCTGCGCGGCTGCCGCTTCGTGCACGGTTCGACGCCCGCCGGCGGTCCGCTGCCCAGGCTCGAACCCGACGGCTCGCTGCGGGTCGAAGGCTGGATCTGGGACCTGGACCGGCAGGGGTGGCCGGACGGGGAGACCGAGCTGTGGGCCGTCGCCCACGGGCACTGCCAAGGGGTCTTCATGATGACGCCGGTGCCCGGCGTCGGACCGGCGTCCCCGGAGGCCCGGCTGGTCGCGGTCGACCTGGCGGGGCTGGCCGCACTCGCGCTCGACGGCCGGAAGGACCTAGTCCAGCCCTGACACCTTGAGGACCGACCGCGCCGTCTCGCAGTGGATGTACAGGGAGAGCCGGGCCAGATCGCCGGTCTCGCGGCTCAGCGTGCCGCGCTGCAGGGAGGCTTGCGCGCCGGCCTCGAGCCGGAGCCAGATCGCCGGATTGGCGGACAGCACCCGCAGTTCGAGCTCGGCTCGGCCGTCCTCCGCATCCGTCAGGATCACCCGATGCGAGGTGCCTCCGGCCGGCCAGGCGACCGCCGAGAGCCGGTCGATGCGGACCGTCCTGGTCGTCCACAGACCCTTGACGATCAGCAGGTCCGGTGCGGCGCTGACCCGCGCGGGCAGGAGGACCACCAGCAGCACCGACGCGAGAGCGATAAAGCCTGCGGTGCGGAGCACGGTCAGGCCGTGTGTACCGGCTTCGACGATCAGCGACACCGCCAGCAGCCCGACGGCGCATCCGATGGCGGCCCGGGCCTCTCCCGGCCATCCCGCGTTGGAGAGGACGTCACCGGGGACGTCCTCTCCGTGGCGGGGATATCGACGGGGAGGCTTCATGGCGCTGACGCTAGACCCGTCGCCCGGCCCACTCACCGCGCCCCTACGCCGTGTTTACGCCGCCGCCCGCAGAATTGACGGAGCGCTGACGGCCGCGGGCCCGGTCGTGTGGTGGACATACTCGCGGACGAGGCGGAAGCCGGCGGTCCAGGCCAGGAGGCGACTTGCGCGATGTGCGCGGGAGCAGCTCCAGGTGGCGGTTCTGCCCCGGGCGGTGATGTCGTACGTCAGGCCCTGGGCGCAGGCGAGGGCGAGGTGTTGTCGTTGCGCGGAGGGGGCGGTGGCGCAGGCCACGTCCTCGTACCGGCTCCCGGTGAAGCGTGTGCAGGCCAGCGCCAGCACACGGCCCTTGCGGAAGGCGGCCCAGCCCTGCCCGGACGCGGCGAGGCCCTCGGGACCGCCCCACGTGGCGTGGATCCAGCTCATGGAGGGGCCGAGCGCCGCGAGCGCCGGGCCGTCCTCGGGAGTGATCCGCCGTACCTTCACCGTGCGCGGCACGCGCGGCGGAGCCCCGACGCCCTGGTGCACGTACAGCATGCGGTCCCAGGGGTGCAGCCGGTCGAACGCGGCGGCGAGGACCGGAAGGAAGCGGTCGGAGGCCTCGACACAGCGACCCTCCAGCGGGGCGAGGTCGGCCGGGGTGAGGGCGGTGGGGTCGCCGGCGAGAAGGGCGTGGTCGCCGCAGGTGACGGCGATGACGCGGGGGTGTTCCGGGCGGTCGGTCCACCAGGTGCCGTGGCCGGTGGCGAGGACGTGCTCGGCGAGGGTGGCGGTGCCCGGTCCGCCGACGGGGAACACGCGGGCGCAGGCCGGTGGCTGGTGGGCGGGGTGGGGGATCACGGGAGAACCTCCGTTACGGACAAGGGGCGGCCCGCCATGGGACGGGCCGCCCCGGTCGGGGTCAGCTTCCGCAGGCCTTGCGGCCGTGGTCGGCCTTCTTCTTCCGGCGGTCCTTCTTCTTGCGGGCGCGCTTGGAAATGCCTCGGGCTCCCTTCAGGCGGTGTGGCCGACGAGGACGTCGGCGAGCTTGTTGAGGCGCTTGATCGTGCGTTCCTCGGTGGCGGCGGGCGCGGGGGCGACCCGCTGGTCGCGGTCGTAGTAGGCGCCGTTGACGATCTCGACGGCCGGATCGCAGAGCCGTACGACGTGGGCGGCGCCCTCGGCGGGGGAGACGCCCTCGTGCGCGTACAGGGGCAGAAGGCTGGTGGTGCAGATGCCGGGGTGGACCGAGACGGCGGTGACGCGCGGGTCGGCGGCGAAGACGGTCAGGGCGAGCTGCGACTGAGCATAGGCGGCGAGCCGGGAGTAGCGGCGGGCGCGGTTGGGGTCGGACCACTGGATGGAGCCGGTCCGGTGCAGGGAGGAGGACACGTTGACGACGCGGCCGCCCGGCTCGGAGGTCAGGGCCGGCTCCAGGAGGTTGGTCAGGAGGTAGTGGGCGAGGAAGTTGACCTGGAAGGCGATCTCGTTGCCGTCGACGGTGACGGTGTGCCGCTCGGGCGCCGCCATGCCGGCGTTGTTGACCAGGACGTCCAGGTGCGGGTGCTCGGCGAGGACCCGGTCGGCGAGCTGCTCGACCTCCTCCAGGCGGGTGAAGTCGGCGCCGAAGGGGCACAGCCGCTCGGCGGAGACGTCGGACAGTGTGACGAGCCGGTCGACCGCGGCGTGCGCCTCCTCGGTGGTCCGGCCGTGGACGAGGACGGTGGCGCCGCGTTCGGCCAGCTGCCGCGCGGTCTGGTGGCCGATGCCGGAGGTGGCGCCGCTGACGAGCACGGTGCGTCCGGACAGGGAGGAGGAAGGCATGGTTCGTCCAGGGGTAGTCGATGAGGTACGAGAAGAGGGCGCCGCGACCGCTTACGACGGTCACGGCGCCCCGTATGGCGTGGCTTGGGCGGGCGTCAGCGCAGGGCGGACGCGCCCGCCCGGCAGCGGGGCGTGCGACTCGGCGACGCCAGATGAGGCGGCCGGTCGAGAAGGAGCCACGCGCTGTTCACGCTTCTCATCCCATACCTGGCCGCGTCCCCGAGCAAGGCCGAAGCCCTTTCCCTGATGCTGTCCTGACGGGGATTCACCCGAGGCCCGGAATCACCGACACGAGAAGGTCGATGGCCTTGATGCCGACGAACGGCAGGACCAGGCCGCCCAGCCCGTACAGCAGCAGATTCCGGCGCAGCAACTCGTGCGCGGACGCCGGCGTGTAGCGGACGCCGCGCAGGGCGAGCGGGATGAGCGCCACGATGATCAGGGCGTTGAAGATGATGGCTGAGGTGATCGCCGACGTAGGGCTGTGCAGGCCCATGATGTTGAGCGCCTCGAGGCCTGGGTAGGCGCCTGCGAACATCGCGGGGATGATCGCGAAGTACTTCGCCACGTCGTTCGTGATCGAGAAGGTAGTCAACGCGCCTCGGGTGATGAGGAGTTGCTTGCCGATCTGGACGATCTCGATGAGCTTGGTCGGGTTGGAGTCGAGGTCGACCATGTTGCCGGCCTCCTTCGCGGCCGACGTACCGGTGTTCATCGCCACGCCGACATCGGCCTGGGCGAGGGCGGGGGCGTCGTTGGTGCCGTCGCCGGTCATCGCGACCAGCTTCCCGCCTTCCTGCTCCTTCTTGATGAGGGCGAGCTTGTCCTCGGGGGTGGCCTCGGCGAGGAAGTCGTCCACGCCCGCCTCGTGGGCGATGGCGCGCGCCGTCAGCGGGTTGTCGCCGGTGATCATGACCGTGCGGATGCCCATGCGGCGCAGCTCCGCGAACCGCTCCTTGATGCCGTCCTTCACCACGTCCTTGAGGTGGACGATGCCGAGCACGCGGGGGCCGTCCCAGTCGTTGACGGCGACCAGGAGCGGGGTGCCTCCGGCTGCCGAGATCTGGTCGCTCCACGCCCGCGCCTCGCCGGGCACCTTCCCGCCGTACATCTCCACCCAGGCGATGACCTGTGCCGTCGCCCCCTTGCGGATGTGGCAGACGCCGCCGTTGTCCCAGCGCAGGTCGATGCCGCTCATCCGGGTCTGCGCGCTGAACTCGACGAACCGGGCGTTCGCCAACTCGCCCTCGGCCGGGGCCCGCAGCCCGTAGCGCTCCTTCGCCAGGACCACCACGGAGCGGCCTTCGGGGGTCTCGTCGGCGAGCGAGGAGAGCTGCGCGGCGTTCGCGAGCATGGCCTCCTCGACGCCGGGCAGCGGGACGAAGTCCGCGGCCTCCCGGTTGCCCAGGGTGATGGTCCCCGTCTTGTCGAGGAGGAGGGTGTTGATGTCACCGGCGGCCTCGACCGCCCGGCCCGACATGGCGAGGACGTTGCGCTGGACGAGCCGGTCCATGCCGGCGATGCCGATCGCCGAGAGGAGCGCGCCGATCGTCGTCGGGATCAGCGTCACGAGCAGGGCGACGAGGACGGTGGTGGAGGGAGCGGCGCCCGCGTACGCGGCCATGGGCTGGATCGCGACGACGACCAGGACGAAGACGACGGTGAGCGCGGCGAGCAGGATGTTCAGCGCGATCTCGTTCGGTGTCTTCTGCCGGGAGGCGCCCTCGACCAGGGCGATCATCCGGTCCATGAAGGAATGGCCGGGACGCGAGGTGACCCGTACGACGATCCGGTCCGACAGCACCGTCGTACCTCCCGTCACTCCTGTCCGGTCGCCGCCTGCCTCGCGGATGACCGGGGCCGATTCGCCGGTGACGGCGGACTCGTCGACTGCCGCGACCCCGTCGACCACATCGCCGTCGGCCGGGACCAGCTCGCCCGCCTCGACGAGCACGAAGTCGAACATCCTCAGATCCGTGGCGGCCACGGCCTCCGTCGCCGCCCGGTCGAGATTCGTCCCGTACCGCCAGTGCGTCAGCCTCAGCGCCACCGTGTCCGTACGCGCCTTCCGCAGCGACTCGGCCTGTGCCCGGCCTCGTCCTTCGGCGACGGCCTCGGCCAGGTTGGCGAAGACGACCGTCAGCCACAGCCAGATGCTGATCACCCAGGTGAACACGGACGGGTTGACGACCGCCGACAGGGTGGTGAGGACCGATCCGACCCCGACGACGAACAGCACCGGGTTGCGGACCAGGTGCCGTGGATGAAGTTTCCGGAGGGCTTCGGGGAACGAGCTGAGCATCTGGGCGGGGTCGAGCAGCCCACCCTCCACAGTGCGTCTGCGCCGTGGAGGACGGGCGGTGGGCGGGAAGGAAGGCGCCTGCTGGACTGGAGCGGCGGGATTCATGGGGTCAGGACCTTCATGAAGGAGCCGCCGCCCGGGACGGCGGGCGGCGGCTGGACCGGAAGGACGCACCAGGAGTTCCGGGTGCGCCGGACGGACGATCGGACGGAGGAAGGGAAGGGGAGGGTCGGCACCCTGCCGATCCCGAGGATGTACGGCGATCGGCAGGGCGCCGGCTCGGCTCGGCGCATGCGGATGGGATGCATGCGCCGAGCGGCCTCGTCGAGGATGGTCGAGCCACTGACGTCCTCGGCGGTGAGCGGCGGTTGATGAATCTAGTCGCCGACTTGGTTCGTCCTGAGGGTCGTTGACGCGCCTCTGACGAGTCGGGCCCCTGCTCTGACGGTTTCTTTGCACGAGCGTCGCCGGCTGTCAGGACGGTGTCAGGACCCATGGGCGGCACGTCAGGGCTGCGTCAACAGCGATCGATCTCGGCTGCCGTCTGGTCAAGACTGTTCGGTACGGGGGGACGGACGAACGTCACCTTGGCGGGCGCGATCATCAGCGCCGGTACGAGGGCAACAGTCAGGGGGCGGGGGTCCCGACTGCAGCCCAACGCCATGCGACGGCCGTCCGGCCAGGGGCCCCGCCCGGCCCGTGACCCTGAGGGGGGTTGCGGCCGGGCAGGCCGCGGGCCGGGGTGTCCCAGGAGTTCTCACACGCGCTCCTGGAACGGCACCCCGGCCCGTTCTCCGCCGCTCCGTGAACGTTCTGTATGCCTGCGGGCAGACGCCCGTACGGATCGCGTCAAGAGCCCGT
This sequence comes from Streptomyces sp. NPDC096079, assembly GCF_040303145.1. NCBI lineage: Bacteria > Bacillati > Actinomycetota > Actinomycetes > Kitasatosporales > Streptomycetaceae > Streptomyces > Streptomyces sp. NPDC096079. The sequence continues at coordinate 242,663 of NZ_JBEOST010000009.1, forward strand.
CGCCATCGCCGTCCGGCGCGCCAGAGAGCCGTCAAAGTGGCTGCGCAGGAACCGGCGGGAGGCGTTTCCTCCGAGAGTGCGCGCGACACGCCCACAACTCCCGGGAAACATAGGGCAGGCGAAGGGGAAGTACGGAACATGAGCGTCGAGAACATCGTCGGCCTGATCGTCGCGGCCGCCCTGGTCGGCTACCTGGTGGCCGCCTTCATCAAACCCGAGAAGTTTTGAACGCCCACCACCCCGCCGAGCCGGCCCGTGGCCGCCCCGGCCGGCTCAAGGTCTACCTCGGCGCCGCCCGCGGCGCGGGCAAGACCTGTCGGATGCTCGACGAGGGACGCCGCAGGGCGGCACGGGGTACGGACGTGGTCGCCGGGCTCGTGGACTGCCACGGACGGCCCTACACCCGGACGCTGCTCGAAGGGCTCGAACGGCTCCCGCCCCGGGGCCGGGAGCTCGACCTGGACGCGGTGCTGCGCCGTCGCCCCGAGGTGGTCCTCGTCGACGACCTCGCCCACACCAACGCCCCCGGCTGCCGCAACGAACAGCGCTGGCAGGACGTGGCCGAACTCCTCGCCGCCGGTGTGGACGTCGTCACCACACTGGACATCCAGCACCTGGAATCGCTCAGCGACGTCGTCGAGCGGATCACGGAACTGCCCGGCGGCGACACCGTCCCCGACAAGGTCGTGCGCGGCGCGGACCAGATCGAGCTCGTCGACATGGCGCCCGAGGCGCTGCGCCGCCGGATGGCCCACGGGGACATACTCCCGCCCGGCGAGATCGACGCCGCCCTCGCCCGCTACTACCGCATCGGCAATCTCACCGCTCTGCGTGAACTCGCCCTGCTGTGGCTGGCCGACCGCGTGGACGACGCCTTGCGCGCCTACCGGTCGGAACACCGTATCGGCGGCGTCTGGGAGACGCGCGAGCGGGTCGTCGTGGCGCTCACCGGCGGGCCCGAGGGGGAGACCCTGATCCGCCGGGCCGCGCGCATCTCCGCCCGCGCCGCCCACGGCGAACTCCTCGCCGTCTACGTGGCACGCAGCGATGCACTCGCGGCGGGCGCCTCGGCCGCCGCCCTCGGCCGCCAACGCAGGCTCGTCGAAGACCTGGGCGGCAGCTACCACACGGTCGTCGGCGAGGACGTGCCCACGGCCCTGACCGACTTCGCCCGAGCCGAGAACGCCACCCAGCTTGTCGTCGGCACCAGCCGGCGCGGGCGGCTGGAACGCTTCCTCACGGGGCGGGGCATCGGAGAGACGATCGTCGCGCTCTCCGGTGACATCGACGTCCACATGGTCACGCATGAGAGGGCCGGGCGGGGCCGCCTGCTGCCCTCTCGGCGCCGCACCCTGTCGGCCTCCAGACTCGTCGCAGGACCCGTCGCCGGCCTGGTCCTGCCTGTCCTTCTGACCCTGATGCTCGACCGCGCCCGCGGCACGCTCAACCTCACCAGCGAGGCGCTGCTCTTCCTCCTCACCGTGGTCGGCGTCGCGTGCATCGGCGGTGTCGCCTCCGCGCTCGTCGCCGCGCTCACCGCCTCCCTGCTGCTCAACTACTGGTTCATACCGCCCGTCGGGCAGTTCAGCTTCCAGGACCCCGACAACGTCCTGGCCCTCGTCGTCTTCGCCGTCGTCGCGGGGATCGTCGCCGCGGCCGTCGACCGGTCCCTACGGCTCTCCCGCAGGGCAGCGCGCGCCACCGCCGAGGCCGAGACCCTGTCCTCTCTCGCGGGCTCCATCGTCCGCGGTGAGGAGGCCATCTCCGCCCTGCTCGGCCGGGCGAAGGAGGCCTTCGGAATGGCGTCGGCCGAGCTCATGGACTCGGCCGAACTCGCCGCCGCCCGGGACGCGGGACCGGACGACGGCCTGGACACCACCGGGGTCGCCGTCGACGTCGACCTGCACCTCGTCCTGCGCGGCCGGCCCCTGTCCTCCTCCGACCGCCGCGTCCTCGCGGCCTTCGCGGCACACGTCTCCGCCGCCGCCGAGCGCGACCGGCTCGCCGAGGCCGCCGCCGAGGTGGAACCCGTACGCGCCGCGGACCGCATGCGCACCGCGCTCCTCGCCGCCGTCAGCCACGACCTGCGCACGCCGCTCGCCAGCGGCTGGGCCGCCGTCGCCTCGCTGCGCAGCCCCGACGTCGATTTCACCGAGGAGGAACGGCGCGAGCTCCTCGAAACCGCCGACACCTCCATGGCCCGGCTCGGCCACCTCATCGACAACCTCCTCGACATGAGCCGGCTCCAGGCGGGCGCCCTCTCCCTGTCACTGCGTCCCACAGCCCTGGAGGAGGTCATCCCCTCGGCCCTAGGCACCCTGCCGCCCGGCCCCCGGTCGCCGACGGTCGGCAGCTTGGAGGACACCCCCGAAGTCCTCACCGACCCGCCGCTTCTCGAACGGGTCGTCGCCAACCTGGTCGCCAACGCCACCCGCTTCGCCCCGCCCGAGCACCCGGTCCTGATCACCGCCAGCACCTTGGCCGGCCGGGTCGAACTGAGGATCGTCGACCGCGGCCCCGGGCTTCCCGCGGACGCACATGAACGGGCCTTCGAGCCCTTCCAGCGCCTGGGCGATACCGACAACACCACGGGCGTCGGCCTCGGCCTCGCACTCTCCCGAGGCCTCACCGAGGCCATGGGCGGGACACTGACCCCCGAGGACACCCCGGGCGGCGGACTGACCATGGTCCTCAGCCTGCCCTGCGCGACGCTGGAGACCAGCGACACCGAAGGAGCCACGAACGCGGCCTGGTGAGCGACCCGGACAGGGTGTCTCCGTCATGCCGAGTCATGCGTTCAGGCGGGTGCGGATGAGCGTGTCGAGGCGCAGCCACGCCGGGGACTCGGCGTTGACCGTTCCCTGGATGAGGGCGGGGATCTCGGAGTGCGATTCCAGCCCGGGCAGCGCGTCGGGCCCGTAGCGCGCTCGGGTCTCCTCGGCGATCCGGCGGGCGAGGTCCTCGATGCGGGGGTCGTCGGCGTCGAGGTCGTGGGCGCGGTCGTAGTCGAGGAAGAGCTGCCGCCGCGCGGGGTCGGACAGGATCTCGTCCTGGTCCGCGAAGAGTGTCGTCGCCTGGTCCGGGTGGGTGGCGAACACGAGGATCCACAGGTCGCGTTGGAGCTCCACCCAGCGGGGCGTGAATCCCCAGCGGGCCAGCCGCTCCAGAAAGGCGGCGACCTCGGTGGGCAGCGATGACAGTTCCCCGGCGGCGAGCCGGCGCAAGCGTCCTTGTGTCGCCCGCAGGCGACGGATGCGGGCGGTGAGCTCGTCGTCGATCTCGCGCAGTGCCTGCTGGAGGTCGTCGTCGCTCGCCGTTCTCAGGTCCCGGATACGGGTCAGGGGGACCCCGGCCTCCGCGAGGGTGCGGATCTTGATCAGCGCGATGGCGTCAGCAGCGCCGTACCGGCGGTAACCAGACGCGTCGCGGTCGGGCTCGGGGAGCAGCCCCTTGTCGTGATAGACGCGGATGGTCTTGGTCGACACTCCGACGTACCTGGCCAGCTGCCCGATGGTGATCACCGGGTCATCGTCCCATTTGACCTTTCCCCTGGGGCAGGGGTGCACCCTGGCGTCATGGTGAACACGAACATCGATCGGGAAACCCTGCGTGCGCTGGCCGACGAGGGGAACGAGACGGCGCTGGACCGGCTGGCCGACCTCGCCGACGCTGCCGGCGACCTGGAGGAGCTGAGCGAGCTGCTTGACGAGGGGTCCATGAGGGCCGGGCTCCTGCTCACGCGACGCGCCGTGACGACCGGCGACCTGCGCGAGCTGCAAAGGATCTCCGACGCCGGATACGACGCCGCCGGGAACGAGCTGAACCGACTGCTGAAGGGACCGGTGGGCGAGGAAGTCGACTGATCCGGGACGGAGCCGCGTACGGGATGTGTAAAGACGGCCGCAGTACACGTTAGGAGGACGTCAACGGCGGCGGTGTGGTGGCTGAAATGCGCTTTCCTCAAACAGGTCCGACGGACCGCTCGTCTCATCCACTCACATCCAGGAGCTCACGATGGCCGACATGGCCTTCGTCGTCACCACGATCGCGATCTTCGCGCTGGTGGCCTTCGTCGCCAAGGGGGTGGCGAAGCTGTGACTGTCGAGAACATCGTCGGTCTGGCGGTCGCCGCTGGCCTGCTGGCATATCTCGTCCTCGCCCTCGTCAAGCCGGAGAGGTTCTGAGTACGGATATGAGTCCCGTTCTGGCTGGAGTCCTCCAGCTCCTCGCCCTGGTCGTCGCGCTCGGTCTCTCGTACCGGCCGCTCGGCGACTACATGGCCAAGGTGTACTCCTCGGAGAAGCACTACAAGCCCGAGAAGTGGATCTACAAGGCGATCGGTGCGAACCCGAACGTCGAGATGCGCTGGCCCGCGTACCTGCGCGGAGTGCTCGCCTTCTCCGCGGTGAGTGTCCTCTTCCTCTACCTGCTCCAACGGGTGCAGGGCTCCCTGCCCGGCTCGCTGGGCTTCGTCTCCATCGATCCGGACCAGGCGTTCAACACGGCGGCTTCGTTCGTGGCGAACACGAACTGGCAGTCGTACTACGGCGAGCAGGCCATGGGCCACGTCGTGCAGACCGGCGGCCTGGCGGTGCAGAACTTCGTCTCGGCGGCGGTGGGGATCGCCGTGGCGGTGGCGCTCGTCCGTGGCTTCGCCCGCTCCCGTACCGGCGAACTCGGCAACTTCTGGGCCGACCTGGTGCGCGGCACCGTCCGCATCCTCCTGCCGATCTCGGTGATCGGCGCTCTCGTCCTGGTCGCCTGCGGCGCGATCCAGAACTTCTCCGGCATCCACGAGGTCGGCCAGTTCACGGGCGGCACGCAGCAGTGGAACGGCGGGGCGGTGGCCTCGCAGGAGGTCATCAAGGAGCTGGGCACCAACGGCGGCGGCTACTTCAACGCCAACTCCGCCCACCCCTTCGAGAACCCCAACGGGCTCTCCAACCTCTTCGAGATCTACCTGATCCTCGTCATCCCCTTCGCGCTGACCCGCACCTTCGGACGCATGGTCGGCTCGATCAGGCAGGGCTACGCGATCCTGGCGACGATGGCCACGATCTGGCTCGGCTTCACCGCGCTGATGATGTGGACCGAGTTCGCGCACCACGGCCCGGCCTTCGACATCGCCGGTGGTGCGATGGAGGGCAAGGAGACCCGCTTCGGCATCGGCGGCTCGTCGATCTTCGCGGTCGCCACCACGCTGACCTCGACCGGCGCGGTGAACTCCTTCCACTCCTCGTACACCGGTTTCGGCGGCGGCATCACGATGCTCGGCATGCAGCTCGGCGAGATTGCGCCCGGTGGTGTCGGCTCCGGCCTCTACGGCATGCTGATCATGGCGATCATCGCCGTGTTCATCGCCGGCCTGATGGTCGGCCGCACGCCGGAGTACCTGGGCAAGAAGATCGGCACGCGGGAGATCAAGTTCGCCGCGCTCTACATCCTCGTCACGCCCGCGCTGGTGCTGTGCTTCACCGCCCTGGCGATGGCGCTGCCGACGCCGGCGAACTCGATGACGAACTCGGGCGCGCACGGCTTCTCCGAGATCCTCTACGCCTACACCTCGGGTGCGAACAACAACGGTTCCGCCTTCGCGGGGCTGAACGCGGACACGCAGTGGTTCAACACCACGATCGGTATCGCGATGCTGCTCGGCCGGTTCCTGCCGATGGTCTTCGTCCTCGCGCTCGCCGGCTCGCTCGCCGAGCAGACACCCGTCCCCGAGACCGCCGGCACGCTCCGTACCGAGAAGCCGCTGTTCACCGGCCTCCTGGTCGGCACGATCATGATCATCACCGGTCTCACCTACTTCCCGGCCCTGGCCCTTGGCCCGCTCGCCGAAGGGCTCGCGGCATGAACAACGATGTGAAGAAGCAAGAGGGCGCTGTGAATCAGCCGTCTACCGCCGCGCCGGCCAAGGTGCCGCACGACGACCTGTCCTCGGGACACCAGGCCCCCGGCCGTGTCGGCGGCGGGCTGTTCGACCCGAAGCAGCTGGTCACGTCCCTCCCGGACGCGATCAGGAAGCTCGACCCGCGGGTCATGGTCAAGTCGCCGGTCATGTTCGTGGTCCTCGTCGGCTCGGTGGTCACCACCGTCCTCGCGGTCAGGAACCCGGGGGACTGGTTCGGCTGGGCGATCACCGCCTGGCTGTGGCTGACCACGGTCTTCGCCAACCTGGCGGAGGCGGTCGCGGAGGGCCGGGGCAAGGCGCAGGCGGACACCCTGCGCAAGGCCAAGACCGACACCGTCGCCCGCCGCCTCGCCGAGGACGGCAAGGGTGAGGAGCGGGTCCCCGGCACCGAGCTGAGGATCGGTGACCTGGTGGTCTGCGAGGCCGGCGACGTCATCCCCGGCGACGGTGACGTCGTCGAGGGCGTCGCGAGTGTCGACGAGTCCGCGATCACCGGCGAGTCAGCCCCCGTGATCCGCGAGTCCGGCGGCGACCGGTGCGCGGTCACGGGCGGCACGAAGGTCCTCTCGGACCGGGTCGTCATCAAGATCACGACGAAGCCCGGCGAGACGTTCATCGACCGGATGATCAACCTGGTCGAGGGCGCGGCCCGGCAGAAGACCCCGAACGAGATCGCCCTCAACATCCTCCTGGCGTCCCTCACCATCGTCTTCCTGCTCGCCGTCGTCACCCTGAAGCCCTTCGCGATCTACGCGGGCGCCGACAAGCAGACCTCGATGATCGTCCTCACGGCGCTCCTGGTCTGCCTGATCCCCACCACGATCGGCGCCCTGCTCTCCGCGATCGGCATTGCCGGCATGGACCGGCTCGTGCAGCGCAACGTCCTGGCGATGTCGGGGCGTGCGGTCGAGGCCGCCGGCGACGTCTCCACCCTGCTCCTGGACAAGACGGGCACGATCACGCTCGGCAACCGCCAGGCCTCCGAGTTCGTCCCGGTCAAGGGCACGACCGAGGCGGAACTGGCTGACGCGGCACAGCTGTCCTCGCTCGCCGACGAGACACCCGAGGGCCGTTCCATCGTGGTCCTGGCCAAGGAGAAGTACGGGCTTCGCGAGCGTCACCAGGGCGAGCTCGCGCACGCCACGTGGATCGAGTTCACCGCCCAGACCCGCATGTCGGGCGTGGACGTGGACGGGCGCAAGGTCCGCAAGGGAGCGACCGGTTCGGTCGTGGCATGGGTGAAGGAACGCGGTGGCGAGGTCGCCAAGGATGCCCAGGACGTCACCGACGCCATTTCCCAGGCTGGTGGCACGCCGCTCCTTGTGGCTCTGGAGGACGACAAGGGCGCGCGTGTCCTGGGCGTCATCCACCTGAAGGACGTCGTCAAGGAGGGCATGCGGGAGCGGTTCGACGAGCTGCGCCGCATGGGCATCAAGACGATCATGATCACGGGTGACAACCCGCTGACCGCGAAGGCCATCGCGGAGGAGGCGGGTGTCGACGACTTCCTCGCCGAGGCGACGCCCGAGGACAAGATGGCCCTCATCAAGCGGGAGCAGGCCGGCGGGAAGCTGGTCGCGATGACCGGCGACGGCACCAACGACGCCCCCGCCCTGGCGCAGGCCGACGTCGGCGTCGCGATGAACACGGGCACGTCGGCCGCGAAGGAGGCCGGCAACATGGTCGACCTCGACTCCAACCCGACCAAGCTCATCGAGATCGTCGAGATCGGCAAGCAACTCCTCATCACCCGAGGCGCGTTGACGACCTTCTCCATCGCCAACGACGTCGCCAAGTACTTCGCGATCATCCCGGCCATGTTCGCCGTGGCGTACCCGTCGCTGGACAAGCTCAACATCATGGGACTGGCCTCGCCCGAGTCCGCGATCCTGTCCGCCGTCATCTTCAACGCGCTGATCATCATCGCGCTCGTGCCGCTCGCCCTCAAGGGCGTCCGCTACCGGCCGTCGAGCGCCGACTCGATGCTCCGCCGCAACCTCGGTCTCTACGGACTCGGCGGACTGATCGCCCCGTTCATCGGCATCAAGATCATCGACCTGCTCCTCACCCTCATCCCCGGAATCGGCTGACGGATATGAACAACTCCGTAGGAAACACCGGACGCGTGCTCTGGGCCGGACTCCGGGCCCTCCTCGTCCTGACCGTGATCACCGGCGTCCTCTACCCGCTCGCCGTCACCGGGATCGCCCAGCTCGCCTTCCCCGGCAAGGCCAACGGCTCCGAGATCGAGGACGCGAGCGGCAAGGTCGTCGGCTCCGAACTCATCGGCCAGACCTACAACCTGCCGAAGAAGAACGCGGACGACGCGGAGGAGGCGGTGGTCCCGGACCTGAAGTGGTTCCAGCCGCGCCCCTCCAACGGCCTGGGCAGCAACAGCGTCAACACCCAGTACTCGATCATCCTGTCCGGCGCGACCAACCGGTCCGGTGACAACGAGGATCTGATCAAGTGGGTGACGGACGCCAAGGCGGCCGTCGTCAAGGACAACTCCACCGCCGACTACAAGGTGAAGCCGTCCGACGTGCCGGCCGACGCCGTCACGTCCTCCGGCTCCGGCCTGGACCCGCACATCTCCCCGGAGTACGCGAAGCTCCAGGTGCACCGCGTCGCGGAGAAGAACGGCCTCGACGTCAAGCAGGTCGAGAAGCTCGTCGCCGATCACACCGACGACCGGATCCTCGGCTTCATCGGCGAACCCCGCGTCAACGTCCTCCAGCTCAACATCGCGCTGAAGGAACTCGTGGCGGCCAAGGGCTGATGGCCTTACGCCCGACGCATGGGAGCCGGCAGTCCGGGAACGCCCCGGCTGCCGGCTCCCGACGCGCATCCGACGCCACGCTCACGACGAAAGGCAGTACGCCGATGACCCGGGTCCTGGTCGTCGAGGACGACGCGCAGCTCTCGCGCGCCCTGGCGATCAACCTCAAGGCACGCAGGTACGACGTGGACGCGGCCTACGACGCCGCCACCGCGCTCCGATTCGCCGCCACCGAGCAACCGGACGTGATCCTCCTGGATCTCGGGCTGCCCGACATGGACGGCATCGACCTCATCAGGGCGCTGCGCGGCTGGAACCGCGCACCGGTGCTCGTGCTCTCCGCCCGCAGCGGCTCCGAGGACAAGATCCGTGCGCTGGACGCGGGCGCGGACGACTACATGACCAAACCGTTCAGCATGGACGAACTCCTCGCCCGGCTGAGGGCGGCCACCCGCCGCATCGAGGAGTCGCCCGCGCAGGCGCGGCCCAGTGCCGGAGTGGCGTCCGCCGTGGTCACGACGGACGAGTTCACGGTCGATCTCGTGGGAAAGAAGGTCCGGCGCGGGGGCCGCGACGTCCGGCTCACGCCGACCGAGTGGCACCTGCTGGAGATCCTCATCTGCAACCCCGGCGTCCTCGTCAGTCAGCAGCGCCTCCTCAAGGAGGTGTGGGGACCGAGCTACAGCACCAAGACCAACTACCTGAGGGTCTACATGGCGCAGCTGCGCCGGAAACTGGAAGCGGACCCGTCACACCCCCGCTATCTGATCACCGAGCCCGGCATGGGATACCGCTTCGAGGCGTGACGCCCCGCCCGCACACGTATAAGCACTGACCGACCTCGACGAGAAACGACACCATGGGACGCGGAAAGCTTCGTATCTACCTCGGCGCGGCGCCGGGCGTCGGCAAGACGTACTCGATGCTCTCGGAGGCACACCGGAGGGTGGAGCGCGGCACCGACTGTGTCGTGGCCTTCGTCGAGCACCACAGCCGGCCGCGGACAGAGGTGATGCTGCACGGCCTCGAGATGATGCCGCGTGCGGAGATCGAGTACCGGGACACGGTCTTCACCGAGATGGACGTCGACGGGGTCCTCGCCCGCCGCCCCGCCGTCGTCCTCGTGGACGAGCTGGCCCACACCAACATCCCCGGCTCACGGAACGCCAAGCGATGGCAGGACGTCGAGGAACTCCTCGCCGCCGGCATCGACGTCATCTCCACGGTCAACATCCAGCACCTGGAGTCACTCGGGGACGTCGTCGAGTCGATCACCGGCGTACGGCAGCGGGAGACCGTCCCGGACGAGGTGGTACGCCGCGCCGACCAGATAGAACTGGTCGACATGTCGCCGCAGGCGCTGCGCCGCCGCATGGCCCACGGCAACGTCTACAAGCCGGACAAGGTCGACGCGGCCCTCTCCAACTACTTCCGCCCCGGCAACCTCACCGCCCTGCGCGAGCTGGCGCTGCTGTGGACCGCCGACCGGGTCGACGAATACCTCCAGGAGTACCGCACCGAGCACCGCGTCTCGAAGATCTGGGGCTCCCGGGAACGGATCGTGGTGGGCCTCACCGGCGGCCCCGAGGGGCGCACCCTCATCCGCCGCGCCGTCCGGCTGGCCGAGAAGGGCGCCGGCGGAGAGGTACTCGCCGTCTACATCTCCCGCAGTGACGGACTCACCGCCGCCTCCCCGAAGGAACTGGCGGTCCAGCGGACCCTGGTCGAGGACCTGGGCGGCACGTTCCACCACGTCGTCGGCGACGACATCCCGGCCGGGCTCCTCGACTTCTCCCGAGGGGTCAACGCCACCCAGATCGTCCTCGGTGTGAGCCGCCGCAGGTCCTGGCAGTACGCCTTCAGCCCCGGCGTCAGCGCCACCGTCGCCCGCGAGTCGGGGCCCGACCTCGACGTCCACATCGTCACCCACGACGAGGCGGCGAAGGGCCGCAACCTGCCCGTCGCGCGCCGCGCGAAACTGGGCCGGTCCCGCACCATCTGGGGCTGGCTCGTCGGCCTCGCCGGACCCGTGCTGCTCAGTCTGCTGCTCGGGGTCATCCCTGAGATCGGGCTCGCCAACGACGTCCTGCTCTTCCTCGCCCTCACCGTGGCCGCCGCACTCCTCGGCGGCCTGCGCCCGGCACTGGCCTCGGCGGCCGCCGGATCGCTGCTGCTCAACTACTACTTCACTCCGCCGATCCACGAACTGACGATCGCCGACCCGGAGAACATGGTCGCCCTGCTCGTCTTCGTGGGCGTGGCCATCTCCGTCGCCTCCGTGGTCGACCTGGCCGCCCGCCGCACCCACCAGGCGGCCCGGCTGCGGGCGGAGGCGGAGACGCTCTCCTTCCTCGCGGGCAGTGTGCTGCGCGGCGAGACGGGTCTGGACGCGCTCCTCGAACGGCTCCGGGAGACCTTCGCCATGGAGTCGGTCGCCCTGCTCGAACGCCACGACGACACCGACCCCTGGTCGTGCGTCGCCTTCGTCGGCACCCGTCCCGTCGGCCGCCCCGAGGACGCGGACGTCGACATGCCCGTCGGCGACCACCTGGCGCTCGCCCTGACCGGACGCGTCCTGCCGGGCGAGGACCGGCGCGTGCTCGGGGCGTTCGCCGCCCAGGCCGCTGTCGTCCTCGACCGGCAGCGTCTCGTCGACGAGGCGGAGGAGGCCCGCAGGATCGCCGAGGGCAACAAGATCCGCACCTCCCTCCTTGCAGCCGTCAGCCACGACTTGCGGACGCCGCTCGCCGGCATCAAGGCGTCCGTCTCCTCGCTGCGGGCGGAGGACGTCGAGTGGTCCGAGGAGGACCGTGCCGACCTGCTCGCGAACGTCGAGGAGGGCGCCGACCGGCTCGACCACCTCGTTGGCAACCTCCTGGACGTCTCGCGCCTGGAGACCGGCACCGTCACCGCCGTACTCCGGCAGACCGACCTCGACGAGGTCGTGCCGATGGCACTCGTAGGCGTGCCCGACGACAGCGTCGAACTCGACATCCCCGAGACACTGCCGATGGTCGTCGTCGACCGGGGCCTGCTGGAGCGGGCCGTCGCCAACATCGTCGAGAACGCCGTGAAGTACAGCCCCGCCGGCATGCCGGTCCTCGTCGCCGCCAGCGCGATCGCCGACCGCGTCGAGCTCCGTGTCGTCGACCGCGGCCCAGGCGTCCCCGAGGAGGCCAAGGACCGCATCTTCGGCGCCTTCCAGCGCCACGGCGACGCCCCTCGCGGCGCGGGCGTCGGCCTCGGCCTCGCGGTCGCCCGCGGATTCGTCGAGGCCATGGGCGGCACGGTCACGGCGGAGGACACCCCGGGCGGCGGCCTGACCATGACCATCAGCCTCCGCATGGACGCGGACGCCCCGCCGTTTCGCCCGGAGGGGCGCGCGGAGACGACCTGACCAGCCCGGATCGGGTCGTCCGCCGGGCCATGCCGGCTCTCGGTACGGCCCGGCCATCGCTGCCGCCGGCTGTTCAGGCGACCCGAGTGGCGGTGTCCCGCGGAAGTGCGGCGGGTGACGCGGAGCTCTCCCCAGGGCGACCGCCCAAGACCTCCGCGACCGCGGGAGCGGTGAGCGTCGGGTCGACGGTCAGCAGGGTCGTACCCAAGGGCTCGATCAGCGACCGCAGTGCCGTTTCGGACAGCCGGATCCACGGCTGCTCGGGGCCGAGCGTCGAGGCCAGTCGGCCCGGGTCGGTGAAACCGACCGCGGTGCGCGTGCCCAGCGGGGTGCGGAACATACGTACGGCCACCTGCGCCGACCCTGCCCGGACCGGGACGTACAGCGGGGCGGCGGCGTTCATCCGTTCCTCGGGCTCGGGGTCTTCCTCGTACCGGAACAAGCACATGGGGCCCTCCTGGGGATGCGATGACGGCGGCTCGCGCCCCGTGGATGCGGGGAGGCGGTCCCGGAGCGGAACATCGAAGCTATCCCCGTGCCCACCTCCCTCTGGCCAGGCCTTGACACGGTCTTGACGACGACCGGCCGAGTTCATACGGGCCGCTGACTCCTCTCCGTCCCACAGACTGTTCGGCCTTCCTCGCGGTACGTATCCGGGACCCGGACCGCCGCCGGGCGAGCCCGACGGAGGCCCGGCGGGTCGGCTTCGGTCGAGTCCGTCAGGGTCGCGTTATCGCTGCCGGGTTCCCCGTCAAGGGGTCGTCAGCGTGGTCGCCGGGTACCGGGCCGACGGACATACCTTCACCGGAGTGCGCGCGGCCGGCCGGCCGGCGCAAGGTCGTCTTCTCCGAGAGGCACTGACGTGACCGACATCGAGCGCTCCGAGGACCCCGAGCCTTCCGAACGGGGCCCGGCCGGACCACTGCACGTCCCCGTCCGGTCGGGACCCGCGGGCTGCCGTGCCCGCTTCTTCCGTACGCCCCTCGGTGGACGGACGGCCGTCGGCTTCACCTCGCAAGCCCGCCTGGCCGCCGTTCTCGGTCCGGACCACCCCTCCGTCCGGCTCTCCGAGGGGGCCCTGCGCTCCCTCGCCGAGCCCCTCGGTGTCACCGCGCTCACCGTGGATCCGCGCTACTGCGCCCCTGCTCCGGCCGCCCCGAAGACCCGCGAGGGGGAGGGCTCCTGGCGGGACTGGGACCCGCAGCACGTCGGTGCCCTCCGAGTGGTGGGCGCTGCCGCCGCTGTCTCGTTGCTCCACCTCTTGATCGGCTGAGGAGGCGTCATGTCCACACTCGTAACGACCCCTGTCCCGTCACCCCAGGTCCCCGCACCGGACCGGCCGGACACCGACGACGACCTGTCGATCTGGCCGCAGTCCGCCCGCCCCGAGCGGGACGGTGACCTCCGTGTCGGCGGGGTGTCGCTGGCCGAGACCGCGGAGCGCTTCGGCACGCCTGTCTACGTCCTGGACGAAGAGGAGGTCAGGCAGCGGTGCCGTACGTACCGCACCGCGTTTCCCGACGCCGACGTCGTCTACGCCGCCAAGGCGTTCCTGTGCCGGGCCATGGCCCACTGGGTACGGGAGGAGGGACTGGGCCTGGACGTCTGCTCCGCGGGCGAGCTCGCCCTCGCCGTGACCACGGGCTTCCCACCGGAGAGGATCGTGCTGCACGGCAACGCGAAGAGCCCCCAGGATCTGGAGAGCGCGGTGCGCCTCGGTGTCGGGCGGATCGTCGTCGACAGCACCTCGGAGATAGCGCGCCTCGCCGCGATCGTTCCGCACGGGTCCCGCCAGGCCGTCATGCTGCGGGTCGTGCCGGGCGTGGCCGCCGGCGGGCACGTGAAGGTGCGGACCGGGACGGAGGACCAGAAGTTCGGTCTGTCCGTCACCGACGGCTCCGCCCTGCACGCCGTCGCCCGGGTCCTGGGCCAGCCGCGGCTCGAACTCGTCGGACTGCACTGCCACATCGGGTCGCAGATCACCAGTGTCAAGCCCTACGCGGCCGCGGTGCGGCGCATGGTCGGCCTCATGGCGCGGATCAAGGAGCAGCACGGGTTGGCATTCCGGCAGCTGAACATCGGCGGCGGGCACGGCATCGCCTACCGCCCCGGCGAGGACAGTCTGAGCGTGCCGGTGCTCGCGGGGCGCGTCCGGGCCGAGCTGGAGGAGGGCTGCGCCCGGGCGGGCCTGACCGTGCCCCGGCTCACCATCGAGCCCGGACGGGCGGTCGTCGGCCCCGCCGGGATCTGCCTCTACCGGGTCCTCGCGGTCAAGCGCACCGGGTCACGCACCTTCGTCGCCGTCGACGGCGGCATGAGCGACAACCCGCGTCCCGCGCTGTACGGAGTGCGGTACGCACCCCGGCTGATCGGACGGCGCTCGACGGCCGCGCCCCGCCTGGTCACGGTCGTCGGACGGCACTGCGAGGCCGGGGACGTGCTGGCCGAAGACGTGGCTCTGCCCGGCGACGTCCACCCCGGGGACCTCCTCGCCGTGCCCGTGGCCGGGGCGTACCACCTGTCCATGGCGTCCGGCTACAACCTGGTGGGACGCCCGCCCGTCGTCGCCGTGGCGGACGGCCTCGCCCGCACGCTCGTGCGCCGCGAGTCCCAGGACGACATGAGCCGCCGCGACATCGGCCTCTGACGCTCGCGTACGAGTGGTAGCGCGGTGTTCCACCGAGGCCTCTTGGGTGGAACACCGCTCGGGCGGCGGTACGCCCGTCTCGTCATACCTGACTCGTCACGCCTGTGAGGTGCCGGGCTCGACGGCCGGGTCGGCCGCGGTCTCCTGAACTGTCGCGCTCGGGCTCGTGTCGAAGGAGCGGGCGGCCCGGTCGAAGTAGCGGAGCAGCTCCACCGGGAAGGGCATCACGAGCGTGGAGTTCTTCTCCGCGGCCACCTCGACGACGGTCTGCAGAAGCCGCAGCTGCATCGCCTCCGGGGTGTCGGACATGATCCGCGAGGCGTTGGCGAGCTGCTGCGCCGCCTGGAACTCGCCGTCCGCGGTGATCACCCGGGCCCGCCGTTCGCGCTCGGCCTCGGCCTGCCGGGACATCGAGCGCTTCAGCGACTCCGGCAGCTGTACGTCCTTGATCTCGACCCGGTCGATGTGGACGCCCCAGCCGGCCGCCGGGCTGTCGATCATCAACGCGAGCCCCTCGTGCAGCCGTTCCCGGTCGGACAGAAGGTCGTCCAGATCGCTCTTGCCGATGATCGACCGCAGGGACGACTGCGCCACCTGGCCGACCGCGAAGGCGTAGTCCTGTACTTCGATCGTCGCGCGAGCGGGATCGGTCACGCGGTAGTAGACGACCGCGTCGACCTTCACAGAGACGTTGTCCCGGGTGATGCCCTCCTGCGTCGGGATCGGCAGGGTCGCGACCTGGACGTTCACCTTGCGCATGCGGTCAGCGACGGGGATCAGGAAGGTGATGCCGGGCTGTCGATGGCCGGGCAGCGCCTTTCCGAAGCGGAAGACGACCCCCCGCTTGACCTCATTGATCACACGCATCCCGCTGCGCAACAGCAGCAGGAAGACCACCACGACGACGACTGCGACAACCGCGCTCTCCATGCGAACGCCTCCTTCGTGAAACCGGTACGGCACTGATCAGGACGGCCGAGCGAGACCCGTGGATGCGCTTCTCGCGTCAGGAACACGTCAAATAGTTGCCGTCCCCGCACCGGTGCCGGAGCGGGAAGGGGGGCCTGGCGCGCATGATGGAGGGAGAGCCCGTGGGCGTGGCTTATCGGTAGGAGCCCCCGATGGCGCGAGGACGATTGCGGATCTACCTCGGGGCCGCCCCAGGGGTGGGAAAGACGTACGCCATGCTCGAGGAAGGTCAGCGGCTGCGTGCCGGGGGCGCGGACGTCGTCGCCGGATTCGTCGAACCGCACGGGCGACGGCCGACCGCCGCACTGGCCGAGGGGCTGGAGACCATCCCCCGACGCACCATGATCCACCGCGGGGCGGCCTTCACGGAGATGGATCTGGACGCGATGCTCGCCCGCCGCCCGCGGGTCGCCCTGGTCGACGAACTGGCCCACACGAACGTACCGGGCTCACGCAACACCAAACGGTGGCAGGACGTCGAGGAACTGCTGGACGCGGGGACGGACGTCGTCACCACCCTCAACGTCCAGCACCTGGAATCCCTGGGCGACGTGGTCCGCCAGATCACCGGCGTCCCGCAGCGCGAGACCCTGCCCGACGAGGTCGCGCGCCGCGCGGACCAGATCGAGCTGATCGACCTCCCCCCGGAACTCCTGCGCCGCCGCATGCTGCACGGAGAGATCTATCCCACCGACCGCATCGAGGCCGCCCTCACCCACTACTTCCGGGTCGGCAACCTCACCGCCCTGCGGGAACTCGCTCTGCTGTGGCTCGCCGACCGCGTGGAGGAAGGACTGCAGCGCTACCGTGCCGAGCACGGCATCACCGCCCCCTGGGAGACCCGCGAGCGCATCATGGTCGCCCTGTCCGGCGGGCCGGAGGGCGAGACCCTGATCCGCCGCGCGGCCCGGGTCACCGCCCGTACGCCGGGCAGCGAGCTTCTGGCACTGCACGTCGTGCCGAGCGACGGACTGGTCCATGCCGATCCGGCCGCCCTGGCCGCCCTGCGTGCCCTGGTGGAGTCGCTGGGCGCCGGCTACCACCAGACGACCGGCGACGACCTCCCCGAGACCCTGCTGCGGTTCGCGGAGGCCGAGAACGTCACCCAGATCGTGCTGGGCGCCAGCCGGCGCGGACGGCTCTCCACCTTCCTGTACGGAAGCGTGGGGCACAGGACGATCCGGCGCTCGGGCCCGATCGACGTGCTCGTCGTGACCCACGAGGAGGCCTCCGGGTCGTCCTCGCCCCTGCGGCTGCCGCACCCGACGCGCGCCACCGGACCACGGCGCTTCTGGGTCGCGATGCTGCTGGCCGCGATCGCGCTGCCGGCGCTCACGTCGTTGCTGGTCGCCCTGGGCGAGCACGTCGACCTCGCCTTCGTCCTCGTGCTGTATCTCCTGACCGTCGTCGTGGTCGCCCTCGTCGGCGGGCTGATACCCGCCCTGGTCTCCGCGCTGGCCGCGGGGCTGCTCGCCGACTACTACTTCACCGCGCCCCCGCACTCGCTGGACGTGCAGCACACCTCGGACGTCCTCGCGCTGCTGGTCTTCGTCGTCACGGCCGTCGTGGTCGGCTCCGCCTCCGGAACGGCCGCGCACCGCACGTACGAGGCGGTTCGCGCGAGATCCGAGGCACGCGCACTGAGCAGACTGGCCACCGCCCTCATGCGCGGCCAGGACCTGCCCGCTCTTCTCGAACAGGTCAGGGAGGACTTCGGCCTGGACGCGGTCAGTCTGCTGAAGGAGGACACCGAGCACCCGGCCGCGCCGCGCTGGTCCGTCGTCGCCGCCGCCGGGGAGAACCCGCCGGAACGTCCGTACGACGCCGATGTCGAAGCGCCCGTCGACAGTCCCGCCCCGGACGGACTGACGCTGGCGGCGCGCGGTCGCACCCTGAGTGACGACGACCAGCTCGTACTCCGCGCGTGCGCCGCGCAGTTGGTCATGGCGTACGCGCACGGCCGGCTCGCCGCCACGGCGGCCGAGACCGGACTTCGCGCCGAGGCCGAACACACCCGGGCCTCCCTGCTTCTTGCCGCGAGCCGTGATCTGCGGGCCCCGTTGCGTACCGCGGAGGAGGCGCTGCGGCGTCTTTCCGCTCGTCCCGCCCCGCCGAACGCCCGTCCGTCGGCCGAGGAGGACGGCCGGTTGCTCGAAACGGCCCGGTCATCGGTGCGTCGTGCCGTCCAGCTTGTCACGGACCTCGACGACCTCAGCCGCCTGCGTGCCGAGTCCCTCGACCTCTATCTGCGCCCGGTCGACCTCGACGAGGTGCTGACCGCGGTCCTGGACACCCTCGGCCCCGGCAGCGAGAGGATTCGTTGCACCCTGCCGGAACACATGCCGGACGCCCTCGCCGACGCGGCGGTTCTCACCCGCGTACTCTCAGCGCTGACAGCGGAAGCCCTGCGCCGCACCCCGCCCGAAGAGCCCGCGCACCTGACGGCCGAGGTGCGGCCCGGTCGGCTGGCGATCCGCGTGGGGGACGGGATCGTCGGCGGGGCCGGCAGCGCGGCGCCGGGGACGACCGCGGCCCTCCCCATGGACAGCGTGATCCTCCGCCTGTCCCGCGACCTGACCGAGGCCATGGGCGGCACCCTGGATTCCGTGATGCCCGGGCCCGGATTCGCGATGCTGCTCACGCTTCCGACCGCGGCTCCCCACAAGGCTCGGCCGCCGGCGTAGCTGCTCGGCGGGGCGGAACGCCGTGACGCCTCCGGGGAAGTACCCGTGGACGCGCGGCACGGCCGATGCCATGAGTGTGCCGCCCGCAGGGGGTCACGGCGGCGCGTCACCCGTGTTCGACGTATCCGCCCTACCCTCCGCACCGGATCCGCGTCGGCGAGACGGTTTCGCCGTGTCGCCTTGCCTCAGGATGAGCCATACCCCGAGGGCCACCGAGCCGACCAGGACTGTCCCGCCGACTCCTGTGGCAAGGGCCGGGGTCGCGTTGTCCCAGTCGTCGGCCTTCTCCTCGTAGGTGTAACGCACCACGTTCGACCCCGCGCGCATCACGCAGGTGTCACCGGGGCCCATCCTGCGGTCCATGCAGGAGATGGTGGTGCCGTCGCGCAGGTCGGTCACGCCTCTCCAGAGCGTGACCGACCCGAACAGGATCAGCAGGAGTGTCAGCCCGCAGCCCATGTCGCGAAGGGAGTTGTCCATGGGGGAAGCCTGGACATCGACGGGCAGCGCCGGCGCCCAGCCGGTGGAATCCTGCCGTCGCCCTGACGCCACGCGCGCTGCTGGGGCCGTTGGCAAGGACGGTACCTAGTGGGCCACCTGACCCACGAGACCGGCGAGAAGGTCGGGCTCCTCCTCGATCACGAGGTGTCCGGCGCCCTTGACGACACCGAGCTCGACTCCCAGCCGTCGGTGTACCGCGCCTTCGAGCCGGCGCGGCGGCAGGAAGACATCGTGCTCGCCCGTGACCACCAGGCGGGGGACGGGCCGGTCGGGCACGGCGGCCAGTCCCGGGGCGCCGCTGGACCGGGCGTGACGGGCGACGAGCGTCATCCAGTCCACGAGTTCGGGCCGCGGCGTGCCGCCGTCGGCGTACATGGTGCGCAGGAGCCGGGCGCTGTGTCGGGGCCGGGGTGCGGCGAGCCAGGCGGCGGAGGCGTACAGCACACCGGGCGTCAGCCGGAGCCGGGACAGACCGCCGGGGGAGACGAGCACCTGTCCGTCGACGCGGGGAGATGCGCTGGACAGAGCGATCGCCGCGCCGAAGGAGTGGCCCAGCACGATCACGGGACCCGGTCCCGACGCGCACCTCTCGACGACCTCGGAGAGCCAGGTCCCGTACCAGTCGAGTCGTCCTCCCGCCAGTCCGCGCGCGCCTGAGCTCAGCCCCGGCTGCCCCGGAACGTCGGCGAGCACGGTCCGGTACCGAGGGACGAGGGCTGTCGCCAGCGGCAGGACGGTGGCCGCGTTGAAGTTCGTACCGGGTACGACCACCACAGTCGGCCCGCCGCCGGCGACGACCACATGGGTGTCGGCACCGTTGGCCTCGAACACCACCCGCTCATGGGGAACTTGCCAGGATGTCAGACGTTCGGCACACCAGCGCCGAACGGCGTCCCGGCCGACCGCACTTCGGTAGATCGACATCACGCGGCGAGTATCACACGCGCCGAACCCGTGGAGGGAACCTGAGGTGCCGCCCCTGTCAGAGAGGCGTCAATTCCGCGGGAGTCAGGCGAACCGGGCGCTCCCCGCTCCTAGATTCCTCCTTGGCCACCGACGGAGCGGCGACGCGATGACCGTCACACCCAGCGAGAGAATCTTCGTATGAGCGGCGCGACCCACACGGGGGCCGGCGGCACCAGTGGACTTCCTAGGCTGTCGATCTTCGGCGGTCGCCATGAACTGGCGGTGCGGGGGCTGACCCTCCGACGCGACTCCTTCACGATCCGGTACACGATCACGCCGCCCCTGCCGGACAGCGAGGCGTCCTCGGTCCTGCTGGTGTTCGAGGCGAAGGACGACCTCGGCCAGGAACACGTCGACTGGGGCGGCGCCTATGGCCCCGGTGAGGACGGCACGTACACCGACGGAAGCGTGACGGGGCAGCCGGCCCTCGCCGCCGGGGTGCGCGCCCTGCGCGCACGGATCACGTTTCTGCGTGACGGTGAGGAGTTCCCGTACGACGTGACCCTGCCTGTCCCGCTTCCTTGACGGGCGCAGGGCGGAACGAGTTGCCTGACAGGCTCCCGACGGGACGAGGCACCGCCATGGCTCGTCCCGTCGGAGGTCCGGCCGACGGAACGGCCGGACCGATGGCCGCGGGCATTCAGGTTGCCCTGCGACGGAAACCACCGTGTCCTCAACCCGGCCCTGCTGGCCGCGACGGCCTGCGGCCTCACCGCCCTCGTCCTCGGCCTGCAGCTGCTCACCGCCTCCGCCGAGCAGCTCAAGATCGCCCGACGGGACGCGTTCGACTCGCTCGTCGCCCTCTCCCGCGCCCTCGCCTACGACGTCAACGCCGACGAGAGCCGCTACCTCCTCGACCCGTCCCGGCGCTCCGCCTACGAGCAGGGCTTCCTCGCCAAGTCGCAGCAACTGTACGGAATCCAGGGCGCGGACCTCTCCTCCTACGACGCGAAACTCGCCGACACCTGGGCGCGTTACCGGGCCGATCACGAGGACCGGGTCTTCACCGGAGAGTTCCGCCGGGAGCTGGACAACATCACCTTCGCGGGCGAGCGGGAAGCGGCCGAGCGGACGGTCGAGGCCTACGCCGTCTATCAGCGCGACGACCGCACGATCCGTTCCCTGGTCGCCCGGGGCAAGGAGCGGGAGGCGGTCGCCTTCGGCATCAGCTGGGACCGAGGCAAGTCCAACGCCCACTTCGGCGCCTGGATGAAGGCACTGGACGACGTGACCACCATCAACCAGACCGCGTTCGACAACGCCGTACGGGACGGACGGGCCTCTGACACCGGCCTGTTGTCCTGGGTGGTGGGAGCCCTGCTGGCCGCGGGCCTCCTCACCGTGCTCGGCCTGCGTCCCCGCCTCGCCGAGTTCCGTTGACCGGACACCCGACCGCAACTCTGCGCGAGGGGCCGAAACCTGATCCATACGAAACCCTGACGCCGAACTCCAGTACGACAGGGAACCTGGCGCGCCGCGATCGGCAATCTTGGTTCCTGTGACGTCAACCA
Source organism: Streptomyces sp. NPDC096079 (assembly GCF_040303145.1). Taxonomy (NCBI): domain Bacteria; kingdom Bacillati; phylum Actinomycetota; class Actinomycetes; order Kitasatosporales; family Streptomycetaceae; genus Streptomyces; species Streptomyces sp. NPDC096079. The sequence goes on from NZ_JBEOST010000009.1 coordinate 264,031, forward strand.
TCCATCTACGCCTGCCACTTGGGCAGCGCTCCCAGCACATGGTGATCTGTGGCGACGACGGTCTCGCAAACCGTCTCGCCATCGAACTCGACGCCGTATGCGGCGAGACGGTGACCGTGGTCCTGCCCTCGCGGCGCGACGCGTACGGGGCGGAGATCGCCGGCCTGCACCGTGACCCCCGATCGCCGGTCGAGTTGCTGGTGGCGGCGAGACCGGACGAGCAGACCCTGCGTGCCGCCGGTGTCGAACGGGCCGCCGCCCTCGCGCTGACGTACGGCGACGACCAGGTCAACATGACCGCCGCCCTCCTCGCCCGCAGCATCAATCCGGCCATACGCCTGGTCATCCGCATGTACAACCGCGAGCGCGGGCGCCATCTGGAACGGCTCCTCGACCGGGCCGCCGAGGTCGGGGGACAGGCGGACGACGCGTCCCTGGACGCCTCCACCACCGTCCTGTCCGACACCGACACCGCCGTTCCGGAGCTGGTCTCCGCCGCCGCCGTCGGACAGGGCCACACACTCCAGGTCGAGGGCAAGGTCTTCCGAGGAGTCGTACGCCCCGCCGGGGCCCCTGGCAGGCCGACCGATCTGGCCACCCTTGCCGTGCTGTCCGGGGCTCACCAGGACGACCCGGCGAGCGAGGACAGCGCGGAGACACCCGGCGAGAACGGTACGCAGCTGCTGCCGGACACCCGCACCGCGTACCACCGCCAGTTCACCCACGGCCGGCTCATGCTCGAAGAGGTCACCCACCACCACGCCCCGGAATCGCCGAGGGCCTCCCGTGCCTACCGGGACCTGCTGTTCGGGCATCTGACCCACCTGCCGTGGAAGGTCTTCGTCTCCAAGGAGGTCACCGCCGTCTTCGGAGCGCTGGCCGCGATCGTGCTCCTGCTCGCCGTGGTGACGGCCCTCGTCGTGGACGTCCCGCTGTGGAAGGCCGTGTACCTGCCGCTGCTCGACATCTTCACCATGGGGGACCCGGCGACCGACGAGGAGCCGGCCCGCCGGATCCTCCAGCTCGTCGCCGGCTTCGTCGGACTCGCGGTCCTCCCGCTGGTCGTGGCCGCCACCATGCACGCCACCGAGGCCTTCCGCACCGCTTCCGCGAACCACCCGCCGTCCGAGGAGCTGAGCGACCACATCGTGCTGGTCGGACTCGGCAAGATCGGCACACGGGTCCTGGCCCGGCTCGGCACCACCGATCACAAGATCGTGGCCGTCGAGCGGGACCCCCATGCCCGGGGGGTCGCCCTCGCCCGGGAGCTCGGGATACCCCTCCTCCTGGAGGACGCCGCCGCGCCCGGTGTCCTCGACCAGGCCCGCATCGGCCGGAGCAAGTCCCTGCTCGTCCTCACCCGGGAGGACAGCGAGAACCTGGACATCGTCATGGCCGCCCGCGAGGCCAACCCGGGCATCCGGGTGGTGATGCGGCTGTACGACGACGACTTCGCCGCCACCGTCTCCCGGACCATGCGGGCCTCGTACCCCGGTGCCCTGACCCGCAGCCGGAGCGTCTCCGCGCTGGCCGCCGCGTCCTTCGCCGCGGCGATGATGGGGCGGCACGTGCTGGGGGTGATGCCCGTCGAGCGCGGCTCGCTGCTGTTCACCGTGGTCGACGTGGCCGGCCACCCGGAGCTGGAGGGGCGCTCGATCCACGACGCGTTCCGCGCGAACGAGTGGCGCGTCCTGGCCGTCGGAGCTGCGGGGGCCCGGTTCTCCTCGTCCTCGTTGGACACGCTGGCAGGGCTGCGGCTCGACCGGCAGGGCCTCGACTGGCGCCCGCCGCACGGGCGGGTCCTGCGCGCGGGGGACCGGGTGGTCCTCGCGACGACCCGGCGGGGCCTTGACTTCCTGATGACCGGGGTACAGCCGCACCCGCCGGGGCGCAGACCCTGAACAGAGCGGGCAGGGGTCGGCGCGGCCGAGGAACGGAAGTACCGCGGCTGCGGACGGTCTCCGACCCGGTGGAGCGCCATGAGTGGCGCGCTGTGAAGCGTCGTCGCGTGCGGTCCAGCTGGACACGAAGCCCCACAGGACTTCCGCATCCTGACGCGTCGCGGGCGCGAGTCCTCAGGTCTTGACAGCTTTCTGATGCCCCGGCGACCCCGCCGCCGAGCCTCGGCGCTCACGCGGGGCCCGAACGCTCCTGCCCGCAGCCGTATTCATTGCGTAAGGCTCTGGCCGACAGGCGTCAGGAGAGCGTGAATTCTTCGTTCCGGAACGCTCGGAGCGCTCATGGACGTCGAAGATCGTCCCTCATGAGAGTTGAGGTTCGGTGACGGCACAGGTCATGGCGTGGACAATGGAAGGCCGCCTGGAGGGCACGGCCCATTGGTACTCGGCCAACGGCACTCCACACCCGCAGCACATCGTCAGCGTCGCCGACACCATCAGCGTCGCCGCAGCGCACCGTCTGATGGCCGAGGGCACCGCCCTTCTTTGGACCGGCGACTATCCGTCCGCGCGCCGACTCCTGGCAGCCGTCGGCCGTCGCGCCGAACGCGCAGGCTCGCCCCGAGGTCCGGGCCCGACCGAGGCCTTCCGCCTTCACCGCCGCGAACAGGCCCGTCACGCACGACTGCTGGGCATGCTGCTCATCCCGTACGACGACGACTGGACGGTCCCCCTGCGTCGGGCGCCCCGGGTCCGGGAGGCGTGCCTCCACGCGCACGGACCGAGCGCGGGGGCCGGCGTGGGCTCGCTGCGCGAACTGCTGGGTGTGATCGGCGCACACGAGTGGCGTACGAAGGGCGTGGAGATCCCCGCGCTCGGGGGCGACCGTATCCACCCGCACTACGGCGTCTTCTCACCCGTGCGAGGCGAGTACGTCGACTTGGTGGCCGAAGCGGAACTTCCTGCGGGATACACGGCTTTCGACATCGGCACCGGAACCGGTGTGCTCTCCGCCGTCCTCGCCCGCCGGGGCATGCGCCACGTCGTCGCCACGGACCAGGACGTGCGCGCCGTGCACTGCGCCCGCGACAATGCCGCCCGCCTCGGACTGGCACACCGGATCGCCGTACGGCACGCCGACCTCTTCCCGGCGGGCCGAGCGGACCTGATCGTCTGCAACCCGCCTTGGCTCCCGGCGCACCCCCGCACGCCCCTCGACCAGGCGGTGTACGACCCCGACGGCCGGATGCTGCACCGCTTCCTGACCGGACTGCCGCACCATCTGGAGCCGGGCGGCGAAGGCTGGCTGATCCTGTCGGACCTGGCCGAACGGCTCGGACTGCGAGGCCGTACCGAAGTCGAGGACGCGATCGCCGCAGCGGGGCTGCGCGTCCTGTCCCGCACCGTCACGAAGCCGCGCCATCCACGCGCGACGGACCCGTCAGACCCGCTGCACCGAGCCCGTTCGGCCGAGACCACCTCACTGTGGCGCCTCGCCATTGCCTGAGCGCACTGCCCGAAGCCCGTGCTCACCGCCGGGCCGCACCGGGTCCCTCACCGCGGCGCGCGGCGAGCCGGCGCGGCGGCGGAACCCGTCGTGCTCCCGGTCACGACCCGGACGCGGCGCGTCGAAGTCGGCGCCCGTGACGAACACGACCGATCCACCGCCCGGTGCCTGGTACCACCTCGTCGCTGCGCTGCATCAGAGAGCCGTCAACGTCGTTGCGTTCGACGACGAAACGCCGGGAACGGTGTGATCACAATGAGGACGCCGCCGCCCGGCTCCGGGCCGACGGCGCGCACGTGGCGAAGAGCGCACCGAGGTGAGGAGGCGGCTTGGACACGGGGGCAGCGGTCGTGCTGGCAGGGATCCTTGCGTTCGGCGGCCTGCTCGCCGTGCTCGCGGGCGTCTACGGCCTGCGCCAGGCGCGCCGCGTGAGGGAAACGGGCGTCCGTGTTCCGGCGCTGGTGAAGAGACGCCCGGAGCAGCCCGGCGAGGGTCCGGTTCTTCTGCTCCAGTTCGTGACGGAGGACGACAGGGTGATGGAAGTCGTCTGCCCGGTCCCTCCGACCCGGCGGCAACCGCTCCACGACGGGGACAACATCCTCATCAGCTACGATCCGGCCGACCCGCGCGACGTCGCCGTCCAAGGCCGCGAACGCTTGGGCCTCGAACGGGCCTTTGCCATCGGAGGCGCGACGGTCGTGCTGCTCGCGACGAGTCTCCTCGTCGTCGCGCTCGCTGTCCGCTGACGTTCTCGTGACGAGCCGTCAAGACGGCGCGAAAATTCCCTTCGAAATCGGCCTGGGAGTCCCCCCGGCACCGAAGATCGGCTCCCAGAAGGAGTTGATTGCCGATGACGACACAGGCGATACGACGGACCGTGCAGGGTGCGCACAAGACCGGGGGGTCTTGTGTCATTCGATGACGAATGGGCACAGCTCAAGGCCGGGGCCTTAGAGAAGCAGACGGCCATGCGTCTGAACCAACTGGGCGGCGGAGGCGGCGGAGGGGCCGGGGGTTCGAACCCTGATGCCGTACTCACGGTGGAGCAGTCGGACCTCGCGGCCATAGGCAACGCCGCCTTCAAACTGCACCAGCGGCTGGCCACCGACGGTACTCATGCCAAGGCCAGCACCGAGGGGGCGGGCACCGCGATGAAGCAGGACTTCGCGCTGGGACCGGCCCTGAGCACCGTGGCAGAGAAATGGGGCAAGCAGCTGGGCACGCTGCTCGACGCCTGCGGACATATCTCCAACCACCTTGAGTACTCCAAGAAGACCCACGCGGAGGACGAGTACGTGATCGCCACGCGGTTCAAGTTCGAGCAACTCGACCAGGGGTTCGAGGAGAGGGCGCAGCACTGATGGATCTCGACGCCCTCAGGTTCGGGGTTTTCTCGCAGCTCGGCACGGCGGCCGGCGACTGGGAGGCCATGGCGAAGAAGCTGTGGGACCTGGAGTCGGACGCCCGCGGCGACCTCGGTGGCAAGGCCGCGAAGGCCAACTGGGAGGGAGTGAATGCCACCGTCACCAAGGAGTTCATCGGCAAGACGGCCAAGGAGTTCGCCGACGCCGCCACCCAAGCCACAAGCATCGCCAACATCCTCAAGGACACGCACGGTGAACTCGACGGCTACAAGACACAGTTGAACGAGGCGATCGACCAGGGCCTGTCCCGGAACCTGACGGTGGCGGAGACCGGGAACGGCGGGTTCACGGTCACCATGAACATTCACCCGGACCGGGCCGCCAAGGGCCACGAGGTGCCGGAGCACACCGAGGCCGACGTCACCGCTCTGCGTGATCAGGTGCAGAAGATCCTGGAGCAGGCGACGGAGAGCGACAGCACCGCCGCGCAGGCGCTGACCATGCTGGTCGGCCAGACCCCGTACGGCTTCTCCGACGCCGCCTACTACAACCGCGACCGTGCCGCGCAGGCCATGAAGGATGCCGAGCGGATCGCGGACCTGCTCAAGAAGAAGGGGGACGACCTCACCCCCGAGGAGTTCGACCGGCTCAACAAGGACCTCGCCGCCTACAAGGACGACCGGCTCTTCCAGGAGAGGCTGGCCACTACACTCGGCCCGCGCGGCGTCCTCGAGTTCTGGGCCGACCTGTCCGACCCCTCGGACGGCGGCGGTCTGCAGCGGGCGCGCCTGAAGGACCTCGGCGACTTCCAGCAGAACCTGTCCTTCGTCCTGGCCGGCGCGACCCAGTCCGACAGCCCCGCCATGCGCACCTGGGAGAACGACATGGTGAAGCTCGGCGAGGAACGCGTCCAGACCCGCGGCACCCAGGTGTACGGCTACCAGCTGATGAGCAACCTGATGCGGACCGGCGACTGGGACAACCGCTTCCTCAACGACTACGGCAACGCGCTCGTCGCCACCGAGAAGAAGATGAAGCTCCCCTCGCACTACTGGAACTCCGGGGTGCCGGCGATGCCGAAGATGAACTTCACCGGTGAGGACTTCGGCCGTGACCCGATGACCGGCTTCATGACGGCACTGGCCGCCAGCCCCAACGCCGCCACCGAGTTCTTCAACAGGACCGAGCCGGAGGACAACGCCAAGTACGTCCTCGGCGACCGGGACACCTTCGACGACACGCCGCTGGACAGCAAGGACGGCAACGCGGCCAGGAACGCCACCGGCGCGGCGCTGGCGGCCGCCGCCACCGGCATGAACCCGAACGACCCGACGGCGCCCCAGGTCGACCTGACCCCCGAGCACCGCAAGGTCCTGGACCGCTCGCTGGAGTCCCTGTCGGCACGCGGCGACGACTTCCCGGCGGAGATGCGCGACGACATGGCGAAGGTCCTCTCCCGTCACAGCGACGTGGTGCACCAGTCGGCGAGCTCCCTGTCGGACAACTCTCAGGACCCGCGCCAGCTGGACCGGGCACAGCTGCTGGAGGTCACCAAGCAGGTCTCGCGGGACCAAGACGCGTACGGAATGATCAACGAAGCCATGAACCAGGAGATCCTCAAGGACATCCACAGCGACCACCCCACCGATGCGAAGGAGACCCTGCAGCGTGGCGGAGCGACGATCGGCTTCCTGGAAGAGGCCCGCTACCAGGCGTTGAAGACCGACAAGGAAGACCCGTCCTGGCAAGCCAAGTGGCTGTACCACGGCTTCGGCGGCGCGGCGAACTTCATCCCGGTCGTCGGCGACGCGGCCCAGCGTGGGGTCGATGCCCTGGCCTATCAGTGGCAGCTCGACGAGCAGGCGCGGATCGAGAAGGGCATCCAGGAGCAGAACGGCAGCACCTTCCAGTTCCGCGAGAACCAGCTGCGCGCCCTCTCCGAGGAGTGGGCGAAGGCCAATCCGGGCCATGGCAACAACGCCTACACATTGGAGAACGAGATCAATCTCGCCGCACTGAACGGCAACAACCGCGCTCATGGCCTGGCAGGTGACCAGTGAGGCGCGGCGCGATCGTGACGCTCGTCGTGGCCGCCGCTCTGACGGCCGCCGGCTGCACGGAGAAGGAGCAGCAGTACGCCACGCCGAGCAAGCTCTGCGGGGTCCCCGTCGACCCGGCGGTACTGCGGCCGGTACTCCTGCCGGGCCAGAAGCTGACCGCGAGCCCAGCATCTTCATACGGGGAGACTCACGTCTGTCGCGTGGCCGTGGACGACAAGCCTGTCCTCACACTGGAGAGCCGCCCGGCACCCGCAGACGAGAACTATCGGGCGACATGGGATTGGAAGATGCCCCGGGCCACAACAGTGAACGTCGGAGGTGAGGGCCGGGCGATCGACGTCTACGTCGCCGCTGCGCAGAAGTGTGCCCTCAAGGGCGAGCCGCGAGTGTTCCTTGCGAGTGCCGAGCGCTTCCACCCCGAGAAGGACGACGCTTCCGCCCGCAAGGCGGCCCTCGTCCGGTTCATGACCGCCTACTTCCCTGCCGCCCAAAAGGCTTCCGGCTGCGCGACCTGACCACAACGTTTGGTCCAGGGACGCAGGGTGGCGCCGGCGCAATCGCCGTGGACGGGCTCACTCTGCTCTTCGTTTCGATGAGCAGCATGCGGCAGGCGCGTCCGCAGGTGTCCGAGAGCCTTGCGTGGGGTGCGTTTGTGCCCCTCCGGCGGCTCGACGCGGGCCGTAGCGGCCACGGTACGCACCAAGGCGGTCGTTTCAGGCCGGCCTCGATCAGGTGCTTATCGCCTTCGGTGATAGACGGCTCCAAGGTCGGATGACTGACGAAGGCGTCGACGACCGTGGGCCTCCGGCTCTTCGATGACGACCGTTGTGTTGAATGGCTTCGTGCCGAAGAAGGAGTCCTCCTCCGCGTCGGCGTCCGCCTGTGCGAGGTTCAGATGCGCCTCCCGGATCTGCTCCTCCTCAGTGAGGGGTGGCTGATCTGAGGTGTCCGAGGGGGGCCAGGCCCCTGTCTGCGGAGGTTCTGTGGAGTCAGGGATCGCCGCCAGGGTCACGGCGATGTGCAGCAGGTTGACGTATCCCACCCCGGATACTTCCAGCGGCCGGGCGAACTTCCGTCCCTCCATGACGGCGAGCATGACTTCCAGTACGCGGGCCAGATAGGTGTCGTCGATGACCTGGCCAGGCGCTGCTGCTCGGCACGGAGCAACTCGACCAGGATCCGCGCCTCGCGGCGGGCAAGCTCGTCGAGCGGGTGGATCCTTCGGGCGCGAGCGTGGCGGATCCGTATCTCGGCAGGGCCGGGAAACGGTTGGTGGGACGCGCCAGGTAGAGGGCGTCCGTGAGCGTCGTCTTCCCGGCGCTGTTGGCTCCGATCAGCACACTGAAACGACCGGAGGCCTCGGGCGGGCGGCAGACAGCGAGCCGACTTCGAGAGCGGTCGAGCGACGACCGGCTGATGGCCGAAGGGGCCGTGTTTCGTGAACCGGAGCGATGCCGGTGCCCGACATTTGGTGGTGCGTGGGCGCACGTTGTCAGTGTCTGCAGAGAGGTCTCCCGTATGCCTGATGGCTCATCAGGAAAGTCAGCATCCGGTCAGCATGAGCTGCCGGGCGTTCCCGGAGGGCTGCCTGAACAGACGTCGGTGACGAAGCGAAGGCCCAGGTGAGGGTACGTATCACCCGGCCAGGGCGATGTTCCTCACAAACATCGTTCGGCGCGTGCGGGTGTAGAGTCGCGACCGCCCTTGACCTGCACGAAGTAGGCAGGGAGCCGTCTCGGAGGAGTCCCAAGTGCTGCGTACTCTGTTCAAGTCCAAGATCCACCGTGCCACCGTGACCCAGGCCGACCTGCACTACGTCGGTTCCGTCACCGTCGACGCCGAGCTGATGGAGGCGGCCGACCTGCTGCCCGGTGAGCTGGTCCACATCGTCGACATCGACAACGGGGCCCGCCTGGAGACCTATGTCATCGAGGGTGAGCGCGGTTCCGGTGTCATCGGGATCAACGGCGCCGCCGCCCATCTCGTGCACCCCGGCGACCTGGTGATCCTCATCAGCTACGCGCAGGTCGAGGACGCGGAGGCGCGGAGCTTCGTGCCGCGCGTCGTGCACGTCGACGGCGACAACCGCATCGTGGAGCTGGGGAGCGACGCCTCCGCGCCCGTCCCCGGGAGCGACACGGTGCGGGGCCCCCACGCGGTTCCCGCCGCCCGGAGCTGAGAGAGCGATCGCCCGGAGCTGGACCGACCGCCCGGAGCTGAGGGGCCGACCGTCCGGAGTGCGGGCCCGGCGGGCGGGGGAGGGGCGGTGGGGCCACCCTGGGAGGGGAGACCCCCGTGAGCCCTCGACCGAGAGGTCCGTGATGACGCACCCTCCCGAACCGCTGCCCCCGTCGCCGATCCCGCCGCCGGTGCCCTCGCCGCCGCCCGTGCCCCCGCCGAACCCGGTGCCCGAGCCCCCGAATCCGGCTCCGTCCCCGCCGCCGCAGCCGGGTGGACCCGTACCGCCGCCCGAACCCACGCCCGAACCGGGCCCGGCCTGAGGGGGCCCTCGGTCAACGCGAAGGTGACAGAAGGGCCTTGAGGTCGCGCCCGGCCCTTGTCACGGAGCGTGCGCCACCCCTAACTTGGACGGCTGCTGCTGTGTTCAAGGGGGGCCCATGGCCGTACGCGGACGTCACCGCCGCCACCAGCCGAGCCGGATCAACCGTGCCTCGCTCACCGTCACGGCGGGAGGCGCCGGAATGGCGCTGCCGCTGATCGGCTCGGGCGCGGCCCAGGCCGCCTCGCTCGACGTCTGGGAGAAGGTCGCGTCCTGCGAGTCCTCCTCCCACTGGCACGTCAACACGGGCAACGGCTACTTCGGCGGTCTCCAGTTCACCCAGTCCACCTGGGAGCGGTACGGCGGCACGCACTACGCGCCGCGCGCCGACCTCGCCTCCAAGGACCAGCAGATCGCGATCGCGGAGCGCGTCCTGAAGGGCCAGGGGCCCGGCGCCTGGCCGTCCTGCGGCCCCCGCGCGGGCCTCGCCCGGGGCGGCGAGTCGCCCGACGCCAAGCCCGACGCCAAGCCCGACGCCGAGCCCGGCGGGAACGACGTCCGCACCGCGTCCCTGCCGGGGCAGCGGGCCTTATCCGCGCCGCCGGCCCGGGGCGCGAGCCCGACGACCGTGCCCACCGTGCGCGAGATGTACACGGTGACGCCCGGGGACTCCCTGTCGGAGATCGCCCGGGAGGAGCACGTCAAGGGCGGCTGGCAGCGCCTGTACGAGGCCAACCGGACGGTCGTCGGGGACGACCCGGACCTCATCCACCCGGGCCAGCGCCTGACCCTGCGCATCACGGCGCCCCGGAAGGCGGAGAAGGCCCAGGGCAAGGCCGTGGAGAAGGCCGTCCCCGCCGCGAAGGCCGCCCGCGCGGTCGAGGCCGCGGCGCCCAGGACCCCCGTGGCGGGCCCCGCCACCCGGCCCGCCACGAAGGCGGCACCGCCGAAGCCCTCCGCCCGGCCGACGCCGAGGCAGCAGTCCGTCAAGCCGGCCCCGAAGCCCACCACCACCCGGCACACGACGAAGCCCGCCGCCAAGCCGGCCCCGAAGCCCGCCGCGCCCCGGCACACGACGAAGCCCGCCGCCAAGCCGAAGCCCAGGCCCGCCGCCGAGCCGTCCGAGGACCGCTACTCCGCACCCGTCTCCGCGGACATCGGCACCCGCTACGGCACCCGCGGCTCCTCCTGGTCCAGCGGCTACCACACCGGGGTCGACTTCCCCGTGCCCACCGGCACCTCGGTCAAGGCCGTCGCCGGCGGCCGGGTCGTGTCCGCAGGGTGGGGCGGCGCCTACGGCTACCAGATCGTCCTGCGCCACGACGACGGCCGCTACAGCCAGTACGCGCACCTGTCCGCCCTCACCGTCCGCGAGGGCCAGCGGGTGCACGCCGGTCAGCGCATCGCGCGGTCAGGGTCGACCGGCAACAGCTCGGGACCGCACCTCCACTTCGAGGTTCGGACGGGTCCCGGGTACGGCTCCGACATCGACCCCCTGGCCTACCTCAGGGCGCGGGGAGTCTCCGTCTGACGCCACCGTCGGGCCCGATGACACCGACGACGACTCCGGCGGGGCCGTCATGCGGTCGAGGGTGAGCTGGACGAGGCCGCCCGCGGCGACCGCGCCGCAGATCAGCGCGGCCACGCCGCCGGCCGCGCCGTAGCGGAAGCCCTCGCCGAAGAGCGTCACGCCCACCGCCGCCGCGACCACCGGGTTCACGACCGTGACGGTGGCCAGCGGGGCGGCGAGTCCCGCACCCCGGTACGAGGCCTGGGACAGCAGCAGACCGGTCACCGCGAACGCGGAGAGCACGAGCAGCCCCGTCCACTCGGCGAGCGGCGCCCCGGGCTCCCAGTCCTCGGCGACCGACTTCGTCAGGACCGAGGCCATCCCGAAGGACACGCCCGCCGCGGCAGCGAGCACGACGCTGCGGAGCACGGACCGGCCCACCACGTGCGCCGCCGTGAACAGGGCGGCGATCGTCCCGAAGGCGGCGCCCGCGAGCAGCCACCGCTCCCCGTCGGTGAGCGAGCCCTCGGTGCCGGTGGTCAGGCTCAGCAGCCCCGCGAGGCCCACGGTGGCCATGAGCGCGCCGCGCCAGGCCCGCCGCCCGGCCCCGCGGCCGACGAACAGGGCCGCCATGGGCAGCGCGAAGACGATGGTGAGCGCCCCCAGCGGCTGGACCAGGCTGAGCGGCCCGTACGCCAGGGCGGCCACGTGCAGGGCCGCGCCGACGCCGTTCAGGAGGACGGACACCCACCAGGCCGGGCTGCGCAGCGGCGCGTAGCGCGGACCCCCGGCGGAGGCCGCGACCCGCTCCTGCACGATCGCCGCGGCCGCGTAGGCGACCGCGGAGGCCAGGGCCAGGACGACGGACAGCATGAGTGGACTCATACCTTCCACGATCTCTCTTCCCGGCCGTCCGCGTCGTCGTACCAGGGGACGTCTTCACGGATACCGCCGACGCAGTACGCGGCCCCCGCGTACGCCCCGGGATGTACACCCGTGCAGGTCGGAACGGGTGCAAAGCAGGCTTTCCGATCACCGGGGAGCCCTTCTCGATGCGGTGCGGAAGACGTCGGAGAAGTTACGGTGGGGGCCGATCACAGGACTCCGGGGCGGGGGCGTGCGCATGGGAACCGGCGCGAGCGACGACAGCGGATCGCCGGGCGGCTTCTTCGCCCTGCGGGCCGGCGCGCCGCCGACCGGCGGCGCGCACCGCCCCCTGTCCCTGCTGTACGCGGGGGAGGACGGGCCCCTCACCGCGCGCGTGGACCGCGTCACCGCGCGCCTCGGCGCCTCCGAGCGACGCGTGGGGGCGTCCGTCGCCCACCTCGGGCTCGCCGCCCGGCTCTGGTCCACGGCCCTCGGCCCGGCGGCGATCCACGGCCGTTTTCCGGACCTGGACCCCGCCGCCTTGTGCTGGGACGGTGCGCTGACCTCGCCCGACGACCTGTGGTGGACGGGCTCCGCGACCCGCCCCGGGACCGTGGACGAGCTGCGCGCGGCCGTCCAGGAGGCGCATCTCGTCCCGCTGCACGCGGCGCTGCGCCGTGACGGCGCCATCTCCCCGCGGCTCCTCTGGGGCAACGCGGGCTCGGCCCTCGCCGGCGCCCTGCGCGAGCTGGTCCGCTGGGCCCGCGCGCAGGGGCGCCCGGACGCCGCCGAGCGGGCCGGCGTCCTCGTCGCGGGCCTCCTGGAGCATCCGGACCTCGCCGGGACGGTTCGCGGTCCCCGGCTGCGGCGCACCAGCTGCTGTCTCTACTACCGCTGCCCGGGCGGCGGGCTGTGCGGCGACTGTGTCTTCGACCACGCACCCCGAACGGGTTTGGAGGCGCGGCCCCCCGCTCCGTAAAGTTGGGTCTTTGGAAGCCCGCGAGCGGCGACGTACGAGCGAACGAGGAACCCGAAGGCCATGACGGTGACCGAAGAATTCCAGGACTACGGGCCGGGCATCGACCCCGAGCGCCTGGCCGTCTGCCTGAGCGTCCTCGACGAGCTCGACGAGATCGACGTCGACCATCCGGACGCGATCACCGTGCGGCGCGCCACCGCCGGGATCTACCGGACCGTGAAGCAGCGCCGCCGCCAGGAGCGCCGGGCCGCGAAGACCGCCAACGACAAGGCGGTCACCGAGGCCACGGCCACCGGCTCCGCGCAGCGCATCGACGACGAGACCGAGGGCCTGCTGCCCACCTCCGTCACCGAGCAGGGGCGGATCGCGGGGATACTCCAGCGTCCGCGTTCCTGCTACGTCTGCAAGACGCGGTTCGTCGAGGTCGACTACTTCTACCACCAGCTCTGCCAGCCGTGCGCGGCGCTGAACCGGGCCAAGCGCGACGCGAGCGCCGACCTCACCGGCAAGCGCGCGCTGCTCACCGGCGGGCGCGCCAAGATCGGCATGTACATCGCGCTGCGGCTGCTGCGCGACGGCGCCCACACCACCATCACGACCCGCTTCCCCAAGGACGCCATCCGCCGGTTCAAGGCGATGGAGGACTCCGCGGACTGGATGCACCGCCTGGAGGTCGTCGGCATCGACCTGCGCGACCCCGCCCAGGCCGTGGCCCTCGCGGACCAGATGATCGAGGCCGGTCCGCTGGACATCCTCATCAACAACGCGACGCAGACCGTGCGCCGCCTGCCCTCCGCCTACGCGGCCCTGGTCGACGGCGAGAGCGCCCCGCTGCCGGCCGGTGAGCTCCCCGCCCACCACGTCATCGGCGCGTTCAACTCGGGCGCGGTCGGCGAGCTCGTCGGCTCGTCCGAGCTTCCCGCCGGCGTGCGCGACCTGGAGGCCCAGCAGGTCGCCGACCTCGCGCTCGTCGCGGGCAACGCCACCATCGCCAAGCACCTGGACGGCACCGCCATCGACGCCGGCGGCCTGGTGCCGGACGTCGTCGAGAGCAACACGTGGGTGCAGAGCATCGAGCAGATCTCCCCGGTGGAGCTCCTGGAGACCCAGCTCTGCAACTACACGGCTCCGTTCATCCTCATCAGCAAGCTGCGGGCGTCGATGGCCGAGGCCGCGAAGAAGGCCGCGAGCGGCCGTGCCTACGTGGTGAACGTGTCGGCGATGGAGGGCGTCTTCAGCCGTGGCTACAAGGGCGCCGGCCACCCGAACACCAATGCCGCCAAGGCGGCGATGAACATGGTGACGCGGACCAGCGGCGAGGAGATGTTCAAGACGGACGGCATCCTCATGACCTCCGTCGACACCGGGTGGATCACCGACGAGCGGCCGCACTTCGACAAGCTGCGCCTCGCGGAGGCCGGGTTCCACGCCCCGCTCGACCTCGTCGACGGCGCGGCGCGGGTGTACGACCCGGTCGTGCGCGGCGAGGCGGGCGAGGACCTCTACGGCTGCTTCCTGAAGGACTACGCCCCCGCGAACTGGTAGGCCTCCGCCTCCGCGCTACAGCGGTTCCCGCGGTCCTGACAAGAGCGCCCCCTCGGCCTGATGGGGGCGCTCTTTCGGCTTCATTCACTCGATCGCATCACACTTTGGAGCGCGGTAGAGCGCGGACGTGCTCATTTGGTTAATCTGAGGCACACGGTCGGCCACCGAGGAGACACAACTTCCTCACGGCCTTCCCGGGACAGGCCTGCCACCAAGGCCGCGGTCCCGCCGAAAAACGGCGCCACCGCGACCGATCCGGCACCTCTCCCACCTTGACGCGACACAAAGGAGTGCGCGGTGACACCCGAACTGACCAAGCAGGAACCGCGACCGGTCGAACGCAACGAGCGGCCCCGCCGCGACGGCGAACTGGGCAGCCTCGACGTGTGGGCCCACGCGGCCCCGATCCGGCTCGCGGGTTACGAGGAGGACCTCGCCGAGCCCCACATCCTGCCGGGCATCGACTGATCCCCTCCGTTCCACCCCGGGTGCCCCCGGCCGTTCGCGGCCCGGGGGCACCGGCGCGTTCAGCGTGAGGTGTCCGAGGGTTCCCGCAGGCGGATCGGCGGCAGGTACTCCCGCACCAGCGTCCGGTGCCACCAGGCCCCGGTGGTCCGCAGCTCGTGCCAGCTCGTGTACCGGTAGCGGTAGAGCCGGGCGCGGACGAGGGCCGGCGGCGCGTCCGGGAACGGGTTGTGGGCGAGGAGCCGCAGGGTGTCCCGGTCGCCTTCGAGCAGCCGCTCCACGAAGGGGCCGAACCAGTCGCGGGCGTAGCCGGGGGAGAGCGCGGCGAACCACATCAGCCAGTCGAGCCGCAGATGGTACGGGGCGAACTGGCGGGGCAGCCGGCGCGGGTCGCCGGGCTTGCCCCGGAAGCCGTACTCCCGCCAGACCGTGCCCGGGTGCGGCACCTCTTCCTCGGTGCCCTCGACGACGATCTCGTCCCTGACCCGGCCGACCGTGCCGAACGCGCCATAGCTGTTGACCAGGTGGTACGGGTCGTACGAGCGGTTCATCGCCTGGCGCCGGGAGAGCAGGTTGCGGGCCGGGCGGTAGCTCCGTACCAGGACGAGGGCGGTCACCGCGACCACGAGGACGACGTACCAGAGCGGGGGATCCGGCTGGGGGTGCTCCCCGACGACGGGGGAGGCGTCCACGACGGAGAGCGCGAGGACGACGGTGAGCCAGTTCAGCCAGGCGAAGTTGCCGGAGAGCACCAGCCACAGCTGGGTCGCCACCATGAGCAGGGCGGCCACGGTCGCCACGGGCTGCGGGGTGAAGAGCAGGAACGGCACGAGCAGCTGGACGACGTGGTTGGCCGCGACCTCCACCCGGTGCAGCGGGCGCGGCAGGTGGTGGAAGAACCAGCTCAGCGGACCGGGCATCGGCTGGGTCTCGTGGTGGTGGTAGAGGCAGGTCAGGTTCCGCCAGCAGGGATCGCCGCGGATCTTGATCAGCCCGGCGCCGAACTCGACCCGGAAGAGCAGCCAGCGCAGCAGGAACAGGACGAGGACGGGCGGTCCGGTGTCGTCGTTCCCGAGGAACACGGCGAGCAGTCCGGTCTCCAGGAGCAGCGACTCCCAGCCGAAGGCGTACCAGGTCTGGCCCACGTTCACGATCGACAGGTACAGCCCCCACAGCACCAGCCAGAACAGCATCGAGACGGGCAGCGGCACCGCGTCCCCGGCGCCCGCCACGAGCGCGAGCGCGAGGGCGGCGCCGGACCAGGCGACGGTCGCGAAGAGGCGGTCGGAGTAGTGCCAGTGGAAGAGCGAGGGGGTGTGGCGGGGGCGGGTCGCGCGCACGTACTCGGGGACGGGGAGCATGCCGCGCTCTCCGATCAGCGCCCGGAACTGGAGGGCCGCCGATAGGAACGCCACGCAGTACAGCCCGGCGAGGCCCCGCTGGAAGACGATCCGGCTCAGCCACTGGTCGGGTGCCGTGAACCACTCCATCACCACCAGTATCGGCGAGGGATCACGTCCTGACGAGGCGCGCCAGGGTCCGGCCGAGGCGGCGGGCGTACGCGTGCTGGAGCGGGGGGATCAGGGGCCCGGCGAGGCGGGTGTACCAGGTGCCGGGGCGGCTGAAGGCGGTGACCGTGAAGCGGACTGTGCCGTCGGGCGCGAGCTCGACGACGAAGGACTCCTCGCCGCACTCGGCGTGACCGGTCAGGGTGCCGTAGGCGAAGCCGATGCGCTCCTCCTCGTACGCCGTCCAGATCACCTCGCACGGGACGCCGATGCGGAGGGGGCCCGCGCCCAGCGCCACCTCCAGGTGGACGCCGGGCCGGGCGCGCTCGGCGTCGGAGCGGACGAGCGCCCCGGTGGCCCGGTGCATCCGCCAGCTGGTGACGGCCGCACCGGCGGCCTCGAAGGCGGCCCTGCCGTGGCCGACGACCGCGCTGTGCCGCAGGTGGTGGTAGCCGGCGGGGAGCGCGTCCGGGGTGCGGGTGGCGCCGACCTCGCGGTAGGTGAGCCCCGGACGGGGCCGGGCGGGGCGGGCGAGACCATGCGTGAGGCGGGTCATGCGGGAAGCTCCGTTCGCGGGCGGATCGGAAGGGACGGGTTCGTGCGGTCGGCCTGGAGGCGGCGCCGGGCGAGGAGGGCGCAGACGGCGAAGCCGAGGGCGTTGCCCAGGCCGTGGGTGGCGGCCGTCCAGGTCAGCGAGAGGTGCGGAAGCCCGGTGGCCTCGCCGAGCGCCCAGCTGAGCGCGAGCAGCATGGTGGCGACCAGGACGAGGGCCGAGACGGCGAGGAGGCCCCGGGTGAGCCGGTCGGCGGCGAGCTCGCGGCGCTCCCTGAGGGTCAGCACGGCGACGGCCGCCATGCCCACGGTGAGGACGACGGCCCCCGCGAGCTCGGCCCAGTCGTCGACGAAGTAGCCGAGCAGGACGAGCAGGGTGCCGGCGGGGACGCTGAGCGCGGCGAGCCGGGCGGCGGGACCGTCCGAGGCGCGGCTGACGAGCCCGGCCACCAGGGCGGCGGCGAAGCCGGCGAAGTGGAAGTGCGGCACGGTCAGCGCGAGGAGGTCCAGGTCGAAGCCGAGGAGCGGGTACGCGGCCCGTTCGGCGACCAGGGCGAGGCCGGCGACGGACGGCGCCACCAGGGCGGAGAGCACGGCGATCTCGCTCGGCCGGAGCGAGCGGGTCAGGATCAGCCGGGCCGGGGCCTGGAGCGCGAGCGCCAGGGTGGTGAGGGCGTAGACGCCGGCGAGCGCGGTGGCTGCGGGGGAGCGGGGGAGCCAGAGGGCGAGGGCGCCGGGTACGGCGAGCGCCGGCCAGGCGCGCCGGAGCGCGTCCCACCCCGGGGGCCGGGGGCCGTCGAGCAGAGCGAGGCCCGTCGGTACGACCCAGCACATGCCGATCATCACGATCGGGCTCACCAGGACCGACAGCGCGGTCATACGCCACCACCCCCTACTTGAACGTGTTCAACCGGCGAGTCGAGAGTAGGTCCTTTCTTGAACGCGTTCAAGTCCCTCTCCCGTCGACCCGGTCGGCCGCTCTCCGCTTGCGCGCCCTCACGCACTGCGACAGACATGAAGGACTGGCCGCAACCGGGCGCCGGGCCCGGAGGAGAGAGAAGTCGGGAGAACCAGGTGCGCTCATCCCTCCGCCGGACGCGGCGAACCGGCCTCCCCGCCGCGGGGCTCGTCTCGGCCCTGCTGCTCACCGGCTGCTCCACCGCCTGGGAAGGCGCCGGAGGCGAACCGGCCGCCGCCCCCGTCCAGGACGTCCTCCTCCAGCCGCTCGGCGCCCAGGGCCCCGACCCCTTCACCGCCTCCACCGTCCGCAACACCGCACCCCCCGCCGCCTCGGCCGGGGGACAGGACGAGGGGACCACCCGAGCCCGCGAGGTCACCGGCTCCACCCCCGGCCTCTACGGCGGCACGCGCGCGGTCGGCAGCTGCGACGTCGAACGCCAGGTCGCCCTCCTCGCCGCGGACCGGACCAAGGCGCGCGCCTTCGCCGAGGCCGCCGGCATCCCCGAGGCCAACGTCGCCGACTGGCTGCGCGGGCTCACCCCCGTCGCCCTGCGCGCCGACACCCGCGTCACCGACCACGGCTACCGCGAGGGCCGCGCCGCCGCCTACCAGGCCGTCCTGCAGACCGGCACCTCGGTCCTCGTCGACCAGTACGGCTCCCCGCGCGTGCGCTGCGCCTGCGGCAACCCGCTCCGCAGCCCCGCCACCGACCCGGGCGGCGTCCACCAGGGCGAACCGTGGGACGGCTTCGACCCCG
Organism: Streptomyces sp. NPDC096079; assembly: GCF_040303145.1. NCBI lineage: Bacteria > Bacillati > Actinomycetota > Actinomycetes > Kitasatosporales > Streptomycetaceae > Streptomyces > Streptomyces sp. NPDC096079. The sequence continues at coordinate 282,503 of NZ_JBEOST010000009.1, forward strand.
ACCGTGTGATCGTCGTCCGGCCCACCGCCTCCGTCGTCGCCAGCCTGATCATCGTGAACACCACCGACAGCACCTGGATCGAGCGGCGGACCGGCAGCGACGGCGACGAGGACCAGGCCCCCGCCGTGGCACCCGCCTGCGACCCGGACACCTGCGCCCTCACCGGTTCCGGCACGCCCGACCCGGACGCCCCGGGCCACGACGCGTCCCCGGCGCCCGCGACCCCGGACCCCGCCCGGCCCACGACCCCGCGCCCCGAGACCCCCGACCCGTCCGGGACCGGCGGCACCGGCACCGACCCGGCGCAGCCCGTGCCCGATCCGTACACGGAGCCGTACCCCGACCCGTACACCGAGCCCTTCCCCGACCCCTTCGCGGATCCCTCCGACCCGTCCGCCCCCGACGGGCAGGTGCCGCCCGAGGAGCTCTTCCCGGCCGGTGCCGTGCCCGACCGGCCGGAGACCTTCCAGGGGTGAAAGGGATCTTCGTGGTGCGCACGGCCGGGGCTGCGCCTAGCGTGGCCCCATGACTGCGGGCAACGGGGGCGGGGAGGTGAGCGCACGGCCGCGCCGTGCGCCGGAGGAGCCGGGAGCCGCCGCGACGGGGATCCTGGCCGACTACGGCTCCGCCTTCCGCATGGGCGGCTTCGACTGGGACCTCCTGGCGGGGACCATGGCCATGGACGCCGCCGCCCTCGACGTCTTCGACATGGACCCCGCGGAGTACGACGGCAGGCCCGAGAGCCTCGGCTCCCGGGTGCTCCCGGACGAAGGCCGCCAGCTCGACACCCTGGTCGCCCAGGCGCTCAAGGACGGCAGCGAGCAGTACGGCGCGTACTTCCGCATCCGCCGCCGGGACGGCAGCCACCAGTGGACCCACACCCAGGGCATGGTCCACCGCGACGACACCGGCCGGCCCGTCCGCATCATCGGCATCCTGCGCGACGCCACCCATGAACTCACCGAGTCCGCCGCCCGCCTCGGCCTCGACGAAGGACGAAGACAGCGCGCCGGCGTCGTCGAGGGCACCACGGCGGCACTCGCCTACGCCCGCACCGTGCAGGACGTCATCGACCTGCTCAACGACTCGCACGCGCTCGAACACTTCGGAGCCGCGAGCCTCGTCATGGGCCTCCTCGACTCCGGCCGGATCCATCTGGTCGCCGAGGGTCCCGAGGGTGCCTTCGTGCCGGGCACCCGCTTCACCCGGGTGGACGAGCCGTACCCGATGAGCGAGGTCATCCGCACCCTGCGCCCCCGGTTCATCGACTCGCCCCGCGACTTCGCCGCCTCCTACCCCGTGCTCTGGCCGCACATCAGCGGCCTCGGCATCACCGCGGCCGCCTACCTCCCGCTCATCGCCCAGGCCCGGCCCATCGGCGCCCTCGGCCTCCTCTACAGCGACAAGACCGGCTTCAGCGAGGACGAACGGACCCTGCTCGTCGCCCTCGGCAGCAGCATCGCCCAGAGCCTCCAGCGGGCCATGCTCTACGAGCAGGAGCACGACCTCGCCGAAGGGCTCCAGCAGGCGATGCTGCCCCGCCGGATCCCCGAGGTGCCCGGCGCGCAGACGGCCGTCCGCTACCGCTCCGCCCGACTCGGCCGGGACATCGGCGGCGACTGGTACGACGTCATCGCCCTGCCCGGCGGCCGGGTCGGCGCCGTCATCGGCGACGTGCAGGGCCACGACACCCACGCGGCGGCCGTCATGGGACAGCTGCGGATCGTGCTGCGCGCCTACGCCGCCGAGGGGCATCCGCCCGCCACGGTCATGGCCCGGGCCTCGGTCTTCCTCCACGAACTCGACACCGAACGCTTCGCCACCTGCACCTACGCGGAGGTCGACCTGGCCACCGGGGTCGTCCAGGTGGTGCGCGCAGGCCATGTCGACCCGCTGATCAGGGAGGTCCACGGCGGCTGCCGCAGGCTCCCGGTCGAGGGCGGCCTCCCCCTCGGGCTCTCCGCCGAGTTCGGCCGCCTCGACTACCCCGTCACCACCCTGGAGCTCGACCCCGGCCAGACGCTGATGCTCTACACCGACGGTCTCGTGGAGAAGCCGGGCGCCGACCTCGACGAGGGCCTTCAGTGGCTCTCCTCCCTCGTCCGGAGGGGGCCCGCCGACCTCCAGCAGCTCGCCGACCACCTGTGCGACGTGGTCGCCGACCGGGGCGGCGAGGACGACGTCGCGATCCTTCTGCTGCGCCGCCACGGCACGTACCACCCGCAGGGCACCGGCCGCTTCCAGCAGCACGTGGCGCAGAACGACCCCGAGGCGCTGAGCTCGGCCCGGCACATGATCCGGGCCGCCGTCCGGGCCTGGGGCGCGGGGGAGCGCGCGGACGAGATCGAGCTGGTCGCGGACGAGCTGATGACCAACGCCCTGATGCACACCGACGGCGGGGCGATCGTGACCCTGCGGATCCTGACCGGGCCCCCGCGGCGGCTGCGGGTCGAGGTGGAGGACCGGTCCAGCGCCCTGCCCCGGCGCCGCGAGGCCGGCGAGGCCGGCGTCTCCGGGCGGGGGCTGCTCCTGGTGGAGCAGCTGTCGGACGCGTGGGGCGTGGAATCCCGGGGCGGCGGCAAATGCGTGTGGTGCGAGTTCACCGTGGAGGGCTGAACTTGTTAACTGAGCGTGAACTGATCGTACTTGACCGTAACTGAATGTACGCGATTGACTTCGCTCACCCGGCTCTCGACGCGGGACGCGCGCAGGACACTGCCGTACACCGCAGGACAAGAGGACACGTGAGCAGCGAGCTACTGGCACCCCTGGACCTGGCCTTCTGGCACCTCGAATCCACCGAGCACCCCCTCCACCTCGGGGCCCTCGCCCACTTCGGCCCCCCGCCCACGACCACCCCGCAGCAGCCCGTCGACGTCCTCGCCCTGCTCGCCCGGCGCGCCGCCGCCGTCCCCCGGCTCCGGATGCGCGTCCGCGACGTCCTCTTCCCCGTCGGCGGCGCCGCCTGGAGCGCCGACCCCGACTTCGACGTGCGCCGGCACGTCCGCGAGATCGCCCTCCCCGGCACCGACTTCCCCGCCGAGACCGCCCGGCTCGCCGCCGAACTCATGGAGCGCCCCGTCGCCCGCGGCCTGCCGCCCTGGGAGATGTACCTGCTCAGCGGGGCCCCCGACGGCTCCTTCGCCGTCCTCGTCAAACTCCACCACGCCCTCGCCGACGGCATGCGGGCCGTCGCCATCGGCGCCGGGATCTTCGACGAGATCGCCGCCGGCCGCCGCCCCGCGGGCCGCGCCCGGCCGGTCCCCCCGCGCTCCTGGCTCCCCGGACCCGGCCGCCTCCTCGGCATCGCCCGGGACCGCCTCGGCGACCTCGGCCGGGCCGTCGAGGTCGGCGCCTCGGTCGTCGGCTCCTCCGTCGCCCGCGCCGGCCACCTCGACCCGCGCCCCGCCGGCCCGCTCGCCGCCGACTCCAGCGGCACCCGCCGGATCGCCACCGCCACCGTGCCCCTCGACCGCGTCCACCGGATCCGCCGCACCACCGGCGGCACCGCCAACGACGTCCTCCTCGCGCTCGTCGCGGGAGCCCTGCGCCGCTGGTTCGACGGGCGCGCCCTGCCCCTGCCCGGCATCGACCCCCGGGCCCTCGTCCCGGTCTCCCGGCGCCGCCCCGGCGCCCCCGCCGGCCCCGGGAACAGCCTCTCCGGCTACCTCCTCGACCTGCCCGTCACCGAACCCGACCCGAGGGCCCGGCTCGCCGCCGTCCGGACCGCGATGGACCGCAACAAGGCCGCGGGACCCTTCCGGGGGGCGGGCGCCGTCGCCCTCCTCGCCGACCAGCTGCCCCCGCTCGCCCACCGCTTCGGCGCGCCGCTCGCCGCCGGAGCCGCCCGGCTCCTCTTCGACCTCCTCGTCACCCAGGTGCCGCTGCCCCGCTCCGCGCTCTCCCTCGGCGGCGCCCCGCTCCGCGCCCTCTTCCCGATGGCCCCGCTCGCCCGCGGCCAGTCCCTCGCCGTCGCCATGTCCCCGTACGGCGGCCGGGTCCACATCGGCCTCGTCGCCGACGGCGAGGCCGTCCCCGACCTCGACGCCCTCGCCGCCGCGCTCACCGCCGAACTCGACCTGCTCGACCCGCCGGACGCTACGCCGCGCACCTAGGGCCTGTCTTTCGGATCATGCCGGGCTCGCGGGGCCTGGCACGCGCGCTCGCCGCGTTGTCGTCGGTCGACAACTCCCCCAGCTACCGCTGGGAGGTGCCCCCACCGCGTTGCCTCTCTCCTCCGCCTTGCGATCGCACGCACCAGGCCCCGCTCCCTGATCCGGCCTGATCCGAAAGACAGGCCCTAGTGCCGGGGCGCACCTTCGCCAGCGAGACCAGGTACGCCTCCACCGTCCGGTCGACACACGCGTCGCGGCCGTAGCCGGTGTGGCCGGGGGCGTCGAAGGTGAGCAGCATGCCGCCGGGGAACTGGCGCGCCAGGCTCACCGCCTCCGCGTACGGCGTCGCCGGATCGCCCGTGGTGCCCACGACGAGCACCGGCGGGACGCCCGCCGCGGCCACCCGGTGCGGCCGCTGGGCCCCGGCCGGCCAGTCCTCGCACACCAGCTCGGCCGTCACCCCGGAGGTGCCGTAGAGGCCCGCGGCCCGGTGGGCGGGGGCCAGCGCGTCCCAGTAGGCCCGCGCGTCGCGCGGGTGGGGGACGTCGAGACAGTTGACCGCGATCATGGCCGCCTCGCTGTTGTCCTCGGGCACGCCGCTCGCGGGCGCCGCGGAGGCGTCGGGGTCGGCGCCGGGAGACTTCTGGTCGGAGTCGGAGTCGGAGCCGGTGGCCTCCTGCTCGGAGTCGGAGTCGGAGCCGATGGCCTCCTGCTCGGAGTCGGAGTCGGAGCCGGTGGCCTCCTGCTCGGAGTCGGAGTCGGGGCCGGTGGCCTCCTGCTCGGAGTCCGCGTCCGCGCCGGCCCCGGTGGTCCCCTGCTCGGAGTCCGCCTCGGGAGCCTGCTGGTCGGCGTCCGTCCCGGTGTCGTCCGGGGACTCCTCCTCGCCCGCCGCCAGGGCCGCCAGCCTCGTGCCGTCCCCCGCGTCCGCCGCGCGCAGTGCCCCGGACAGGCCCTCCCACTGCGCCTCCGGCGTGTACATGGACAGGCTCAGCGCCTCGACGAGGCCCGCCGCGTCGAGCCCCTCCTCGGAACCGTCGACCGGCAGCGGCTCGCGCCGCGTCCGCTCGACGAGCCGGTCGATCAGCGCCCGTATCTCCCCGGGCGACGCGCCGGGGCAGCCGTCCCCGACCACGTCGGCGCAGGAGTCGGCGTACTCCTCGACCGCGTCCCGGAAACCGGTCGACTGGCCGAGCACGCGCTGCCGCCAGTCGAGGGACGGGTCGACGGCCCCGTCCAGCACCATCGCCCGTACGCGGCGGGGGAACTGCTCGGCGTACGAGGTGCCCAGGCTCGTGCCGTACGACCAGCCGACGTACGTCAGCGCGCGCTCGCCGAGCGCCGCCCTCAGCACGTCCAGGTCCCGGGCCGCGTCGACGGTACCGACGTGCGGCAGCAGCGGACCGCTGGCCTTCCGGCACGCGGCGGCCTGCGCCCGGGCGGCCACGAGGGCCGCCTCGCGTTCGGCCCCCGTGCGCGGGTAGGGCGGCGCCGCGTCCGGGACGGCGGAGTCGTCCCCCGCGCGGCAGGTCAGGGCGGGCTCGCTCCCGCCGACACCGCGCGGGTCGAAGGACACGACGTCGAACCGCTCCCTGACCCCCGGGCCGAGCTCGTCGGCGACGCCGTCCTCGACGAGCTTCGCTCCGGGCTCGCCCGGACCGCCGGGGTTGAGGACCAGCGAGCCGAGGCGCTTGCCGGGGACGGCGGTCGCCGCCTTTGCCACGGGCAGCACGAAGGTCCTGCCGTCACCGGGACGGGAGTAGTCCATCGGCACGGTCAGCGAGGCGCACTGGACGTCGCCGCAGGGCCGCCACGCGAGCTTCTGGCCGTAGAAGCCCCGCAGATCGGCGCGAGCGGCCGGGTCGGCGGCGGCCGGGGCACGCCGGCCCGCGTCCTGGCCGGGCGCGCCCGTGCAGGCGGCCAGGGAGGTCCCGCCGAGGAGGGCGAGGGCGAGGACGAGGGCCCGGCGGCGGGCGGTGGTGCTCAACACGAGGAACTCCCCTGAGTGGTCGGTCCACGGAAGGGTCGCGCACGCATGCTGAGGATTTCCTGAGGACGGGCACCCGGAGGCCAGGTCCGGGCGGGACCCGGGGGCGGCGTCGAGGCCTCCGGCCTCCCCGCCGCCCGCCGGTCAGCGCGCGACCGGCAGCCGCAGGACGAACCGGGCCCCGCCGGTCCCGGACCGCTCCGCCCCGAGCGTGCCGCCGTGCGCGTGGGCGACCCAGGAGGCGATGGACAGACCGAGGCCCGTGGAGCCCGCACCGCTGCGGAACCGCTCGAACAGCGCGCCCGCGACCTCCGGAGGGAGACCGGGACCCGCGTCCTCGACCGTCAGCGTGCCGTCCGCGCTCACCGTGACCCGTACGTCCGCGGGCACACCCGGCGCGTGGCCGTGCGCGAGCGCGTTGTCGACGAGGTTGCCCACCGCGCGGCGCACGAGATCGGGATCGGCGACCACGATCGCCTCCACGGCCTCGACCCGGACGCGATGCCCCTCCGTGGGGGCCTCGTCCACGACCGCCTCGACCAGCTGGTCCAGGCGCAGCGGCTGCCGGGCCACCGCGGCCGTACCGGACATGAGACGGGCCCGGGTGAGCAGCCCGTCGACGAGCCGGCCCATCCCCTCGGCGAGCCGCAGCGTGCGCCGGTGCACGTCCGCGCTGTCCGTCTCGCCGCGCAGGGCCGTCTCGGCGAGCGTCCGCAGCGAGGCGGCCGGGGTCCGCAGATCGTGCGCGGCGTCCGCGAGGAACGCCTCCTGCCGGTCGAGCGCGGCGAGCGCGGGCCGGACCGCCCGGCCCGACAGCACGTGACCGACGGCCGCCGACAGCAGCACGAGCACCGCGCAGCCGCCCGTCACCACCCCCACCAGCCGCCGGTGGTCGTCCCGGGGGCCGCGCGCGTCGGCCACGGTCACCAGCGCGCCCTGCGGGCCCTCGTCGTCCGCCGCCTCCGGCGCGTAGAAGGGCTGCGCGAGGACCCGTACCGGACCGCCGTCCGTCGTGCGACCGTCGAAGGCCCGCACGCCGTCCGCCCGCACCGCCGCGGACCCCGCCGCCAGCACCACGGCCCGGCTCACCGCCAGGCACGGTTTCGCCGGCGCGTGCTCGACCCTCAGCGAGCCGGGGGCGGCCGCGTCCACGAGCAGCACGGTCAGCGGCGGGCACGCGGTGTCCACCGAGTCCGCCAGCACGTCCAGGACGAGCCGCCCCTCCTCGTCGGTCTCCAGGAGTCCGAGCGCCCAGCTCGTGTCGGCGTCCATCGTGTGATCGAGCTGTTCCCGCCACCGGCCGCTGTCGCCGCGCACGGCGAGCACGGCCATCGCGACCAGCCCCACGGCGCTGGTCAGCGCGAACAGCAGACTGATCCGCCGCCGCAGCCGCAGCACCCGCGCCGTGGGGGTGAGCGTCGCCGACCGACGGGAGCGCGCGGGCCTCACCGCGCACCGGCGTCGGGCGCGAGCCGGTAGCCGACCCCGCGCACGGTGTGGATCAGCGGCGGCTCCCCGAGCTTGCGGCGCAGCTGGGAGACGAGCACCTCCAGGACGTTCGACCGGTGCTCGGCCATCTCGTCCCAGCAGCTCTCGACCAGCTCGGCGCGGGACACCGCCTGGTCGGAGCGGGCCGCCAGGACCTCCAGGACCGCGAACTCCCGGCTCGTCAGCGTGAGCAGCACCCCCGCCCGGCGGACGTGACGGCGGGCCGTGTCGATCTCCAGGTCGCCGACGTGGTGGACCGGCGGACGGACGACGGCGGACCGGCGGCACAGGCTGCGCACCCGGGCGACGAGCTCGGGCACGGCGAACGGCTTGACGAGGTAGTCGTCCCCGCCGCTCGCGAAGCCCTCCACCCGGTCCGCGACCGTGTCGCGCGCCGTCAGGAACAGCACCGGCACGTCACGGCCGCCGCGGCGGAGCCCGTCGACGTAGGCGGCGGCGTCGCCGGACGGAAGCATCCGGTCGAAGACCGCGCAGTCGTACGCGGTGACGAACAGTGCCTCGTCCGCCCGGGGAAGGTCGGAGGCCTCGTCGACGGCGAGCCCGGCGGCCCGCAGAGCGGCGGCCACCCCGAAGCGGAGGTCTTCGTCGTCCTCGACGAGCAGTACACGCACGTCGGACACCCTAAGGGCTGTCCGGATCGTCCCGTCCGGCCCGGCGGGCGACCACGCTCCGGTGGGGTCCCGAGCGCTGCCGCCGCGCGGCCCGGTGCGCCGTGCGGCAGGGTGGAGCCATGCCCGAACTCCCCGAGGTGGAAGCGCTCCGCGCGTTCCTCGACACGCAGCTGGTGGGCAAGGAGATCGCCCGCGTGCTGCCCGTCGCGATCAGCGTCCTCAAGACGTACGACCCGCCCCTGAGCGCCGTGGAGGGCGCCGAGTTCACCGCGGTCGGCCGGCACGGGAAGTTCCTCGACCTCACCACCACCGGCGCGGCCGGCGAGCTCCACCTCCTGATCCACCTGGCCCGCGCGGGCTGGCTCCGCTGGCAGGACCCCCTGCCGTCGGGGCCGCCGAAGCCCGGCAAGGGCCCGCTGGCGCTGCGTACGGCCCTGACCGGCGGCGACGGCTTCGACCTCACCGAGGCCGGCACCACCAAGCGGCTCGCCGTGCACCTGGTCCACGACCCCCAGGAGGTCCCGGGCGTCGCCCGCCTGGGCCCCGACCCGCTCGCCGAGGACTTCGGGCCCGAGGAGTTCGCCGCGCTGCTCGTGGGCGAGCGCCGTCAGATCAAGGGCGCCCTGCGCGACCAGAGCCTCATCGCCGGCATCGGCAACGCCTACAGCGACGAGATCCTGCACGCCGCGAAGACGTCCCCGTTCAAACCCACCCAGAACCTCACCCCGGAGGAGACCACCGCCCTCTACACGGCGATGCGCACCACCCTCCGCGAGGCCGTCGAACGCTCCCACGGCCTCGCCGCGGGCAGGCTCAAGGCCGAGAAGAAGACGGGCCTGCGCGTCCACGGCCGCACCGGCGAACCCTGCCCGGTCTGCGGCGACACCATCCGCGAGGTCTCCTTCAGCGACTCCTCCCTCCAGTACTGCCCGACGTGCCAGACAGGGGGCAAGGTCCTCGCCGACCGGCGCCTGTCGAAGCTCCTCAAATAGCCGAAGCTCCCGAGGCCCGCACCTCCTCCTCCTCTAGACTCCCGCGCATGCTGCGCGTCCTGGCCGTCGACGACGAGGAGCCCGCCCTCGGCGAGCTGCTCTACCTGCTGCGCGCCGACCCCCGGGTGCGGACCGCCGAGGGCGCGGGGGACGCCACCGCGGCGCTGCGCAGGATCGGGCGCGCCCTGGAAGCGGGGCCCGACGGCGACCGGGCCGTCGACGTCGTCTTCCTCGACATCCACATGCCCGGCCTCACCGGTCTCGAACTGGCCCGGCTGCTCGCCGGTTTCGCCCGGCCCCCGCATCTGGTCTTCGTCACCGCCCACGAGGGCTTCGCCCTCCAGGCCTTCGACCTGAAGGCCGTCGACTACGTGCTCAAGCCGGTCCGCCGCGAGCGGCTCGCCGAGGCCGTACGCCGCGTCCACGAGCTCGTCCACGCCACCGCCGTGCCCGCCGCCCCGGCGGCTCCCGAGCAGATCCCCGTGGAGCTCGGCGGCGTCACGCGCTTCGTCTCCGTCGACGACATCGCCTACGTCGAGGCCCACGGGGACTACGCCCGCCTCCACACCGACCACGGCAGCCACCTCGTCCGCATCCCGATCTCCGTCCTGGAGGAACGGTGGGCCGACCGGGGCTTCGTCCGCGTCCACCGCAGCCATCTCGTGGCCCTGGGCCGCATCGACGAGCTGCGGCTCGACGCCGGCGCCACCTCCGTGCGGATCGGCGCCACCGACCTGGCCGTCAGCCGCCGTCACGCCCGCCACCTGCGGGACCTGCTGATGCGCCGGGCCGGCGGCTGAGCCGCGTACCCCTACCGGCGCCGCACCCCCTCTGCGTACACTCCACGGGCCAAGGAGCCAGTCAGAGAGCGGTCGCCGATGCCGGAGCAGCACCCCCCGCGCAGGCCCCGGCGCGAGACCGTCACCTACGCCTCCGCCCACGGCCCGGGCGCCGTGCCCGCCCCCGCCGGGCGGCGCGCCGCCCACCCGCCGGCCCGCTCCGAGATCGACGAGCAGACCACCCTCGGCCACACCTACGTCCGCTCCCTGATGCGCAGTCAGCTCCGCGCCGCCCTCAGTGCCCTCGGCGCCCTCGTCCTGCTCGTCGGCTCGCTGCCGCTGGTGCTCGCGCTGCCCGCACCCGAGGCGCTCGTCTGGGGCACGCTCGGCATCGGCGTGTACCCGGTCGTCTGGGGCATCGCCCACTGGTACGTCCGCCGTGCCGAGCGCAACGAGCGCGACTTCACCGGGCTCGTCGAGCGCTGAGAACGGCGAACCGCCCCCGTGAACCAGACCCACGCCGTCGCGGCCGTCACCGCCGTCGTCCTCGCCACCGTCCTCATCGGCGCCCTCGGCCTGCGGATCTCCCGCACCACCTCCGACTTCTACGTCGCCTCGCGGACCGTCCGCCCGGCCCTCAACGCCGCCGCCATCAGCGGCGAGTACCTCTCCGCCGCGTCCTTCCTCGGGATCGCCGGGCTCGTCCTCGTCCAGGGCCCCGCGATGCTCTGGTACCCGGTCGGCTACACCGCCGGATACCTCGTGCTGCTCGTCCTCGTCGCCGCCCCGCTGCGCCGCTCCGGGGCGTACACGCTCTCCGACTTCGCCGAGGCCCGCCTGGAATCCCCGCAGGTCCGCCGGATCGCCAGCCTGTTCGTCGTCGGCATCGGCTGGCTGTACCTGCTGCCGCAGCTCCAGGGCGCCGGACTGACCCTGGAGATCCTCACCGGCGCCCCCGACTGGGTCGGCGGGCTGCTCGTCGCCCTCGTCGTCACGGGCACGGTCGCCGCGGGCGGCATGCGCAGCATCACCTTCGTACAGGCCTTCCAGTACTGGCTGAAGCTCACCGCGCTGCTCGTCCCCGCCCTGTTCCTGCTCGCCGCCTGGTACGGGGACGGCGCGCCCCGGGCCCGCTTCGACGCCCCCGCCGTGCTGCGCGGCCACACCGCCGTCCAGGTCGCCGACACCGTACGCGTCGGCCTCGACGAGCCGCTCACGGTCACCGTCACCGGCAGCGTGGACTCCGTCCCGTACACCGGCCGGGCCGTCACCCTCGCCCCCGGCACCCACCACGTCCTGGGCGGCACCACGCTCTCCTTCGCGCCGGGCACCCCGCTGCCCGAGCGCGCCGCCACCGGCTCCGACCCCCTCGGGTGGTCCCAGCCGCTGGCCGGCGGCCGTGACGGGCACCAGCTGTACGCCACGTACGGACTGATCCTCGCGACCTTCCTCGGCACCATGGGCCTGCCGCACGTCGCCGTCCGCTTCTACACCAGCCCGCACGGCCGCGCCGCCCGCCGCACCACCCTCGTCGTCCTCGGGCTCGTCGGCGCGTTCTACCTGCTGCCGCCCCTGTACGGAGCCCTCGGGCGGATCTACGCGCCCGAACTGGCCCTCACCGGTTCCGCCGACGCCGCCGTCCTCGTCCTGCCCGACCGGATCCTCGGCGGGCTCCTCGGCGACCTCCTCGGAGCCCTGCTCGCGGGCGGCGCCTTCGCGGCCTTCCTCTCCACCGCGTCCGGGCTCACGATGTCCGTCGCGGGCGTCCTCACGCAGGACGTGCTGCCCTCCCGGGGCGTCCGGCACTTCCGCCTCGGGACGCTCCTCGCCACCGCCGTCCCGCTCGGCGTCGGGGTCGTCGCGTCGAAGGTGCCGGTCGCCGACGCGGTCGGTCTCGCCTTCGCGGTCTCGGCGTCGTCGTTCTGTCCGCTGCTCGTCCTCGGGATCTGGTGGCGGCGGCTCACCCCGCCCGGCGCCGTGGCCGGGCTGCTGCTCGGCGGCGGCACGGCCCTCGCGGCGGTGATGGCCACCCGGGCGGGACTCGCGCCGGGAGGCTGGCCGCACACGCTGATGGCCTGGCCCGCCGTCTGGTCGGTCCCCCTCGGGTTCCTGACGATGGTGCTGGTCTCGCTGGCCACCCCTCGCCGGATCCCGCCCGGCACGCCCGCCATCCTCGCCCGGCTCCACCTCCCGGAGGAGATCACGGCCCTCCCGGAGGAGAGCACGGGCGCCGTCCCCACCCAGGAGGCCCGGACGATGACCGCCCCCGAGGCGCCGCCGACGACCACGCCCGAGGCACGCCGATGACCGCCCCCGGGGCTCGGCGATGAGCGGCATCGCGCTCGCCGCCGCGGCGGCCGCGGGGGCGGTGCTGCTCGCCGCGGGCTTCGTCCTGGGGCGCCTCACCGCACGGCGCGGCGGCCGTACCGCCGATCCCGACCTCGGCACACCCGTGGAACGGGCCACCTTCCACACGCTCCACACCGCGTCCCTCGCCGCGCCCCCGCTGCGCGCCGGGCTCACCGAGGACACCGCGCGCAAGGCGGCCCGCACGCTCCGCTCGCTGCTCGGCACCGAGGCGCTCTGCCTCACCGACCGGGGCGGCGCGGTCCTCGCCTGGGACGGCCCGGGGGAGGACCACCACCTGGCCCATGCCCCCGAGCAGGCCGCCGAGACCCTGGAGACCGGCCGCAGCCGCTCCGCCCACACCGGCTGCGAGGATCCGGCGTGTCCGCTGCGCTGGGCGGTGATCGCCCCGCTCACCGGGGAGGACGGGGTCCTCGGCGCGCTCGTCGCCTACGGCTCGCGGGAGTCGGCCGTGCTCGTGCGGGCCGCGACCGAGGTGGCCCGCTGGGTCTCGGTCCAGCTGGAGCTGGCCGAGCTCGACCGCTCGCGCACCCGGATCGTGGAGGCCGAGATCCGCGCGCTGCGCGCCCAGATCTCCCCGCACTTCATCTTCAACTCCCTCGCGGCCATCGCCTCGTTCGTGCGCACCGACCCCGAGCGGGCCAGGGAGCTGCTCCTGGAGTTCGCCGACTTCACCCGCTACTCCTTCCGCAGGCACGGCGAGTTCGCCCAGCTCGCCGACGAACTGCGCTCCGTCGAGCAGTACTTGGCCCTGGCGGGGGCCCGGTTCGGCGACGGTCTCCAGGTGACGCTGCAGATCGCGCCCGAGGTGCTGCCGGTGACCCTGCCGTTCCTCTGTCTCCAGCCCCTCGTCGAGAACGCCGTGAAGCACGGCCTCCAGGACCGGGAGCGGGGCTGCCGGGTCACGATCGCCGCCCGGGACGCGGGCGCCGAGGCGGTGGTGACGGTCGAGGACGACGGCGTCGGCATGGACCCGGAGCTGCTGCGGGCGGTCCTGCGCGGGGAGCACCCGGCGGGCTCCGGCATCGGCCTGTCCAACGTGGACGAGCGGTTGCGCCAGGTGTACGGGGCGGAGCACGGTCTGGTCATCGAGACGGCGGTCGGCGCCGGGATGAAGGTGACGGTACGGGTCCCCAAGTACCGTCCGGGGGTGCACCCTTCGGCGCCGTAGGAGCCGTCAGCGCAGGTGCAGCGACAGGTGTGCGAGCGGGAGGCCCAGTTTCCAGGCGGGCAGCCAGATCTGCTCGGCCTCGTCGACGGGGCCCTCGGGGTCGGTCCGGCCGTCGAGGTCGGCGGCGCGGATCCAGGTGTCCCGCAGCCGTGCCCAGGCAGTCCGCGCGAGCGCCAGGTCCGGTCCCTCGTCGCCGGCCGCCTGCCGCGCGGCGAGCCGCTCCTCGACCCAGGGGGGCCAGGGCCGGTCGTAGGCGGTGTGCCGCAGCCACTCGTCGACCCGCCGGGCGGCCCACGCGCCGGACGGACCGTCGGGTTCGCCGGCGAGGTGGACGGTGAGGGCCAGGGCCTGGAGGCCGGCCCGGTACTCCAGCGAGCCGGGGGCGACGAGCGCGGCCGCCCGCAGCACCTCGTCGGCCAGGTACTCGGCGCACAGCCACGCCATCGGGACGGCGAGGCCGCCGCCGCTGGTGCCGCCGGTGCCGTTCGTGCTCTCGGGCAGCAACGCTCCCACCTTCTCCCGGATGTGTGGGCCCCGGACGTCGGGACCCGGGGGCTCGGGGGAGAGCCTCCTCCGTGAAGGGCGTCCGCGGGTCCCGCTTTGCTCAACTCGCCGGTGTGGATTCGGATACGTTTCCCGGCCGGATCGGTGCGGGTGGGTTCCGGGTGCCGGGCGGGTCGAGCGTGGCGGGCGGGGCGGGGAGCCGGTCCGGTTCAGCCGAGGAGCGCGTAGACGGCGGTCGCGTGGGCCGCGGTCTCCTCGGTGCCGTCGGCCGTCATGGTGATGTCCGCGAAGGCCATCCGCTTCCCGGCCTTGGTGAGCCGGGCGCGGACGAGGACGTCGGCGCCGACCACCGCGCGCTGGAAGCTGATGGACTGCTGGACGGTGGTCATCGGCACGAAGCCGCCGCGCGCCGCGGCGACGGCGATCACCGTGGCGGTGTCGGCGGCGGCCATCAGCGCCTGGCCGGAGAGCCCGCCGCCCTCCCGGGCGAGCCGGTCCGACCAGGGGAGGCGGAGGACGGCCTCCTCGGCGTCGACGGAGACGACCGAGAGCCCCAGATCGAGCACCCAGGGGGCGAAGTTGTCGGCGAGGACCTGTTCGGCGGAGGTGAGAGTCAGCGTCACGGCGTCATTGTGGGGCCCCGGCGCGGGCCCGGGCAACGGGCGCGCGGCGCGGCCGGTAGCCGGGCAGGGAGCGGCCCAGCTGCCGCAGCGCGTAGTGCGAGCGGGACTTGACGGTCCCGGCGGGGATGCCGAGTTCGACGGCGGCCTCGTTGACGGTGAGTCCGTGGAAGTAGAGCCGCACGAGCACCGCGCGGTGCTCGGGGCTCAGTTCCCGCACGGCCGCCCGTACGTCGAGCGCGGCCTCGGCGGAGGCGGTGGCGTCGGCGGGGTCGGGCGTCACCGCGAGGACGCCGTCGCCGATCTCCGCGGGCCGGGCGAGGCGTGAGCGCCGGGCGTCGATGGCGAGGCGGCGGGCCACGGTGAAGAGCCAGGGGCGCATCGAGGTGTAGGGGCCGTCGAAGGCCTCGGGGTGGAGCCAGGCCCGTACCAGGGTCTCCTGGACGAGGTCCTCGGCGCGCTGCCGGTCTCCGTGGGTCAGTCCGAGCAGGAAGGAGAGCAGGGCGGGCCCGTGGTCCCGCTGCAGCTCTTCCAGGGCCCGCTCGTCGGTCGTCGCCGTCGCCACCGTGGTCATGCCGCCCGCCTCTCCCGCGCCTCGTCGTCCGGGGCGTATCCGAACGCATCCGGACGGCGGGCGACAGGGAGCGGGCAGCGGTGTGCGACGAACGGTCGCACCGCGCGGCGAATGGCACGTCGAACGGTCGGACGGAGTCGGTGCGTCCGTTTCAGCGGGGTTCGTCACCCCGTGCGGCCTTGACCCTTGACTGCCGCTTTCCCAGGAGCTCAATTCATCAGAACAGATGTTCATCACATGATTCGGGCGGAGCGCCGTACATGACCTCACGCACCAGACCCGCGGGGGCGGCGCTCGCCGCACTCCTGCTCGCGGCGGCGACCGGCTGCACCGACGGGAGCGGCCCCGCCGACGGCACCTCGACTCCGGGCGCGGCGGCCGGGCGGAGCGGCGGAGCGCGCCCCGCCGCTCCCGGAGGGTCCTCCGCGCCCGCCGGCTTCACCCTCGTCGCCTCCGGCGACATCCTGCCGCACGACTCGATCATCCGGCGGGCGGGCGAGGACGCCGACGGGGCCGGCTACGACTTCCGCCCGATGCTGTCCGGCGCCAAGTCCGTGGTCTCCCGGGCCGACCTGGCCATCTGTCACATGGAGACGGTGTACGGGCAGGAGGGCGGCCCCTACACCGGCTACCCGGCCTTCACGTCGCCCCCCGAGATCGCCACCGCGCTCAAGGCCACCGGCTACGACTCCTGCTCCACCGCCTCCAACCACACCCTCGACGACGGCGCGGCGGGCCTCGGCCGCACCCTCGACGCGCTCGACAAGGCGGGGGTCCGGCACGCCGGCTCCGCCCGAACGGCCGAGGAGGCGGCGCGGCCCACCCTCCTCAAGGCCGGCGGCGCCACGGTCGCCCAGCTGGCCTACACCTACGACACCAACGGCTACCCGCTCCCCGAGGGGCAGCCCTGGGCCGTCAACCTGCTCGACGAGGGCAAGGTGATCGCCGACGCGCGCGCCGCCCGCGCGGCGGGCGCCGACGTGGTCGTCGTCAGCGTCCACTGGGGCAGCGAGTGGCAGACCGAACCCGACGAGCGGCAGCTCTCCCTCGGGCGCGCGCTGACCGCCTCGCGCAGCGGCGGCCGCCCGGACGTCGATCTCCTGATCGGCACGCACGCCCACGTCCCGCAGGCCTACGAGAAGGTCAACGGGACGTGGATCGTCTACGGCATGGGCGACCAGATCGCCGGGGACATGATCAACCACGAGGGCTCCTACGACCCGCGCGGCAACCAGAGCAGCATCGGCCGCTTCACCTTCGCCCCGCCCCGGACCCCCGGCGGTCGCTGGGAGGTCACGAAGGCCGAGTTCCTGCCGCAGTGGTTCGACACCGCGCGCGGACGCGTGGTGAACCTCGGCGGGCGGGAGGACGCGGACGCCCGCGAGGCCGGGATCCGCGACACCATCCGGGACGTGGTCCTCAGCCGGGGCGCCGGCAGGGACGGTCTGGTGATGGGGAGGTAGACGGCCCGGGTGCCGGGATCCTTCGGCTCATCGGGTGTTTTCGGACGGGGGGCCGGTGTCGTGGAGCCGTGGGGGCCCTCGCCCGTATGAACCATTGGTCATGAAAAAGGATCAGATGCCCAGTGGGCGCCGGGCCGTGCTGCGGCTCGCCGCCGCCCTGGGGGCCACCGCCACCGTAGGAGTGTTCGCGGCGGACCGGTTCGCCGGGCCGGACACCGCCAACGGCGCCGTCTCCACCCCCCGGGGCACGTCCGGCGCCGGCCACGCCGGCCCGGCCGCCGGACCCCAGGCGCAGGGCGCCCGCCTCAGCCCGTCCGCGTACCGGCTCCAGCCCATGACCGCGTACGCGCCGCCGGCCTTCCGGCGCGCGCTGCCGCCGGTGCGGCAGCGGCCCTTCGCCGGCATGTCCGGGGTCGGCCGCTCGATGGTGCTGACCTTCGACGACGGCCCCGACCCCCGCTACACCCCCGGCATCCTGGAGACCCTGCGCCAGTACGGCTGCCGGGCGATGTTCTTCGTCTGCGGCGAGATGGCCGTGGAGAACCAGGACCTGCTGCGCGAGATGGACGCGGACGGCCACGTCGTCGGCAACCACACCTGGTCCCACCCCCTCATCCCGAAGCTCAGGCCCTCCCGGATCCGCGACGAACTCGGCTCCACCAGCGAGGTCGTCGAGCGGGCGCTCGGCGCGGCCCCGCTCTGGTACCGCGCTCCCTACGGGGCGTGGAACCGGCACTCCTTCGAGATCGGCGCCGAACTCGGCATGGAGCCGCTCGCCTGGACCGTCGACACCCTGGACTGGAAGGAGCCCGGCACCGGCACCATCGTGCGCCGGGTTCTCGACGGCGCCGCGCCCGGCGTCGTCGTCCTCTCCCACGACGCGGGCGGCGACCGTTCCCAGAGCGTGGCCGCGCTCCGCCGCTACCTCCCCGAACTCCTCGACGCGGGCTACCACATCACCGTGCCGCGGCGCTGACCGCCCGGACGCGACGGCAGGGCCCCGGCACCACGGTGCCGGGGCCCTGCCCTGCGCGCGGGTGCTGGGGGGTGTTTCGGAAGTCCCGCACAGCACCCGCGGCGCCCGGCACGCCCCCTCGCCGCACCGGCCGAAGACCCGAGTAGCTCCGCCACGAGGGCCTTCGTCCGGCACGCCGAGGGCACGCACCGGACACCGCGGGCACCGCACAGGACTTTCGAGGCACCCCCTAGCGCGAGCCGACCATGCGCGCGTAGACCACGACGTTCCCGTCGTAGCCACGCGCGCGCGTGTAGCCGCCGCCGCAGGTGATCACCCGGAGCTCCGGCTCGCCGTTGTCGGCGTAGACCTGCACGCCGGGGAAGTTGTCCTTGGCGTACACCTCGACGCCGTAGATCTCGAAGACGGCGACCCGGCCGTCGTACCGCTCGACCTCGATGTGCTGGCCCTTCTGCAGGGATCCCAGACCGTAGAAGACCGCCGGGCCCTTCGCGTTGTCGACGTGGCCGACGACGACGGCCGTGCCGCGCTGACCGGGCGCGATGCCGTTCTGGTACCAGCCGGCCAGGTTGGGGTCCTCGGGGGGCGGGGCCGCCACCCAGTCGTCCGCGTCCAGACCCACGTCCATGATGGGGGCCGCCACCTGGATCGCCGGGATCTTGATCCGGGACGCCGGGGCGAAGGGCAGCGGCTCCAGACCCGTGCTCGCGGCGGGCGGCGTCGGCATGACCGGATGCGCCACCGGGCGTGCCGCGGCGGCGGGTTGGGGCGGCCCGAGGGCGACGTCCACCCCGTTGCGCATCATCGCGAGCCCGGACAGCATGGCGAGGGCCAGGACGCCCCAGGGTCGGCGTCTCCTGCGCTCGAAGACGCGGAAGTCCTTCGGGGGCATGGTTCTCCCTTCTCGGCGTCGTCAGAACGGTAAGGGCGGCCGTGCGGGCCGTCGCGCCGGACGGCGCGAACGGGTGGGGCCCACCGCCGGACGGGTGCCCGGCCCCGAGCGGCACCGGGCCGCTCCGGCGCGCGCCCGGCGACGGCGTGGAGGGCAGGCGGGTGACAGCCCGGCTGACCCATCCGAGTAATCGTCAGATAAGCACCCCGGACGGCCTTGACCTGCGATTCCGTCGCTCCCGAGGCTCCTGCCCACGGCGTGTCGCCTCACCGGGGTGGCCCAGTGCCGACATGCACGGCTCGCACCGACTTGTGATGGTTCGTCATGGAAGGCGTACTCGTCGAATCTCCCGGAGCACCGCTTTGGGGCGTCTTCCACAGGAGGTTCAACCATGCGTGCTGCACGCACTCTGGCGGTGACGGCGACCGCGTTCGCGGCGCTCGGACTCGCGGCCCCCCTCGCCACCGCCACCCACGGGCCCAGCAGCGTGACCGTCGACGCCTTCCAGGCGGAGCGCGGCGGAGACGGTTCCAACGGCGTCACCGTGTCCCCCTTCGCGGTCCACCAGGGCGCGATCCTCACGATCACCGTCCGGGGCTGCGCCGGTGGCACGGTCACGTCCAACGCCTTCCCGACGACGACGCTCTCCCCGGCCGTCAACGGGGTCTCCACCGCCACGCCCCGCATCTTCAACAACGCCACGCCCGGCCAGTACAACCTGGCCGCCCAGTGCAACGGCCGCACCCTCACCGCACCGTTCCGGGTCCTCGCCGGGCAGGGCGCGCAGGGCGGCCTCGGCGGTTCGATGGCCCCGAGCTCCACGGAGATGGCCATCGGCGGTTCGCTCGTCGCCGCCGCCGCGCTCGGCGGCGGCATCTTCATCGCCCGCCGTCGACGCCTGACCGGCGCGGGAGTCTGACCGGCCGAACCTCCCGGTCGGCCCGCCGTGCCCGTCGCCCCCGAGTCCCCACCGGGACCCGGGGGCGACGGGCGTCCACGAGCACCCGCCCGCCGCTCCCGGCCCGCACCCGGTCAGTGCCGCCGGCCCGCGCCGGTGCGGCGGCGGATCGCGTAGACCGCGCCGCCCGAGACGGCGCCGACGGCCAGCACCGCGCCCACGGCCAGTTCCGTGGTGCTGGGGGCCATCGAGCCGCCGAGACCGCCCTGCACCCCGCGCGGGGGCGTGAGGACCGTGGCACTGATGGTCGGGGTGGCGGTGGGGGAGCCGCTGATCGTCAGGGCGACGGTGTCCTGCACGCCACCCGTGCAGTTGAACAGCACCGTGTACACGGCCCCGCGCTTGGCGTCCGCGTCCACGGTGGCGGTCACCGCCGCACCCGGTGCGATGGTGGCGGTGTCGAAGATGCCCGCCGAGGCCGTCGCCGTGCTGGCGCAGCCGGGGGCGCTCAGCGTCACCCGGCCGCCCGGGGCGACGACCGCGGGCGACACGAGGAAATCGCCCGGTGCCTTGGCCCCGGGTGCCCGCGCGCCGGGCGCGGGGACACCGTCCGCCGCGAGGGCGGCGGGAGCGGCCAGGGCGAGGGCGGCCGCCCCCAACAGGGCAGTGGAAGCGGCACGTATCGCGCGCATGGTGAATCCTCCGGGTCCCGAGGCGCGGCCGCGGAAGGGGGTTCCCGCGAAGGGCCGTACACCTCGCTGCCCGAAACGCTAGGAGCGCACTACCACAGCCGCGATCCCAGACGTGCGAATGGGGCACCGATGTCCCCCGGGCGGCCCACTCGCACGGGCCGGATCACCGCGTGATCTGCGGGAACAGATCGGTGAACGGCGCGGCGGTCGCCGAGATGCCCCGGCCGAACGGCGCGTCGAAGTCCCAGATGAGGAACAGCAGGAAGGCGATCAGGACGCTGAAGAGGCCGGCGAGCAGCAACTCCCGGCCGGTTCTGCGGATCTGCAGCGTGAAGATCAGGCCGACCGTCACCAGGGCCCCGATGATCAGGCCGAACCACACCACCCCCGGCATCGTCGCCCCCGCGTTCTGTCCACGGGCCCCCCGGGCGTCGTCGGCGGCGGCCACCTGGTCCACCAGCGGCTGGTAGGCCTGCCCCTCGAAGTCGTCGGCCGGCTGGTAGTCGGTGACGCTGCGGCGCACCTTCTCCAGGAGCGCGGTGCCCTCGTCGCTGAGCTCGCCGTGCTCGGCCATGTGGGGCCATTCGTCGTGGACCACGTACGAGACGTACGCGTCGACGTCGGCGCGGATCCGGGAACGGACCTGCGGCGGGTACACCTCGGCGCGGGCCGAGATCTCGTGCATCGCCTGGGCCTCCTGCCGGACCGTCTCCTGGGCGGCCCCCCGGGCCTCCCAGACACCGGCGATGGCCAGGCCGAGCACGATCGCGTAGATCACGCCGATCATCATCGTCATGTACTCGATGACGTCCGGGGTCTCACTCGGGTCGTCGTCCTCCGGGAGCCGGCGGTTGTTGATGACGACGATGGTGAGCACGACGGCGCACGCGGCGGCCATCGCGAGGGAGAGAACGAGCCATTCGGACATGGATTCCTCCTACTTGGACCGGGGGCGCAGGATCGCCGTCGCGAGCACGGCGGGGGCGGTGATCATCAGCGTCGCCGTGACGACGGAGGTGCCGCCCTGCTTCTTGGCCCGCGTCGCCTGGCGGTAGTGGGGCAGCGCCACGGGCGAGGGGGCGGGTGGCCGGGGCCGCGCGGTGGGCGTCGGGGACGGGGGAGGCGGCGGCGCGGGTGCCGGCTGGGGCGGCCTCCTGGGCGGGGGCGCGGGAGACGGCGGCTCCGGGCGGGGCGCGGACCTGGCCGGCGGCGGCTTCGGCACGGGGCGCGGCGGAACCGGCTCGGGCGGCGCCGGCGTGGGCTCCGGCGTCGGCTTCGGAGTGGGCGTCGGCTCAGGAGGAGAGGGCGTGGGCGTGGGGGTCGGCGTGGGGGTGGGTGTCGGAGTGGGTGTGGGGCACGGTGGGGGCGGTTCGGGGTCGCAGGGCTTCGGGTGGTGGTGATGCCCGTGCCCGTGGCCCTTCCCGTCGCCGTGGTGGTCGTGGCCCTTGCCCTTGCCGTGGCCCTTCCCGCCGCCCTTGCCCTTCCCTTCGCCGTTCCCCCTTCCGTGGTCGTCGCCGTCGTGGTGGCCGCCACCGGCGACCGCCACCGCGATCTGCGAACCGCCCGAGTCGGTCGAGGCGTAGGCGCAGGCGTCGGCGGCGGCGGGCACGGGTGCGGCGAGCAGCCACACCAGCCCCAGGGCCGCCAGCGGCCGCGCGAGGAGTGATCCGTACAGAGACACGCCGTCGAGCTTGATCACAACGGCGGCGCGCCGGGGCCGAATCCGGTGGGATTCGCCAGATGGAGGGGATCTCCGGATGGGTGGGCTTGACGTTTCGCCGGATGTCGGTGACGGATTCGGCGCAATGCCCGGTATTGCCGGGCGCGATGATTCCCCGCGGGTGGCCGACACGGCTCCTTCCGGCCTTCCGGAGAAGAACTGTCCGGTTGTCGCCCTGTCGTGCGGGACCGTCAACAGGGCATCCTGCACCGGCGACCGGGCCCGGGAGCGGCAACAGCCGAGGTGCGGACGGGACCTGGAGGGTCCCCCGGGCGCGACCGGGGCCGTACCGGGAACCGACGCACGATCATATGCACGTGAATTTGCACAGCCTGAAGGCGTGAACTCTGCGTTCCAGGAGCACGTGCCAATGGCGTGTGACCAAGAACGGACCGCGAATTTCCGTTTCTACTCGCTCTCCCGGCGGGCGATCAGTAGCCTCACCTCGAACACCGGCCGCGAACACATGGCCGCATCCCCCATGGCGACTTGTTGGAGACATCGATGGAGCGTCCCGCCTGGGCCCCGCCCGGTATCGACATCTCGGTACCGAGCGTGTCCCGTATGTACGACTTCTATCTGGGCGGCTCGCACAATTTCGAAGTGGACAGGGAAGCGGCCCGCAAGGCCATGGAGTTCATGCCTGGTCTGCCCAAGATCATGCAGGCGAACCGTGCCTTCATGCGGCGCGCGGTCCGCCATGCCGTTGACAACGACGTCACCCAGTTCCTCGACATCGGCTCCGGCATACCCACCTTCGGCAACGTGCACGAGGTCGCCCGGGCCGCCGACCCCGCCGCCCGGGTCGTCTACGTCGACCACGACCCCGTCGCCGTGGCCCACAGCCGCGCCGTCCTCGACGGCGACGACGGCGCCGCCGTCGTCGCCGCCGATCTGCGCAAGCCGGCCGACATCCTGCACAGCCCCGAGGTGACCCGACTCCTCGACCTGGAGCGGCCGGTGGCCCTGCTCCTCGTCGCCGTCCTGCACTTCCTGGAGGACGAGGACAGGCCCTACGAGGCCGTCACCGAACTCCTCGACGCCCTCGCGCCCGGCAGCCTCCTCGTGCTCACCCACGCCTCGTACGAGAACATCCCGCTCTCCGAGGAACAGGCCGGCGGCACCGTCGGGGTCTACCGGAACATCCGCAGCCCACTGGTGATGCGGTCCAGCGGCGAGATCACCCGCTTCTTCGAGGGCACCGAACTCGTCGAGCCCGGACTCGTCCCGATGCCGCTCTGGCGGCCCGGCAGCCCGGCCGAGGAGGAGGATCCGTACGCCTTCTCCGGGTTCGCAGGGGTGGGGCGCAAGGCGTGAAGGTCCCGTCGCAACCGACCGGCGCCGTCGCCGAAGCCGACGGCCCGGAGGACAGACTCAGGCGGTTCGTCACGATCTGGAGCCGGGCGATCTTCCCGGTGACCGCCACCTCGCTGACCCGCGCCGAGTTCGAGGGGCACCTGCTGCCGCTGGCCCGCACCCTGTGCGATGCCCTGCACGCCCGCCCCTTCGACACGGCACCCGCGCAGCGCACCGGCGCGGCCCTCGTCGCCGCGCACTGCACCGACCCGGACGCGCTCGGCCGCAGCCTCGGTGTCGTCGACTCGTACCTGGTGCTCTACTGCGGCGCCGAGTCGGACCTGCCGGCCGAGGAACTGCGCGCCCGCTGCGCCCGTCTCCAGCACGCCATGGCCGCCGGCTACGCGCAGGCCCTGCGCGAGCGGACCCGCGCCGAGCAGGAGGCCATCGCCCGCTCCGCGCTCACCGCCCGCAGCGCCGCCGAGATCGCCCTGCACGCCACCGAGAGCCGCTTCCGCGCGGTCTTCGACGGAGCGGCGGTCGGCATCGGCATCGCCGACCTCGACGGCAACGTCCTGGAGGTCAACGAGACCCTCACCCGCATGTTCGGCGGGATGGAGGGCCAGGTGCGCAGCCGGAACGTCAGCGAGTGGGTGCACCCCGAGGACGGGCCGCACGTCTGGAAGCTGTACGAGGAGCTGGTCCGCGGCGAGCGCGAGCACTACCGCGTCGAGAAGCCGTACTACCGCGGTGACGGAACGGTTCTGTGGACCAACCTCACCGTCTCCCTCCTCCGCGACGCCGACGGCCGCCCCCAGTACCAGCTGGCCCTCCTGGAGGACACCACCGAGCGGCGGCTGCTCCATCTGCGCCTGCGGTACGAGGCCACCCACGACGCGCTCACCGGGCTGCCCAACCGGACCCTGTTCTTCGAACGCCTGGAGAAGGCCCTCGCCCCCGGCGAGAACGCCCGCTTCGGCCTCTGCTACCTCGACCTCGACGGCTTCAAGGTCATCAACGACAGCCTCGGCCACTCCACGGGCGACCGGCTGCTCGTCGAGGTCGCCGACCGGCTGCAGAGCTGCGTCACCGGCGCCGGGGAGATGGTGGCCCGGCTCGGCGGCGACGAGTTCGTCGCCCTCACCACCGCGCCCGGCGGCGAACGCGACGTCACCGAACTCGCCGACCGCATCCTCGGCGCCCTCGCCACCCCCCTCCGCATCGACGGCCGCGAACTCACCGTCCGCGGCAGCCTCGGCGTGGTCGAGGGGCCGGCGGGGGAGCGGACCCCGGCCGAGGTGCTCCGCAGCGCCGACATCACCATGTACCGGGCCAAGTCGGCGGGCGGCAACCGCTTCGAACTCGCCGACGCCGAGGCCGACGCGCGCGCCATCACCCGCCACGGGCTCACCACCGCCCTGCCGACCGCCCTGGAGCGCGGCGAGTTCTTCATCGAGTACCAGCCGCTCGTCCACCTCGACGACGGCAGCGTGCACGGCGCCGAGGCCCTCGTCAGGTGGTGCCACCCCCAGCACGGGGTGCTCGGCCCCGACCGCTTCATCCCGCTCGCCGAGGACACCGGCCTCATCGTGCCGCTCGGCCGCTGGGTGCTCCAGGAGGCCGTGCGCCAGGCCCGCTTCTGGCAGACCCGGCACTCCGACGGCGGCCCCCTGCGGATCAACGTCAACCTGTCCCCGACGCAGCTCCACCACCCGCGCCTGGTCGCCGACACCGTCGACGTCCTGGAGCGGTCCGGCCTCGAACCGGGCGCGCTCTGCCTGGAGGTCACCGAATCGGCCCTGATCGGAGCCGACGAGGACCTGCTGAAGCCGCTGCGGCAGCTCGCCGAGATGGGCGTCGACATCGCCCTCGACGACTTCGGCACCGGCTACTCGAACCTGGCCAACCTGCGGCGGCTGCCGGTGAGCGTCCTCAAGCTCGACCGGTCCTTCACGCGGGGCATGCAGCAGCACCCCGTGGACCCGGTCGACCTGAAGATCGTCGAGGGGATCGTCTCCCTGGCCCACAGCCTGGAGCTGGCCGTCACCGTCGAGGGCGTGGAGACGGGGGCGCAGGCGCGCCAGCTCCGTGACCTCGGCTGCGACACGGCCCAAGGCTGGTACTACGCCCGCCCGGGCGCCCCGGACCGCATCCACTCCCTGCTCCTGGCCGACGCGGTCTAGGGGGTGTTTCGAAAGTCCCGCACAGCACCCGCGGCGCCCGGCACGCCCCCTCGCCGCACCGGCCGAAGACCCAAGTAGCTCCGCTACGAGGGCCTTCGTCCGGCACGCCGAGGGCACGCACCGGACACCGCGGGCACCGCACAGGACTTTCGAAACACCCCCTAGCTCCCGCGGTCCCACGCCCCGCGAGGCGCGCGACCGTTCCTCCCCCGGCCGGAGCCCGGGGGAGGAACGCATGCCCCGACAGTCGCGGTCTCAGCCGCGGCGGCGGAGCAGCAGCCGCTGGAGCTCCCGTGCCGCCCGCGGCGGAGCCACATCGCTGCGGTGCGCCAGCGCGATCGTGCGCCGCAGGCCCGGCCGGGCGAGGGCCGTCACCCGGAGGTCCCGCCCGGCGCGCCCCGCGACCATCGCGGGGACGACCGCGAGCCCGAGCCCCGCCCGCACGAAACCGAGCACGGCGTCCAGCTCCCCGCCCTCCACCGTGAACGTGGGCTCGAAGCCCTCCGCACGGCAGGCCGCCACGGTCAGTTCCCGCAGGTCGTAGCCGTGCCGGAACATCACGAGCGGCTGGTCCCGCAGGTCCGAGATCCGCACCGGTCGGCGCGGTGCCGGCTCCGAGGCCGCGGAGACCACCACGAGGTCCTCCCGGAGCAGCTCGACCGTGGTCAGCGCGGGGGAGGGGGAGGGCAGCGGGAGGACGACGAGCGCGAGGTCGAGAGCGCCGCGCGCCAGCTCCCGTACGAGATCGTGCGAGCCGCCCTCCTCGATGAGGAGCTCGATCCCCGGGTGCAGGTCGTGGAAGGCCCGCAGCACGTCGGGGAGGAACCCCGTGCACAGGCTCGGGGTCGCTCCGAGCCGTACCCGGCCGCGCTTGAGCTGGGCCAGCTCCTGGACCTCCAGGCGGGCCGTCTCCGTGTCGGCGAGGATCCGGCGGGCGAGCGGCAGCAGGGCCTCGCCGGCGTCGGTGAGGGTGATGTTCCCCCGGGCGCGGCTGAACAGCTCGGCGCCCAACTCCTGTTCCAGCGCCTTGATCTGCTGCGAGAGAGAGGGCTGCGAGACGTGCACCCGCTCGGCGGCGCGCGTGAAGTGCCGGGTCTCGGCGACGGCGACGAAGTAGAGGAGCTGCTGGAACTGCATGCTCCCAGCGTAGAGGACATGGATAGGCTCGGCCTATCGAGATCAGCCGGACCATGTCTTGGACCTCTCGGGTCCTTCGGCCCTAGCGTCGAGAACATGGCTCTGGCACCCACGAGGGACCGGACGGCCGCCCGCCCGCCGTCCCCCACACCCTCCCGCGGATTCTGGTCGTCGACCCTCGGCAAGAAGACGGTCATGGCCGTCAGCGGGCTGATCATGCTCGGCTATCTCGTCGCCCACGTCGCCGGGAACCTGAAGGTCTTCTTCGGCCCCGAGGAGTTCAACGCCTACGGCCGCTGGCTGCGCGTCATGGGCGCCCCCGTCCTGCACCACCACTGGGCCCTGTGGATCGTCCGGATCGTGCTCCTCGCCGCCGTCGTCGCCCACGCGGTCTC
Organism: Streptomyces sp. NPDC096079; assembly: GCF_040303145.1. Classification (NCBI taxonomy): domain Bacteria; kingdom Bacillati; phylum Actinomycetota; class Actinomycetes; order Kitasatosporales; family Streptomycetaceae; genus Streptomyces; species Streptomyces sp. NPDC096079. The sequence continues at coordinate 309,381 of NZ_JBEOST010000009.1, forward strand.
CGCGTACCAGCTCAGCCGGCGCGACGTGAAGGCCCGCCCCACCGCCTACGTCCACCGCCGCAGGCGCGCCTCGTACGCCACCCGCACCATGCGCTGGGGCGGCGTCATCCTCGCCCTCTTCATCGTCTGGCACCTCCTCGACCTGACCACCGGCACCCTCCACCCCGGCGGCTTCGAGGAGGGCAAGCCCTACCAGAACGTCGTCGACACCTTCTCCACCTGGTACGGGAACGTCGTCTACATCACCGCCATGCTCGCCCTCGGCCTCCACGTCCGCCACGGCTTCTGGAGCGCCGCACAGACCCTGGGCGTCGGCAACGCCCGTCGCGAGCGCCTCCTGAAGGTGCTCGCCGACACCCTCGCGCTCGTGCTGACCGCGGGCTTCGTCTCCGTCCCCGTCGCCGTCATGACCGGAGTGGTGAGCTGACATGAGTTACCTCGATTACGTCACCGGTGAGCCGATCGCCGACACCAAGGCGCCCGCCGGGCCCATCGCCGAGCGCTGGGACACCCGCCGCTTCGAGGCGAAGCTGGTCAACCCCGCCAACCGCCGCAAGCACCGGATCATCGTCGTCGGAACCGGCCTCGCCGGCGGCTCCGCCGGCGCCACCCTCGCCGAACAGGGCTACCAGGTCGTCCAGTTCTGCTTCCAGGACTCCCCGCGCCGCGCCCACTCCATCGCCGCCCAGGGCGGCATCAACGCCGCCAAGAACTACCGCAACGACGGCGACTCGATCCACCGCCTCTTCTACGACACCGTCAAGGGCGGCGACTTCCGGGCCCGCGAGTCCAACGTGCACCGGCTCGCCCAGATCTCCGTCGAGATCATCGACCAGTGCGTCGCCCAGGGCGTCCCCTTCGCCCGTGAGTACGGCGGCCTCCTCGACACCCGCTCCTTCGGCGGCGTCCAGGTCTCCCGCACGTTCTACGCCCGCGGTCAGACCGGCCAGCAGCTCCTGCTCGGCGCCTACCAGGCGCTCTCCCGGCAGATCGCCGCGGGCAACGTCGAGATGCACGCCCGTACGGAGATGCTCGACCTGCTCGTCGTCGACGGCCGGGCCCGCGGCATCGTCGCCCGCGACCTGATCACCGGACGGATCTCCACCCACTTCGCGGACGCGGTGGTCCTCGCCAGCGGCGGCTACGGCAACGTCTTCTACCTGTCGACGAACGCCATGAACTCCAACGCCACCGCCGTGTGGCGGGCCCACCGGCGCGGCGCGTACTTCGCCAACCCCTGCTTCACCCAGATCCACCCCACGTGCATCCCGCGCACCGGCGACCACCAGTCCAAGCTGACCCTCATGAGCGAGTCGCTCCGCAACGACGGCCGGATCTGGGTGCCGAAGGCGAAGGGCGACGAGCGCCCAGCGGCCGAGATCCCCGAGGACGAGCGCGACTACTACCTGGAGCGCATCTACCCGTCCTTCGGCAACCTCGTCCCCCGCGACATCGCCTCCCGCGCGGCGAAGAACGTCTGCGACGAGGGCAGGGGGGTCGGCCCCGGCGGCCAGGGCGTCTACCTGGACTTCGCCGACGCGATCCGCCGGATGGGCCGCAAGGCCGTCGAGGCGAAGTACGGCAACCTCTTCGACATGTACGCGCGGATCACCGCGGAGGATCCGTACGAGGTCCCCATGCGGATCTACCCCGCCGTCCACTACACGATGGGCGGACTCTGGGTCGACTACGACCTCCAGACCACCGTCCCCGGCCTCTTCGCCATCGGCGAGGCCAACTTCTCCGACCACGGGGCCAACCGGCTCGGTGCCTCCGCCCTCATGCAGGGCCTCGCCGACGGCTACTTCGTCCTGCCGGCCACCATCAACGACTACCTCGCCCGCCATCCGTCGAGCGAGCCGGTCACCGACGACCACCCGGTGGTCCGCGAGGCCCTCGCCGAGACCGAGGACCGCCTGAACCTCCTCCTCTCCGTCGACGGCGACCGCACCCCCGACTCCTTCCACCGCGAACTCGGCGAACTCATGTGGGAGTACTGCGGCATGGCCCGCACCGAGGAGGGCCTGACCAAGGCGCTGCGCCGGATCCCCGAGATCCGCGAGGAGTTCTGGAGCCGGATCAAGGTCCCCGGCAGCGGCGAGGAGTTCAACCAGTCGCTGGAGAAGGCCAACCGGATCGTCGACTACCTGGAGCTCGCCGAGCTCATGTGCCTCGACGCGCTCCACCGGGCCGAGTCCTGCGGCGGGCACTTCCGCGAGGAGTCCCAGACCCCGGACGGCGAGGCGGCCCGCCACGACGAGGAGTTCGCGTACGCGGCGGCCTGGGAGTTCGCCGGGGCCGCCCCAGTCCTCCACAAGGAGGACCTGACCTTCGACCACGTCCACCCCACCCAGCGGAGCTACGCATGAGGCTCAACCTGCGCGTCTGGCGCCAGAAGAACGCCGGCACCGAGGGCGCCATGGCCACCTACGAGGTGGACGGGGTCTCTCCGGACATGTCGTTCCTGGAGATGCTCGACACCCTCAACGAGGACCTCATCCTGCGCGGTGAGGACCCCGTGGCCTTCGACCACGACTGCCGCGAGGGCATCTGCGGCGCGTGCAGCCTCGTCATCAACGGCGACGCGCACGGGCCGGAGCGCACCACGACCTGCCAGCTCCACATGCGTTCCTTCCGCGACGGCGACACGATCGACGTCGAACCCTGGCGCGCCTCCGCGTTCCCGGTGGTCAAGGACCTGGTCGTGGACCGCTCGGCCTTCGACCGCGTCATCCAGGCGGGCGGCTACATCACCGCGCCCACCGGGTCCGCCCCCGAGGCCCACGCCACCCCCGTGCCCAAGGCCGACGCGGACTCGGCGTTCGAGCACGCCGAGTGCATCGGCTGCGGCGCCTGTGTGGCGGCCTGCCCCAACGGCTCCGCCATGCTCTTCACCTCCGCCAAGGTCAACCACCTCAACGTCCTGCCCCAGGGCTCCCCGGAGCGCGAGACCCGCGTCCTCGACATGGTGGCCCAGATGGACGCCGAGGGCTTCGGCGGCTGCACCCTGACAGGGGAGTGCGCGACCGCCTGCCCGAAGGGCATCCCGCTGCCCTCCATCGCGGCGATGAACAGGGAGTGGCTGCGGGCGCGTCGCAAGGCCCCCCGCGGCTGACCGGATTCCGGACAGTCTGGCGGCGTGGGCTCCGCCACACCGCACACCCCGAGACCGAAGATCCTTCACGAGAAGATCACTTTCTCCGTAGGATCTTCGCTCCGGGGTGTTCCTGTCGGTCGCGACAGCAAGATCAACTCCGTTCAAAGCTGTACTTACCGTGGCATCTTGTCCACTTCACGGCCAACCGGCCGCCGGAGATTTCCGGCACGCCGACACCCCCGGGTACTGATGGGAACCGCCGGGGGGACATGACCGACCCCCCGGTCGCACAGACCACTTGGGGGTTTCATGTCCAGCATCACCCGCCGCCGGGCCCTCGGCGTCGCCGCCGGCGCGGCAGGCGCCGCCGCAGGGCTCGCCCTGGCCGGCCAGGCCGTCGCCGCTCCCCGGGCCGCCGCTCCCGCCGCCGCCCCGGGCGCGTTCGACGAGGTCTACCAGGGCCGCCGCATCAAGGGCGGGCCCTCCCACGGCGGCGGCCACCACGGGGGACACCACGGGGGCGGCTACTCCGTGACGATCGACGGCGAGGAACTGCACGTCATGGAGAACGCCGACGGCACCTGGATCAGCGTGATCAACCACTACGAGCCGGTCGCCACGCCCAAGGCGGTGGCGCGCGCCGCCGTCCGCGAACTCCAGGGCGCCCCGCTCGTTCCCCTCACCCTCGCCTGACCGATCCAGGAGCGCAACTCCATGACCGTACGCAAGAACCAGGCCGCCCTCACCGCCGACGAGAAGCGCCGCTTCGTCAACGCCCTCCTGGAGCTCAAGCGCTCCGGGCAGTACGACACCTTCGTCACCACGCACAACGCGTTCATCATGAGCGACACGGACAGCGGCGACCGCGTCGGCCACCGCTCACCGTCGTTCCTGCCCTGGCACCGCCGCTTCCTCATACAGTTCGAGCAGGCGCTCCAGTCCGTCGACGCGTCCGTCACCCTGCCCTACTGGGACTGGACGGCCGACCGCACCTCCCGCTCCTCCCTGTGGGCCCCCGACTTCCTCGGGGGCACCGGCAGGGCCCGGGACGGCCAGGTCACGGACGGCGCGTTCGCCCGCACCGGGAACCGCTGGACGATCAACGTCCGCGTCGACGGCCGCGACTACCTCCGGCGCGACCTCGGCGCCGGCGGCCGCCAGCTGCCCACCCGCGCCGAGGTGGACTCCGTGCTCGCCATGGAGACCTACGACACGGCCCCCTGGAACAGCTCGTCGGACGGCTTCCGCAACCATCTGGAGGGCTGGCGCGGGGTGAACCTGCACAACCGCGTCCACGTCTGGGTCGGCGGCCAGATGGCCACCGGGGTCTCCCCGAACGACCCCGTGTTCTGGATGCACCACGCCTTCGTCGACAAGCTGTGGGCCGACTGGCAGGCCCGCCACCCCCGGTCGACGTACCTGCCCGCCGCCGGCACCGCGAACGTCGTCGACCTCCACGACACCATGCGCCCGTGGAACGACGTGACCCCGGCGGACATGCTCGACCACACCCGCCACTACACCTTCGACACGGCGGCCTGACGGGCCCGGAACCCCACCCCGCCCCGGGTGCCCGCAAGGGCGCCCCGGGCGGGATCGGCGTATTTGCTGACGTCAACGGATGATCTGGAGGAAAAGGAGGAATCGGAAGCGCGCGCGACGGGTACCCGGGTCTTCGCAGGCCGAAAGGCGCGCACGGTCGGCGCGCGTCGGGCCGTACCCGACGGAACGAGGAGGACGCGTGACCCGGCAAGAGTCGGCGCAGGCCCCGCGCCGGCAGCAGGAGGAGCCGGGCCCGAACCGATGGAAGGCGCTCGGCGTCTGCCTCGTGGCGGGCTTCATGATCCTCCTCGACGTGTCGATCGTGAACGTCGCGCTGCCCTCCATCCGCTCCGGGCTCGACGCTCCCGAGTCGGACCTCCAGTGGGTGCTCTCCGGGTACGCGCTCGCCTTCGGCCTCCTCCTCATCCCGGCCGGACGGCTCGGCGACGCCCGTGGACGGCGGACCGTGTTCATGGTCGGCCTCGCGCTCTTCACCCTCGCGTCGGTCTCCTGCGGAGCGGCGCAGTCGAGCCTGTGGCTGGTGATCTCGCGGCTGGCGCAGGGAGCGGCCGGCGCCCTCGTCTCACCGCAGATCTCCGCGCTCATCCAGCAGATGTTCCGGGGCGCCGAGCGCGGCAGGGCCTTCGGGATGTTCGGCACCGTCGTCGGCGTCTCCACGGCCGTCGGCCCGCTCCTCGGCGGGCTGCTGATCCAGGTGGCCGGAGCCGAGGAGGGCTGGCGCTGGGTCTTCTACGTCAACCTCCCGATCGGGGTGGTGTGCCTGTTCCTCGCCCGGCGGCTGCTGCCCGACACGCCGGACGCCAGGCCGGTGCGGATCGGCAGACTCGACCCCGTCGGCGTGGTGCTCCTCGGCGCCGCCGTCCTCTCCCTGCTGTTGCCCTTCGTCCAGTCCCGGCAGTGGTCCGGGAACGGGAAGCACCTGCTGCTCCTCGTCGCCGCCGTGCTGCTCGCGGCCTTCGTGGGATGGGAGCGGCGCTGCGTGCGGTCGGGCACCGAGCCCCTCGTCGACCCGGCGCTCTTCCGCCTGCGGTCCTACTGGCTCGGCTCGCTGCTGATCCTGCTCTACTTCGCGGGCTTCACCTCGATCTTCTTCGTCAGCACGCTCTACCTGCAGAACGGACTGCACTACACCGCGCTCCAGGCCGGGCTCGCCATCACCCCCTTCGCCCTGGGCTCGGTGTTCTCGGCCGGGATCGGCGGCCGGCTGGTGGACCGCTTCGGCCGGCCGCTCGTGGTCCTCGGCCTGACGATGGTGACGGTCGGCTTCGTCGGGGCCGCGTTCGCGGTGCACCAGGTCCCCGGCCGGGGGGTGGGCTGGGCCCTGCTCGCCCCGCTGCTCCTCGCGGGCCTCGGCAGCGGCCTGGTGATCTCCCCGAACCAGGCCCTCACCCTCTCCGAGGTGCCGGTGCGCCAGGCGGGCAGCGCGGGAGGCACCCTGCAGACCGGTCAGCGGGTCGGCTCCGCGATCGGCATCGCCGCGGTCGGTTCGGTCTTCTTCGACCACGTCTCCCGGGACGGCTGGGCCGCCGCCTTCGACCACGGCCTCCTCGTCTCGATCGCCTTCGTCGCCGGCGCCCTCGCCGCGGCACTCGCCGACGTGGCGGCGGGCCGCCGCACCGCCCGCCGCTGACCCCGCGGGCCAGGACGGGCACACCGCGCCGGCCCGGCGGGCCCGAGCGGGTCCCGGCGCCGCCACGGAGGGCGGAAGGTCCCGGCCGGGGCGGGGGCCGCCCCGTGCGAGGGGTTCCTCAGGGCCGCCCGGAGAGGGCCCGGGCAAGATACGGCGCGGTGCGGCTCTCCGCCGCCCGCGCCACCTGGGCCGGGGGACCCGCCGCCACCACACGGCCGCCCTGGTCGCCGCCGCCGGGACCGAGGTCGACCACCCAGTCGGCGGTGGCGACCACGTCCATGTCGTGCTCGACGACGACCACGGAGTGCCCGGCGTCCACGAGCCCGTGCAGCTGCCGCATCAGGACCTCCACGTCGGCCGGGTGGAGCCCGGTCGTCGGCTCGTCGAGGACGTACAGGGTGGGGGCGCCGCGCGGCCGCTGGAGTTCCGAGGCGAGCTTGATGCGCTGCGCCTCGCCGCCGGACAGCTCGGTGGCGGGCTGCCCGAGCCGCAGATAGCCGAGGCCCACGTCGAGGAGGGCCCGCAGGCTCCGGGCCGCGGCGGGCGTCCCGTCGAAGAACGCGGCGGCGGACTCCACGGTCAGGTCGAGGACCTCGGCGATGGTGAGTCCACGCAGCCGCACCTGGAGGGTCTCGGGGCGGTAGCGGGCGCCGTGGCAGTCGGGGCAGGGCGCGTACGTACTGGGCAGGAAGAGCAGTTCCACCGAGACGAAGCCCTCGCCCTGGCAGGTCTCGCAGCGGCCGCCGGGCACGTTGAAGGAGAACCGGCCCGCCTTGTACCCGCGCGCCCGGGCCTCCTCGGTCTCCGTGAAGAGCTTGCGCACGACGTCGAAGAGACCCGTGTACGTGGCGAGGTTGGAGCGCGGCGTCCGGCCGATCGGCCGCTGGTCCACCGTCACGAGACGCTCGACTCCGGCCACTTCCTCGGTGAGCGCGTCGACGAGCGTGGACTTCCCGGAGCCCGACACGCCGGTGACGGCGGTGAGGACACCGACCGGGAAGCCCGTGTCCACGTCCCGCAGGTTGTGCCGGGTGACCGGCCCCGGCCGCAGCCACCCCGCCGGTTCCCGCACCGTCCGCGCGGGCGCCGGCGCGCTGTCGAAGAGGAACCGCCGGGTCGCCGAGTCCGCCACGTCGGCGAGCCCGTCCGGCGGCCCGCTGTGCAGCACCCGCCCGCCGTGCACCCCGGCGCGCGGGCCGACGTCCACCAGCCAGTCGGCGTGCCGGACGACGTCGAGGTGGTGCTCGACGACGAAGACCGAGTTCCCCGCGGCCTTGAGCCGGTCCAGGACCACGAGCAGGGCCTCGGTGTCGGCCGGGTGCAGCCCCGCGGACGGCTCGTCGAGCACGTACACCACGCCGAAGAGACCGGAGCGCAGCTGGGTGGCGAGGCGCAGCCGCTGGAGCTCGCCGTTGGAGAGGGTGGGGGTGGACCGGTCCAGGCTCAGGTAGCCGAGGCCGAGTTCGGTGACCGTGGCGATCCGGGCGACGAGGTCCTCGGTGAGGACCCGCGCCGTCTCCGAGGCGCCCGGCGCCGTCGCCGCGGCCGTCGACAGGAGGCCGGACAGGGCCGTGAGCGGCAGCGCGGCCATCTCGGCCACGTTCCGTCCGGCGAAGGTGACGGCGAGCGCCTCCGGCCGCAGCCGGCCGCCGCCGCAGGCCGGGCAGGGCGCGCTGGTGAGGAACCGCTCCGCCCTGGCGCGCAGCGACGCGCTCTTCGAGTCGGAGAAGGTGCGCAGGACGTGACGGCGCGCGCTCATGTACGAGCCCTGGTAGGGGCGTTGGATGCGACCCGCCTCGCGCACCGGGTGCACGGTGACGACCGGCTGCTCGTCCGTGAACAGGATCCACTCCCGGTCCTTCGCGTCGAGTTCGCGCCACGGCCGGTCGACGTCGTACCCCAGGGTGTCCAGGACGTCCCGCAGGTTCTTCCCCTGCCAGGCACCCGGCCAGGCGGCGATCGCTCCCTGACGGATCGACAGCTCCGGGTCGGGGACCAGGAGTTCCTCGCTCGTGCCGTGGATCAGGCCGAGGCCGTGACAGGAAGGGCACGCGCCCGCCGCCGTGTTGGGGGAGAAGGCGTCGGAGTCCAGCCTCTCCGCGCCCTCCGGGTAGTGACCGGCCCGCGAGAACAGCATCCGCAGGGAGTTGGAGAGCGTGGTCACCGTGCCGACGGAGGAGCGGGCGTTCGGCGAGGAGCGTCGCTGCTCCAGGGAGACCGCCGGCGGCAGCCCGGTGATCTCGCCGACGGCGGGCGCCCCCACCTGGTGGATCAGCCGCCGCGCGTACGGTGCGACCGACTCGAAGTAGCGGCGTTGGGCCTCGGCGTAGATCGTCCCGAAGGCGAGCGACGACTTGCCGGAGCCGGAGACCCCCGTGAACACGACGAGCGCGTCGCGCGGGATGTCGACGTCGACCCCGGCGAGGTTGTGCTCACGGGCGCCTCGGACGCGGACGTACGGATCGTGGGGGGTGTCGTGCATGGGGCGACCCTATCGAATGGTCCGCGTTTGCCCCGGTCGGTCCCCGGCGGCTCCCCGCCCGGCACCGTCGCCGGCGCCGTCCCCGGCGCCGTCCCCGGCACCGTCCCCGGCACCGTCGCCGGCGCCGTCACGCGACCGGCGGCCCCGTCAGGCCGACCGCGCGGGCGAGACGGCGGTACGAGTCGCGCAGCGCCCCCCGGTCGTACGTGCTCGTGGTGACCAGGACCTCCTGCGCCCCGGTCTCCTTCACCGCCCGCTCCAGGGCCTCGGCCACCTGCTCCTCCGTCCCGTGCACATGCCCTTCGAGCCCCGACGCGAAGAAACCGCGCTGCTTCTCCGACATCGGAAGCCCCTCGATCCGCTCGGGCGGGGCGAGTGGAGAGAAGACGCCGCGGGTGCGCGAGTCCGCCAGCGACCAGGCCTCGGGGACCAGCAGCCGCCGCGCCTCCTCCTCGGAGGCGGCCACCGCGACCGTCCCCGCGACGACCACGTACGGCTCGGCGGCCCAGAGCGACGGGCGGAAGCCGGTGCGGTACGTGTCGATCGCGGCCAGCAGCCGGTCCCGGCCCCGCAGATCGCCGATGACCAGGGGCAGCCCCGCCGCCGCGGCGATCCCGGCGCCCTCCCCGGTGGCCAGCACGAACGGCGGCACCCGCAGGCCCTCGGCGGGCCGGGCCCGCACCTGCGGGTGGGCCGTCTGCGCGCCGGTGAACCAGCCGAGCAGCTCGTCGAGCTGCTCCGCGAACCGGTCGGCCTCGTCCTTGTCCCGCCCGAGGGCCCGGCGGACGCCGTCCGTGAAGCCCACCGAGCGGCCGACCCCCATGTCGACGCGGCCGGGGAAGAGGGACTCGAGCACCCCGAACTGCTCGGCCACCACCATCGGCCGGTGGTTCGGGAGCATCACCCCTCCCGCACCCACGCGGATCGTGGAGGTCGCGGCGGCGACGGCCGCGGCGAGGACCGTGGGCGCCGAACCGGCGACACCGGGCACGCCGTGGTGCTCCGACACCCAGAACCGGTGGTAGCCGAAGGCCTCCACGTCCTGGGCGAGGCTCACGGTGTCGCGCAGCGCCTGGGGGGCGTCCTCGCCCTCCCGGATGCGGGAGCGGTCGAGGACGGAGAAGCGGATGCCGTCGGGAAAGGTGCTCACAGAGGGTTCAACGCGTGGAGCCGGGAGGGATTCCCGGGGCGGGTCCTACGCTGGTCGCGTGACAGCGGACCACCGGCCCCTGGCCGTCTTCGACCTCGACAACACCCTCGCCGCCACCGCGCACCGCCAGCACTTCCTGGAGCGCGGGCCCAAGGACTGGGAGGCCTTCTTCGCGGCGGCGCCCGACGACCCGCCGCTGGAGGAGGGCGTGGCGCTGTGCCGCGAGGCGGCGGAGGAGTGCGACGTGGTCTACCTGACGGGGCGGCCCGAGCGCTGCCGCCGCGCGACCCTGGAGTGGCTGGCCGGGCAGGGGCTCCCGGAGGGGCCCGTCCACATGCGGCGCAACCGCGACTTCCGGCCGGCCCGGGTGACGAAGGTGGAGATCCTGCGCCGCCTCGCCGCCGACCGCACGGTGAGGATGCTGGTCGACGACGACCTGGCGGTGTGCGACGCGGCGGAGGCGGCGGGCTTCCGCGTGGTCAGGGCCCGCTGGGCGGAGCCCTCCGAGGCGCTGAGGGAGGCTCAGGAGAAGGAGGGCAGGACCTGACGAGGGGCGGAACAGGTTACTCCTCGTCCTCCAGGCGGAAGCCGACCTTGAGGCCGACCTGGTAGTGCTCGATCGCGCCGTCGACGAGGTGGCCGCGGACCTGCGTCACCTCGAACCAGTCGAGGCCCCTCAGGGTCTGCGAGGCGCGCTTGATGCCGTTCTTGATGGCCTCGTCGACGCCCTCGGTGGACGTGCCGACGATCTCGGTGACGCGGTAGGTGTGATTCGACATGGGGGCCGAACTCCTCTCGGTGCGTTCCCTCCACGGTGCCCCAGCAGGCGTCGGCGCGCGACACGACGGTGACCGAGTGACCCAGGAGTAACTACCGAAGGTAAGGGCGCGGACCGTCCGTCCGGGTGCGGAACGGGATCGTCAAGGACTTGACCATCTCGTTGGTCCAGACCAGAATCCAGGCCACATACCCGCGCGAACACCCCGTTCGGTCCCCCCATGCCGGGTCAGCCCCCCATGCGCACGACCCTGTGCTGAACCCGAGCAGAAGGTGACCCACGTGAAGAACCGCCCCCTGGCATGCCCCCTGGCCGTCGTCGCCGCGCTCTCCCTCGCCGGCTGCGGGATGCTGCCGGGCGGCGACGGCGGGACGCAGACCGTGCACGTCTGGCTCATGCGGGACAGCGTCAGCGAGGACTTCCTCGACCGCTTCACCGAGGAGTACGAGCGGGAGCACAAGGGGGTCGAGCTCGAGTTCACCATCCAGGACTGGACCGGCATCGGGAAGAAGGTCACCGAGGCCATCCAGGGCTCCGGCGGCCCCGACGTCATCGAGGTCGGCAACACCCAGGTCGCCCAGTACGCCGACACGGACAAGCTGTTCGACCTCACCCTGGAGTCGGTCCGCGACCTCGGCAGGGAGGACTGGCTGCCCGGTCTCGCCGAGCCCGGCAGCATCTCCGGATCCCAGTACGGCATCCCCTGGTACGCGGCCAACCGCATCGTCATCTACAACAAGGACCTGTTCGACGCCGCCGGCGTCGACAAGCCCCCGGCGACCCGCGCCGAGTGGCTCGACGACACCGAGAAGCTCAACAAGAGCGGCTCCCAGGGCATCTACCTGGCGGGCCAGGACTGGTACACCCTCTCCGGCTTCATCTGGGACGAGGGCGGCGAACTCGCCGTCGACAGCGGCGGCCAGTGGACCGGGGCGCTCGACAGCCCGGCCGCCCAGCGCGGCATGGCCTACTACAAGAAGCTCCAGGCCCTCGGCTCCGGCCCGAAGAACGCCGACGAGCAGACCCCGCCCCAGGCCGACGTCTTCGCCAAGGGCGACGTCGCCCAGCTCATCGCCACGCCCAGTGCCGTCGCCGCCATCCTCAAGGCCAACCCGGACCTCGAGGACAAGCTCGGCTACTTCCCGATACCCGGCAAGAAGGCCGGCCAGCCCTGCGCCGTCTTCACCGGCGGCTCCGACCTCATCATCCCGGAGAACGCCCCCCGGCGCGGCGCGGCCCTCGACGTGGTCAAGGCCCTCGCCGGCGAGAAGTGGCAGACCGAACTGGCCCGCGCCATGGGCTACGTGCCCAACAAGAAGAACCTCGCCTCCGTCGTCGCCGGCCAGGAGGCCACCGCCGTCATGGCCAAGGGCGCCGCCCGCGGCCGGGCCACCCCGAACTCCCCGCAGTGGGCGGACGTCGAGGCCGACAACCCCATCAAGCCGTACATGACGGCCGTCCTCCAGGGCGCGGACCCCGTCAAGGCGGCCAAGGGCGCCTCGGAGGCGATCACGGACACCCTCGCCGAATAGCATTTCAGCGTTCGCACACCCGCGAGCCCCCGGACGGTCATGTCGAATCCAGCCGGTGACGGAAGAAGTAAGGGGCCGGGCCACCGCTCACGCGGCCCGGTCCCGCCCCTTCCCCTTCCGTCCGCCGGAGGAGCCCGCCATGTCCGCACCGACGCACACGCTCGCCGTCCCCGCACAGCTCCCCGCCGTCCCCCCGCAGCCCCAGCCCCAGCCCCAGCCCCAGGCCTCGGCCGAGCAGCCGGCGCCCCGGTACGTCGTCGGTCTCGCCAGGGACGAGGAGGACGTGCGGGCCGCCCAGCGGCTGCGCCACCAGGTCTTCGCCGGTGAGCTGGGCGCCCTGCTCGACGGCCCCGAGCCCGGCCTCGACACCGACGCCTTCGACGCGTACTGCGACCACCTCCTCGTACGGGAGGAGACCACCGGCGAGATCGTCGGCACCTACCGGATCCTGCCGCCCGAGCGGGCCGCCGTCGCCGGACGCCTCTACTCCGAGAGCGAGTTCGACCTCACCCGGCTCGCCCCCGTCCGCCACGACCTGGTGGAGGTCGGCCGCTCCTGCGTCCACCCCGCCCACCGCAACGGCGCCGTGATCGCCCTCATCTGGGCCGGCCTCGCCCGCTACATGACCCGCACCGGCCACAACTGGCTCGCCGGCTGCTGCTCGATCCCGCTCGCCGACGGCGGCACCCTCGCCGCCGCCACCTGGGACACCGTCAAGGCCAAGCACCTCGCCCCCGAGGAGTACTGGGTCACCCCGCACAAGCTGTGGAGCCCCGACGGCGTCGCCCGCCCCGAGGGCCGCACCGAGCTCCCGCCGCTCCTCCGCGGCTACCTGCGGCTCGGCGCCTGGGTCTGCGGCGCCCCCGCGCACGACCCCGACTTCGGCGTCGCCGACCTCTACGTGCTGCTCTCCCTGCGCCGCACCAACCCCCGCTACCTCAACCACTTCCTCTCGCTCGCCCCGGCACGGTGAACGGATCCACGGCCCTCCCGCCGTGGCTCCCCACGGCGCCCTGCACCCCGGGCCACTGCACCGCCCACCCCGACACCGACGGCGGCCCGCGGGCCGGGCAGGCCGGCGCCGTCCTCGCCGCCGCCCGGCTGACCGCCGGGATCAGCACCGTCCTCCTCGGCGTCCTGCTCGCCCCGGCCGCGGGCCTGCTGCCCGCCGCCGGGCGGCTCGCGCTCGTCCGGGCCTGGGTGCGGACGGTGGTCCGCGCCTTCGGCGTGCGCGTGCGGTACGAGGGGGCCGCCGGCGCCGTCACCGGTCCGCTCCTCGTCGTCGCCAACCACATCTCCTGGCTGGACATCCCGCTCCTCGCGGCCGTGCTCCCGGGACGCATGGTGGCCAAGACGGAGGTCCGGCACTGGCCCGTCCTCGGCACGCTCGCCGCGCTCGGCGGCACCCTCTTCATCGACCGCGACCGGCTCAGGGCCCTGCCGGGCACCGTGCGCGCGATGGCCGGGGTGCTCGCCGGCGGGGGCCGGGTGGTCGTCTTCCCCGAGGGGTCGACCTGGTGCGGCCGGGCCCGGGGGCGCTTCCGCCCGGCCGCGTTCCAGGCGGCCCTGGACAGCGGGAGCGCCGTGCTCCCCGTACGGATCGACTACCGGCCCGTCGGAGCCGCCGCGTACGTCGGGGACGACCCGCTCGGCGCGTCCCTGTGGCGCGTCGTCAGCACCCGGCGGATCGTCGCCACCGTCCGCGTCCTGGACCCCCTGCCCAGCGGGGGGTACCCGGACCGCCGTGCCCTGGCCGCGGCGGCTCAGCGCGCCGTCGCCAGGGACAACGCGAACCTGCCCTCGCCGTCCGTCCACCAGCGGGCCAGGTCCAGGTCCGCCGCCGCCAGCTCCTTGCGCACACCCGCCTGACGGAACTTCGCCGACACCTCCGTCCGCAGCTCCTCGCCCGCCGCGAACGGCACCACCAGGTCCAGCTCCGGGATCTTCACGGTCAGCGCGCGGCGGGCGCGCAGCCGCATCTCGATCCACTCCCGCTCGGCGTCCCACACGGCCACGTGGTCGAAGGCCGCCGGATCGGCGTCCGCGCCCAGCTCACGGTCGATCACGGACAGCACGTTCTTGTTGAACTCGGCCGTCACCCCGGCCGCGTCGTCATAGGCCGCCACCAGCGTGGCCTCGTCCTTCACCAGGTCGGTGCCGAGCAGCAGGGCGTCGCCCGGCGTCAGCATGGCGCGGACCGACCGCAGGAACGTGTGCCGCTCGGCGGGGAGCAGATTGCCGATCGTGCCCCCGAGGAAGGCCACCAGGCGTGGGCCGGGCGTCCCCGGCAGCGCGAGCCCCCGCGTGAAGTCCGCCACCAGGGCGTGCACCCACAGGTCGGGCCGGTCCGCCAGCAGCGACTCGGCCGCCCCGACCAGCGCGGACTCGCTCACGTCGACCGGCACGTACGCGTCCAGACCCGGCAGCAGCGCGTCGATCAGGAAGCGCGTCTTCTCCGAGGAACCGGACCCCAGCTCGACCAGCGTCCGGGCCCCGGTCGCGGCGGCGATCTCCGGCGCCCGCGCCACCAGGATCTCCCGCTCCGCGCGCGTCGGGTAGTACTCGGGCAGCCGGGTGATCTCCTCGAAGAGCACACTGCCCCGGGCGTCGTAGAACCACTTGGGCGGAAGCTCCTTCGGGGAGCGGGTCAGACCGTGGAGGACGTCGGCACGGAGATCGGCGCCGGCGGCGTCGGGGGCGAGGGTACGGGTCAGCTGGAACGGGCTCACGCGGACGGCTCCTTGAGCGGGGAGAGGGTGACGTCGGCGCGGTCGGCGGTGACGAGCGTGTGCTCGGGCACCTCCCGCCAGCGCGGATCGTCGTCGTACGGTTCGGAGGCCACGACCACCCGGCCGGGGCCCGACAGGTACCAGAGGCTGTTCCGCCAGGCGGTCGCGGCGATCCGCTCACCGTCGGTGAGCAGCAGGTTCAGCCGGGAACCCGGGGCGGCGGCCGCGACCTCCCGGACGGTGTCGGCGAGTGCCGCCCCCGGCGCGTCCCCCGCCCGCAGCCGGTGCAGCACCAGCGCCCACAGCAGCGCCGAGTCGCTGCGCGCCTCCAGACGCAGCAGTTCCCCGGCCGACAGCGCCCCGGCGAGCGGCGCGAGGGAGTCCGGCCAGCCCTCGACCGCGCCGTTGTGACTGAACAGCCAGGGCCCCGCGGCGAACGGCGCCGCCGCGGCCTCCCCGTCGGCGCCCGGCACCGTCGCCCCCCGGACGGCCCCGAGGAACGCCCCCGAGCGCACCACCCGGACGAGGTCCGCGAAGGACAGGTCGCCCCAGATCGGCCCGGCCCGCCGGTACCGCGCCGGCACCGGATCGTCCCCGGCGTACCAGCCGACACCGAAGCCGTCGGCGTTCACGACGCCGCTGTCCTGCGTGCGGGGCTCCCACGACTGGCGCAGCAGCGCGTGCGCCGGCCGGACGAGGAGTTCCCCGAGCGCCACCGGCCCGCCCAGATAGGCGAGATGACGGCACATCAGTCGAGCTCCGCGGTCCGCGCCGTCCGGAAGCCGGAGAAGATCTGGCGCCGCACCGGAAGGTCCCAGTTGCGGAAGGTCCCCCGGCAGGCGACCGCGTCCACCGCGAACGAACCGCCCCGCAGCACCTTGTACTCAGGGCCGAAGAACACCTCCGAGTACTCCTTGTACGGGAAGGCCGTGAACCCCGGATACGGCAGGAAGTCGCTCGCCGTCCACTCCCACACGTCACCGATCAGCTGCCGTACGCCGAGCGGCGAGGCGCCCGCGGGATAGCTCCCCGCGGCCGCCGGGCGCAGATGCCGCTGCCCGAGGTTCGCGTGCTCCGGACCCGGATCCGCGTCACCCCACGGGTAGCGGCGGGAGCGCCCGGACCCCGGGTCGTGCCGGGCCGCCTTCTCCCACTCCGCCTCGGTCGGGAGCCGCCGCCCCGCCCAGCGCGCGTACGCGTCCGCCTCGTACCAGCTGACGTGGAGGACCGGCTCCTCCTCCGGCACGGGCTCCGTCACCCCGAACCGGCGGCGGAGCCACTGCCCGCCGTCCCGGCGCCAGAACAACGGCGCGCCGATGCCGTGCTCCCGGATCTGCGCCCAGCCCTCCGGCCGCCACCAACGGCGGTCCGTGTAGCCGCCGTCGGCCATGAAGGCGAGGTAGGAGCCGTTCGTCACCGGCGTGGTGTCGATGTGGAAGGCGGGGACGAGACGCGGATGCGCCGGCCGTTCGTTGTCCAGGGCCCACGGCTCGTCCGAGGTCCCCATGGTGAACGGGCCGGCGGGGACGAGGACCTCGGTGGGCAGCGGCCCGGACCGCCGGGCCGGCGGCGGGGGAGCGGTCAGGGCCGCGGGCCCCTGCCTCAGCTGATGGGTGATCAGCATCGTCTCGTCGTGCTGCTGTTCGTGCTGGGCGATCATGCCGAACGCGAAGCCCGCGTCGAGCAGCGGCCGCCCTTCCAGCGGGCTCCGTTCGAGCACGTCGAGGACCCGGAGCCGCACGTCCGCCGCGTACACCCGCGCCTCGCCCGGCGAGAGCAGCGGCAGCGACGGACGGGACGCGCGCGAATGCCGGAAGGCGTCGTACAGCGAGTCGATCTCGGGTCGCAGGGCCTCGCGCCCCGCCACCGCCCGCCACAACCACTGCTCCTCCTGGTTGCCGATGTGTGCCAGGTCCCAGACCAGCGGCGACATCAGCGGCGAGTGCTGCGCCGTGAGCTCGTCGTCCTCCACGCAGGACGTGAGCAGCGCGGTGCGCTCCCGCGCCGTCGTGAGGGCTTCGAGGGCCCGCCGTCGCAGCGCCTCGGAACCCGCGTCCGTCTCGGTCGCGGTCATGACGTCACCACCTGGAGTCCGTCGGCCGGGCAGCTCCCGGGGATCACGTACCGCTCGTGGAAGGCGGCGACCGCCCGCCGCACCTCCTCGCTCGCCCCGATCCGGGGCAGCGCGTCCAGCGCGGCGGAGAACACCGCGCGCGCCGCCTGGTGCAGCCCGGGATCGGCCAGACCGTCACGCGCCGCCGCCAGCCACAGCGGATTGCGGGGCGCGGGACCCGTGCCCGCCTGTTCCGCGAGCGGCTTCACCGCCCGGTACACGGTCTCCGCCGCCTCCGGGTCGTCGAACACGGCCGTCGTCACCGCCACCGGCACCATCCATCCGTCCGGACCCGGCTGCGCGTCCACCATCCGCAACTCCAGATGGCCGCGCGGCCGCACCGGCGGGAACAGGGTCGTCATGTGGTACCTCAGGTCGTCCGCGTCGGCCGGACGGGGGAGACCCGTCCGCAGCCACTCCCGGAACGTCAGCCCCTCCGGCACCGCCCACGGCCCCTCGTCGGCCCGCACGCACATCACCGGGGTGTCCAGGACGTGCGCGGCCCACTCCGCGCGCGGCTCCCCGTCCGGCGACGGCGCGAGCGCCCGGAGCGGGTCGAGATCCGCCCACAGGGCCTGCCGCGTCGAACGCCAGCCGGTGCGGCGACCGCCGTGCACGGGGGAGTTCGCGAACGCGGCCACGAGCACCGCGCCGAGGAGGTGCGCCAGCTGCCAGCGCCGGTGATAGCCCAGCGGACCCGGTTCCTCCAGACCCGCGTCGAGGCAGATCTGCACCGAGGCCGAGTCGCACATCATGGCCCGCCCGGCGGGCCCGGTCCGGTCGAGCACCGCCTCCATCGCGTCGTACCGCGGCTCGTGCAGCACCCGGCCGCGCGGCGCGTGCCACGGGTCCACCCCGTAACCGCTGAGGGTCAGACCCAGCGGCCCGAGCGCCGCCCGCACCGCCCGCAGGTCGCCGGCGAGCGAGTCCAGGCACTCCATGAGGGAGCCGGCCGGGCGCGAGCTCAGCTCCAGCTGCCCGCCGGGTTCGAACGTGAGGGCCGACACCAGGGACAGCGCCCGTACGGTGTCCAGCGCGGCCGCGAGCCTCGGCGGCCGTACGGGACGGCGGGGGTCGCGCAGCTCGTGCACCAGCCACTCCAGCTCCACCCCCAGGGTGCGGGGCGGGCCGGTCTTGAAACAGATACATCGCAGCAGGTCCTCCGCCTCCGCCTCGGTGAGAGGGGGGCCGCCACGCGGTATGCCGCCAGGCGACATCCGTGCACCTCCTGGTCCTCGGGTGAACCGCTGCTTCCACCTAAAGCCACCATCGGGCGGCGTGCAAGAGCGCCCCGACCGCCCCGCGTGCGCCCTCTGTGCTCCCCCATGTCCGGATTCCCCCGCAGCCCCGGAAAACACCTTGTCCCCAGGACGAGGAAACGATCACCCTGAGGAACATGAGTGCACGACTGCGCGAGATCGCGCGGCGGACCGAGGAGATCGTCGCCGCGGGCCACTACCGCGCCCCCGACGGCCGGACGGTCCTTCTGACCGAGGACCTCGCCGCGGCCCTGTCCGGAACCCGCCTCCACGGCCCCGAGCCCGTCCCGGTCACCCCGGACACCGACCGGACGCCCACCCTCACCGTCACCCCGGAGAGCAGCCTCGCGGCCGCCCGCCGCATGACCGCCGCCGACCCCGCCCGCCCGGTCGCCGTCCTGAACTTCGCCTCGGCCCGCAACCCCGGCGGCGGCTACCTCAACGGCGCCCAGGCCCAGGAAGAGGCCCTCTGCCGGTCCTCCGCCCTCCACGCCACCCTGCTCCGCGCCCCCGCCTACTACGCCCACCACCGCGCGGAGCGGAGCGCCCTCTACACCGACCGGGTCATCCACTCGCCGCGCGTCCCCGTCTTCCGCGACGACCGGGGCGCCCTGCTGGACGAGCCCTTCACCGTCGGCTTCCTCACCTCGCCCGCGCCCAACGCGGGCGTCGTCCACCGCAACACCCCCGAGCTCGCCGACCGCCTGCCCGCCGCCCTCGCCTCCCGCGCCGAACGCGTCCTGGAGACGGCCGCCGCGTCCGGATACCGCCGGCTCGTCCTCGGCGCCTGGGGCTGCGGCGTCTTCCGCAACGACCCGGCGCAGGTCGCGGGCACCTTCAAGACCCTCCTCACGGGAGCCGGCCGCTTCGCCGGCCACTACGAGGAGATCGTCTTCGCCGTCCTGGACCGCGCCTCCGGCACCCCGACGCTGTCGGCCTTCCGCCGGGTGATCGGCGGGGAGCACTGACCGGCGGAGTCAGGCCCACCCCCGGCCGCCACGCACCGCCTGACGTGCGGGTCCCGTACCCCCGTGCCAGGCTGAGGGAACACGGACCCTCGTCCGACACCCGTCATCGGGAGGCACGATCGTGGGCAAGAAACAGACCCGGACGAACCGGGGAGCCCGTACCGGCGGCCATGAGCACCGCACCGACGCGGCGGCCAAGGAGAAGAGCGCGCCGGCCCCCGCGAGAGAGACGTCGATGCCCCTCGTCGAGCACGCGTCCCACCGCAAGGAGCGCAAGTTCGGCCACAACTGACAGGACAGCCGCGGGAACGGCCTCCGAGGAGGCCGCACCCTGACCGGCACCTACCGGCGGGGCACATTCAGGGCAGGTCCTGGATGGCCTCGCCGTACTCCTGCCGCGCGACCCACGGCATCGGGCGTGCCCTGTCCCGGCCCGTGCTCGTTGAGCCCGGCATGACGATCTTCACTCGCCGTGCGCTCGCCGCCGCCACCGTCGCCGCCACCGCCGTCCTCGCCTCCGCGGGGGCGGCCGCCGCGGACAGCGTCGGCAACAACCTCCCCGGGGTCGGACTCCTGTCCCAGACCTTCGGCAACGGCGACCAGCAGCAGCACAAGGCCGCCGAGACCCTGCCGACCCACGACGCCCTCAACAACGTCACCCTTCCCTGACCACACGAAAGGGGCCCGGCGCCGGAACGGCGCCGGGCCCCTTCGCACGCGGTTACCGCTCGTCGCCGACCGGGATCTCCACGCCCTCCGGTGCCGGCGGCAGCACCGCACCACCGGCCTTCTCCTGGGCGGCCGGGCTCATCGTCGCCAGGAGCTGGCGGGCCAGGCCGAGGCCCGTTCCGCCCATGGTCAGCGCCTTGGCGAAGACGTCCGCCATGCCGTCGGCGCCGTTCAGGAGCACCATCTGGTCGACGTTCCCGAAGGCGGAGGCTCCCGCGGACACGATCTCCGGCCACTTCTCGGCCAGCTGCTGGGCGACCACGGCCTCCTGGTTCTCCGCGAGGGCCGCCGCCCGCGCCTTGATCGCCTCGGCCTCCGCCAGACCCTTCGCGCGCGTCGCCTCGGCGACCGCGAGGCCCTTGGCGTGCTGCGCCGCGGCCTCCGCCTCACCGGTGAGCCGCGTCGCCGTCGCCTTGGCCGCGCTCGCCAGCTCGGTCTCCTTCGCCTCGGCCTCGGCGGCCGAGATCCGGGCGTCACGCTCGGCCTGGGCCAGCGTCCGGGTCTCGTACGCCATCGCGTCGGCCGGCTTGCGGACCTCCGCCTGGAGCTGCTGCTCCTTGCGCAGGCCCTCCAGTTCGGCGACCCGTGTCTCCTGGACGACGACCTCCTGGCGGGAGGCGGCGTCGGCCAGCGGGCCGGCCTGCCGGGCCTTGGCGGACGCCTGGTCCCGTTCGGCCTGGTAGCCCGCCTGGAGGATCTCGCTGTCGCGGGTGGCCTCGGACATCCGCGCCGCGGCCTGCTGCTCGGCCTCGGTCGCCCGCCGGTTCGCCTCGGCCTGCGCGATCCGCGCGTCCCGCTGGACGGCGGCGGCGTGCGGGGCGGCCAGGTTCTTGATGTACCCGGTCGGGTCCTCGATCTCGTGGATCTGCAGCGAGTCCACGATCAGACCGAGCTTCTCCATCTCCGTGCCACAGGCCGACCGCGCCTGCCCGGTGAGCTTCTCCCGGTCACGGATCATGTCCTCCACGGTCAACCCGCCGACGATGGCGCGGAGATGACCGGCGAAGACGATGTGCACCCGCTCCGACATGAGTTTCTGCTGGTCGAGGAAGCGGCGGGCGGCGTTGGCGATCGACACGAAGTCGTCACCCACCTTGAAGATCACCACACCGCGCACCTTGAGCGGAATGCCCTGGTGGGTGACGCACTCGACGGACAACTGCGTCTCGTTGAGGTCCAGCGACAGCTTCCGCACCGCCTGGACGCCGGGGAGCACGAGGGTGCCGCGGCCGGTGACGATGCGGAATCCCATGCCGTCGCCGAGGCCCTCGTTCTTGTGGTTGGAACCGGAGATGATCAGCGCCTCGTTGGGTTCCGCGACGCGCCACATCAGCTTGAACACACCGATCAGAACGGCGAGAGCGCCGACGACGACTCCCGCCAGAATGCCGATGCCCATGGACAAGGTCCCCCTTCACCGGAGCCGTGCGGGTCCGGTGAAGGGAGTGTGCGCCCGTGACGGGCGCCACTCAACGGTTCGGTCAACTGTCGTACGCGGCTGTGACATAGACGGTGCGTGGAGGGAGATGTTCCATGACCATCACGACCGTTCCGACCTCGATCCGTTCCTTCGGCGAGGCGGGATGAGCGAGGAAGTGCTCGGCGCCGCCGCGGATCCGGACGATCACCTCGCCGACGAGGCCGGGGCCGACGGTGCCGGTGACCCGGCCGAGCAGTCCCACCATCGAGCTGTGCATCGACGCTTCGTCCATGCCTGAACGGTACGTCAGATCCAGCCGTCCAGGGCGGACATGAACCCGTCGAAGTCGTCCCGGTGGATCGTGTGTCCCGCCCCCTTCACCGTACGGAGTTCGAAGCCGCGCTCCGTCAGCATTCGGGCGTGCTCCGGCCGCACCAGCGTGCTCGGGTCGGCGAGCGTGACGAGGGAGGGCACCACCGGACGCACCGGCCACAGGTCGGCGCCCACGAACGGGGTGAGGCCGTGGGCCGTCCGCTCGTCCCAGTCCCGTACGGTCGCCATCTCCACGTCGACGTCCTCGTCGGGCCAGTGCGGGTTGAACCCCTTGATCTGCTCCCGGGTCATCGACGCGCCCCGGACGAACAGCTCGGCCCGGTAGCCACAGGGACCGGCCGCCAGGTGCCAGGCGGGGTCGCAGTACACGGCGCGGGCCGGGGCCAGCCGCTCCACGGCCCGCGCGAGGGCCAGAGCGCCGAGCGAGTGGCCGATCGCCAGCTCCGCGCCGGCCGGCAGGGACGCGACCAGGTCGTCGGCGTGGTCCTCCGGCCCGTACGCCTCCGGGCCCGCCGCCCGGTCGCTCGCCCCGTGGCCCCGCAGGTCCACGGCGATCACCCGGTAGCCGCGCTCCGCGAGCGCGGGGCCGACCCGGCGCCAGGTGCGGTGGTCGGCCATGAGGCCGTGGACGAGCAGGGCCGTCCGGTGGCCGGATCCCCACGTGGTCGTGTGCAGGCGCACGGTGCCGCCTTCCTGCGGTGCTCGGCGGGCGCCGACGGGGCCGGCGCACGCTGCGGACGGGCGCGGCGCGCACCGGCCGGGGCCGGCACGCGCCGCTTCTGGGTCCCGGCGTGTGCCGACGGGGTCAGCGCACGCTGCGGATGGGGCGCACGGCCAGCGCGCCGAGTACCGACAGTACGGCCGCGATCAGGAAGAGCGCCGTGTATCCGCCACTCAGCGAGACGACGAGCGAGGCCACGAAGGGGGCGACGATCTGCGGACCCGCGTTGGCGACGTTGAGGACGCCCATGTCCCGCGCCGCGTCCTCGGCCTTGGGCAGCACCATGGTCACCAGGGCGGTGTCGACGGCCATGTAGCAGCCGAAGCCGAGGCCGTTGACGACGGAGAAGGCCAGCATCGCGGTCCAGCTCGCCGAGAGCGCCGGGATGAGCAGGGCGACGGCTGCGAGCACGGCTGAGGCGCCGACGAAGAGCTTGCGGCGGTCGAAGCGGTCCGAGAGCCAGCCGCCGAGGACGGTGGAGACCACCATGGCGAGCGAGTTGACCGGCATGAGGATCGCGACGGCCTCCTCGGGGCTCAGCCCGGCGGGCAGCTGGGTGTGGTCCTTGAGGATGTACAGCTGGAACCCGGCCACGGCGAAGTAGCCGAGGACGAGCAGGGCGCGGCCGATGAAGGCCCAGCGGAAGTCGTGGTCCTTGAGCGCGCTGCCGAAGGCCGCGATCTGCTCCTTGACCGGGAGCGCCGCCTTCGGGGGCATCCGCTCCTCGCGGGCGCAGGTGGTGAAGAGGACGGCGGTGGCGGCGACGATCGCGCCGAAGACGAGGTAGCCGGTGCGGTAGTGCTCGGAGAAGGCCGCGCCGAGGAGGGCGCCGATCGTGGAGCCGATGGGGAGGCCGAGCCCGACGGCGGCGGAGGCCTTGCCCCGCGCGGCCAGGGGGACCCGGTCGGGGACCACGGAGGTGATGGCCGCCTGGTAGATGTTCATGACGGCCTGGCCGAGACACCAGGCGATGGTCACCAGCAGGATCGTGTGGACGCTGCCGAGGAGCAGCATCACGGGGAGGGCGAGCAGGCCGCCGGCGAGGATCCACGGGTTGCGGCGGCCCGAGCGGTCCGAGAGGGCGCCCGCGACCGGGTTGAAGACCGTCGCGAAGATCGCGGATATGCCGGAGACGAGGCCGAAGTTCGCCACCTTGTCGGCGGGGTCGATGGCCTCGATCTGGAGCGCGAGGAGCATGCCGGGGACGCCGATGTACAGGGTGTACATCGCGGTGTTGCCGGCGAGCAGCAGGGGCAGCAGGCCGCGTGTCGGCCGGGGGGCCGTGGCGGAGCCGGGGACGGTGGCGGAGCCGGGGGCGCCCGTGTCGGAGCCGGTCCCGGGGGAGGAAAGGGCCACTTTGCCCTCCTGAGGAGATCGCCCGATGCGGGGGCGAGAAACGGATGGAGAAGGGGAGGTGACACGTGTCAGTGACGCGTGTGAGCATTGTGTAGCACCCAAATCCGGCCATCCGCCAGACCCTGCGCCGGATTGTTCTGGAAAGATGCCGGATCGATGAGTCAGCCAACCGAACAGTCCCCCGAGCGCCCCTCCGGGCGGGCGGTCCCGACCAGCGCCGATGTCGCGCGGCTCGCGGGCGTCTCCCGGGCCACCGTCTCGTACGTCCTGAACAACACCTCGGCCGTCCGCATCAGCGAGCCCACCCGGCAGCGCGTGCGGGAGGCGGCCGAGGAGCTGGGCTATGTGCCGCACGCCGCGGCCCGCAGCCTCCGCGCGGGCCACAGCCGCATGGTGCTGCTCCCGGCCTCCCACGTCCCCGTGGGTCCGCTGTACAGCCAGTTCTTCAACGACTTCCAGTGGGCCCTGCGCCGCCTCGACTACACGGTCGTGCAGTACGGCAGCGTCGGCCTGGAGGCCGAGGAGGCCGCCCGCGCCTGGGCCGAGCTGCGGCCGGTGGCCGTGGTCTCCCTCGGCGAGGTCGAGCTCACCGGGCAGGGCGTCGAGATCCTCAAGCGGTCCGGCGCGCGGGCCGTGATCACCCTCGGCACCCAGCGCGTCGAGGGCGCCCACGCCCTGGTCCTGGACCAGGGACGGGTCGGCGAGGTGGCCACCGGGCACCTCCTGGAGACCGGGCGGCGCCGGATCGGAGTCGTCGTCCCCGAGGAGCCGGGCCTCGCGATGTTCTCGGGGCCCCGTCTGGACGGCGCGCGCCGCGCGGCCGAGACCGCCGGGGCCACCGTCGTGCCCCTGCCGCTGCGGTACGAGGAGGAGTCGGCCGGCGCGCTCGCCGCACGGTGGCGCGAGCTCGGGCTCGACGGCGTCTTCGCGTACAATGACGAGTACGCGATGCTCCTGATGCGGGCGCTCCAGGACGCCGGGATCTCCGTGCCCGAGGAGACCGCCGTCATCGGCGCGGACGACCTGCTGCTCGGCCGGCTGCTGCGGCCCCGGCTCAGCACCGTACGGATCGACATGGTGGTCGGCCGTGAGCTGGCGGAGCTGGTCGACCGCGCCGTACGGGACCCGGCCACCGTCCCCGTCTCGCGCGACCTCCTCGACTCCCGGGCGGTCCGGCGCGAGTCGAGCTGAACGGGGCGCGGGTCCGTGGGGTGGCCGGGCGGGCGGGGCTTCCGCGCAGCGCTTAGCTTCGGTGCATGAGCACAGTTCCGAAGCGGTTCGAGATCCTGCTGGTGCCCGAGCACGTCGAGGACCGCGGCGGTGCCGCCGTCGCGGACAGCGCCGTCCGCTCGGCCGTCGTCGAGGCCACCGGGCGGCACGGCGAGACGGGCTATCCGATCTACGAGGGACACGGCATCCGGGCGGACATCGACCTGGAGACGCTGACGGTCGAGGCGCTGCTCGTCGACGGCCGCGAGCTCGACTACGGACTCACCGCCCTGGTCCGCCCCGCCGTGACCCACTGACCCCTTCCGTCGCCCCCGGTGTCCCGAAGGGGCTGTTGACACCACGGGCCGACCGGCAGACACTCTGCGGGCCCCGCCGGGCGAAGATTGATTCACCAGGGGAACAGAGTCGTTCCGCAGGTCACGTGGGAGAGAACCGATGAGCATCCGCGACGTCTACATCGTCGACGCCGTCCGCACCCCGATCGGGAAGTTCGGCGGCGCCCTCGCCTCCGTGCGCCCCGACGACCTCGCGGCCCACGTCGTCCGGGCGCTCATCGACCGCTCGCCCGCACTCGACCCCGCGCGCGTGGACGACGTCTACTTCGGCGACGCCAACGGCGCGGGCGAGGACAACCGTGACGTCGCGCGGATGGCGGTGCTCCTCGCCGGGCTGCCCGTCAGCGTCCCCGGCGTCACCGTCAACCGCCTCTGCGGCTCCGGTCTGGAGGCCGTCATCCAGGCGGCCCGCGCCATCGCCCTCGGCGACGCCTCCGTGGCCGTCGCGGGCGGCGTCGAGTCCATGTCCCGCGCCCCCTGGGTGCTGCAGAAGCCCGAACGGGCCTTCCCCGCCGGGCACCAGCAGCTCCACTCCACCACCCTCGGCTGGCGCATGACGAACCCGAGGATGCCCGCCGACTGGACGGTCTCGCTCGGCGAGGGCGCCGAGCTGATCGCCGACAAGCACGGCATCACCCGCGAGCAGCAGGACGCCTTCGCCCTCGCCAGCCACCGGAAGGCCGCCGAGGCCTGGGCGAAGGGGCTGTACGACGACGAGGTCGTCCCGTATCCCGGCGTGGACCTCACGCGCGACGAGTGCATCCGCGACACCACGTCGATGGAGGCCCTCGCCAAGCTCAAGCCCGCGTTCCGCCCCGACGGGGGGACCGTCACCCCGGGCAACTCCTCGCCGCTCAACGACGGCGCGGCCGCGCTGCTCCTCGTCGACGAGGAGGGGCTGCGCGAGACCGGACGCGAACCGCTCGCCCGGATCCGTGCCTCGGCGGTCACCGGGATCGAGCCGCAGCTCTTCGGCCTCGGCCCCGTGGAGGCGGTCCGCCGCGCCCTCGGGAAGGCCGGGCGCTCCTTCGCGGACCTGACGACCTTCGAGCTCAACGAGGCCTTCGCGGCCCAGTCGCTCGGCTGCCTCGCCGAATGGCCGGAACTGGACCCCGAGATCGTGAATCCTCGCGGTGGAGCGGTCGCGATCGGTCATCCGCTCGGCGCCTCGGGCGCCCGCCTGGCCGGTTCGGTGGCGCACCAGCTCGCCGCGGCGGGCTCCGGCACGGGCCTCGCGGCGCTCTGCATCGGTGTCGGCCAGGGCCTGGCGCTGGTCCTGGAGCGCTGAGCGGGACGGGCTACGGGGCGCGGCGAGGCGTGGCGGGTGACGGGAAGCACGGGCGCCCGTCCCCCACCGCCCGGCCGTCGCCGTCCTCCCGCCGCGTGAGGCCGTCCCGTACCGTCCGGGCATGACGCGAGGGGGGTACGGGAGCCTCTCCCGTACCCCCCTCGCGGTGGGTCACTTGGCCTGCGCCTCCGCGATGGACTTGCGGACCTCGTCCATGTCCAGCTGCCGCGCCTGCCCGATGACGTCCTCCAGAGCGGCCTCCGGCAGCGCTCCGGGCTGCGCGAACACGGCCACGTTGTCCCGGACGATCATCAGGGTCGGGATCGAGCGGATCTCGAACGCCGCCGCCAGCTCCTGCTGCGCCTCGGTGTCGACCTTGGCGAAGACGAGGTCCTGGTGCCGCTCGGACGCGGCCTCGAAGACCGGGCCGAACTGACGGCAGGGACCGCACCAGGAAGCCCAGAAGTCGATCAGGACGAAGTCCCCTCCGCCCACGATCTCGTCGAAGTTGTCCTTGGTGAGCTCTACGGTGCTCATACTGCCTGCCTTTCGGGTCTCCTGGCGGTGTCCTCACGGTCCCCTGGGGACTCGCCCGGCACAACGGCGTATCGAGCCGCGCTATTCCGCACCGCTGCCACCAGACTGGGAACCATGACACGAACGGTGGAAGACGAGCACACGTACGACGTGGTGGTGATCGGCGCGGGCCCGGTCGGCGAGAACGTCGTCGACCGGGTGCGGGCGGGCGGCCTGAGCGCGGCGATCGTGGAGAGCGAACTGATCGGCGGGGAGTGCTCGTACTGGGCGTGCATGCCCAGCAAGGCCCTGCTCCGCCCGGCCATCGCCCGCTCCGACGCCCGCAGGGTCGCCGGTCTGCGCGAGTCCGTCTACGGTCCGCTGGACGCGATGGAGGTCTTCGCCCACCGGGACGAGGTCGTCGGCCACTGGAAGGACGACGGCCAGATCGACTGGCTGGACTCGATCGGGGCCCGTGTCTTCCGCGGGCACGGCCGGCTCCTCGGCCCGCGCCGCGTCGAGGTCGCGGGCCGCGAGGGCGAGCGCCATGTGCTCACCGCGCGGCACGCGGTCGCCGTCTGCACCGGCACCCGCGCCCTGCTGCCGGAGCTGCCGGGGTTGCCGGGCGCCCACCCCTGGACCAGCCGTGAGGCGACCAGCTCCGACCGGGTGCCCGGGCGGCTCGTCGTGGTCGGCGGGGGAGTGGCGGGCGTGGAGATGGCCACCGCCTGGCAGGCCCTCGGCTCCCAGGTGACCCTGCTCGTGCGGGGCGGGGGGCTGCTGCCCCGCATGGAGCCGTTCCTGGGCGAGCACGTGGCCGCCGCGCTGGCCACGCGCGGCGCGGACGTCCGTACCGGCGTGACGGTGAGCGCGGTGGTACGGGACGGGGGCACCGGTCCCGTCACCGTGGTCCTGGAGGGCGGCGAGCACGTCGAGGGCGACGAGGTGCTGTTCGCGACCGGCCGGAAGCCGCGCACCGAGGACATCGGCCTGGAGACGGTCGGTCTGGCACCGGGCTCCTGGCTCGACGTCGACGACAGCCTCCGCGTCACCGGAACCGACTGGCTCTACGCGGTCGGTGACGTCAACCACCGCGCCCTGATGACCCACCAGGGCAAGTACCAGGCCCGCATCGCGGGCGCGGCGATCGCCGCCCGCGCGCACGGCGACGATTCCCTGGACACCGGGCGGTGGGGCGCGCACGCGGCCACCGCCGACCACGCCGCCGTGCCGCAGGTCGTCTTCAGCGACCCCGAGGCGGCGTCCGTCGGCCTCACGCTCGCGGAGGCCGAGCGCGCCGGGTACCGGGCCCGGGCCGTGGACCTGGACATGAGGCAGGTCGCCGGGGCGGGCCTGTACGCCCAGGGGTACCGGGGGCACGCCCGGATGGTCGTGGACCTGGAGCGGGAGGTGGTCCTCGGCGCGGCGTTCGTCGGGCCCGGCATCGGGGAGCTCCTGCACTCGGCGACCGTCGCGGTCACGGGCGAGGTTCCGATCGCCCGGCTGTGGCACGCCGTCCCCGCGTACCCGACGCTGAGCGAGGCGTGGCTGCGCCTCCTGGAGGCCTACCGAGGCTGATCTACCGTCAGTTTCCTTCGTCCGTAGGGGAGCAGGCCGGGATCAGGGCGCGCGCCGCCGAGCGCGCCGCCTCCAGGGCGGGCCGGGGATCCCGGCCCGTCTCCTCGCCGAGGACCACCCGGGTGCTCAACCCGTCCAGCAGGGCGAGGAGTTCGGAGGCGCGGGCGCCGGCGTCCAGCGGGGCGAAACGCCGGCGTGCCGCGCCCGCGGTGAGCAGCGCCTCCAGGTCCTCCTGCCAGCCCGCGTCCAGTTCGGCCTGCGCGTCGCGGAGCGCCGTGTTGCCCGGGGTGCGGGCCCAGAGCTCGATCCACAGGGTCCAGCGCGGATCGCGCGGGCCGCGCGGGAGGTAGAGCCGCAGGAAGAGGTCGAGCTTGCGCTCGGCGGTGATCCGCCGGGCGAGGAGCGCGCGCCGCTCCTCGGCGAGCGCGGCCTCGCTCCACCGGAGGGCGGCGAGCAGCAGCAGGTCCTTGCTGCCGAAGTAGTACAGGATGTGGCCGCCGCTGGTGCCGAGCCGCTCGGCGAGCGCCGACATGGTCAGGGAGGCGAGGCCGTTCTCGGCGATCGCCGCCATGGCCTCCTCCAGCATCCGCTCCTGGGTGACGTGTCCGTCCCGCCGTCGTGCCGCGCCTGTCACCGCCGCCGTCCCCGTCCTGCCGTTCCGCTGTCTCCGGGACCGACCTTAACCGCATCCCCCGAAGGTCTTGACGTGGCCTGAATCTATCGCACATCTTGAATGCCGTTCCAAAACTTAGAACGGCATTCAAGATCGATCCACGACAGGAGTGCGATGTGCTCGAACGCGAGACGGCGCCCGTGACCACGGGCCGGACAGCGACGGACGAGGTCTTCCAGGTCGAGGAGCACGGAATCGACCCCATCCCCGACGCCGAACGCCACGGCGGGGCCAAGGACGTCTTCTGGCTCTGGTTCGGCTCGAACCTGACCTTCACCTACGTCATCAACGGCGCCCTCGCCGTCGCCTTCGGGCTCTCCTTCTGGCAGGCCACCGCCGTCGTCGTGATCGGCGGGATCTCCTTCCTCGCCATCGGCGCGGCCGGACTCAGCGGCGTGCGCACCGGCACCGCCACCCTCGTCATCTCCCGCGCGACCTTCGGCCGCCGCGGCAACTGGCCCGCCGGCCTGCTGAACTGGATCGTCAGCATCGGCTACACCATCGTCAACACCGTGGTGGGCACCCTCGCCCTCGAAGCCTTCTTCGCCGACCTCGGCTGGCACGGCGGACACGCCGCCCGCGCCCTCGCGCTCGCCGTCACCCTCGCCCTGACCTTCGCCGTCGCCCTCTGGGGCCACGCCACCGTCCAGTTCGCCGAACGCTGGATGGCATACGTCCTCGCCGTCGGCTTCGCCGCACTGCTCGTCCTCGTCCTGCCCGGCGCCGACACCTCCGCCCCGGCCGCCGCGCCCGGCGCCTCCGGCTGGAGCCTCGCCTTCGTCGTCATGCTGGCCGGCCCCTTCTCGTACCTCCCCATGCCCGCCGACTACACCCGCTACCTGCCGCGCACCACCAGCCTCAAGGCCGTCACCTGGAGCGGCGCGCTCGGCGGCTTCGTCTCCTCCGTGGCCCTCGGCGTCGCCGGCGTGGCCGCCGCGACCCAGGCCGACATGACCGACGCCGTCGCGGGCACCGAGAGCCTGCTCCCCGGCTGGTTCCAGCCGCTCTTCCTCGCCCTGGTCCTCGGCGGCTCCGTCACCAACTCGATCATCACGCTCTACTCGTCGAGCCTGAACCTCCAGGTCCTCGGCATTCCCTGGACCCGGGCACGCGCCATCGTCATCAGCGCGGGCGTCACCGCCGTCGGCTCGCTCGGCGCCCTCTTCCTCACCGACTTCACCACGTCCCTCCTCTCCTTCCTCTCCCTCCTGATCATCGTCTTCGCGCCCTGGGGCGGCGTCTTCCTCGCCGACATGGTGCTCCGCCGCTGCACCTACGACTCCGCCGGACTCCACGCGGACACCGGCGGCCCCTACTGGTACCGCTCGGGCTGGCACCCCGCCGGCCTGACCGCGCTCCTCGCCGGCCTCCTCTTCTCCGCGCTCACCTGCGACTCCGAGCTGTGGACCGGCCCCCTCGTGGCCCCGCTCGGCGGCGCGGACCTCACGCTCCTCGGCGCCCTCGTCTCCGCCCTGGTGTACGTGCTCCTCGCCCGCGGGCGCGTCACCCCCGTCCCGTAACCCCTCCCCGAACGACTCCGGAGCCCCGCCCCATGAACCGCACCACCCCCGCCGACCTCGTCCTCACCCGGGCCCGCATCCACACCGTCGACCCGGACCTCCCGGAGGCACAGGCCCTCGCCGTCGTCGCCGGCCGCATCGTCTGGATCGGCCCCGACGCCGAGGCGGCCGACTGGACGGGCCCCGACACCCGGATCCTCGACGCCGGCGGACGGCTCGTCCTGCCCGGCTTCGTCGACGCCCACAACCACGTCCGCCTCGGCTCCGACGACGCCTGCGTCCAGCTCGCCGGGGCCCGCACCCTCGACGAGATCCACGCGCGCGTCCGCAGCTGGCACGAGGCCCACCCGGAGGCCGGCTGGATCGAGGCCGAGGCCTTCGACTACTCCGCGATCCCCGACGGCCGGATGCCCACCGCCGCCGACCTCGACCCGGCCACCGGGGACACCCCCGCCCTCGTCCTCAGCTACGACGTCCACACCGCGTGGCTCAACACCGCGGCCCTGCGGAAGCTCGGCGTCGACCGCGACCACACCGAGCTGCCCTTCGGACGGGCCGTCACCGATCCCGCCACCGGCGAGCCCACCGGCTTCGTCAAGGACTTCGCGATCAAGGGCCTCTCCCGCGACGGCCACCGCGCCCTGCGCGAACTCGGCCTGCCCTGGGCTTCGCCCGACCGGCAGTACGGACGGCTCGCCAAGAGCCTCGACGACGCCATCGGCTTCGGCATCACCACCGTCGTCGAACCGCAGAACTCCCTGGACGACCTCGCCCTGTTCGAGCGGGCCCGCACCGAGGGCCGGCTGCGCTCCCGGATCGTCGCCGCGCTCTTCCACCCGCGCGGCACCACCGAGGCGGACCTCGACGCCTTCGAGACGGCGGCCGACGCGTACGCCGACGACCGGCTGCGGGTCGGCCCGCTCAAGCTGTACATCGACGACGTCGTCGAGCCCCGGACCGCCGCCCTCCTGGAGCCGTACGCCGGCTGCTCCCACCACCGCGGCGACACCTTCTACCCGCCCGAGGAGTTCGCCGAGCTGCTCACCCGGCTCGACGCCCGCGGCTTCCAGTGCTTCGTCCACGCCACCGGCGACCGGGGCATCCGCACCGTCCTCGACGCCGTCGAGCGGGCCCGCGCCGTCAACGGCCCGCGCGACGCCCGGCACCAGGTCGTCCACGTCGAGTGCCTCGACCCGGCCGACACCCCGCGCTTCGCCGAGCTCGGCGTCGTCGCCTGCATGCAGCCCCGGCACGCCGCCCCCGACATCGCCGGGCCCGGCCAGGACTGGGCCGAGAACGTCGGCCCCGAGCGCTGGCACAAGGCCTGGCCGCTGCGCAGCCTGCACGCGGCCGGCGCGGTCCTCGCCCTCTCCAGCGACTGGAACGTCGCCGAGATGGACCCCATGGTCGGCATCCACGCCGCCGTCACCCGCCGCCCGCCCGGCGGCGGGGAGGCCTGGACCGCGGGCGAGACGATCGACGTCGCCACCGCCGTGGAGGGCTACACCATGGGCTCTGCCCACGCGAACTTCCTGGAGCACGAGCGCGGCTCCCTGACGGTGGGCAAGCTGGCCGACTTCGTCGTCCTCTCCCGCGACATCCTGCGGGTCGCGCCCGAGGAGATCCCGGGCACGGTGGCGGAGACGGTCGTGGTCGGCGGCGAGGTGGTCGTGGACCGGCGGCCGGAGGCGTAGCGGGGCCGCGGGCGGCGGCGCCCCCGCCCGTACGGGACGGGCACGTCGACCTGGTCGCCGCCGGCTCCGAGTCGAGCCAGGTCGTGGTGCTCGAGGGCGACGGCACCGGCGCGTTCGGCGAGCCGC
>NZ_JBEOST010000010.1:0-286087 GCF_040303145.1 Streptomyces sp. NPDC096079
GGCGCCCGCGCCCGGGACCGCCCTCGGATGGATCGCGTACGCCGGCGGGCTCGCGTCCGCCGGGAGCGCGGTCGCGCTCGCCCTGGACGTCCGGGTACGGCCGTCGGCCGTACGGGGCACTTCCCTGTGCGGGGGCGCGTCAGTGCTCGACGCCCTCCTCCAGCTTCTGGCCCTTCAACAGGAACCAGGCCGCGAAAGCGGTCGCCAGGAGGACGGCCGCACCGACTCCGGCCGCGATCCGCAGGCCGTCGACGAAGGCCTCCTGGGCGGAGGACACCAGGGCGGTCGCCGTCGCGGGGTCGAGGCCCGCGGAGGCCTCGACGGCGCCGCCGAGGGACTCGTGGGCGGCCGAGGCGATGTCCGAGGGGACCCCGGCCGGGGTGACGAAGCCCTGGTAGATTCCGGTCACGATGGAGCCGAGGACGGCGATGCCGAGCGCGGCGCCGAGTTCGTACGCGGTCTCGGAGACCGCGGAGGCCGAACCGGCCTGCTCCTTCGGGACGCTGGAGAGGATCACGTCGGCGGTCACGGTGAAGGCGAAGCCCGCGCCCACGCCGACGACCAGCAGGGCCGCGCCCAGCAGCGGGTACCCGGTGTGCTGGTCGAGCGTCGTCAGGACGGCCAGGGAGAGTCCGACCCCCGCGAGTCCGGCGGACACCACGGACCGTACGGAGAAGCGGCGGGCCGCGACACCGGCGATCAGACCGGCCGTCACCGCGCCGATCGCGGCGGGGAGTTCGGCGAGTCCGGCCTCCAGGGGCTGGCGGCCCTGGACCAGCTGGAAGAACTGGGACAGGAAGAACACCAGGCCGGAGAGGCCGAGGATGGTCAGCAGGTCGGCGAGGACGGCTCCGGAGAAGCCGCGGTGGCGGAAGAGCCGCATGTCGAGCAGCGGCGCCGGCAGGGTCAGCTGCCTGCGGACGAACCAGGTCAGGCCGGCCACACCGACGAGGGCGGCGACGCCGGCGTCGAGCGCGAGGCCGTGCGAGGCCAGCTCCTTGACGGCGTACACGATTCCGATGACGCCGACGAGGGAGAGGCCCACGCTGGGCAGGTCCCAGGGGCCGCGGTTCGGGTTCTTCGACTCGGGGATCAGCTTCACGCCGACGAGGACCAGGACGGCCATGACGGGCAGGTTGATGAGGAAGACCGAGCCCCACCAGAAGTGCTCCAGGAGGAACCCTCCGACGACCGGGCCGACGGCGGCGCCGGCCGAGGCCATGGCGCCCCAGATGCCGATGGCGAGGCTGCGCTCGCGGGGGTCGTGGAAGAGGTTCCGGATGAGCGCCAGGGTCGACGGCATCAGGGTCGCGCCGGCGACGCCGAGCAGGGCGCGGGCGACGATCATCATCTCGGGGCTGGTCGCGTAGGCGTTCAGGACCGAGAGGGCGCCGAAGGCGGTGGCGCCGATCAGCAGCAGCTTCTTGCGGCCGATGCGGTCACCGAGGCTGCCCATGGAGACCAGGAGTCCGGCGATGACGAAGGAGTAGACGTCGCCGATCCAGAGCAGCTGGGTGCCGGAGGGCTTGAGGTCCTCGGAGAGGAAGGGGGTGGCGAGGCCCAGCACCGTGGCGTCGACCGCCACGAGGAGGACGGCCAGGACGAGCACGGAGAGGGCGAGCCACCGGCCGGGGCGGTGCACGCCCTCGGTATGACTCTCCGTCTTGATCGTGTCGGTGATCACTTCTCCACGCTCCTGCGTGCTCCGCCGAGCAACAGCTCGACGATCATGTAGTGGAAGTCCTTGGCGGCGACCCGGCCGTCCTGCACGGCCCAGGCGCCGGAACCGATGAGCCCGTAGAAGGCCTCGGTGAGCCAGGCGGGGGTCAGGTCGATGCGGAAGACGCCCTCTTCCTGGCCGCGCCGGAAGAGCGCGGAGACGCGGGCGTCGAGGCGTTCCCAGCCGTCGTTCTGCTGGTCGCCCTCGAAGAGCTGGTTCTCGGTGACGAGGAACGAGAGCAGCGGGGCGACGTCCTCGACCTCGGCGACGAGCCGTCGCACGGCCTCGTCGGCGGGGCCCTCGCCGGTGCGGGCCCGGTCGTGGGCCGCCTCCAGCTCCTGGATCCCGAGCTCTTCGAGCGCACGCACCAGGGCGTCCCGCCCGGCGAAGTGGCGGTGCAGCGTGGCGCGCCCGATTCCGGCGGCCCGCGCGACCTCGTCCATGGTGGCGGTCGCCTTGCGGGTGAGCAGGGCGGCGGCGGCATGGAGCACCTGGGTGCGGTCGACTGACATGAGACGACTATACACCGAATGAGACATCAATGTCTCATTCAATAGTTTCGAACGGCTGGATCGGGCCCCGGCCGCGGCTGCCCCGGCTACCGTTCATCGACCGCGCGTACCTGGAGCAGAAACACCTCGCCGCCGCCCTGCTCCTGCGCGTCGACCCCCGGATCGGACTGATCCGGCCTGATTTCGACGCGCTCGCGGAGTGGGCGGCGGCGCTGTGACGTGACGGGTGCTACTTCTTGGCCTCAGCCCAGGCGTGCTGGATGACCAGGTCCGCCTTGACCTCGATCAGCTGGGTGGCGACCGCCGAGGGGGCGGTGCCGCCGCGGCCGTTGCGGGAGGCGAGCGCGCCGGGGACGTTGAGGACGGTACGGACCTCGGGGGTGAGGTGCTCGGAGATCTTGGCGAACTGCTCGTCCGTGAGCTCGTCCAGCTCCTTGCCCTCCGACTCCGCGACCTTCACGCACTCGCCGGCCACCTCGTGCGCCACCCGGAACGGCACGCCCTGCTTGACCAGCCATTCGGCGATGTCCGTGGCGAGCGAGAAGCCGGCCGGGGCCAGCTCCTCCATGCGCTCCCGGTGGACCGTGAGCGTCGCCATCATGCCGGTGAAGGCGGGCAGCAGGACCTCCAGCTGGTCGCAGGAGTCGAAGACCGGCTCCTTGTCCTCCTGGAGGTCCCGGTTGTACGCGAGCGGGAGCGCCTTCAGGGTGGCCATCAGACCGGAGAGGTTGCCGATGAGCCGGCCGGACTTGCCGCGCGCCAGCTCGGCGATGTCGGGGTTCTTCTTCTGCGGCATGATCGACGAGCCGGTGGAGAAGGCGTCGTGCAGCGTCACGAAGGAGAACTCCTTCGTGTTCCAGATGATGATCTCCTCGGCGATCCGCGAGAGGTTGACGCCGATCA
The DNA here is from genome assembly GCF_040303145.1 of Streptomyces sp. NPDC096079. Classification (NCBI taxonomy): domain Bacteria; kingdom Bacillati; phylum Actinomycetota; class Actinomycetes; order Kitasatosporales; family Streptomycetaceae; genus Streptomyces; species Streptomyces sp. NPDC096079. Next base: position 3,136 of record NZ_JBEOST010000010.1, read on the forward strand.
TCGCCGTGATGAAGGCGAACTCCGCGACGAAGTCACGGGAGGCCGTGCCGTCGATCGAGTTGCCCGCCGAGCCCCGCTCGAAGCCGAGGTCCTTGGCGACCGCCTCCGGGTCGAGCCCGAGGGACGAGCCCGCGAGGGCGCCGGAGCCGTACGGGGAGACCGCGGTCCGGGTGTCCCACTGCCGCAGCCGCTCGGCGTCCCGGGAGAGGGACTGGGCGTGGGCGAGGACGTGGTGGGCGAAGAGCACCGGCTGGGCGTGCTGGAGGTGCGTGCGGCCGGGCATCGCGACGTCCGGGTGGGCCTCGGCGAGGCCGACGAGGGCGTCCTGGAGGTCGGCGACGAGGCCGCCGATGATCCGGGCGTGGTCACGCAGGTACATCCGGAAGAGGGTCGCGACCTGGTCGTTCCGGGACCGCCCCGCGCGCAGCTTGCCGCCGAGGTCCGGGCCGAGGCGCTCCAGGAGGCCCCGCTCCAGGGCGGTGTGGACGTCCTCGTCGGCGATGGTTCCGACGAAGGAACCGTCGGCGACGTCCGCCTCCAGCCGGTCGAGACCGCCGAGCATGCGGGTCAGCTCGTCCTCGGTGAGCAGGCCGGCCTTGTGCAGCACGCGCGCGTGGGCACGGGAACCCGCGATGTCGTACGGCGCGAGGCGCCAGTCGAAGTGGACCGAAGCGGAGAGCTTCGCCAGGGCCTCGGCGGGGCCGTCGGCGAACCGTCCGCCCCAGAGCCGGACGTCACCGTTGTTGCTGCTCACAGCTACTGCTCCTCGGAAGGGTGGGGTGTACCGCTGGCATAACTATGCAATCCTCCGTATGTTTTGTCAATGCGCCTCTGGGGTCGTCCCCTTATATCCGGCGACACCCGCCCGGCCCCGGATCTAGGCTCCACGCCATGCCGAGCACCCCCTTCGACGACCTCGCCGAGCGGCTCGCCCAGGCCCTCAAGGGCTCCGACGCGGGCGCGTGGATCGACCTCGACCACCGGATCCGGGGCGCCCTCCGGCACGGCGACGGCGTCGCGCCCGCCGCCAACCGGTTCCCCGCCGCCGCGGACCGCGGCCCCACCGCGTCCGAGCTGGCCGTCGCCCTGTGCGGGCCCGACGGCCGGATCAGGGAGGCGGCGCTGCACCACGTGAGCCGCTCCCCCGCACTGCTCCCCCTGGCCGTCGTCCGGTGTTCCGACTGGGCGGAACCGGTACGGGAACGAGCCCGCGCCGTACTGCGCGCGGAACTGCCGGACCTCGCGCCCGAGACCCTGGACCGCCTCGTGGCGGTGGCCCTGCGCACCGCGGACCGGCTGCGCGGGGCCGCCGCGGCGGAACTGCTGACCGCCGCCCTCAGGGAAGGGCCCGAGGCCAGGACCCTCGCCCTGCTCGACAGCGAGGACAGGGCCGTCCGGCGGCTCGCCCACCGGATCGCCGTCGAGCGCGGCCTCCTCGCCCCCGCCCGGCTCGCGGCGATCGCCGCCACCGGCCCCGACGTGGTCGTCCGTGACCTCTGCGCCGCCGCGGCGATCGCCGCGGCGGGCCGGCCCGCCGACGCGGCCGTCCTCGACCCCTTGCTCGGCTCCCGGCTCGGCCGGGTCCGGTCGGCGGGCGTCACGGCGCTCCGCGGGACGGACCGGGCCGGCGACGCCGAGCCGTTCCTGTACGACCGCTCCCGGCTGGTGCGCGCCTGCGCGCGTTGGGTCCTGCGCCAGGCGGGCACGGACCCCCTGCCTCTCTATCGGGCCGCCTGCGCGGCCGGGGACGCGGTCCCTGCGCACGCCCCGCTCGGCCTCGCCGAGTGCGGCGACCGGGCCACGGACGGCGCGGTGCTCTGGAGGCTCACCGGCCACGAGCGGCCCGGGGTCCGGGCGGGCGCCGTCGCCGGGCTGCGCGCGCTCGACGCCGTGCGGTTCGACGCGGCCGGCTTCGCGCGCCTCCGCCCGCTGCTGGACGACGCCGCGCCACGGGTCGCGCGCGAAGCCGCGAGGACGCTGGCCCCCTGGGCCGACCACCTGCCGGACGGCGCCCTCGTCCGCACCGGGCCGGACCGGGAGCCGGCGGGGCACGAGGAGGCGGCCCTGCGGGGGGACGCGGCCGGGCACGGGGAAGCAGCCGGGCACGAGGAGGCGGCCGGGCGCGGGGAAGCGGCCGTCCCGGGTGTGCGCGCGGGGGCGATCCGGGTGCTCGGCCTCGTGCGCGGGTGGCGCCGCCGTTCGGCGCCCAGGGCGTGAGACGGAGGGTCCCCCGAGGGGCGGGGAGTAGGCAGAATGCCTGGCATGGGCAAAACATATGAACACATCGACGGGCGGCTGCGCGCCTTCATCGAGGAGCAGCCGGTGTTCTTCACCGCCACCGCTCCCCTCAGCGGCGACGGTCACGTCAACCTCTCCCCCAAGGGCCGCCGGGGCACGCTCGTGGTCCTCGACGAACTGACCCTCGCCTACGTCGACTTCGGCGGCAGCAGCGCCGAGACGATCGCCCATCTCCGAGAGCCGGGGAACGGCCGGATCACACTCATGTGGACCGCGTTCTCCGGGCCGCCGACCGTCGTACGGGTGCACGGGACCGGCGAGGCCGTGCTGCGGGACGATCCGCGGTGGCGCGAGCTGTTCGCCCGCTTCCCCGCCGAGGCCGTCGAGGGGCAGGGCAGCGCACGGGCCATCGTCCTCGTCCACGCGCGCAGGGTCAGCGACGCGTGCGGCTTCGCCGTGCCGCTGATGGAGTACCGGGAGGACCGGGCGCTGCACGCCGAGTACTTCAACCGGAAGACGGACGACGAGTTCAACGCGTACTGCGAGCGGAAGGAGCACATCGCGAGCAGCCTCGACGGGCTGCCCGCGCTGCCGCTCCCGCTGCCCGCGCTGCCCGCCGAATAGCCCCGCACGACGGGCGCGGACCGCCGTACGGACCTAGCCTCGCGGCCATGCGAACCCTGCTCGTCCTCGGCGCCGCCCTGCTCTCCCTGGGCACCGCGCCCGCGCCCGTCCCCGTACCGCTGCCCGAGCGGATGGCCGACACCGGCGGGGGTTCCCAGCTGATCACCGCCGAGGCGTCCGCCGCGGACTCCACCACGGGCACGCTGACCTGGTGGGACCGGCGCGGCGGGCGCTGGGTCGTGGCGGGGTCCGCCGCCGCCCGCTTCGGGGCGAACGGGCTCGCCGAGGGCTCCTCGCGGCGCCAGGGCACCGACACCACGCCGACCGGCCTCCACCGCCTGCCGTACGCGTTCGGGGGGCGGTCCCGGCCGGCCGGGACCCGCTTCCCGTACCTCCGGGTCACCGAGCGTTCCTGGTGGTGCCAGGACAACGCCTCGCGCGCGTACAACCGCTGGGTCGAGGGACTCCCCCGGGACTGCCGGGCCACGGAGGCCGAGCACCTCGCCTCGTACGCCACGCAGTACGCGTACGCCCTCGTCATCGGCTTCAACTACGACCGCCCGGTGCGCGGCCGCGGAGCCGGGATCTTCCTGCACGTCAACGGGCGTGGGGCGACCGCCGGTTGCGTGTCCGTGCCCCTCGACGCGATGCGCGCGGTCCTCGCCTGGGCGGACCCCGCCCGCCGACCCCACATCGCCGTCGGAACGCGCGGCGGTCCGACGGCGATCACGCGGTACTGAACCGCCGCCGGCGTCGGCCTCCCACAGCGGCTCTCCGTCGGCCTCCCCCGTCGACCTCCCCCGTCGACCTCCTCCGTCGAGCGCGCGAACTCCCGCTGTCAGACCCGGATGCCACTATGGATCTCCGCTGTGAGGGGGGACGGAAATGGCAGGGGACCGCACCGCGCTGTTGATCGCCGTGGCGAGCACACCGGAGGCCGCGCACCGGTTCGAGGACCTCGGGGAGACGGTCGCGGCCGACCGTCGGGAGCTGGAGGCCGCGCTGCGCGCCTCGGGGTACGACGTGGTGTCCCTGTGGAACGCGACGCGCGCGGACATCGGCACGAAGATCCACGAGGTGTCCCGTGACGTTCCGCCGGACGGCACCCTCCTCATCCACTTCTCCGGTCACGGCGTCCGGATCGGCGACACGGACTACCTGGTCCCCTTCGACGCCCGGGCCCCGCAGGACGACACGTGGCTCGGGCCGTACGTCGACACGCTCCTGCCCGCCGACATCAGCCCCTCCCTGTCCGCCTGCGCGGCCCGGACGGTGCTCTGGTCGATCGACGCCTGCCGCAGCGACCCCGGGACCGCGCAGCCGCTGTTCGGCAGCCGCATCCTCCGGGGCCATCCGACCGGCCGGTTCGTGCTGATGACCTCGTGCGCCGCGGGTCAGCGCGCCGGCTGCACCCGGGAGGGCAGCTTCTTCAGCCTCGCGCTCGCCGAGGCGCTCGGCCCCATGAGCCGGGCCCGGACGGCGGAAGAGGTGTACGAGGCGACGAAGCGGCAGACCCTGCGCCTGGCCCACCGGCACCGCGGGGAGCGCCAGGAGCCACAGGTGCGCTACGGCTCCGAGCTGGAGGCCGAGGCCCGCGCCGGCGTGATCTGCGAGGGCCGGCCGCTCCTGGACACCTGGCGGGAGGCCGCCCGCGACAGCGAGGTGTGGGCCCGGGTCGCCGGCGGCGACCCGGAACGGACCGGGAAGCTCCGGGACCGGCTGGAGGCCCTCGCCGAATCCTGCGCGGCGGTGGCCCACCACGCCTGGGAGCGGATGCCCGACCCGTGGGCCGACGACTCCTATCCCGTACGTCTCCTCCACCGGCTGCCCGGTCTCCTGCCCGCCTCGGCGGAGCTGTCCGAGGTCGAGGCCGCGGCCCTGGTGGCCGCGCCCTTCCTCCACGAGGCCGCCTGGGCGCGCCGGCTCAGCCGGGCCCACGACGTCCGGCCGCACCTGACGCGCCGCCGGGACGACGGCGACGGGGGCCGTCGGCACTACGAGCAGGTCACCGAGCACCATCCCCACATCCGGCGGAAGCTGGCCGCGGCCTGGCTGGACGACCGGCGTCAGGACGCCGACGACATCGCGCTGTGGCTGGTGCACCGCTGGATCGCGGAGCTCTTCGAGACGGACGAGGTACCCGTACCCGACACGGAGGCCCGGCAACTGGCGGCCGCGCTCATGACGGGAACCTCCGGCGGCGACCGGGTGGGCATCCTGGCGCGGGCCCTGTGCACCGTGGCCGCGGGCATCTCCCTCGGCGCGCCCGAGGACGCGGGGACCATGGACAAGCCGGACAGGGTCCTGCTGCCCGGGGGCCACCAGACGCTCCGCACGCGGGAACTCGCGGCGCTGCTGCGGCTGGCCGGAGTCCTCTCCCTGGACGTGCGGACGCTGCCGGACGTGGTGGCCGAGCACCTGGCGGTCTCGGACCCCGTGACCCCGTCGGAGCTCGTCGACGCGGCCCGCGGCGCGGCCTGGGACCGTGACGCCCGCGGGTGGCACCTGGACGTCGCCTGCGCGCACCCGGCGACGCACGCGGCCTTCGCGGGAACCGTCGAGCAGGCGGACGAACTCGCCCGCGCGCTGCGGGAGTCCGCCCAGGCCCTCCCGCCCGGTCGGGCCGCCCTCCTGGAGGGGGTGCCGGAGCGGGTGACGGACCGCTCGCTGCGGCCCGCGGGGAACGGCCGGGGCGCGGCCTACGACGTGCCGCTGCTGCGGTTCAGCCTGGCCCAGACCGAGGTGCGCGACCTCCTCATGGGCGAGCGGCTGTACGACCACGAGCCGGCGCTGGCCCTGCGCGAGCTGTACCAGAACGCCATGGACGCCTGCCGCTACCGGGCCATGCGCTGGCGGTACCTGAGCGGCCGGAACTGCGAACCGACGGCGTGGGAGGGCCGCATCTCCATCGAGGCGGGCGAGGACGAGCGCGGCCCCTACGTGGAATGCCGTGACAACGGCGTGGGCATGGACGTGGAGCAGCTCACGAACACCTTCACCCAGGCCGGCCGCCGCTTCGGCCAGACCCGCTCCTTCCGCCGGGAGCAGGCCGCGTGGCTCCGTCACGACCGCGCGCTGCGCCTCTACCCCAACAGCCGTTTCGGCATCGGCGTCTTCAGCTACTTCATGCTGGCCGACGAGATGTCGATCGTCACCCGTCCGGTCACTCCGGAGGGCAGCCTCGCCCCCCGGGCGCTGCGGGTCGACATCTCCAGCAGCGGCAGTCTGTTCCGCATCCAGGAGACCGCTCCCGCCGAGTCCGCGCTGCCGGAGGGCGGCACGCGCGTGCGCCTGTACCTGCGGAACGCGTCCACGGCGTCCGCCCTCTCCTGCGTGGCGACCCTCCGCGAGCTCGTCCTCGTCAGCGAGTTCGACCTGCGGGTGCGCGACGCGTCGGGGTACGCCCACCACTGGCTTCCGGGACGCCTCCAGCAGGACGCGGAGCCCGGCGGAGCGCTGGAGGCCGTTCCCGGTGTGCTGTGGTGGGTGCCCGACCGGGGCGCGGTGCTCTGCGACGGCATCGTCACCGACCAGAGGCCGTTCGGCTATGTGCTCAACCTGTCCGGAAGGTTCGCCGGGGAGCTGAGCGTCAACCGCAAGAAGCTGAAGTCCTACGACCGGCGCTGGGCCCGCTCCGTGCACCGCGAGGGCGCCGAGGCGCTGGCGGGCTGGCGGGGACTGACCTTCGACTGGCTGTGGTCGCTGGAGACGCACCAGCCGTCGGCCGCGCGCCAGGTCTGGGAGGTCTGGCGAGGCCGGGGGCTCTGGGCCCGAAGGGAGGTCTGGGGGCCCGACGCGTCTCTCGACGAGCTCGGCTGGTTCCTCTGGGACGCGCACGTCCTGAAGCGCGAGCCGGCGCCCTACCGGAACAAGGACCGCTGGGCCTACACCCGCGCGTGGCGGGCGGCGGCCCTCGGCCAGCCCTATCTGTCCCGGGACGAGGCCGCGCCGGCCTCGCTCACCGGTTACCCCGTGCCCGAGCCGGGCTGGGCGTCCGTCGTGTCGACGGTGACGCGGGACTGGCGCACGGCCGTCGGGGCCGCCCGCGCCCGCGGTGTCACGGTCGGGTCGGTCCTGCGCGCCGCCCGGGCGATGCGGGTGGCGCACGCGCGGCTCGCTCCGCCCCCCGTCCTGAGCGACGACGCCCTCGACTGGGTTCCCGAGCGGGAGGACGCGGAGATCACGCAGGGCCTGCTGGGGGAGGACTCCACCCGCTCGTGGGCGACACCGAAGGGGAACACGTACCGGCACGCGCCCGACGACCTCGGCGGCCTCGTGCGGGCCTCGGCCGCCACGCACCGGACGCTCGGCGAACTGACGGACCGCTGCCGCCGCTACGCCCCGTTCCTCACCCGTCCGGTGCCCTCCGTCCCTCCCCACCACGAGGACCATGTGTGCGGCCCCGACGACCTGCGCATGCTGTACGTCGAGGACGGGGGCACCTGGCGCCGCGCGCGGTGGCCCTGGGACGTGGCGCGGGCCGCTCGGCTGCTCGGGACGGACCCGGTCATGCTGCGCGACCGCATGGCCGGCTTCGCCTGGCTGGGGTGGACGGTTCCCTCCGCCGAGGAGGTCGAGCGGTGGTGCGCGGTGCCCCACGACGTCGGCCCGGTCCTGGAGGGCTACGTACGGGAGGACGAGGACGGCGTCCCCGAACTCGCCTGGGCGGCCACGATCGAGCACGCCGAGCGCGCCGGGCTGGGCCTGCGCGCGGCGGAGAAGGAACTGGCCCGCTGGGCCGCGCACCTGGGATGGCGCCACCACCGCCGGTACCGGGGAAAGGCCTGGAAGGGGATCTGGCTGGAAACGGAGCCCTCGCGCGTCCTCGCCTTCGCACACGGCGCCGGGGTCCGTCCGGAGGACGGTCTGACCCTGCGGGACCTGGCGTACCTGCGCCCCGACCGCCTGGACGGGGAGGAGCTCGCCGAGATCGTCGACGAACTGGCGGTGGCCGGCTTCGACGTGCCTCCGGCGCGGGAGCTGCTCCTGGCCTGGGACGGGCTCTCGCTGGCCGACCAGTGCCTGTTCTCGGGACAGGACCCCTCGTTCGTCGGGGCCGACTATCCGGTGCTCCCCACCGCGGACGTCCTGTTCTCGGCGAGCGTCATGCTGAAGGCGTCGCTGGGCAGCACGTGGAAGAGGGCCCGCCGGGAAGCCGAGAAGGTCGGCCTGACGGTTCCCCCGCTCCCCGCCGACCTCGCGAAACTGCGGCCCGAACGGGAGGCGGGCTTCGCTCTTCTCGACAGCGGTGACGTCGACGAGGACGGTGTCTTCGACGGCGAGTGGTTCGAGCCGCCCCGGTGGACCCCGCTGACGGGGGCCCGGCTCGCCCGTTACGCGCGCTCGCTGCGCCTCGGCGCCCGCGACGCCTTCCGTCGCCTCGAACCCCTGCGCGCGCTCGGCGCGCTGGTGCCGGCCCTGACGGACGAGGAGGTGGAGGCCCTCCCCGAGGACGTGCCGACGGCGGCGGACGAGGCCGCGCTCGCCCCGGAGCACCACGTCTCCCCCGAGGGGCGGCCGCTCCACGCACTCGACCTCGTGAGCGTCGCCGCGCGCCTGGGCGAGGACGTCGGCACCGCGTGGCGGCGCGTCGAGCCCTATCTCGCGCTGCGGGCGCCGTCGTGGGAGTCCCCGGCGCCCCGGTTGTCGGACGTGTCCGACGTCGTGCCGGAGTGGCAGGACCTGGTCGTGCTGTCCGCGCGCGGCGATGGCGTGCTGCCCGCCCTGCGCGGCCCCGTCGGCTCGGAACAGATCGCCTTCGCGGCGCGCGCCACGGGCGAGAGCGAGGAGCGGACGGCGCAGCGCCTGCGGCGCTACGCGTCGCTCTTCGCGCTCGAACTGCCGGCTCCGGGGGCCCCGGAAGGAGAGGACGAGGATGGCTGAGACACCTGCCGCGACGGGGATGGCCGAACCCCCCACCGCCCCGCACGACGCCGAACTGCCGTACGCGGAGACCTCTCTCGGGGAGCTGCGGCTCTCCTTCGCGCAGCGGATCGCCGAGGACGGCCGGACCGTCTCGGTCACCGGTGTGTGCCCGCGCTGTTCCGGCCGCACGGTGTCGCGGTACGCGTACGGCATGCCGGGGGTCGGCACCAAGGGCCCGTGGCCGTTCCGCGCCCGGCGGCCGGAGGGCGTCCCCGATGTCGTCGGGGGCGAGGTCCACTTCTGCGAGTGCGGGCACCCCCATCCGTCGATGCCGTCGGACGCCGCCTTCGTCGGCTGCGGGGCCAGCTGGCGGGTGCGGACGGAGCCGACGGGAGAGGCGCCGTCATGACGGACCGTTCGGACCGGCGCTGGGCGGAGCTCGCCCGTGACCTGGAGTTCAGTCAGCTGCCCGAGCTGCGCCGGCAGGCCGAGGGCTGGCGCACGGCGCTGACCGGGCTCACGGCGCTCCTCGGGGTCCTCGCCGTGGTGAAGGGCCAGGACCAGCTGTCGGGCCTCTCGGATGCCACCGCCCGCGGGGTGGCGGCCCTGGTGCTCTCGGCCTTCGTCGTGCTGGTCTGCGGGACGCTCCTCGCCGTCGGGGCGTCGCACGGCCGCCCGGAGCGGGACATCGTGCTCGGAGGCCAGGCCCTGCGGCGCTGGACCTCGCAGGAGATACGGCGCGTCGGACTCAGGCTCCGCTGGGCGGCCGTGTGCTGTCTGTCCGGGATCGCGCTGGTCGTGGCCGCGACGTGTGTGGTCTGGTCGGCGACGCCCGCGCAGCCCGCGCCGTACACGGTCCGCGTCGCCACGGCGTACGAGGAACTGTGCGGTGAGCTGGTCGGCGCGGATCCTCACGGGATCGCCGTCCGGACCGGGCGGGGTTCGGCGAGGGCGTTGCGCGTGGTGCCGCACACGGCGCTGGTGTCCCTGATACCGGTCGGCGGCTGCTGACCGGTATCAGGGTCCGTGCGGGAAGGGGCCCAGCGGTCCTTCCGGGACGGCCGGGTCTACTTCTGGGTCTACTTCTGGGCCAGCTTCAGCAGGTGGTCGGCGAGTGCCTGGCCGCCTGCCGGGTCGCGGCTGATGAGCAGCAGGGTGTCGTCACCCGCGATGGTGCCGAGGATGGCGTGGAGTTCGGCCTGGTCGATGGCCGACGCGAGGAACTGTGCGGCGCCCGGCGGGGTCCGCAGCACCACCAGGTTGGCGGAGGCCTCGGCGGAGATCAGCAGTTCGCCGGAGAGGCGGCGCATGCGCTCCTCCTTGGCGGACTCGCCCAGCGGCGCCTGCGGGGTGCGGAAACCGCCCTCGCTGGGCACCGCGTAGATGAGTTCGCCACCGGTGTTGCGGATCTTCACCGCGCCGAGTTCGTCGAGGTCGCGGCTGAGCGTCGCCTGGGTGACGCTCAGCCCGTCGTCCGCGAGGAGCTTGGCGAGCTGGCTCTGCGAGCGCACCGGCTGCCGGTTGAGGATGTCGACGATCCTGCGGTGGCGTGCGGTGCGGGTCTGCGGGACGGACGGCCCTCCCCCAGGCTCCGCCTGGGGGGACCCCCAGTGCTCGTTCTCCTGCGCGTCGGTCATCGTCGTCTCATTCTCCGGTTCGTCCTTGCCCGTTCGCCTCGTCCAGGACGCCCGGCAGCGCCTGGAGGAAGGCGTCCGCCTCGGCGTCGGTGAGGACCAGCGGAGGCATGATCCGTACGACGTCGGGGGCGGGCGCGTTCACCAGGAGGCCGGCGTCCTGGGCCGCCTGCTGCACCTGGGGTGCGAGGGGCCCGGTGAGCACGATACCCAGCAGGAGGCCCGCACCACGGACGTGGGAGACCAGCGGGTGGCCCAGACCCTCGATGCCCTGGCGCAACCGCTCCCCGACCGCCTTCACGTGGTCGAGGGCCGCGTCGGCGGCGAGGGTGTCCAGGACGGCGAGTCCGGCGGCGCAGGCGACCGGGTTCCCGCCGAAGGTGGTGCCGTGGTGGCCGGGCGCGAACAGCTCGGCGGCCTCGCCGAACGCGACGGTCGCGCCCAGCGGGAGCCCGCCGCCCAGTCCCTTGGCGAGGGTCACGACGTCCGGCTCGACGCCCTCGTGGGCCTGGTGCTCGAACCAGTGGCCGCAGCGGCCGATGCCGGTCTGCACCTCGTCGAGGACGAGCAGGGTGCCGGTGGCGCGGGTGATCTCCCGGGCGGCCCGGAGGTAGCCGGCGGGCGGGACGACGACACCGTTCTCGCCCTGGATGGGCTCGATGATGACGAAGGCGGTGTCCTCGGTGACCGCGGCCCGCAGCGCCTCCACGTCCCCGTACGGCACGTGGGTGACGTCGCCGGGGAGCGGCAGGAAGGGGGTCTGCTTGCCGGGCTGGCCGGTGAGCGCGAGGGAGCCCATGGTCCGGCCGTGGAAGCCGCCGTCGGTGGCGACCATGTGGGAGCGGCCGGTGAGCCGGCCGATCTTGAACGCGGCCTCGTTGGCCTCGGCGCCCGAGTTGCAGAAGAAGACCTTGCCGGGGCGGCCGAAGTGGCTGAGGAGCCGCTCGGCGAGCGCGACGGGCGGCTCGGCGACGAAGAGGTTGGAGACGTGGCCGAGGGAGGCGATCTGCCGTGACACGGCCTCGACGACCGCCGGGTGCCCGTGGCCGAGGGCGTTGACGGCGATGCCGCCGACGAAGTCCAGGTACTCGGTGCCGTCGGCGTCCCAGACCTTGGCGCCCTCACCGCGGACGAGCGGCAGCCGGGGGGTGCCGTAGTTGTTCATCAGCGACCCCTGCCACCGCTGGGTCAGCTCCGTGTTGCCGCTCATTTCGCCCCCTGCTCGTCCGGCACGACCATCGTGCCGATTCCCTCGTCCGTGAAGATCTCCAGCAGGATCGAGTGCTGGACCCGGCCGTCGATGACGCGGGCCGTGGTGACCCCGTTCCGTACGGCGTGCAGGCAGCCCTCCATCTTGGGGACCATGCCGCTGGAGAGGTCGGGCAGCAGCTTCTCCAGCTGGCTCGCGGTGAGCCTGCTGATGACCTCGTCGCTGTTCGGCCAGTCCTCGTAGAGGCCCTCGACGTCGGTCAGGACCATCAGGGTCTCGGCACCCAGCGCCGCAGCGAGTGCCGCAGCCGCCGTATCAGCATTGACGTTGTAGACATGTCCGTCGTCCTGGGAGCGGGCGATCGAGGAGATGACCGGGATCCGGCCGTCCTCCAGGAGCGCCTTGATGGCGCCCGTGTCGATGGCGGTGATCTCACCGACGCGGCCGATGTCGATCGTCTCGCCGTCTATCACCGGCTGGTGCTTGGTGGCGGTCATGGTGTGGGCGTCCTCGCCGGTGAGACCGACGGCGAGCGGGCCGTGCTGGTTGAGCAGGCCGACGAGCTCGCGCTGGACCTGGCCGGCGAGCACCATGCGGACGACGTCCATCGCCTCGGGGGTGGTGACCCGCAGACCCGCCTTGAACTCGCTGACCAGGCCCGCCTGGTCGAGGGCGGCGTTGATCTGGGGGCCGCCGCCGTGCACCACGACCGGCTTGAGGCCGGCGTGGTGCAGGAAGACGATGTCCTGGGCGAAGGCGGACTTGAGGTCCTCGTCGATCATGGCGTTGCCGCCGAACTTGACGACGACGGTCTTGCCGTGGTGGCGGGTGAGCCAGGGCAGGGCTTCGATGAGGGTCTGCGCCTTCGGGAGGGCGGTGTGTTTCCGCGCGGTGTTGCTCATGACGAGTACGCGCTGTTCTCGTGGACGTAGTCGGCGGTGAGGTCGTTCGCCCAGATGACGGCGGACTCCTCGCCGGCGGCGAGGTCGGCGGTGACGGTGACCTCGCGGTAGCGCATGTCGACCAGGTCGCGGTCCTCGCCGACGCAGCCGTTCTTGCAGACCCAGACGCCGTTGATGGCGACGTTGAGCCGGTCGGGCTCGAAGGCCGCCCGGGTGGTGCCGATGGCGGAGAGCACCCGGCCCCAGTTGGGGTCCTCGCCGTGGATGGCGCACTTGAGGAGGTTGTTGCGGGCGATGGAGCGGCCCACCTCGACGGCGTCGTCCTCGGTCGCGGCGTTGATCACCTCGATGCGGATGTCCTTGCTGGCGCCCTCGGCGTCGCCGATGAGCTGGCGGGCGAGGTCGTCGCAGACGGTCCGGACGGCCTCGGCGAACTCATCCTGGCCGGGCGTGACGCCGGCGGCGCCGGAGGCGAGGAGCAGGACGGTGTCGTTGGTGGACATGCAGCCGTCGGAGTCGACCCGGTCGAAGGTGAGCCGGGTGGCGGTCCGCAGGGCGGAGTCGAGGCCCTTGGCGTCGACGTCGGCGTCGGTGGTGAGGACGACGAGCATGGTGGCGAGGCCCGGGGCGAGCATGCCCGCGCCCTTGGCCATGCCGCCGACCGTCCAGCCGTCCTTCGTCACGACGGAGGTCTTGTGGACGGTGTCGGTGGTCTTGATGGCGATGGCGGCCTTCTCGCCGCCGTGCGCGGAGAGCTCGCCGGCGGCCGTCTCGACGCCGGGGAGCAGCTTGTCCATGGGGAGCAGGACGCCGATGAGGCCGGTGGAGGCGACGGCGACCTCGCCGGCGCCGATCCCCAGCACCTCCGCGACCTTCTCGGCGGTGGCGTGGGTGTCCTGGAAGCCCTGCGGACCGGTGCAGGCGTTGGCGCCGCCGGAGTTGAGGACGACGGCCGTCAGCTCGCCGTCGGCGAGGACCTGCTGGGACCAGAGGACGGGCGCGGCCTTGACGCGGTTGGAGGTGAAGACTCCCGCGGCGGCGCGGCGGGGCCCGGTGTTGACCACGAGGGCCAGGTCCGGGTTGCCGTTCTGCTTGATCCCGGCGGCGATGCCCGCCGCCGTGAATCCCTGCGCTGCGGTGACGCTCACGGAGCGACTCCAATCGTGGAAAGTCCAGTGGTCTCGGGGAGTCCGAGTGCGATGTTCATGCTCTGCACCGCGCCGCCTGCCGTGCCCTTGGTGAGGTTGTCGATGGCGCTGATGGCGATGATCCGGTTCGCGTTCGCGTCGTACGCGACCTGCACCTGAACGGCGTTGGAACCGTAGACGGACGACGTGGCCGGCCACTGCCCCTCGGGGAGCAGGTGGACGAAGGGCTCGTCCGCGTAGGCCTTCTCGTACGCCGCCCGCACGGTCTCGGCGGTGACGCCGGGCTTCGCGGTGGCGGTGCAGGTGGCGAGGATGCCGCGGGGCATCGGCGCCAGGGTCGGCGTGAAGGAGACGGTGACGCGCTCCCCCGCGGGGCCGCTGAGGTTCTGGATCATCTCGGGCGTGTGGCGGTGGCCGCCGCCGACGCCGTACGGGGACATGTTGCCCATGACCTCGCTGCCGAGCAGGTGCGGCTTGGCGGCCTTGCCCGCGCCGGAGGTCCCGGAGGCGGCGACGATCACGGCCTCGGGCTCGGCGAGGCCTTCCGCGTACGCCGGGAAGAGGGCGAGCGAGACGGCCGTCGGGTAGCAGCCCGGCACCGCGACGCGCTTGGACCCTTCGAGGGCGGCGCGGGCACCCGGCAGTTCGGGGAGGCCGTAGGGCCAGGTCCCGGCGTGCGCGGAGCCGTAGTACGTCTCCCAGTCGGCCGGGTCCTTGAGACGGAAGTCGGCGCCCATGTCGACGACGAGGACGTCGGGCCCGAGCTGCTCGGCGACGGCCGCGGACTGGCCGTGCGGCAGGGCGAGGAAGACGACGTCGTGTCCCGCGAGCTCTTCGGGCGCGGTGGGCGCGAGGACGCGGTGGGCGAGCGGGAGCAGGTGGGGCTGGAGGGCCCCGAGTCGCTGGCCGGCGTTGGAGTGCCCGGTCAGTGTCCCGATCTCCACGTGGGGGTGGGTGAGGAGGAGACGCAGGAGCTCTCCGCCCGCGTATCCGCTCGCACCCGCCACTGCTACTCGTACCGTCATCGAAACCCTCCTCATGAATGGCATGACTATACGTGCCGCCGAACTTTTATGCAACGAGGGTGATCGACGGGTGCCGGGGGCCACGGGCCCGGCGCCCCCTATTCGGTCGCCCACCGGCGTACGGCCTGACAAGGTGTCCCCCATGAGCGCCGAGCCCACACCCGCGTCCCCGCCCGGGCCGGCACGCCCAGGACCGCTCCGTCACCACGACCGCGGCGTCTGGCTCGCCGCGTTCGCCGGGCGGATGCTCGTCGTCTGCCCGAGGTGCGGCGGCCGGGCACTGGTCACACCCCGGCCCGGACTCCCGGAGTCGCGACACCGGCATCCGCTGTTCGAGCCCCGCCGCCTCACCTGCGGCGGCTGCGGCGCGGTCGCCGAGTGGACCGCCCCGCAGCGGGGCCACGCCCTGGTCGGCGCGGTGCTCGGCGGCACCGAGGACCCCTTCTTCCGCCGTCCGCTCTGGCTCCAGACCCGCTGCGCGGGGCGGATCCTCTGGGCCTACGCCGACGAGCACGTCGACGCGCTCGCCGCGTACGTCCGGGCGCGGCACCGCGTGCGCCACGCCTCCCCCACGATGTCGATGTTCGCCCGCCTGCCCGCTTGGATGAAGTCCGCGAACCGCCGGGAGGAGGTCCTGGCGGGCCTGGCGGCGCTGCGCACCCTCGCCGGCCGGACGACCCCCGCCGACCGCTCGGACGCGGCCCACGAACGGGGCGACCGCCCGCGCCACCACGGCAGCCTGCTGTTCCGGGGCGGTCCGTACTAGGGGGCACACCGGAGGGCACGCGTCCCCTCGCGCGGACGTAAGCTCCTGCGGAACGCACGGGGAACGGTGAACGGGGGAACTCATGGCGGCACATCACGCGGTGGACGGGCTGGCGAGCAATCCGGCGGCTCCGGCCGACGTACTGCTGCGGCTCCTCGCACTGTACGACGGCGACAACTGGATCGCGCGGCGGCTCACCTCGCGTCCTTCCCTGCCCGACAGCGTGGCCGAGGCCCTGCTCCACCACCCCGAACGGCGCGTGCGGCTCCTGCTCGCCGAGAGCGCCACCGCCTCCCCCGAGCTGCGCGCCCGTCTCCTCGACGGCCCGGCCTCCGACGCCATCGCGGTCGCCATCGGCCCGACGCCGTACGGGACCCCGGTACCGCCCCTGCCCGACGAGGCGTACGAGCGGCTGCTGCACCACGAGCGCGACGTGGTCCGGTACGAGGCGGTGAACTCGGCCGGCGTGCCGACGCACGTCCTCGTGCCGCTCGCCGTGCACGAGGACCCGCATTTCCGGCTCGCCGCCTGCCGGCGCGCCTGGGACGCGCTCTCCGACGACGTGCGCGCCGCGCTCCTCGACGACGGGGACCCGGCGGTGCGCACGGCCGCCTCCCTGCAGGTCATGCACGAGGACGAGGAGCGCACGGCCGAACTCGTCGGGACGTTCGCGGACGACTGGCGCCTCGGCGACGTGCTGGAGCGGGGCCGGCTCGGACGCGCCCTCGCCGAAAGGCTCCTCGCCGAGGGCGCGTGGCTCGACCGGCTCGCACGCAACCCCACGCTCCCCCCGGACCTCGCGGCCGGTCTCGCCGGGCACGAGGACCCCGCCGTGCGGCTCGCGGTCTCCGCCCGCCCCGAACTGTCGGAGGAGGAAAGGGCCTCGATCGACTGGAAGGTCGACAGCGAGGACCGGCTCGACACCCTGAGGTGGGTGTGGGACGCGCGCGAGGACCCGGAGGTCCTCCGCCGCTGCGCCGGCTCCGCGCACACCTGGCTGCGGCGCAGCGCCGCGGTGTGCCCGGGGCTGCCCGAGGACTGCGTGGAGCGGCTGGCCGGGGACGCGGACTTCGCCGTACGGCTGCTGCTCGCCGAGCGTCACCCGCTGGCGCCGCCGGAGCTGCTGCTCGCTCTGTACCTGGACGGCGCCCACCGGGCCGCCGGCTCCCTGACGTCCCGGCCGGGGTTCCCCGCGGCGGGGCTCGCGGCGCGGTTCGCGGACGCGCCGGACCCGAGGGCCCGCGCGCTGGCCCTGCGCGATCCCGCTGCGACGCCGGAGCTCGTCGAGCGGCTGAGCAGGGACCGGGCGGAGTGGGTGCGGTACGCGGCCGCCTGCGACGCGCGGCTTCCGGTGGCCAGGATCGTGGAGCTGCTGGAGGATCCGAGTGTGGGGTCGTCGGCGGCCTGCAACCGGGCGCTGCCGGTCTCGGAGATGCGGGCGCTGCTCGACCGGGCGGGCGTCCCCGACCTCAAGGACGGGCCGGCCGAGTGAGCGGGCACCGGGGCCGGGAGCGGGCGGGAGCCTCGCCACCCGGCCTCACGGCCCGGGGCACGCGGGGGCCTCGTCACCGGTCTCGCGGCCCGGGGCACGCGGGAGCCTCGTCACCGGTCTGATGGCTCAGGGCACGCGCGGAGCCTCGTCACCGAGGTCTCGTGGGCGAGCATCCGAACCCCCCTTTGCATGACCATGCGAGTTGATGCATACTCTTCCTATGTCCAAGGTCCTCACCTCCCTGCCCGCCGGCGAGCGCGTCGGCATCGCCTTCTCCGGCGGCCTCGACACGTCCGTCGCCGTCGCATGGATGCGCGACAAGGGCGCCATCCCCTGCACCTACACCGCCGACATCGGCCAGTACGACGAGCCCGACATCGCGTCGGTGCCCGGCCGCGCGAAGAACTACGGTGCCGAGATCGCGCGCCTGGTCGACTGCCGCGCCGCGCTCGTCGAGGAAGGCCTTGCCGCACTCACCTGCGGCGCGTTCCACATCCGCTCGGGCGGCCGTGCCTACTTCAACACCACCCCGCTCGGCCGCGCCGTCACCGGCACCCTGCTGGTCCGCGCGATGCTCGAGGACAACGTCCAGATCTGGGGCGACGGCTCGACCTTCAAGGGCAACGACATCGAGCGGTTCTACCGCTACGGCCTGCTGGCCAACCCGCACCTGCGGATCTACAAGCCCTGGCTCGACGCGGACTTCGTGACCGAGCTCGGCGGCCGCAAGGAGATGTCGGAGTGGCTGCTCGCCCATGACCTGCCCTACCGGGACAGCACGGAGAAGGCGTACTCCACCGACGCCAACATCTGGGGCGCCACTCACGAGGCCAAGACCCTGGAGCACCTGGACACCGGTGTCGAGACGGTCGACCCGATCATGGGCGTGAAGTTCTGGGACCCGTCGGTCGAGATCGCCACCGAGGACGTCACGATCGGCTTCGAGCAGGGCCGCCCGGTGACGATCAACGGCAAGGAGTTCCACTCGGCCGTCGACCTGGTCATGGAGGCGAACGCCATCGGCGGCCGCCACGGCATGGGCATGTCCGACCAGATCGAGAACCGGATCATCGAGGCCAAGAGCCGCGGCATCTACGAGGCCCCCGGCATGGCGCTGCTGCACGCCGCGTACGAGCGCCTGGTCAACGCGATCCACAACGAGGACACCCTCGCCCAGTACCACAACGAGGGCCGGCGTCTCGGCCGCCTCATGTACGAGGGCCGCTGGCTGGACCCGCAGGCCCTCATGGTCCGCGAGTCGCTCCAGCGCTGGGTCGGCGCCGCCGTCACCGGCGAGGTCACGCTGCGGCTGCGGCGCGGCGAGGACTACTCGATCCTCGACACCACGGGCCCGGCGTTCAGCTACCACCCGGACAAGCTGTCCATGGAGCGCACCGAGGACTCGGCCTTCGGCCCGGTGGACCGGATCGGCCAGCTCACCATGCGCAACCTCGACATCGCCGACTCGCGCGCCAAGCTGGAGCAGTACGCCGGCCTCGGCCTGATCGGCACCGGCAGCCCCGCCATCGGTGCCGCCCAGGCGGCCGCGACCGGTCTGATCGGCACCATGCCGCAGATGCCCGAGGGCGGCGCCGAGGCCATCGCCTCCCGCGGCGAGGTCTCCGAGGACGAGGAGATGCTGGACCGTGCCGCGATGGAGTTCGGCACGGACTGACGCCCGACCTCACGACCGGTGAAAGGCCGGTCCGACACCTCGTGTCGGACCGGCCTTTCCGCTGCTCACGACCGTTCCGGGGTGGGCTTGTCACATCGTCGCGGGTCCTCGCGTCAACGCGGTGAAGGTACCGACGAGAGTGGGACGCCATGCACGACGACACGTTTCTGACGGCCCTGACCGGGCGGTTCGACGCCCACGAGGAGGAGTTGCGGGCCGTCGCCCTGCGGATCACGGGCTCGCCCGTGGAGGCGGAGGCGGCGCTCGCGGCGGCCCGGGCGGAGCTCGGGCGGGACGACGGCGCGACGGTACGCGCCTGGTTGACGGCCGCGGTGGGCCGGGCCTGTGTCCGGGGACTCCAGGAGCGGGGGTCCAGGGGCCACGGGCTCCAGGAGCCGGGGTTCACGGGCCACGGGCTCCAGGAGCGGGGGTCCCCCGGCCCCGGAGACGCGGAGCGCGGGGCGGCCGCGGTCGTGGGCGGCGCCGAGGCCGGGGGCTTCGGGCCCGGGTTCTGCGAGGTCGAGCCGCTGTGGCTGGCGTTGCTCGTGATGCTGGAGCGGCTCGGGGGTGAGGAGCGGCTCGCCTATGTGCTGCACGACGTGTTCGGGCTGCCGCCCCACGAGACCGCACGGATCGTCGGCGGCTCGCCCGAGGCCGTGGCGCGGCTGGCCCGGGACGCCCGGGAGCGGATCCGGGGCGGCGGGTCGACCCGTACCGAGGGCGAGCGGGGACGGCAGCGCGCGGTGGTGGACCGGTTCGTGGCGGCGGCACGCGCGCGTGACACCCGCGCCCTGGCGGCCGTCCTGGATCCGGACGTCGTCGCCTACTCCGACGGCGGCCCGGTGCACGGCGTCGCCGCGGTCGCCGAGGCGGCCGCGGGCTTCGCGCGGCGCGTGGAGGTGTCCCGGCCCGCGCTGGTCGACGGGGCCGTCGGCGCGGTCGGGTTCGCCGCCGGCCGGCCGGTCTCGGCGTTCGCGGCCACCCTCCGCCGGGACCGGATCGTCACGCTCTCCCTCACCTCCGGCGAGGACCGGGTGCGCGCCCTCGACCTGGCCTTCCCCGACTCCTGAGGGGCCGTGCGGCGTCATTCCACGTCGCCCCCGGCGACCGGATCGGCCTGGTCGGCCGCAGCGGCGCCGGCAAGACCACCCTCCTCGACACCCTGGCCGGGCTGCGCGCCCCGGCCGCCGGCACCGTCACGCGTACCGGCTCCGTCGGCCATCTCGCCCAGGACGCGCGGGCCGCCGACCCCGACGTGACCGTCACCGACCGGACCCTGTCCGCGCGCGGGCTCGACCGGGCGGTCCGGCGGCTCGCGGAGGCCGCCCGGCGGCTCGGCGAGTCCCCCGACGCCCGGGCGCTCGCCGCGTACGACGCCGCTGCTGGTCACGCCGACCGCAGCCCCTGACCCGCGTGTCAGGGTCGGCTCCGGGGCGGACAGGGGAAGTCCCCGACGTCCGGCGCCCCAGGGACGCCCTAGCCTTGAGGCATGATCGTCCATGCTCAGAACCATGTACGGGTCGCCCGCCCCTCACGGGATCTCGCCGCCGCCGAGCGGTTCTACGTCGACGGGCTGGGCCTTGAGGTCCAGTGGCGGAGCACCGACCCGGCTCCCGGGGAGCACGAGCTGCTCATGGTCGGCCCCGCGGGCGGCGGTTGGCACTTCGAGCTGACCCGTGATCCGCGGCAGCCGCTGGAGCCCACCCCGACCGTCGACGACCTGTTCGTGGTCTACCTCGGCGCCCCCGTCGAGGAGGAGCAGGTGGAGCGGCTCCTCGTCGCCGGCGGGACCCGGGTGCCCGCGCACAACCCGTACTGGGACGAGTGGGGCGTCACCGTCGCCGACCCGGACGGGTACCGGCTCGTGCTGTGCTCCCGGTCCTGGAGCATATGAGGTGCGGGGTGTCCGGCCGGACCGGCCGGACACCCCGCCGGACCGGCCCCTAGGCCGTGTCCGGACACGGCCTAGGCCTGGCGTACGGCGCGGAGCACCACGAACTTCGCGTCGCTCGCGACGAGTTCGCTGTTGCCGAAGATCCGGCGGAGCGTCACGTGGTAGCCGAGGTGCCGGTTGCCGATGACCCACAGTTCGCCGCCGGGGCGCAGCGCGCGCCGGGCGTCGCTGAACATCCGGCGGGCGGTGCGGTCGGTGGTGGCCTGGTGGCTGTGGAACGGCGGGTTGTTGAGGACGAGGTCCACCGAGCCGGGAGCCAGGTCGGCGAGCCCGTCGCCGACGAGGAACTCGGCCTTGCGGTCCGCGCCCAGGTGGGTCCGGAAGTTCTCCTCGGCGGAGGCGACGGCCGGGTACGACTCGTCGGTGAAGACCAGTTCCGCCTCGGGCTCGTGGAGGGCGATGGCCAGGCCGACGACGCCGTTGCCGCAGCCGAGGTCGGCGACCCGGGCGCGGCCGAGGCCGCCGGGCAGGTTCGCGAGGAAGAAGCGGGTGCCGATGTCGAGGCGGTCGGCGCAGAAGACGCCGGCGTGGTTGGTGACGGTCAGTCCGGGGAGGCCGGGCGCGGGGGTGTCCTGAGGGAGCGCGTACCGGTGGGGCCACGGGTTCGGCCGGGGCGCGAGGGCCGGGTCGGGCGTGGTGTGGATGAGCCGGGCCTTCTTCACCGCGAGGGAGGTGCGGGTGGGGCCGAGGATCCGCTCGAAGAGCTTGAGCGTGGAGGTGTGGATCTCCTTGACCATGCCCGTGCCGACGACGACGGTGTCCTCGTGCACGGCGGGTGCGAGCCGGTGCAGCTGGTCCTCCAGGAGCGCGAGGCTCTTGGGGACGCGGACGAGGAGCACGTCGATCCGCTCGGGCGGCGGGTCCTGGGTGGTGAGGAGCCGGACGGCGTCCGGGGCCGCGCCGGCGCGGGCGAGGTTGGCCCGGGTGGCCTGCCCGCCGAGGTAGGAGTCGGTGATCTGGACGAGTTCGCGGGGGCCCGCGGCCTGCAGCGCCGTGACGAGGGCTCCCCAGCGGTCGCCGAGGACGGCGACGGTGCCGGACAGGTCCGTGCCGCTCTCGGCGAGGTGTCCGAGGAGGTACTCGTCGGACGCGTCCCAGGCGCGCAGCTGGTCGCGCGGGTCCTCGGGGAAGCGGGTCAGCGTGAAGGCGCCCCATGACGTGCTCAAACGGTTCATCGTGGTCTCAGGCTAGCCGGTCCGGGGCCGGGTTCCCCACCTTCGCGCGCCCCGGTGGGCCGTCAGTGCGGGGCGGTGGCGAGGTGGAGGTGCCAGAGGCCGGGGCGGCCGGTGAGGGTGACCGTGGAGAGGGGGCGGACGTCGACGCTCCAGTACGTGGCGGGTGGCGCCTTGAGGGCGTACACGAGGGCGGCCCGTACGACGGAGGGTTCGGCGACGGCGACGATGGAGCCGTCCTCGGCGGGACGGGTGTCGAGCCAGTTCCCTACCCGGGTGATGAAGGCGAGGAGCGGTTCGCCGCCGTGCGGGGCCGTGCGGGCGTCGGTGAGCCAGGCGTCGACGGCGGCCGGTTCGAGGGCGGCGACCTCGGCGAGGGTGAGTCCGCGCCAGCGGCCCATGTCGCAGTCGCGGAGCGCGGGCTGGGCGAGCGGCGCGTAGCCGAGGGCGGTGCCGGTGGCGCGGCTGCGCGGGGTCGGGGAGCAGTAGCGCAGTTCGGCCGCGCCGAGCGGGATGAGCGCGGGCGCGGCCTGCTGCACCTCGTACCAGCCGGCCTCGTCCAGCGGCCGGTCGTCGTCGAAGCGTTCGGCGAGCAGGGAGGAGCTGCGTGCCGCCGTGACGAGCGTCACCCGAAGACTCATGGCCGCGATCGTGAGGCCGGTGACTCCGCTGGTCAAGGGGTCGCGTGACGGGGTCTGCGGGGGTGTGGCCCGCGGGTGCCCGAGAGCCGTCCACTTGTCCGGATTCCGCCGTGGCGAGAAACCCACCTTCTCGCGTCCGCCGTGCCCGTCGGCGGGGCCGAGATCTCGTCCCGGGCATGTGCCGTCGGCCAGGGACGCGGCCCGCGGCCGGGTCAGCCGGTGAGCTCGTCCACCGCCGTCCGCAGGCGGCGCACGCCCTCGACGATCTCCGTGGCGCCCGCGACACCCGCGAAACTCAGCCGGATGTGGCCGGCGGGGGGTTCGGCGCAGAAGTACGGGCGGCCGGGGGCGGCGGTGACCCCGGCGCGCAGGCCCGCGGCGAGGAGGGAGGCCTCGGGGAGGGTGTCGGGGAGTCGCAGCCAGAGCTGGTAGCCGCCGGACGGGATGTGCGGCAGGGCGAGCTCGGGGAGGTGGTGGGCGAGGGCGCCGGTCATGACCTCCCGGCGGTTCCTGAGCTCCTGCGAGACGGCGCGGAGGTGGCGCGGCCAGGCCGGGGAGCCGACGAGTTCGAGCGCGGCCTCCTGGAGGGGCCGGGGGACGAAGAAGCTGTCGACGACCTGGATGGCCCGCAGCCGCTCCAGGACGGGCCCGCGGGCGGCGAGGACACCGACGCGCAGGCTCGCCGAGGTGATCTTGGTGAGGGAGCGGACGTGGACGACGACGCCGTCGGGGTCGTCGGCGGCGAGCGGCGCGGGAAGCGGTCCGGCGTCCTCGTGGACGAGGCGGCGGGCGAAGTCGTCCTCGACGACGAAGGCCCCGGCGGCACGGGCGATGCGGACGACCTCGCGGCCGCGTTCGGGTCGCAGCACGGTCCCGGTCGGGTTCTGGAAGAGCGGCTGGCAGACGAAGACGCGAGCGCCGGTGGCGCGGAAGGCGGCTTCGAGGAGTTCGGGGCGGACCCCGTCGGCGTCGGTCGGCACGGGGACGGGGCGGAGTCCGGCGGCACGGGCGACCGCGAGCATGCCGGGGTAGGTGGGGGATTCGACGAGGACGGGGGTGCCGGGCGGGGCGAGGGCGCGCAGCGCGGTGCTGATGGCGGACTGGCCGCCCGCGGTGATCAGTATCTCGGCGGCGGTGACGCTGCCGCCGATCTCGCGGGCGAACCACGCGCGCAGTTCGGGCAGGCCGTCGGTGGGCGGCCGGCCCCAGGCGCCCGGGCGGCGGCCGGCCCGGGCGAGGGCGGCGGCGAGGGCGCTCTCGGGCTGGAGGGAGGGGTGGAGGTAGCCGCCGTTGAACTCGATCACGCCGGGCGGGGGCGCGGAGAGGCTGACGAGGACTCCGGAGGCGTCGACGGCCCGGGGGACGAGTTCGGTGGCGCTGTCGGCGCTGAGGGCGACCTCCTGCCAGGAGGTGTCGCCGGCGACCGGGGTGGGGGTGCGCGGTTCGGCGCGGAAGGCGCCGGCGCCGGGCCGGGTGACGACGAGCCCTTCGGCGGCGAGCTGGGCGAGGGCCCGGGTGACGGTGACCGGGGAGACGTGGAAGCGCTCGACGAGCGCCCGACTCGATGGCAGTTTTCCACCGGGAGAGTAGCGGTCCAGTTCCGCTCGCAGGGATTTCGCCAATTCCGCGACACTGCTACGCTCATGCATGAGAACACAGGATAGCGCTACTGCCTCCACCACGATAGCGGTCACCGCTACCGGATCCCCGCGGATGGGAGCCCCGCGCACCGGGTCCTCCCCGGCCCCCGCCTCCGGAACCGCGACGGCGGTCGGCGCCACCTCCGGGGCCCGCGCCACCGCCGACCCCCGGACCCGGGGCACGCTCCTCGCCGGGCTCGGCGTGATCTCCTTCTCCCTCACCTTCCCCTCGACCGTCTGGGGCCTGGAGAGCTTCGGGCCCTGGTCGCTGGTGGCCGTGCGCTCCACCCTCGCCGCGCTGATCGCCGGCGCCTTCCTCCTCGCCGGCCGGGTGCCGCTGCCCGAGCGCCGCCACTGGGCGGGGCTGGCGGTCGTCGCCTGCGGTGTCGTCATCGGCTTCCCGCTCCTGACCACGCTGGCCCTGCAGACCTCCACGACCTCGCACGCCGCCGTGGTCGTGGGCCTGCTGCCGCTCACCACGGCGACCATCGCCGCCGTGCGGACCGGCCGCCGCCCGTCCCGTACCTTCTGGATCGCCGCCGTCTCGGGCGCCGTCGTGGTGCTGGGCTTCACGCTCCAGCAGAGCGGCGGCTCGTTCTCCACGGGCGACCTGTACCTGTTCGGGGCGCTCCTGGTGTGCGCGGCCGGGTACACCGAGGGCGGCCGGCTCGCCGCGCTCATGCCGGGCTGGCAGGTCGTCGGCTGGGCCCTGGTCCTCTGCCTGCCGCTGATGGTGGCCGGTTCCGCCGTCGCCCTGTCGTTCGAGCCCGTCCACCTGAACGTCCACGGCGTCGTCGGCCTCGTGTGGGTCGCCGCCGGCTCCACCTTCTTCGGCCTGTACGTCTGGTACCGCGGGATGGCCTCCATCGGCATCCCCAAGGCCAGCCAGCTCCAGCTCGCCCAGCCGCTGCTCACCCTCTTCTGGTCGGTCTTCCTCCTCGGCGAGACCCTCCCGGTGGCCGCCGCGGTCGCCGCCGTCGCGGTCCTGGTGTGCATCGCGGTGACCCAGCGGGCGAAGAGCTGACGCGACGGATCCGGGCGGAACGGGTCACAATGGCAGACAGAGACCCTGCGCAGTACAGGCCAGGAGAAGCCCGGTCGCGAGGAGGTCAGCCCGATGCAGGCGAGCGTGGGCGACAAGCTGCTGGTACACGGCCGGACCGTCGGTCACCACGACCGTACGGCCGAGGTCCTTCAGGTACTGGGGGAGAACGGCACTCCCCCGTACCGCGTGAAGTTCGACGACGACGGCCACGAGGCCCTGATGTCGCCGGGCCCCGACACCGTCGTACGCCATCACCCGCAGGCGGGGGCCGGCTGAGCCCCTACCTCGGCGGACGGACCCTGGTCGGGTAGTGATCGGCCACGACGGTGGTCATCGCCCCGATCGGGTCCGCGGCGACCTCCTTGGCGGAGAAGAAGCAGTGACCGCCGACGGAGGCGTACGTGCGGGCCAGGTCCAGGTGGCGGGAGAGTTCCCCCGGGTCCTGCCAGGCCGCGGGCTGGGCGGGATCGCCCGCCTTGTAGAGGGCCTCTCCGACGTAGAGGGCGACACCGGTGTCCCGGACCACGGCGTCCCACCAGGGCAGCAGCCTGGCGTAGTCGGCGGCCGGCAGCCCGATGTTCCAGTAGAGCTGCGGGACCACGTAGTCGATCCAGCCCTCCCGGACCCAGGTCCGGGTGTCGGCGTACAGGTCGTCGTACGTCTGGACGCCGGCGCGGGTGTCCGAGCCCTCCGGATCGGTGGCGACGTTCCGCCAGACGCCGAACGGGCTGATGCCGAAGGCCGTGCGCCTGCCCGTCTCCTTGATCCTGGCGGACATCTCCGAGACGAGCAGATCGATGTTGTTCCGCCGCCAGGACGCCTTGTCGGGGAAGCCGCCGCCGTGGCGGGCGTAGGCCTCGTCGTCGGCGAAGACCTGCCCGGCCACCGGATACGGGTAGAAGTAGTCGTCCCAGTGCACGGCGTCGATGTCGTACCGGCGCACCGCGTCCAGCATCGCGTCCTGGACGAAGCTCCGGACCTCGGGCAGCCCGGGGTCGTAGTAGAGCCTGCCGCCGTACGGCAGGACCCACTCCGGGTGGCGCCGGGCCGGATGACCGTCGACGAGCCGGCTCGGGTCGGTGTGGTTCGCCACGCGGTACGGGTTGCACCAGGCCTGCAGCTCCAGACCCCGCGCGTGGGCCTCGTCGACGGCCGTGCCCAGCGGGTCCCAGCCGGGGTCCCGGCCCTGCGTGCCCGTCAGGTACTCGGCCCACGGCTCGTACGGCGAGGGCCACAGCGCGTCTGCGGTCGGCCTGACCTGGAGGACCACCGTGTTGAGCCGCCGCTCGACGGCCGTGTCCAGGTGCCGCAGGAGCTCGGCGCGCTGCTGCTCGGCGGTGAGGCCGGCACGGGAGGGCCAGTCGCGGTTGGCGACCGTCGCGAGCCACATGCCCCGGAACTCCCGTCCGCGGTGCGGCCTCGGCCCCGCGTCTGCCGGCCGGGCGGCTGCGGAAGCCGAGACCCCCGCCGCTGTCGTTCCCGTCACGGCCAGCGCCGCCCCGCCTGCGCCGGCGACGAACCCTCTTCTGCCGATTGGCCGCACTTGTACCCCTCCGCTGTCGGATACGTCACACCCACCCGGAGAGCATGCCCGCCCTGGACGATCGATCATCGGTTAATGAGCGGTAACGTCGTGGGGGTAGAGGCGGACGCACCCGGAATCACACGGGCTCCCGCCGCCGGAGAAGAGCGAAAGGCACGAGGTGACGGACTCCATGGCCGACATTGAGCGCGTCGGAGTGGTGGGCTGCGGCCAGATGGGCGCGGGCATCGCAGAGGTGTGTGCCCGGAGCGGGCTCGAGGTGAAGGTCGCCGAGACCACCGGCGAGGCGCTGGAGATCGGCCGCACGCGGCTCTACAACTCGCTGAACAAGGCCGCCGAACGCGGCAAGATCAGCGAGGAGGAGCGGGACGCGACGCTCGCCCGTCTCAGCTTCACCACCGACCTGGGCGAGTTCGCCGACCGCGACCTCGTCATCGAGGCGGTCGTCGAGAACGAGCAGGTCAAGACCGAGATCTTCCAGGTCCTCGACCAGGTGATGACCCGGCCGGACGCCATCCTGGCCTCGAACACCTCCTCCATCCCGCTGGTGAAGCTGGCCGTGGCGACCTCCCGCCCCGACCAGGTCATCGGCATCCACTTCTTCAACCCGGCCCCGGTGCAGAAGCTCGTCGAGCTGATCCCGGCCCTCACCACCTCCGAGGGCACGATCAGCCGGGCGCAGGCCTTCGCGGAGAAGATGCTCGGCAAGCACGCGATCCGCGCCCAGGACCGCTCCGGCTTCGTGGTCAACGCGCTGCTCGTGCCGTACCTCCTCTCGGCGATCCGGATGTTCGAGTCGGGCATCGCGAGCCGCGAGGACATCGACAACGGCATGGAGTTCGGCTGCGCCCACCCGATGGGCCCGCTGAAGCTCTCCGACCTGATCGGCCTGGACACGATCGCGTCGATCGCCGACTCGATGTACTCCGAGTTCAAGGAGCCGCTGTACGCCGCTCCCCCGCTGCTCCAGCGCATGGTGGACGCGGGCCGGCTGGGCCGGAAGACGGGCTCGGGCTTCTACCCGTACGCCTGAGGACCCGCCCCCCAGACCCGGAGTCCGGCGTCCGACCCCTGACGCCGCGCTCCGGCCGGACGGCCCGTACACCCGCACAGGTACGGGCCGTCCGGCACAGGTGTCCCCGCCGTCTCAGCCGAGGCGCAGATGGTGGAGCATCAGCAGCCCGGCGGCCATGTTGGCCGCCGGGATCTCGCCCCGGCCGATCATGTCGGGGATCTGCTTCAGCGGGACCCACGCCCTGCGCGAGGACTCGAAGGCGTCCTCGGGCGGTCCGGTGTACGTGGCCCGGTCCGCCCAGTAGAGGTGGTGGCGGGCGTCGGTGAGACCGTTCGACGGCTCCACGGTGAGGAGATGGCGCAGCGGCCCCGGCCGCCAGCCGGTCTCCTCCTCCATCTCGCGGGCGGCGGCGGCCTCGATGTCCTCGCCGTCCTCGACGACGCCGGCGGCGAGCTCCCAGCCCCAGCTGTCGGTGATGAAGCGGTGGCGCCAGAGCATCAGGACTTCGTCGGCCTCGTTGACGGCCGTCGCGACGGCGACCGGGCGGAGCCGGATCAGATAGTGGTCGAGGTGGCGGCCGTCGGGGAGTTCGACGTCCGCGAGGTTCACCCGGAACCAGCGGTTCTCATAGACGGAGCGTTCACTCAGTTTCGTCCACTGCACGTTCTTGCCACCTTCCGATCGGTCGGTGCTTGTTTGGTGGCAATATCGCAGCAGTTGACGCCTCACAGGGGAACGCGCAGCGCCCCGTCGATGAGAGCGGCCGCCTCCCGGGCGTCCACGGCGCCGCTCGCCAGGAGACCCTCCCGCACCTGCGTCAGCCGGTCCCGCAGCCGCCGCGACTCCATCCCCCGCGCCCGCTCCGTCATCTCCACCGCCGTGCGCGCCGCCCGGTCGGCCTCCCCCTGCCGCAGCTCGATCTGGCACAGCATGGCGAGCCGGTGCACCCGGCCCCGGTCGTGCGAGGGCATCCCGACCGCCGCCGCGGCATGCTCATGGGCCGCCGCGAGATCACCCAGACCGAGGAGGGCCTCGGCGACCTGGACGTTGACGAAGCCCGGCTGGACGTACCCCGTCTCGACCGGCTCCTCCCCCGGACTGATCCGCCCCGCTGCCGCCTCGGCCCGCCGGATGCAGGCCAACGCCGCCGCCCCGTCCCCCAGATGCGCGTACGCCTTCGCCTGCATCGCCGTCAGATCGGCGGCGAGCGCCGGGGTGATCTGCCGCCCCGCCGCCCGCAGCGCCGCCTCCGCGAACGCCACGGCCTGCCGGTACTCCCCCATGAACAGCGACTGGTTGACGAGCAGCGCGATCACGTACGCGCCGAGGCCCCGGTCCCCGCTCGCCTTCGCCAACCGCAGCGCCTGGTGGAAGTAGCGCTGGGCGAGGCCGTGCGCGTCCGCGTCGTACGCGCAGATCCCGGCCACCGCGACGAGCCCGCCGGTGGCCCGGTGCAGCCGCCGCCCCAGCGCGTCGCCGTACGTGCCCCGCAGCAGCGGCGCGGTCTCGGTGGTGAGGAAGCCGACGATCCGCGCACGGGTCGCGATCCCGCCGGCCCTGCGGTACATCTGCTCGTAGTGCGACCGGGCCGCGCTCAGGACGCTGATGTCCGCGGCCGAGACCGTCGTCCGGCCCGTACGGGAGACGTCCGCGTCCTCCGGCGGGTTCTCCCACTCCCAGACCGGCATCACCGCCGGGGTGCCCGTCACGGCCGGGGCGGCGACGATGTGCGGCCGCTGCTGCTCGTCGGAGCGCCACAGGGCCGCCGCCCGCTCGACGAAACCGGACAGCGGCGATCCGTCGCCCGGCGGCGGTCCGCCCGGCACCCCGAGACCGATGTCGTCCAGCGTCACCTGCCGGTGCAGCCGGGCGGCGAGCACCTCGCAGATCAGGTCCGGCACCTGGCCGCGCGGCCGCTGGCCCTTCAACCAGCGGGCCACGGCGGTGTGTTCGTACCGCAGGGCGAGGCCCCTGGCCCGGCCCGCCCGGTTCACACGGGCGGCCAGACCGGCGTTCGAGACGCCCGCCTCGTCGAGCAGGGCGTCGAGCAGGGTGTTGGGCTGCATGGCCGCTCCGGTGGCTCGCTTGGCCGCTCCGCGCGCTGGGTGAACTCAGCGTAGCGGTGGCCGAATTCGTATGGGTCGAAGCGAACGGAAGCCGCCCGTACCGGTGATTTCGCACGGGGTGTGAACGAAGTACCCGTTCTCCCGGTCCGCGTACTCTGTCACGCCCGCCCCGGCCCCGGTTGACTGTGCTTCTCGCCGCAAGGCGACGACCGGGCCGCCGGCTCCCCCTCGTACAGTGCGGCCGCCCGGTCCGCGCCGTCCGCCCCGCTGATCTGCCCGACACTCCGTGGCGGGGCGGGCGGCGCCGGTCCCGGACCCCCTCCGCTCAGCAGTGCGTGGAGGGGGCCGGCCGGGGGCGGCGCAGCCCGGGTTCGGCGGGCTGCGCCGGCACCCGGACACGGTCGTTGCGCACGACGAGCAGCGCGATGTCGTCGGCGAGCCGGCCGCCCGTGTGACGCAGCAGCGCCGCCTGGACCCGGCGTACCAGGGCGGCGGGCGCCTCGCCGGGCACCCCCGCCAGGGCGGCGTCGAGCGCGAAGAACCGGCCACGGTGGTCACGGGCCTCCTCCGCGCCGTCGGTGTACAGCACCAGCGTCTCGCCGGGCAGCAGCCGGGCCGCCGCGTACGGCACGAGGCCGACGGGCAGCGGCAGCACCCCGAGCGGGGGCAGCGGGTCCCCCACCGGGAGCCGCTCCACCCGCTGTCCGAGGCGGTACGGGCCGGGGTGGCCGCAGTTGAGGACGGCGAGGCGCCCGTCGGCGCGGACCTCCACGAGGAGCAGGGTGACGAACTCCTCCGCCGCGGGATGCTCGGGCTCCGCGTCCGCCCGCGCCGGATGCTCGTCGCGCGCCCGCTCCCGCAGGTGCCGCTCCAGGGCCCGCTCCAGCCGGCGCAGCACACCGCCGAGTTCGGGCTCGTCGTGAGCGGCCTCGCGGAAGCTCCCGAGCACCGCGACCACCGCGCCGAGCGCGGCGAGCCCATGGCCCCGGATGTCCCCGATGACGATCCGCACCCCGTAGGGGGTCGCCACCGCCTCGTACAGGTCGCCGCCGACGACGGCGCCCCGCGAGGCGGACAGCTGCCCGGCGGCCAGCGCGAGGCCGTCGAGACGGGCCGGCGGCGGGCGCAGCAGGACCCGCTGCGTGGCGGCCGCGACGGCCCGGGCCCGCGCCAGTTCCCTGACGAGCCCGTGGCGGAGGCCCAGCACCAGGCCGATGCCGACGGTGAGGAAGACGACGCTGGTGGCGATCCGCATGGGCAGCCCCGGCTGCCGCGCCAGCGGGCAGCCGAACTTCCACGCCACGGCCACGGCGCCCCACGCGGTGGGAAGTGCGAGCGGGGCCAGCCGGCGGAGCCGGGAGCCATCGACGGGCAACGACCTGGTACGGAGCATGCACGGCCCTTCCCGAGCCCCGACAGCGCCCGAAGGCCCTGCGGCACACAGGTCCGCCCCTGCGGCCGCGTCGATTCTGCCGACCTGACGGACCACCACGGAACAGCCCCCGGCGATCTCACCCGAAGGAGTGAGTGCCTCCTCCCCGCCGCCCTCCGCCAGGGCTGCGCCACGCGCACGCGTGGACCGGGCCCGAGCGGGTGTGCGGGCTTCGGGCGGGCGCGGTCGTCAGACGGGCGTCGCCTCGCGTTCCCGCGCGGCGGCGCGGGTGCCGCGGTGCTTCACCAGGTGGTTCACGACGTACTCCGCGTCCCGGCCCGCGCCGCCGACGAGCATCGAGGCGAAGGCGTACTGGAAGGACAGGCCGGCGAAGTAGAGCCCGGGCGAGGAGGCGACCACGCCACGGCGCTCCAGCGGCCAGCCGTCCTCGTCCGTGACGGGCAGGTCGATCCAGGAGAAGTCCTGGCGGAAGCCCGTGCACCAGACGACGTTGGCGACGTCGAGGACCCGTCCGCCGTCGAGGACGGGCAGCCCGTCGCGGAGGCCGACGGTCCGTTCCGGCACGAGCTCCACCCCGGCGCCGGTCAGGTCGGCCCGCTTGACCCGGATCAGCGGCCCGCCGTGCGCCCTGACCTCCGGGCGCATTCTGCGGCCGATCGGCGTCCTCAGGTTCAGCACGTGCTGGGCCAGGAACCACAGGACCGGGAAGATCGCGTGCGCCGGCCGCCCCTCGATGTCGAAGGGGATCTCGCCGTGGATCGTCCCGCTCAGCACCGTCGGGTGGCCGGCCTTTCCGGCCTCGTACGCGATGTCCCCGCCGGAGTGCGAGGCACCGACGACCAGCACACCGCCCGGCCGCAGCTGCCCGGGGTTCTTGTAGGAGCTGGAGTGCAGCTGGGTGATGCGCGGGTCGAGTCCGGAGGCGAAGCCGGGGACGTGGGGGGTCCTGCCGAAGGTGCCGGACGCGACGACGACGTGGTCGCAGTCGTAGGTCGTGGTGCCCGTCTCGACGGCGTACCCGCCGTCCGTCCCGGTGAGGCGGACGACGCGCTCGCCGGTGCGGACGGGCAGGGCGAAGGTCTCGGCGTACGTCTGGAGGAAGTCGGCCATCTCGTCCTTGGTGGGGAAGGACATCGGCGGTGCCGGAAAGCGCATCCCGGGCAGGGAGGCGACCTTGGCCGGGCTGTACAGCCGCAGCGAGTCCCAGTGGCGGCGCCAGTTGTCGCCGACGCGCGCACCGCCGTCGAGGACGAGGCACGGCCGGTCGCGGCGGGCGAGGTGGTAGGCGGTGGCGAGCCCGGCCTGGCCTGCGCCGATGACCACCGTCTCGATGCGTTCCCTGTGGTCGGTGGGGTTCATCGCGGCCTCCTCGTCCGTTCCTGAACACGACGGTAGGGACGCGTCGGGGCTGCCCGCTTCGGGCGAACGCCCCAATCACGCGGTACGGCGGCGATGGGTCATTCTGCCCATCGCCGGCCGACCAGGTCGTGCTCGTACGCGTACGCGGTGGCCGCCGCGCGGGAGGAGAGGCCCAGCTTCCCGAAGATGTTGCTGAGATGCCGGGCCACGGTCTTCTCGCTCAGCACCAGATCGGCGGCGATCGCGTGATTGGTCCGACCGGTGGCGACCAGCCGCAGGACCTCGATCTCACGGGGGCTGAGACCGGTGTCGGCCCCCGGCGCGACGCCGGCGAGCGAATCGAGGCGGGCGAGGTCGGGCACCGCGCCGAGCTCCCTGAACGCCTTGCGCGCCGCGGCCAGTTCGAGGTGGGCGGTGCCCGCGTCACCGAGCCGCCGCCGGGCGAGCCCCACGAGCACCCGGGTGCGGGCCCGGTCGTACGGGGCCTCGATCTCGCCCCAGATCCCGTCGGCCACGAGGAGGGCGTCCAGGGCCTCGCCCACCTCGCCCTCCGCCAGGAGCACGGCGCCGCGGACATGGGCGGCGACGGCCCGGAGCAGGGGCGCGTCGAGCTCGTCGGCCGTGCCCGTCAGCTCGTCGGCGGCCTCCCGGGCGGCCGGCACGTCGCCGGCGGCCAGCATGATCTCCGCGTACGGAGCGAGCAGCCGCGCCCGGCGCAGCCGGTCCGGCGTCTCCTCCAGGGCGCTCCTGATCGCCGCAGCCGCCGCCCCGACCCGGCCCTGGGCCAGCCACATCAGCGCCAGGCCGGGCTGCACGCGGTGCCCGCACTCGCCGGCCTGCCGGAACGCTTCCTCGGACCGGTCGAAGGCACCGCGGACCCGGTGCAGATCCGCCTCCTGGTACAGCGCCATGCCGAGGACGCCCCGGCCCGGCGTCGCGGCGAGCCGCTCGCGGGCCCGGCGCGCCTCGTCCAGGGCGTCCGGCCACGCGCCGTGCGTCTGCAGGACATGGGAACGGTGGATCAGGCACGAGCCCCGGTAGGGCACGAGATCGGGCTGGGCAGCGCACCAGTGGGAGAGCGCCGCCGTCCATTCCTGGGCACGCCGCAGGTCGAAGAGCTCCTCGCAGGCCTCGATGACGCTGCAGTACACGAGGCCCGTCACGAGCGGCGACAGCCGGCCGGAGCTGACCTCGACCATGGCCTCGTCGAGCAGGGCCGTGCCGGCGGCGGTCTCGCCCGCGTAGACCAGCGCCCGGCCCTGGCCGTGCCGGGCCAGCGTCACGAGGTCCTCGTCGCCGAAGCGGTCGCCGATCGCGGCGGCCTCGCCGAACAGGGCGTGGGCGGCGCGTGGGTCCTTGTGGACGAGCCGCAGGCCCTGCGGGAACAGCACGTAGCCGCGCTCCACGCAGTCGAGCCGGCCGTCGTCGAGGAGCCGCCGGGCCCGGGCGAGCCAGCCCCCGCCCCGGGCCGTCTCGCCCCGCAGCAGCAGCGGCATCGCCGTCCAGAAGGCGCAGCGCACGGCGTGTGCGGTCTCCCCGAGGCCCAGATACGCGTGGTGGGCGCGCTCGGTCGCCGCGCCGCTCTCCGCGTCACGTCCCACCAGGTAGGCGGCGGTCGCGAGGCGGACGAGGTCGTCGGGGCCCAGCGGCTCCGCCCGATCGGCGCCGGAGAGCACGGCGAAGGCGTCCCGCCCCCGTTCCACTTCCGCGGCCACGTCCATGAAGGCTCCCACCACCATTGGACCGCATGACCCGGGGCTTGTCAGGCCGGGCGGGTACGGCGGAGGGCCGCCCCGGGGTTCCCCGGGACGGCCCTCCTGGTGGTGCGTGCC
Source organism: Streptomyces sp. NPDC096079 (assembly GCF_040303145.1). NCBI lineage: Bacteria > Bacillati > Actinomycetota > Actinomycetes > Kitasatosporales > Streptomycetaceae > Streptomyces > Streptomyces sp. NPDC096079. The sequence goes on from NZ_JBEOST010000010.1 coordinate 37,375, forward strand.
GCGGCGGTCAGGCGCCGCGCAGGGTGGCGCCCGTGCGCTCCGTGGCCAGGGCGACCGCGGCGTCGCGGGCCGCGGTGGCCTCGTCGACGGTCAGCGTGCGGTCCGCGGCGCGGAACCGCAGCGCGTACGCCAGGGACTTGCTGCCCTCGCCCAGCTGGTCGCCCGTGTAGACGTCGAACAGCCGGATGGACTCGAGCAGTTCGCCCGCGCCCTCGACGAGGGCGGCCTCGACCTCGGCGGCCGGGACGCCGGAGGCGACGACCAGGGCGACGTCCTGGGTGGCGACCGGGAAGGAGGAGATCCGGGGGGCCTTCAGGGGGCCCTCGTTCGCCTTCTCCAGGAGGTCCAGGTCGATCTCCATCGCGCAGGCGCGGGCCGGGAGGCCGAACGCCTTCACCACGCGCGGGTGGAGCTCGCCGGCGTGGCCGACGAGGACCTTCTCGCCGTCCACCTCGACGTGGAACGCGGCGCAGCGGCCCGGGTGCCAGGGCGCGTGCTGGTCGGCGCTGATGATCAGCTCGACCCCGGCCTCGGCGGCCACGGTCCGGCCGGCCTCGATCGCGTCCGCCCAGTCGGACGGACGGCCCTTGCCCCACCAGCCGGCCTGCTCGCGCGCACCGGCGAGGACGACGGCGGCGCGACGCGGCTGCGCGGGCAGCGCGGCGTTGACGCGGGCGATCTCCTCGTCGGAGGGGCGGCCGTCGACGCCCAGACGGACGGCGACGCCCGGCTGGCCCTCGGTGGGCCGGAAGACCAGACCGGTCTCGAAGAGCGCCAGGTCGTGGCTGCCGCGGCTGTCGTTGCGACGGAGCGCGCCGAGCAGGCCCGGGAGCAGCGTCGTACGGAGCGCGGGCTCCTCGTCGGAGAGCGGGTTGACCAGCGTGACGAGGCTGCGGCGGGCGTCGTCGGCGTCGAGACCGAGCTGGTCGAGCGCCTGCGCGCCGATGAACGGGTAGTTCAGGGCCTCGACGTAGCCGGCGCCGGCCAGGGCGCGGCCCACCCGGCGGTGGACGCGCTGGCGCTGGGTGAGCCCGCGGCCGGCCGGGGGCTTCGGCAGCGTGGAGGGCAGGTTCTCGTAGCCCTCCAGGCGGATGACCTCTTCGGCCAGGTCGTTCGGCACGTAGAGGTCGGGGCGCCACGACGGGACCGTGACGACGAGCTCGTCCTGGCCGTAGACGTCGCAGCCGACCTCCTGGAGGCGGCGGACGACGATCTCGCGGCCGTACTCCACGCCCGCCACCTTGTCGGGGTGGTTCGCCGGCATGGTGATCGTGTGCGGCGCGGAGGGGGCGGCGATCTCGGTGACGCCGGCCTCGGCGGTGCCGCCCGCGAGCAGCACGAGCAGGTCGACCGTGCGCTGCGCCGCCGCGGCGGCGGCCTGCGGGTCGACACCGCGCTCGAAGCGCTTGGACGCCTCGGAGGACAGCTTGTGCCGGCGCGCCGTGCGGGCGATCGAGATCGCGTCGAAGTGCGCGGCCTCGATGACGACCTCGGTGGTGCCGGTGACGATGCCGGTCTCCGGGTCGGTGATCGGGTCGGCGATCTCGGTGTTGGCGCCGCCCATGACACCGGCGAGGCCGATCGGCCCGCGGTTGTCGGTGATGACCAGGTCGCCGGAGTCGAGGACGCGGGCGGTGCCGTCGAGCGTGGTGAACTTCTCGCCGGCGGCGGCCCGGCGGACGCCGATGGGGCCGTCGATCCGGCTGCGGTCGTAGGCGTGCAGCGGCTGGCCGAGCTCGATCATCACGTAGTTGGTGATGTCGACGGCGAGCGAGATCGGGCGCATGCCGACCTTCTGCAGGCGGCGCTGCAGCCAGATCGGGCTGCGGGCCTCGGGGTCGAGGCCGACGACGGTGCGGGCGGTGAAGCGGTCGCAGCCGATCGGGTCGGCGATCTGGACCGGGTAGCCGTACGAGTTCGGCGCGGGCACGTCGAGGAGCGCCGGGTCGCGCAGCGGCAGGCCGTAGGCGGTGGCGGTCTCGCGGGCGACACCGCGCATCGAGAGGCAGTAGCCGCGGTCCGGGGTGACGGCGATGTCGAGGACCTCGTCGAACAGCTCCAGGAGGACCGTGGCGTCGGTGCCGACCTCGTGCTCCGGCGGCAGCACGATGATGCCGTGCGTGCCGTCGTCGCCCATGCCGAGCTCGTCGCCGGAGCAGATCATGCCCCGGGAGACGCGGCCGTACGTCGTGCGCTCGGCGATCCGGAAGTCTCCGGGGAGTACGGCGCCGGGCAGGGCCACGACGACCTTGTCGCCCTCGGCGAAGTTCCGGGCGCCGCAGATGATCTCCTGGGGCTCGCCGGTGCCGTTGGCCTGGCCGACGTCGACGGTGCAGAAGCGGATCGGCTTCTTGAACTCCGTCAGCTCCTCGATGGTGAGGACCTTGCCGACCGCCAGCGGGCCGGTCAGCCCGGCGCCGAGCCGCTCGACGGTCTCGACCTCGAGGCCTGCCGAAATGAGCTTGGCCTGGACGTCGCGGCCGGTCTCCGTCGCCGGCAGGTCGACGTACTCCCGCAGCCAAGAAAGCGGGACCCGCATCAGATCTCCATCCCGAACGGCCGGGTGAACCGGACGTCACCCTCGACCATGTCTCGCATGTCTTCCACGTTGTGGCGGAACATCAGCATCCGCTCGATGCCGAACCCGAAGGCGAATCCGCTGTACTTCTCGGGGTCCACACCACAGGCGGTCAGCACCTTGGGGTTGACCATGCCGCAGCCGCCGAGCTCGATCCAGCCCTCGCTGCCGCAGGTGCGGCAGGGACGGTCCGGGTTGCCGACGGACTCGCCGCGGCAGACGTAGCAGAGCATGTCCATCTCGGCGGACGGCTCGGTGAACGGGAAGAAGTTCGGCCGGAGCCGGGTCTTCATGTCCGGACCGAAGAGCGCCTGGACCATGTGGTCGAGGGTGCCCTTGAGGTCGGCCATGGTCAGGCCCTCGTCGACGGCGAGCAGCTCGATCTGGTGGAAGACCGGGGTGTGCGTCGCGTCGAGCTCGTCGGTGCGGTAGACGCGGCCGGGGCACACGACGTAGACCGGGGGCTCCCGGTCGATGAGGGTGCGGGCCTGGACCGGCGAGGTGTGCGTACGGAGCACGACGCCGGACTCGTCGCCCGTGGTGCCCTCAGGGCCCTGGACGAAGAAGGTGTCCTGCATCTGGCGCGCCGGGTGGTCCGGGACGAAGTTGAGGGCGTCGAAGTTGAACCACTCCGCCTCGACCTCGGGGCCTTCCGCGATCTCGTACCCCATGGACACGAAGACGTCGGAGACGCGCTCCATGAGCGTGGTCAGCGGGTGCCGGGCACCGGCCGGGACGCGGTCGTACGGCAGGGTGACGTCGACGGCCTCCTCGACGAGGACGCGGGCGTCACGCTCGGCCTCCAGCTCGACCTGGCGGGCGGCGAGCGCCTTGGAGACGATGCCGCGGGCCTGGCCCACGAGCTTTCCGGCGGCGGCCTTGGCCTGCGGCGGCAGGGCGCCGATCTCCCGGTTGGCGAGCGCCAGCGGCGAGGTGCCGCCGGTGTGCGCCGTCTTCGCGTGCGCGAGCGCGTCGAGGTCGCCCGCGGCGGCGAAGGCGGCGAGCGCCTCGTCCCGCATGCGCTCGATCTCTTCCGGTTTCAGTGCCTCGACCTCAACCGGGTCGTACGACTTATTGGGTGCGGACATCTCTTCCCGTGCTTCCGTTGGCTGGCTGGGCGGCCCCGCTCGACGTCAAGGGCGCAAACGTGCCAAAGGACGAGTCTAACGGGGCGCGGGGACGCGAATGAGCCCGTGGGCGGCCCGGGCGGCTCCTGATCTCGTACGGTCTCGACTGCTGAGACGTCAGAGGAGGTGGGCCGGGGTGCCGACGGGCAGGATAAATCGGAACTCGGCCCCGCCACGGGGGCCGCGTCCGACGGTGATGGTGCCGCCGTGGGCCTCGACGACGCCCTTGACGATGTAGAGGCCGAGACCGGTGCCGCCGCGTTTGCTGCCCCGCCAGAAGCGGGTGAAGACGCGGCTCATCGACGCCTCGGGGATGCCGGGTCCCTCGTCGCTCACGGTGACCTCCGTCCCCTCTTCTCCGTCGTCGCCCAGCGTGGTGGGTGCCACCTCGATGGTGACGGTTCCGTCGCCGTGGCGCACGGCATTTTCGAGGAGGTTCCCGAGGATCTGGTCGATCTTGTCGGGATCGGCCCAGAGCGCGGGAAGCTGGGGCCTGATCCGTACGAAGAAGCGGTCCGGGGACTGCCCGCCGGTGGTGTGCACCTGGATGTGCCGGCCGACGGCGGCGGCGATGTCGACGGGCTGGCGGCGCACTTCGAGGCGGCCGGAGTCGATCCGGGAGATGTCGAGGAGCTCGGCGATGAGCCGCTTGATGCGGCCCGCGTCGGCGTCGACCGTCTCCAGCATGAGCCGCTTCTGCTCGTCGTTGAACCGCTCCCACTTGTCGAGGAGGGTGGCGGTGAAGCCCTTCACCGAGGTGAGCGGGGAGCGCAGTTCATGGGCGACGGTGGCGATCAGCTCGGCGTGGCTGCGCTCGGTGCGGCGGCGCGCCTCGGTGCCGCGCAGGGAGACCACGACCCGGCGGACGGGCCCCGTGGGGTGCTCGCGGACGTACCGGGCGGAGACGAGGACCTCGCGGCCGCCGGGGAGCAGCAGGTTCCGCTCGGGTTGTCCGCGCCGGGTGGAGAGGCCGTCGTACGGGTCGGTCAGCGCCCACCAGCGGCGTCCCTTGAGGTCCTCCAGCGGCAGCGCCTGGTCGAGGGGGAGGCCGAGGGCCCGCTCGGCGGGGACGGCGGTGATGCGGGCGGCGGCGGCGTTGAAGCAGACGACGCGGCCGGTCTCGTCGGCGATGACGAGTCCGTCGGGCAGGTCGTCGGGGCCGACGCCGGCGAACTCGGCGGGTGGCGCCGGGGCCGGCGCTTCCGGGGCGTGCGGCGCGGCGCTCCGTGCCTCCGCGGGACTGTCCGTGCCGACCGTCATCCCCGTCCCCACCCTCCGTGGCGCGCAGTGGGCCCCCGAGTGCGTCACTCTACTGGGCGGGGGCGGCGGAATGGACCCCTCGGGCTGAGGTTGTGGACCTCTCAGGCCGAGGTCGTGGACCTCTCAGGCGGAGGCGCGGGGGCGCTGGGCGCGGGCCGAGGCGTAGAGGCAGACCGCGGCGGCGGTGGCGAGGTTGAGGGACTCGGCCTTGCCGTGGATGGGGACGCGGACGACGGCGTCGGCGAGCGCCCGGGTCTCCTCGGGCAGGCCCCAGGCCTCGTTGCCGAAGATCCAGGCGGTGGGGCCGCCCATGGTGCCGGCGTCGAGCTCGTCGTCGAGGTCGTCCTGACCTGCCCCGTCGGCGGCGAGGATCCGTACGCCCGCGCTCTTCAGTCCGGCGACGGCCTGCTCGACGGGGACGCCGACGGCCACCGGCAGGTGGAAGAGGGAGCCGACGGAGGCGCGGACGGACTTGGGGTTGTAGAGGTCGACGGAGGCGTCGGTGAGGACGACGGCATCGGCGCCGGCCGCGTCGGCGCAGCGCAGGACGGTGCCGGCGTTCCCGGGGTCGCGGACGTGCGCGAGGACGGCGACCAGCTTCGGCCGGGCGGCGATGATCTCCTCGAACGGCGAGTCGAGGAAGCGGCAGACGCCGACGAGGCCCTGCGGGGTGACCGTCTGGGAGACCTCGGCGAGGACGGTGTCGGGGGCGAAGTGGACGCGGGCGCCGGCGGCGCGGGCGGCGTCGACGATGGCGGTGTAGCGCTCGGCGGCCTCGACGGTGGTGAAGAGCTCGACGAGGGTGGGCTCTCCGCCGGGGCCGCGGTGCTCGACGGCCTCGCGGACGGCCTGCGGGCCCTCGGCGATGAAGAGGCGGTCCTTGCCCCGGAAGTTGCGCTTGGCGAGCCGTCGGGCGGCGACGACGCGCGGGGAACGCGGGGAGATCAGCTCGGGGGTGGACATGTGCCTGCGGCTCTCTGACTCGTCGGGTACGGCGGCCTGGTCCGAGGCGAACGCTCGGACAGGCCCGGGGCGGTCAACGCGCCGGACCCGCAGGCGCGAGGCCTGCGGGTCCGGGCAGAAGTACTGCGGCCTGGAAGATCAGGCGGCGGCCTTCGGGGCGTTGACGTCGGCCGGGAGGGCCTTCTGCGCGACCTCGACCAGCGCGGCGAACGCGTTGATGTCGTTGACGGCCAGCTCGGCGAGGATCTTGCGGTCCACCTCGATGTTGGCGGCCTTCAGACCCTGGATGAGGCGGTTGTACGTCATGCCGTTCTGGCGGGCAGCGGCGTTGATGCGCTGGATCCACAGCTGACGGAAGTCGCCCTTGCGCTTCTTGCGGTCGTTGTAGTTGTAGACCAGCGAGTGGGTGACCTGCTCCTTGGCCTTGCGGTACAGGCGCGAACGCTGACCGCGGTAGCCGGAGGCCGCCTCGAGGATCGCCCGGCGCTTCTTGTGGGCGTTGACTGCCCGCTTGACGCGTGCCACTTCTTAACTCCTTGTAGCGGGGTCGCGGTGGTCCTCACACGACCCGAAAAACGGATGGGTCCCGGTCTGTGCCGGATGCCCTCGTCGCCGAGGGCGGGAGATCAACTCAGATGCCCAGCATCTTCTTGATCTTGGCGGCGTCACCCGGGGCCATCTCGGCGTTGCCGGTGAGGCGACGCGTCAGCTTGGACGACTTGTGCTCGAGCAGGTGGCGCTTACCGGCGCGCTCGCGCAGGATCTTGCCGGAGCCGGTGACCTTGAAGCGCTTCTTGGCACCGGAGTGCGTCTTGTTCTTCGGCATAGCGCCGTTCTCTCCTCGTCAGTGGCGCTCCCCCCGGTGCGGGCACCGGTCAGCCGGGAGCGTCATTCTTCGATTGGGTGGAACCGTGCGGAATCCGGGGGCTGCCGCGGGGCAGCCCCCTCGGATCACGCCTCGGCGTTCTCGGCCGGGGTCTCGGTCGAGGGCTCGGCGGCGGCCTCGGGCGAACCGCCCTGGCGCTCCGCCTTGCGCGCGGCCTGGGCCTCGCGCGCCTCGGCCATGGCCTCGGTCTTCTTCTTGTGCGGACCGAGAACCATGATCATGTTCCGGCCGTCCTGCTTCGGGTTGGACTCGATGAACCCAAGCTCCTGGACGTCCTCGGCGAGGCGCTGCAGAAGTCGGTAACCGAGCTCCGGGCGGGACTGCTCACGACCACGGAACATGATCGTGATCTTGACCTTGTCGCCCTGCTTGAGGAACCGGACGACGTGACCCTTCTTGGTGTCATAGTCGTGCGGGTCGATCTTCGGCCGGAGCTTCATCTCCTTGATGACCGTGTGCGCCTGGTTCTTGCGCGCCTCACGGGCCTTCATGGCCGACTCGTACTTGAACTTCCCGTAGTCCATGAGCTTGCACACGGGCGGGCGGGCGTTCGCCGCGACCTCGACCAGGTCGAGGTCGTACTCCTGAGCGAGCTCCAGGGCCTTGGCAAGGGGGACGATGCCCACCTGCTCGCCGCTGGGGCCGACAAGACGCACCTCGGGAACGCGAATCCGCTCGTTGATGCGGGGCTCGGCGCTGATGGATCCTCCTCGGTAGCACCACGCGACCGCCTTGGCGGACGGACACGTCACGTGAAACAGTTGAGACCAACCGGGCCGGCACATGAAAAATGCCCCGGACGGTACACAGGCGGGGCTCCACGGAAAACCGGAGCACCACCACGGTGAACCGCGGGGCGCACATCGGGCGGCTCCATCGTCCGTACGGAACGATGGGCGCCACCTGACCGGTGACCCGCCACCCGCGAGGGTGGTCAGGTGGGAGTACGGAGCCTCCACTTGTGGGCCGGACACAGAGATGTCCGGCCGGTCGTTACACAAGGTTAGCAGGACCCGGCGGTCGGCGCGAACCGTACGTCCGCTTATCGTGTGGGCATGAGCGAGACGCCCCAGAACGAGTCCACGGACTCCCCCGACTTCGAAAGCATGACCCGCGACATCGCGGAGGTACCGGCGGTCGAGGTGATCGTCACCGTCGCCGTCAACCTGATGAGCGCCGCCGCCGTGAAGCTCGGGCTCACCGAGGAGGGCGAGAAGCACAAGGACCTCGACGAGGCGCGCAAGCTGATCCACGCGCTCGCGGGCCTCCTGGACGCCGGCGCGACGGAGGTCTCCTCCTTCCACGCGGCTCCCCTGCGGGACGGCCTGAAGTCCCTCCAGCTCGCCTTCCGCGAGGCCTCCCTGATCCCGGACGAGCCGGGTCAGGGTCCTGGCGAGAAGTACACCGGTCCCGTGTACGGCTAGAACTACCTCACGTAGAAGGGCTCGCCCGGAGGCGTGGCCGAGGCCGGCAGGAGTGCCAGGTCGAGGCCCCGCACCAGGCGGGCCCTCAGTGTTTCGTCGGCGGCCAGGGCGCGGGCCACGCGCTGGGCGGCCTCCGCCGGTGCGGCGTCGGCGTCGAGGACCAGGGCCACGGTGCCGTCTGCGGTGCCCGGCCCCAGGTGGGCGCGGAGCACCGCGGGCTCGGCGGCCACGACGGCCCGCACGGCTTCCCGCACGGCCGGGTCGTCGAGCGGGTCGGCGCTGGAGCGGCCCTCGGCGAGGGCGAGCAGGGCGGAGCCGGTCACCTGGTACGGGACGGGGCCCGCGAGGTCGAGGACCAGGGTGTCGGCCTTCTCGTGGACGAGCGCGGCCAGCGCCTGCCGCATGGGCACGGCGACGGGACGCGCCGCCGGGTCCCAGAGGGCGAGGGAGGCGATCGAGGTGAAGGCCGGAAGGGCCCGGCGGTCGCCCGCGGTGAGGGTGGGGACGGCCATGTCGCTCGTCTTCTCCTGCTTCAGGCCCGTCTCGGGGTCGATCTCGACCTCGCCGAGTACGGCGACCACGGGGACGAGCAGCCGGGCCTCCTTCAGGGCTTCGAGGACGGGACCGTGGGCGGTCCTGTCCTCCGCCCAGGCCGCGAGGGCCGCTGTGAGCCGCGGGTCGGCGGTGCCGTCGTCTTCGGAGAAACCGGGGTCCGGGATGTTCTTGAGCGCCACACGACGAGCCTAACCGGCGGTCCCGTGCCCCCGGCTAGGAGGTCCGGTGGGCGCGCCGGAGCATCACGGCGGTGAGCAGGAGCAGGGCGCCGAGTCCGCCGGCGACGGGGGCGAGCAGGCCGAGGGGGCGGCTCTCCTCGACGGCGGGGAGGGGGCCCGGCCCGAAGTGGCGGCCCTGGTAGCCGGTGGCGGTGTTCTTGGGGTCGCCGCCCTTGATCCTGCCGCCGGCCGCGATGGCGGCGGCCGGGTCGACCGTCCCGTACCCCTTGGCGTCGCTGCGTCCGCCCTTCGGCCGGTTGCGGGCGGTGTCGATGAGCAGCCGCTTGATCTGGGCGGGGGTGAGGCCGGGGTGCGCGGAGCGGACGAGGGCGACGGCGCCGGAGACGAACGCGGCGGCGGCGCTGGTGCCCCAGCCCTCGTAGTAGCGGCGGTCGGGGTCGGCGATGACGATGTCGTCGCCGGGGGCGCTGACGGTGGCGTACCAGCGGCGGGTGGAGAAGGAGGCGTGGGTGCCGTAGCGGTCGACGGCGGTGACCGCGATGACGCCGGGGTAGGCGGCGGGGTACGAGATGTGGTCGCCCTTCTCGCCGCCGTTGCCGGCGGAGGCGACGACGGAGACGCCCTTGGCGAGGGCGTACTGGACGGCGGCGTCCTCGCCCGCGTCGGGATGGGCGGACTTGGAGTCGTCGCCGAGGGAGAGGTTGATGACGTCGGCGCCGTGGTCGGCGGCCCAGCGGATGCCCTGGGCGAGGGCGGTGCCCCGGGTCTTGCGGGCCTTGTCGCGGGCGGAGTCGGTGGACTCCAGGATGACCCGCACGGGCAGGACGCGGACGTCGGGGGCGACGCCGAGGACGCCGTCCTGGGCGCCGGGGCCGTGGCCGTGCCCGGCGATGATGCCGGCCATGGCGGTGCCGTGCCGGGCCCAGGAGCGGTCGCCCTTCGAGGCGCCGAAGCCGATGAGGTCGCGTCCGGTGAGGACGGAGCCGGCGAGGTCCGGGTGGTCGGCGTCGACGCCGGTGTCGAGGACGGCGACGGTGATGCCCTTGCCCTTGGTGGTGCGCCAGGCCTCCGTGGTGTGGAGGGCTTCGAGGCCCCACTGGCGGGCGCGGATGGTGTCGGCGTGCGCGGGCGCGGTGGTGGCGGGCAGGACGGAGAAGGCGGCGGCGAGGAGGGCGACGGCGGGGCCGCGGGTCCGGCGGTGGGCGGGTCGGATCACCGGGCGCTCTTCTCCTGGACGGCCTTCACGGAGGCCATGCCCAGCAGGCGCGCGAGGCGTTCGGTGATGCCCTTGGCCTCGTGGCCGAGGCCGGACTGGGCGGTGGCGTCGGTACGGTTCGCGGTCATGGCCCGGTCGGCGGGGACGGGGCCGCCGTCGACGGTCCGGCCGTCGGCGAAGCCGGAGACGGCGGTGACGACGACGGGGAGGTCGGCGGGGGCGTTCAGCCACCAGGCGGCGCGCTGGGCCGGCCCGAAGCGCTCGGCGACGGTGCCGGGCCCCGCGAGGGCCGGGGGGACGTCGGCGCCGAGCCGGGTGGTGAGGTGGGGGCCGAGGGTGCGCTGGGTGGCGGAGTCGGCGCGGGTGAAGACGAGGCCGACGGTGATCACGCTGCTGGAGGTGGCGTCGGTGTACGTGGCGCGCAGGACGCGCTCGCAGCCGAGGGGTTCGACGGTGGCGAGGAGGCCCTTGGCGAGCACGGCGGGGGTGCAGGGGGCGTCCGGGGCGACGACGATCCGGGTCCAGGTGCGGGCGGCGCCGCCGGGGCCGGCGGCGGGGCCGGTCAGGGTGCGGGGGAAGAGGGTGTCGACGGGGGCGTTGTGCCAGAGGTCCTTGGCCTCGACGTAGCCGAGGGGTTCGGCGGGACCGTCCTGCTCGGCGGCGGCCAGCCAGACCCCGGCGAGGGCACCGCCGATGAGCCCGAACCCGAGGACAGCGCAGACGGCGACCGCGACGGTCCGTCCGGGGTGCCGCCGCTCACGCACGGGCCGCAACCGCGTGGTGACCTCGACGGGCAGCTCGGGCGGCAGGGCGCCGGGCCCCCGGGAGGGCCCGTACGACGGCAGCCCCGTCGCGCGCGGACCACTCGTCGGGGCGGGCCCGGAGGCAGGGAAGCCGGCCGGCCGGCCGGGCACGGGGCGCGCGACGGCGGACCCGCCGGGAGCAGCCGCGGGGCGAGCGGGAACGGCGGACCCGCCAGGGGCAGCCGCGGGGCGGGCGGGAACGGCGAACCCGCCAGGAGCAGCCGCGGGGCGAGCGGGAACGGCGAACCCGCCGGGAGCAGCCGCGGGGCGAGCGGGAACGGCGGACCCGCCAGCGGCAGCCGCGGGGCGGGCGGGGACCGCGGTCCCCCGGGCGGCGGCCACCGGCCGAGCGGGGCGGGCTGACCCGCCGGGGTCGGCGGCGGACCCGCCGGGAGGCGTCGTGGGCCTGGGCGGGACGCCCGGGGATCCGGCGCGGGTCGTTCCGGCCGGTGCCGTCGTGGGTCGCGGCGGCAGCGGCGCGGCCGCCTGCTCCGCCGGGGCGGGCGGCCGCTCCGGCGTGCCGGGGCGGGGTCCGTGGGGTGGGACCGGGCGGAGGCGGGTGGTCCGTTCCACCTCGGGGACGTCCGGGGTGGAGAGCAGCGCGTCCGTGATCCGGGAGGTCGTGGGGCCGTGCTCGCCCGTCATCCCCGTCCCCCCGCTCGTGTCGACAATGCCCGTCACTCTACGGGCTGTTCCCCCGGGCACGGGAACCCAGGGGCTACCCACCCCGAAACCGGTCTGGCAAGCTCGGGCCATGACTCCCCGTGCCGCCGACCGGGCCCGTTACGACCGGGCCACCGCTCATCTCGACGCGCCGGTGGCGATCGTCGACCTGGAGGCGTTCGACGACAACGCGGCGGACCTGGTGCGCCGGGCCGGGGGCAAGCCGATCCGGGTGGCGAGCAAGTCCGTGCGGTGCCGGGCGCTGCTCGAACGGGTCCTCGCGCGGGACGGCTTCGCCGGGATCATGTCGTTCACGCTCGACGAGTCGCTGTGGCTGGCGCGGGCCGGGTTCGAGGACGTGCTGCTGGCGTATCCCTCCGCCGACCGTTCCGGGTTCGGGGAGCTGGCGCGGGACCCGAAGCTGGCCGCCGCCGTGACCGTCATGGTCGACGACGTGGTGCAGCTCGACCTGATCGACGCGGCCCGCGCGGGCGGGACGGAGGAGGTGCGGGTCTGTCTGGAGATGGACACCGCGCTCCGGCTGTGGGGCGGGCGGGTACGGGTCGGGGCGCGGCGCTCGCCGCTGCGGACCCCTGCCGACCTGGCCGAGCTGGCCCGCTCGGTGGTGCGCCGTCCCGGTTTCCGGCTGGTCGGGATCATGGCGTACGAGGGGCACGTCGCCGGGGTCGGGGACGCCGTCGCCGGCCGGCCGCTGCGCTCGCGGGCGATCCGGGTGATGCAGTCCGCCGCCCGGAGGGAGCTGGCGGAGCGCAGGGCGGCGGTGGTGCGGGCCGTCCGCGCGGTGGAGCCGGACCTGGAGTTCGTGAACGGCGGCGGCACCGGCAGCGTGCAGCACACGGCCGCGGAGGACGCGGTGACGGAGATCGCCGCCGGGTCGGGCCTCTTCGTGCCGCGTCTCTTCGACAACTACACGTCCTTCAGCGGGCGCCCGGCCGCGCTGTTCGCGCAGCCGGTGGTGCGCCGCCCGGGCGTGGGCGTGGTGACGGTGCTGGGCGGCGGGTATCCGGCGTCGGGGGCGGCCGGCCCGGACCGGCTGCCCGTCCCGTATCTGCCGGAGGGTCTCCGGTACGACGCCCAGGAGGGGCCCGGCGAGGTGCAGACCCCGCTGCTCGGCTCCCCGGCCGACGATCTGCGGATCGGTGACAAGGTCTGGTTCCGGCACGCGAAGGCCGGGGAGCTGTGCGAGCGCTTCGAGAGCCTGTCCCTGGTGGTGGGCGACCGGGTCACGGCGACGGTGCCCACGTACCGGGGTGAAGGGCGCACCTTCCTCTAGAAGACCGTGTCGAGCTGGTCCGGGACGATGCTGCCGTCCGTCCGCCGGACCGGCTGCGCCGTGCCGTCGGCCGCGGTGTAGCCGGTCGTCGAGCAGGGGTACGCGCCGGTCTTCCGCTTCTTCGGTTCGATGAACATGGGGTTGACGAGCCAGCGGCCGTCGCCGTTCTCGTACGCCCGGCACATGAGTTCGTTCTTGTTGCGGTTGAGGACCAGACGGAGGCCGGTGGCGTCCCGCAGGAAGGAGATGTCGGTGTCGGAGTCGCCGGCGGCGAAGACCTGGCGGCGGGAGGCGGGCTGGACGCGCTCGGCGGCGGGGCCCCGGACGCCGAAGATCTCCTGGTTGATCCAGCAGCGCTTGCCGTCGATGTAGGTGATCATCGCGTCTTCCCCGTCCCTGACGCCGCCGCAGCCCTTGAGGTGGCTGGTGAGGCGGCCGTGGTCGGTGGTGTTGCGGATGCCGAGGGCGTGGGAGGCGTCGACGCCGACGCCCTTCGCCCAGACGTCGACGACGGGTTCGGGTGAGGCGGAGACGATCCAGACGTCGAAGCCGCCGTCCCGGAGGGCGCGGATGAGGTCGCGCTGCTGGTCGTAGTAGCGGACCCAGCCGGTGACCCGCGCGGTGCCGACCTGCTGGGTGGTGCCCTGCGGGGCGGCGAGGTTCTCGGCGCGGGCGGCGGCCGCGAAGGAGGCGGCCTGGCGGGTGGTCCAGCCGTGCAGGAGCTGGGCGAGCCAGGCGTACTGGGGCTCCATCCGGCGGTGGTCGTGGCCGGCGAAGGCGGTCTTCCCGCCGGTGGTGGTGCCGGAGCCGTAGACGGAGAGGAGCTCGTCGGCGCAGCGGGTGTCGGTGGCCGTGGGGAGGGTGCGGACCCCGGTGGGGCAGGCGTCGCCGAGGGCGGTGGCGGCCTCGGGGGTGAGGTACCGGCTGGTGGTGGACCAGTCGCCGTCCTTCGGGGGCCGGACGCGGTCGTTGCGCAGCAGCCAGTAGAAGGTGGCGTCGCCGACGTCGTTCTTGATGACGGTGTTGTCCCAGTCGAAGACCGCGACGGGCTTCCTGCCGCCCTTGCGACGGTCCTCGCAGTGGTCGGCGATGAGGGCGTCGATGCGGGCCTCGTTGTCTCCGTACCAGCCCTCGGAGGTCTTCAGGGCGGCGCAGGCGGCGGGCTTGGCCTCGGCGTTCGTCGCGGGGATGAGCGCGGTGGCGGCGAGGGCGAGGGCGGCAGCGGCGGCGGAGGTGCGGAGCTTGTCGTTCATGATCACTCTCCTGGGTGTACGCAGGACAGCCGGGCGCCATGCGACGCCCGGCTGTCGGGTGGGGGGATTCGGGGTGAACGGTTAGAGCGGGGTCACGTACGCGCCGGAGATGCCGCCGTCGACGAGGAAGTCGCTGGCGTTGACGAAGGAGGAGTCGTCGCTCGCGAGGAAGGCGACGGCGGCGGCGATCTCCTCGGCCTCGGCGAAGCGGCCGACGGGGATGTGGACGAGGCGGCGCGCGGCCCGCTCGGGGTCCTTGGCGAAGAGCTCCTGGAGCAGCGGGGTGTTGACGGGGCCGGGGCACAGGGCGTTGACGCGGATGCCCTCGCGGGCGAACTGGACGCCCAGCTCGCGGGACATGGCGAGGACGCCGCCCTTGGACGCGGTGTAGGAGATCTGACTGGTGGCCGCGCCCATGATGGCGACGAAGGAGGCGGTGTTGATGATGGAGCCCTTGCCCTGGCGGCGCATGTAGGGCAGGGCGGCCTTGCAGCAGAGGTAGACGGAGGTGAGGTTGACGTCCTGGACGCGCTTCCAGGCCTCCAGGCCGGTTTCCAGGATGGAGTCGTCGTCGGGGGGCGAGATGCCGGCGTTGTTGAAGGCGATGTCGACGGAGCCGTAGGTGTCGAAGGCGGTCTTGAAGAGGGCCTCGACCTCCTCGGGATCGGTGACGTCGACCTTGACGAAGGTGCCGCCGACCTCCTCGGCGGCGGCCTTGCCGGCGGTCTCGTCGATGTCCGCGCAGACGACGTTGGCGCCCTCGGAGGCGAGGCGGCGGGCAGTGGCGAGGCCGATGCCGCTGCCGGCTCCGGTGATGACGGCGGTGCGGCCGACGAGGCGGCGGCAGACGATCTCTTCGGTGCTCATGCGGTTCAGGCCTCCGTGCTGAGGAAGACGTTCTTGGTTTCGGTGAAGGCGGTCAGGGCGTCGGGGCCGAGTTCGCGGCCGAGGCCGGACTGCCGGTAGCCGCCGAACGGGGTCCAGTAGCGGACGCTGGAGTGGGAGTTGACGGAGAGGTTGCCGGCCCGGACCGCGCGGGAGGCGCGCAGGGCGCGTCCGACGTCGCGGGTCCAGATCGAGCCGGACAGGCCGTACTCGGTGGCGTTGGCGAGGCGGATCGCGTCGGCCTCGTCCTCGAAGGGGAGGACGACGGCGACGGGTCCGAAGATCTCCTCGACGGCGCAGGGGGCGTCCTCGGGGACGCCGGTGAGGACGGTCGGCGGGAACCAGAAGCCGGGGCCCTCGGGGGCCTTGCCGCGGATCCCTTCGAGATCGTCGGTGACGAAGGAGCGGACGCGGTCGAGCTGGGCGCGGGAGATGAGCGGGCCCATCTGCGTGCGTTCGTCGGCGGGGTCGCCGACGACGATCTCCTCGACGGCGGGGGTGAGGAGCTCCAGGAAGCGGTCGTACGCGCTCCGCTGGACGAGGATGCGGGTGCGGGCGCAGCAGTCCTGGCCGCTGTTGTCGAGGAAGGACATCGGGGCGGCCGCGGCGGCGGCCTCCAGGTCCGCGTCGGCGAAGACGATGTTGGGGCTCTTGCCGCCGAGTTCGAGGGTGACCCGCTTCACCTGGTCGGCGCACTTCGCCATGATCGACTTTCCGACCCGGGTGGAGCCGGTGAAGACGATCTTGGCGACGCCGGGGTGTTCGACGAGGGCGTTCCCGGCGACGGGGCCGGTGCCGGGGAGGACCTGGAAGAGGCCTTCGGGGAGGCCCGCCTCCAGGGCGAGTTCGGCGAGGCGGAGCGCGGTGAGGGGGGTGGTCTCGGCCGGCTTGAGGAGGACGGCGTTGCCGGCGGCGAGCGCGGGCGCGGTGGCCCAGGCGGCGATCGGCATGGGGAAGTTCCAGGGGGCGATGACGCCGACGACCCCCAGCGGTTCGAGGATCGTGATGTCGAGGCCGCCGGCCACCGGGATCTGGCGGCCGTTGAGCCTTTCCACTCCCCCGGCGGCGAAGTCGAGCAGGTCGCGGACGTTGCCGGCCTCCCAGCGGGCGTTGCCGAGGGTGTGGCCGGCCTCGGTGACCTCCAGGCGGGCGAGCTCCTCGACGTGGTCGTCGACGACGGCGGCGAAGCGGCGGAGCAGCCGGGCCCGGTCGGCCGGCGCGGCGGCGGCCCAGCCGCGCTGGGCGGCGGTGGCGCGGGCGACGGCGGCGTCGACGTCGGCCGGGGTGGCGGCGGGGACGGTGGCGACCGGTTCCTCGGTCGCCGGGTTGAGTACCTGGAGCAACTCTTCCTCTTCTTTCGTCTTCGTCACAGGCGTTCGAAGGAGCGGCGCAGCTCCCAGTCGGTCACCGCCGCGTCGAAGGCGTCGAGTTCGACGCGGGCCATGTTGCGGTAGTGGGCGACGACCTCGGCGCCGAAGGCGGCCTTGGCGATCTCGCTGGTCTCCCAGAGTTCGGCGGCCTCGCGCAGGGTGGTGGGGACGTGCGCGTACTCGGCGGTGTACGCGTTCCCGGTGCAGGGCGGGGGAAGTTCGAGGCGCTGCTCGATGCCGTACAGGCCGGCGGCGACCAGGCCGGCGACGGCGAGGTAGGGGTTGACGTCGCCGCCGGGGAGGCGGTTCTCGAAGCGGGTGGAGCGGCCGTGGCCGACGACCCGGAGCGAGCAGGTGCGGTTGTCGTGGCCCCAGGCGACGGCGGTGGGGGCGAAGGAGCCGGGCTGGAACCGCTTGTAGGAGTTGATGTTGGGGGCGTAGAGGAGGGAGAAGTCGCGGAGGGCCGCGAGCTGTCCGGCGAGGAAGTGCCGCATGGTCTCGGACATGCCGTGGGCGTCGTCGCCGGCCATCACGTTGTGTCCCTCGGCGTCCTGGAGGGAGAGGTGGATGTGGCAGGAGTTGCCCTCGCGCTCGTTGTACTTCGCCATGAAGGTGAGCGAGCATCCCTCCTGGGCGGCGATCTCCTTGGCGCCCGTCTTGTAGACGGCGTGCTGGTCGCAGGTGACGAGGGCCTCGTCGTACTTGAAGGCGATCTCGTGCTGGCCGGGGTTGCACTCGCCCTTGGCGGACTCGACGGTGAGTCCGGCGCCGGTCATCTCGTTGCGGATGCGGCGCAGGAGGGGTTCGATGCGTCCGGTGCCGAGGACGGAGTAGTCGATGTTGTACTGGTTGGCGGGGGTGAGGCCGCGGTAGTTCGCGTCCCACGCCTGCTCGTAGCTGTCCTTGAAGACGATGAACTCGAGCTCGGTGCCGACGTGGGCGGTGAGGCCGAGCTCCGCGAGGCGCTCCAGCTGGCGGCGGAGGATCTGGCGGGGCGCCGCGACGACCGGGGTGCCGTCGGCCCAGGCGAGGTCGGCCGTCACCATGGCGGTGGCGTCGTTCCAGGGGAGGCGGCGGAGGGTGGTGAGGTCGGGGTGCATCGCGAAGTCGCCGTAGCCGCGGTCCCAGGAGGACATCTCGTAGCCGTCGACGGTGTTCATCTCGGTGTCGACGGCGAGGAGGTAGTTGCAGCCCTCGGTGCCGTGACCGAGGACCTCGTCCAGGAAGAACGGTGCGGCGAACCGCTTGCCCTGGAGGCGTCCCTGCATGTCGGGGAAGGCCAGGACGACGGTGTCGATCTCGCCGCTCGCGACGAGGGCGCGGAGCTCCTCGACGGTGAGCGGGGGTGTGCGGTCTGCCACGGGATTGCTCCTCCTTCGGCGTGCCGGGAGCCATAAGGTATTGCGGAAGACCATTGCTTGGGAAGTGCTGGAGGAAGGGAAACGAGAACGTGGCCAGTACGAGTGAATCGGCGGACCGGCTGACGCCCGTGCTGCGGCCGGTGCGGGCGGGCAACGGGTTCGAGGAGGCCCTGGAGCAGATCCTCCAGGTGGTACGGCTCGGCCTGGTGCCCGGCGGGGAGCGGCTGCCCGCCGAGCGGGAGCTCGCGGACCGGATGGGGATCAGCCGGGTGACGCTGCGCGAGGTCCTCAAGGTCCTCCAGGAGCAGGGGCTCGTGGAGAGCAGGCGCGGCCGGTACGGCGGGACGTTCGTGCTGCCCCGGACGCAGACGGCGGACGAGGACGAGCTGCGGCGCCGGATCGCCAGCGTCGACATGGAGGACACCCTGCGCTTCCGTGAGGTCCTGGAGGTGGGCGCCGCCGGGCTGTGCGCGGCGCACGGTCTGGACGCGGCGGGCGCCGAGCGGCTGCGGAGGGCCGTGGCGTCGACGCACGACGCCCCGCTGGCCGATTACCGCCGCCAGGACACCCTGCTCCACCTCACGCTGGCGGAGCTCTCCGGCTCGCCGACGCTGACGGCGCAGTACGCCGCCGTGCGCGCGACGGTGAACGACCTGCTCGACTGCATCCCCCTGCTCGTGCGCAACCTGGAGCACTCCCAGCACCAGCACACGGCCCTGGTGGAGGCGGTCCTCGACGGGGACGCGGACGCGGCGCGCGAGGTGATGCGGGAGCACTGCGCGGGCACGGCGGCGCTGCTGCGGGGCTTCCTGACGTGACCGGGGAGCGGACGGCGGCGTAACCCGAAAGTAACGCACGGGGGTTGCGCTCCCCCGTCGGCCACCGCAAAGGTATGGCTCCAATCCATTGGGCCCGTTGCGGGGAGCTGACGCTGCCATGACGCTCGAAGACACCACGCCGACGAAGGACGACTATCTGGAGCGGCGGGCGCTCCGCCGCGGCAGCGCCGGCTGGCTGCTGCTGACCGGTCTCGGCGTGGCGTACGTCGTCTCCGGGGACTTCTCCGGCTGGAACATCGGTCTGTCGAAGGGCGGTTTCGGCGGGCTCGCCGTCGCCACCGTCCTGATGGGCGCGATGTACGCCTGTCTGGTCTTCGCCCTCGCCGAGCTGTCCGCCATCCTGCCCACGGCGGGCGGCGGCTACGGCTTCGCGCGCCGGGCCCTGGGCACCTGGGGCGGCTTCCTCACCGGCACCGCGATCCTCATCGAGTACATCCTCGCCCCGGCGGCGATCTCGATCTTCATCGGAGACTACGTGGAGTCCCTCGGACTCTTCGGCCTGGAGTCGGGCTGGCCGGTCTACCTGGTCTGCTTCGCGCTCTTCATCGGCATCCACCTGTGGGGCGTGGGCGAGGCGCTGCGCTTCAGCCTGATCGTCACGGCGATCGCGGTCGCGGCCCTGATCGTCTTCGCGCTCGGCGCGTTCACCGACTTCCACGTGGACGGCCTGAACGACATCCCGGTCGACACGGACGCCGTCGGGTCGAACTCCTGGCTGCCCTTCGGGCTCCTCGGGATCTGGGCCGCGTTCCCCTTCGGCATGTGGTTCTTCCTCGGCGTCGAGGGCGTGCCGCTCGCCGCGGAGGAGGCGAAGGACCCGGTGCGGTCGATGCCGAGAGCGCTCGCGATCGCGATGGGGATCCTGGTGCTCCTCGCCGTCATGACCTTCTTCGCCGCCACCGGGGCGCGCGGCTCGGCCGCCGTGCAGGAGGCCGGCAACCCGCTGGTCGTGGCGCTCCAGGGCGACGGGGACCCCACGGCCCTCAGCCGCTTCGTGAACTACGCGGGCCTCGCGGGCCTGGTCGCGTCCTTCTTCTCCCTCATCTACGCCGGTTCGCGTCAGCTCTTCGCCCTCTCCCGGGCGGGCTACCTGCCCCGGTTCCTCTCCCTGACCAGCCGCCGCAAGTCGCCCTACCTGGGGCTCCTCATCCCGGGCGCCCTCGGCTTCGCGCTCGCCGCCGGGACCGGGAACGGCGCCCGGATGCTGAACATCGCGGTCTTCGGCGCCACCATCTCGTACGCCCTGATGGCGCTCTCCCACATCGTGCTGCGCCGCCGCGAGCCGGGACTGCACCGCCCGTACCGCACGCCCGGCGGGATCGTGACCTCGTCGGTGGCCTTCGTCCTGGCCCTCTCGGCGCTGGTCGCGACCTTCCTGGTGGACCGGACGGCGGCCTTCATGGCGCTCGGGGTGTACGTGATCGCCCTCGCCTACTTCGCGTTCTACAGTCGGCACCATCTGGTGGCCAGGGCGCCCGAGGAGGAGTTCGCGGCGCTCGCGGCGGCCGAGGCCGAACTCGAACGCGACTGATGCCCCTTCCCTTCCTGGAGGACGTTTCCGTGACCAAGCCGCTCATCGGCGTGACCACCTACCTGGACCAGGCGCGCTGGGGGGTGTGGGACATGACCGCCGCGCTGCTTCCCGCGCAGTACCCGCGTCTCGTACGGGAGGGCGGAGGGCTCCCGGTGATGCTCCCGCCCGGCGGGCCGGAGGACGCGGCGGCGGTCGTGGCCCGGCTCGACGGTCTGGTCGTCGCGGGCGGGGCGGACGTCGAGCCCGTACGGTACGGGGCCGAGCCCGACCCCCGTACCGGCCCGCCGGCCCGCGCCCGGGACACCTGGGAGCTGGCCCTGATCGACGCGGCCCTCGCCTCCGGAACCCCGCTGCTCGGCATCTGCCGGGGCATGCAGCTCCTGAACGTGGCGCTCGGCGGCACCCTGGTCCAGCACCTCGACGGACACGTGGAGGCGGTCGGGGTGATCGGCCGGCACGCGGTGAAGCCGGTGCCGGGCACCCGGTACGCCTCCCTCGTACCGGAGCTGACCGAGGTGCCGACCTACCACCACCAGGCCGTGGACCGGCTGGGCACGGGGCTCGCGGCCTCGGCGCACGCGGAGGACGGCACGGTGGAGGCGGTGGAACTGGCCGCCCCGGTCTGGGCGCTCGGGGTGCAGTGGCACCCGGAGATGGGCGAGGACCTGCGGGTGATGCGGGGCCTGGTGGAGGCGGCCGCCCGCCGGTGAGGCGCCGATGAGGGGCGGGGCGACCGGGGTGGGCTCCGGTCGCCCCGCGGCTTCGGGGGCTCGGCGGGGACGGGTCAGCTCGTCGCCGCCACCGCGCGGCGGCCGAGGAGCACGTACAGGCCCGAGGCGACGACCATGCCGACCGGAAGGGAGAGGTCGACGCCACCGAGCGCCGAGGCGACCGGACCGGTGTAGAGGGTGTCGACGCAGAGGGCGGCCGCGGCCACGCCGGCGATCAGGGCGAGGGCGCCCGCACGGTTGACGCCGCCGGTGAACCAGAAGGGGCTGCCGGTGGTCTCGTCCGAGAGCGCGAGGCCGTCGTAGCGGTTGCGGCGCAGCAGGATGTCCGTGGCGTACACGGCCATGAGCGGGCCGCTCAGGACGACCATCACCTGGAGGGCGTTGCTGACGGTGTCCAGGAAGTTGGAGACCAGCAGGCCGTAGAGGGTGAGCGCGACCGCGACGGTGCCGTCGAAGAGGACGCTGACGGTACGCCGGACGCGCAGGCCGACGGCCTGGAGGGCGAGTCCGGCGCTGTACGCGGTCAGGGCGTTGATGGAGATCGTGCCGAGGACCAGGGCGAGCAGGAAGACGGGCACGAACCAGCCCGGCAGGATCTCCTGGAGCGCGGTCTGGGGGTCCGTCATGTCGACGGCGGTGGCCGCGAAGGCACCGAGCGAACAGACGACGACGCTGGGCACGAAGGCGCCGAGCGCGGTCCATCCGACGATCGCCTTCTTCGAGGCCGTACGGGGCAGGTAGCGGGAGAAGTCGGCGCTCGTGGTGTACGAGAGCGGGCCCGAGGCGATCATCGTGGTGCCCGCGAGGAGGAGGGCCCAGAGCCCGACGCCGTGGGCCGGCTGTGCGGGCGTGTACGAGAAGTCGGCGTGGCGGAAGACCGCGAGCGCGACGACGGTGAAGGCACCTGCCAGGGCCAGGGTGATCGGCAGGTACAGCTTGATGATCAGGGCGTGGCCGTAGACGCTGATCGCGAGGGTGAGCGCGGCGATGACGACGATCACCACCACCTTGACGGGCACGCTCGCGGTGATGCCGGCCTTCTCGACGAGCGCGAAGGCGGCGGTCGCGGCGGCCGCGAGGTTGAGCGCGAAGTAGCAGACGGAGACCAGCCAGCCGCCGATCGCGTTGTTCACCCGGTTGCCGATGACGCCGTAGAGCGCGCGGGTGATCACCTCGCTCGGCGCGCCCGCGGCCGGTCCCGAGGTGGCGAGGAGGCCGGTCAGCACCCAGAAGAGGTTGCCCACGACGATCACGCCGACGGCCTGCCACAGGCTGAGGCCCATCAGGACGAGGGCGCCGCCGATGACGAGGCTGAGGTAGTTGACGTTCGCCGCGGCCCACACGGAGAACAGCTCGCGCGGATGACCGTGGCGCTCGCTGTCGGCGATGTGATCGATGCCGTGGGCCTCGATGCGACCGGGGCGGTCGGACGGCGGGGCGGCCTCGGCGCGGACGGCGCCGTGGTCGGGGATCGTGGAAGCCATGCGGCCCTCCGGATGCGTGTGGTGCCCACCTGGTTGCTTATTGGTCGCACACTCAATAGTGTCGCCGGTATGCCGTCAAGCGTCCAGCGCAAGAGAATCCGGAAAACTCCCGAAGCCCGCAGGGCGGAGATCGTGGAGACCGCGGCCCGGGTCGCCCTGACCGAGGGCCTGGAGTGCGTCACGCTCCGGCGCATCGCCGACGAGCTCGCCGTACGCCCCGGACTGATCAGCCACTACTTCCCCTCGGCCGAGGATCTGGTGGCCGAGGCGTTCAGCGTCGCCGCCACCGGCGAGCTGGACGCGCTGCTGCCCGCCGAGCGGCCCGACGGGACCCCCACGCAGTACCTCGCGCGCTACTTCGCCCTCTCGGCCGGAGAGGCGTACGACGACATCAGCCGCCTCTGGATCAACGCCCGGCACCTCAGCCGCTACCGGCCCGTCCTGCGCGACCGGGTCTCCGCGCAGGAACTCGCCTCCGACGAGCGCATCGAGGGCCTCATCCGCGAGGGCGTCGAGCGCGGCGAGTTCCGGACGGACGACCCGCACCTGGCGGCGATCCAGATCCTGGTGGTCCTCGACGGCCTCGGCTCCCACGCCAACACCGACCGCAGCGACCTCCCGGAGGCGGTGACGCGCATGGCGGTGACGACGGCGGAACGAGAACTCGGCCTGCCACCCGGCGCCCTGACGGACGTACCGCTGCCGGAGGGGTGGGCGGAGCCGGCCGACGAACCCGGGGACACCCGGGACGCCGAGGCGCGCTGACGTCGGAGCGGGCGGCGGTTCACCACGTCACCCGCCGGCACACCTTCCCCCCTCCACGCCCCCACTCCCCCTCCCCCATCCGCGATCTCCTGGAGACCTCGTGCGCACCACCCGACTCGTCCTGCTCTCCGCCCGTCTGCTCGACCCCGGCACGGGGACGTTCCTGCCGGAGACCGCGCTCGCCGTCGCCGAGGACGGCCGGATCTCCGCCCTGGGCGACGACCGCGAGATCCGGGCGCTGGCCGGACCGGCGACCACCGTCGTCGACCTCGGGGGCGGGGTCGTCACCCCCGGCTTCGTCGACGGCCATCTGCACCCCGTGTCGGGCGCCGAACTCACCCACGGCCTCGACCTGTCGTACTGCGCCGGCGTCGACGACGTCCGGGAGGCCCTGGCGCGCGAGGTGCGGAAGCTCGACCGGGGCCAGTGGCTGTTCGGCTGGGGACTGGACCCGAACGTGTTCGGGGACCTGCCCGTCGGCACCGCGCCGTTCGACGCCGTGCTCGACGGCGTGCCCGCCTTCCTGCTCCTCTTCGACGCCCACTCGGCCCTGGCCAGCCGGCGGGCCCTCGAACTCGCCGGGGTCGACGGCCCCCGCACCTTCGACCAGGCCTCCGCCGAGGTCGTCTGCGACGCCGACGGGCGCCCCACCGGACTGCTCCAGGAGGACGCCGCCTGCGAACTGGTCGAGCGGGTCGCTCCGCGGCCGACGCGGGAGGAGAGCAGGGAGCGGCTCGGGGCGGCGCTGCGCTCGATGGCGGCGGCGGGGCTCACCGGCGGGCACGCGATGGACGCCAACGGCGACAGCCTGGCCCTGTACGGAGAGCTCGACGCGGCCGGCGAGCTGCCGCTGCGGCTCCGGGTGGCACCCTGGTGCCAGCCGGGCACCGACGAGCAGGGGGTGTGGGAGCTGATCGCCCTCCAGGGCAGGGGCGGCGACCTGTGGCGGGTCGCCGGCGTGAAGCTGTTCATGGACGGGACGATCGACAACGGCACGGCATGGCTGGAGCGGCCCGACTGCCACGGCGAGTCCACGCACGCGTTCTGGCCCGACCCCGAGGCGTACACCCGGATCATCGGGGAACTGCACCGGGCGGGCGTGGCGACGGCGACGCACGCCATCGGCGACGCGGCCGTACGGCACGTGCTCGACGCGGTCGAGAAGGCGCGGAGCGACGGGGGCGAGGTGCGGCACCGGGTCGAGCACATCGAGACGGTGCCGGACGACACGCTGCGCCGCTTCGCCGAGCTGGGCGTCCTGGCGTCGATGCAGCCCACGCACTGCTGCGACTTCACCCGCGCCGACCACACCGACAACTGGTCGCGGCGCCTCGGCGAGGAGCGGGCCGCGCGCGCGTGGCGCTGCCGGGACCTGGCGGACTCGGGCGCGACGGTGGTCCTCGGCTCGGACTGGCCGATCGCGCCGTTCCCCCCGCTCGGTGTGATGGCCGGGGCGCGGCACCGGCGCCCGAGCCGCGACCTCGGGCAGGCGCCGCACGGTCCTGAGCAGGCGCTCACGGCGTTGGAGGCGCTGCGGGGCATGACGACGGCGCCGGCGTACGCGGCGGGCGAGGAGCACACGGCGGGCCGGCTCGCGGTCGGCCACCGCGGCGACCTGACGGCCCTGGCGGCGGACCCGCTGACGACGCCGGCCCTGGAACTCCCGGACGTCCCGGTCCGCCTGACGACGGTGTCGGGACGGGTGACGTTCCGCGCGACGGACGTCTGACGGACCGCCACGCCGTCGCGGGCGGGCGTTCCGCGGTCACGGGCCCGCGTCCCGCAGTTGTGAGCCCGTGCCCCGCCGTTGTGGGCTGGTGTCCACCTCCGTGTGGGCAGGTGTCCCGCAGGGGGGTCCCCCTGGACGAAGTCCTTGGGGGAGGGAGGGGTGGGCACAGGGGACGGCGCCCTTTCGCGGCGCTTCCGCGCTCCGGGCCTGGACCCGCACCGAAGTGACGGTGCGCAGTCGGTCCGGGTCCAGCCGCCGGAAGCGCCGCGCTCACCCCCGCGTGAGCGACAGCAGGTCGCGCGCCGGTCCCGTCGGGCGGTGGCCCGAGGGCCAGACCGCGCGGAGGTCGCGGCGGAGCAGCACGCCGTCCACCGGGATCGCCACGAGCCGGCGCGAGGCCAGCTCCTCCGCGATGGCGAGCTCGCTGAGGACCGCGGGCCCCGCGCCGCTCACCGCCGCCGCCTTCACCGCGGTGGTGGAGGCGAGTTCGAGGAGCGGCTGGGCGAGCCCGCCGTGCGCGGAGAGCGCGGCGTCCAGGACCTGCCGGGTGCCCGAGCCGCGTTCGCGCAGGACCAGCGGGGTCGCGGCGAGCTCGGCCGGGTCGAGCGGGCTGCGGCGCCGGGCCCACGGATGGGAGGGCGCGGCGACGACCGCGAGCCGGTCGTGCGCGACGACGACCCCGTCGAGGCCGTCCGGGACGGCGAGCCCTTCGACGAAGCCGACGTCGGCCTCGCCCGCGAAGAGGCGTTCCGCGACGGCGGCCGAGTTCCCGGCCTGGAGGGACACGGCCGTGTCGGGCCGCTCGGCGCGCAGTGCGATCAGCCAGCCGGGCAGCAGGTACTCGGCGATCGTCATGGACGCGGCCACCCGCAGCCGGGAGTCCCGGCGCCCCCGCAGGGCCTGCGCGCCCGCGTCGAAGGCCTCGGCGGCCTCGACGATCCGCCGTGCCCAGTCGGTGACGAGGGCTCCGGCGTCGGTGAGTCGGGAGCCGCGCGGCGAGCGGTCGAGCAGGGCGACGCCGAGCTGCCGTTCCATGGAGCGGATCCGGCTGCTGGCGGCGGGCTGGGTGACACCGACCTCGCGGGCGGCCGCGCCGAGGCTGCCGTGCCGGGCGACGGCGAGGAGCAGCTCCAGCGCCCCGAGGTCGGGGACCCGGTGGTGGAGGGGGGTCGGTGTCACGCCCTGCTCACTGCTCATAAAGGCAGCTTATGGCCTCATAGCCGCAACGTCCCTGGTGGGGGCCGTTCCGGCGCGAAACGATCGGGACATGGCAAGCCTCGCACCTTCTCTTCCCGCTCTCCGCGCCACCACCCCCGGCGCCCGGGCGACCCGTTCCGTCCGTCACCTCGGGCCCAACTGGTACGCCTCCGTGATGGGCACGGCCATCGTCGCCAACGCGGGCGCCGCACTCCCGCTGGACGTCCCCGGCCTCCGTACGGCCTGCGCCGCCGTCTGGGTCCTGTCCCTCGCGATGCTGCTCACCCTGGTCGTCGCGCGCGCCGCGCACTGGGTCCGCCACCGGGACCAGGCCCGGGCGCATCTCATGGACCCGGCGATGGCGCCGTTCTACGGCTGTCTGTCGATGGCCCTGCTCGCCGTCGGCGGCGGGGCGGTGATCGTGGGGCGGGACTGGATCGGCCTGCCGGCGGCGGTCGCCCTCGACACGGTCCTGTTCACGGCCGGAACGCTGATCGGCCTGGTGGCCGCGGTGGCCGTCCCGTACCTGATGGTGGTGCACCACCGGATCGAGAGCGCCTCGCCGGTCTGGCTGCTGCCGGTCGTCGCCCCCATGGTCTCCGCCGCGCTCGGTCCCCTCCTCGTGCCCCATCTGCCCGCCGGGCAGGCCCAGCAGACCCTGCTGATCGGCTGTTACGCGATGTTCGGCGTCAGCCTGCTCGCCACCCTGGTCATGTTGCCCCTGGTCTTCGGGCGCCTCGTCACCGGCGGCCCGCTCCCGCTCGCGCTCACTCCCACCCTGTTCCTGGTCCTGGGCCCGCTGGGCCAGTCGACGACCGCCGCGAACAAGTTCGCCGACACGGCGGCGGGCGTGCTGCCCGCCCCGTACGCCGAAGGCTTCGCCGCCTTCGCCGTCCTGTACGGGGTGCCCGTGACGGGCTTCGCGCTGCTGTGGCTGGCGCTCGCCGCGGCGATGGTGCTGCGGGCGCGCCGGCAGGGCATGGGTTTCGCGATGACGTTCTGGGCGTTCACGTTCCCGGTCGGCACCTGTGTCACGGGCGCGGAGGGGCTGGCCCAGCACACCGGTCTGGCCGTGTTCCGGTGGCTCGCGATCGGTCTGTACGTGCTGCTCGTGGCGGCCTGGCTGGTGGCCGGTTTCCACACCCTGCGGGGTCTGGTCAGCGGTGTGCTGCTCGCAGGACCCGGGTCAGGGCCCGCGGGGCCTCGGCCAGTGACGGCCCGTACCAGGTGAGCATGCGCCCGTCGACGAGGGCGGCGGCGGTCCCGGGGAAGGCCTCGGGGCCGTCGTCCCGGGTGAACCGGTAGGGCTCGTCGGGCAGGACGACGAGGTCGGGCGCGGCGGCGCGCAGCTCGTCCAGGGGGATCCTCGGATAGCGCTCGTCATGGTCCGCGTAGAGGTTCCGGACGCCGAGGCGGGCGAGCAGGTCGCCGGCGAAGGTGTCGCGGCCGAGGACCATCCAGGGCCGCCGCCAGATCGGCACGACGGCGGTGCGCGGCTCCCCCGGGGTCACGGCCGCCCAGGCTGCCTCGGCCTCCGCCAGCCAGCGGGGCCGCCGGGGCGCGCCGCAGGCGGCGAGGACCCGCTCCAGCTCCCGCAGCGCCTGGTCGAGTGTGCGGATCTCGGTGACGAGGACGTCGACGCCGGCGGCCCGGAGGGCGGCGAGGTCGGGGGCGCGGTTCTCCTCCTCGTTGGCCAGGACGAGGTCGGGTCGGAGCGCGGTGATGGCGGCGGTGTCGGGGTTCTTGGTGCCGCCGACGCGGACGACGTCGATTCCGGCGGGGCGGCTGCACCAGTCGGTCGCGCCGACGAGCACGCCGGGCGCGGTGACGGCGACGGCCTCGGTGAGGGACGGCACGAGGGAGACGACCCTCGGACCCGCGAGGCTCATTGTTCCTCGGCCTCGACGTGCTCGGCGACGGCGACGACGAGGAGCCGGGTGCCGGGTTCGGTGGCGCGCCAGCGGTGCCGTACGCCGCCGGAGAGGTAGAGCGTGTCGCCGCGGCCGAGACGGTGGGCGCGGCCCTCGGCCTCGACCTCCGCGGCTCCGTCGGCGACGTACAGGAGTTCGTCGTTGCGGTGCTGGAACTCGCGTCCGGCGTCCTGCTCGCCCGTGAACTCCAGGGCGTGCAGCTGGTGACGGCCGCGGACGAGCGCCCGGACGCCCGGGGGCATGCCCGGGGAGCGCTCCCCGGCCCGTACGACGTCGACGGTGCGGGAGGCCTCGGCGGCGGCGAGGAGTTCGCCGGCCGTGGTCTCCAGGGCCTCCGCGACGAGTTCGAGGGAGCGGCGGCTGGGGCGGGCGCGCTCGTTCTCGATCTGGCTGAGGAAGGGCACGGAGAGGCCGCTGCGGGTGGCGACGACGGCCAGGGTCAGCTGGAGCGCTCTGCGGCGCCTCTTGACGGCCGCGCCCACGCGGGGCGCTTCCTTCTCGTCCATGTCGACTCCCTCCCTCTGCTCGTACCGGTCGGTTACCTGAACCTTACGCAGCTTTCGGGTGGGGTTTCGCGTCGTGCCGAAAAGGGGTGGTCGCCGATCACGTTCGGCGACCACCCCTTTTCGGCCAGTGAGCCCCCGAGGGCCCGGGGAGGGTTACTGCGGGGCGAGCCTCTCCGCGAGGCCGGGGTTCCGGTCGAGCCAGGTGCGGACGGCCTCCTGCTCCTTGCCCTTGCCGGTCTCCTGGATGACGGCCTCCAGGTCCGTGAGCTGCTTCTCGGTCAGCGAGAAGTTCTTCAGCCAGGCGCCGACCTCGGGGTTCTCGGCGGCGAAGCCCTTGCGGGCGAGGGTGTGGACGCCGTCGCCCTTGCCCCAGGACCCCTTGGGGTCGTCGAGCTTCTTCAGGTCGTGGGCGGAGTAGGCCCAGTGCGGGGACCAGAGGGTGACGACGACGGGTTCCTTGCGCTCGTAGGCGCGCTTCAGCTCGGCGAGCATGCCGGGCGTGGAGCCGTCGACGACCTTGTACTCGCCCTCCAGGCCGTAGTCCTTGAGGACCTTGTCCTTGAGGATGCCCATCATTCCGGCGCTGGGCTCGATGCCGACGATGCGGCCCTTGAACTGCCCGGCCTTCCCCTTGAGGTCGGCGAGCGAGTCGACGCCCTTGACGTAGGAGGGGACGGAGAGCTCCAGGGAGGTGGGGCCGTACCAGGAGCCGAGGTCCTCCAGCTTGTTCTTGTACTTGTCCCAGTACTGCTGGTGCGTGACGGGCAGCCAGGAGTCGGTCTGGAAGTCGAGCTGCCCGCCGGCCAGGCCGGTGTAGAGGGCGCCGGCCTCCAGCTGCTTGGTCTCGACCTCGTAGCCGCGGCGCTCCAGGAGCTCCTTCCAGAGGTACGTGGAGGCGATGCCCTCGTCCCAGGGGATGTAGCCGATGCTGACCTTCTTGCCGTGGCCGCCGCCGCCGGAGGCGGTGGTGGAGGTCGCGCCGCCGTTGCCGAGGAAGCCCATGCCGCCGGCGACGAGCGCGAGGACGACGACGCCGACGAGGGCGGCGACGGGCTGCGGGCGGTGGGCCCAGAGCTTCGCCCCGGGCCGCTTCGCGCCGAGCGCGGCGCGGGCCTTGGCGGCGGCGCGGCGGCCCAGCGGGGAGACCTGGCGGCCAAGGGCGCCCGTCATCCGGTCCAGGTACATGGCGAGGACGACGATGGAGACGCCTGCCTCGAAGCCGAGGCCGATGTCGACGTTGCCGATGGCGCGGTACACGGCGCCGCCGAGCCCGCCGCCGCCGACCATGCCGGCGATGACGACCATGGAGAGGCCGAGCATGATGACCTGGTTGACACCGGCCATGATCGTCGGGAGGGCGAGCGGCAGCTGCACGCGCAGCAGCGTGTTGCGCGGGGTGGTGCCGAACGCCTCGGCGGCCTCGACGAGTTCGCCGTCGACCTGGCGGATGCCGAGTTCGGTCATGCGCACGCCCGGGGGCAGCGCGAAGACGATGGTGGCGATGATGCCGGGGACCACGCCGACGCCGAAGAAGATGATGCCGGGGATGAGGTAGACCATCGCCGGCATCGTCTGCATGAAGTCGAGGACGGGCCGCAGGACGGCGCTCACGTGCTTCGACCGGGCCGCCCAGATGCCGAGCGGGACGGCGATCACCAGGGTGACGAGGGTGGCGACGAGGACGAGGGAGAGCGTCGCCATGGCCTCGTCCCACAGCTGGACCGAGTCCACGAGCGCGAAGCCCGCGAAGGCGAGGACGCCGGCGGCGAGGCCGCGCAGCCACCAGGCGACGACGGCGAGGATGCCGGCGAAGAGCAGCGGCTGGGGCGCGGACAGGACGGCGTCGATGCCGTCGTAGAGGCCGGTGACGCCGGTGCTGACGGCGTCGAACAGCCAGGAGAACTGGGCCTGGAGCCAGTCGACGGAGCTGTCGACCCACTCGCCGAGGGGGAGCCTAGGCACCGGCGGTCACCTCCTGGGCCGTGGGGAACGGGACGTTCGTCGCGCCGATTCCCCCCATGACGGCGAGGAGGCGTTCCGTCGGTACGACTCCGAGGACGGAGCCGTCGGTGTCCTCGACGGTCACGGGGTGCGGGGCCAGGGCCGCGACGGCGCACAGGTCGGCGACGAGCGTGTCGGGTCCGACGGGCCGGCAGGCGCAGTCCTCGGGGCAGTCGGCCGGGGCGGCGGACTCCGTCATGACGGCGGCGGCGGTGAGCACCCGGGAGCGGTCGACGTCCTGGATGAAGGAGGCGACGTAGTCGTCGGCGGGGCGGACGAGGATGTCCTCGGCGGTGCCGAGCTGGACGATCCTGCCGTCGCGCATGACGGCGATCCGGTCGCCGAGGCGCATGGCCTCGTTGAGGTCGTGGGTGATGAAGACGATGGTCTTCTTCAGGCGCTGCTGGAGCACGAGGAGCTGGTCCTGCATGTCGCGTCGGATCAGCGGGTCGAGCGCGCTGAAGGACTCGTCCATCAGGAGCAGGTCGGCGTCGGTGGCGAGGGCGCGGGCCAGGCCGACGCGCTGCTGCATGCCGCCGGAGAGCTCGTCCGGCCAGGACTTCTCCCAGCCCGCGAGGCCGCACAGCGCGAGGGCCTCGGCGGCGCGGGTCTCGCGCTCGGCGCGGGGCACGCCCTGGACCTCCAGGCCGTAGGCGGCGTTCTCCAGGACGTTTCGGTGCGGGAAGAGCGCGAAGTGCTGGAAGACCATGCTGATCTTGGTGGAGCGGACTTCGCGCAGCTCGCGGGGGGAGAGCGCGGTGAGGTCGTGGCCGTCGAAGAGGACCCGGCCCGCGGTGGGTTCCAGCAGGCCGTTGAGCATGCGCAGCAGGGTGGACTTCCCGGAGCCGGACAGGCCCATCACGACGAAGATCTGGCCGGGGTCGACGGTGAAGCCGGCGTCGACGACCGCGGCGGTCGTCCCTTCGGCGCGCAGCTCGTCACGGTCGGCGCCGTCGGCGAGCCGGCGGACGGCCTCGTCGGGTCGTCTGCCGAACACCTTGTACAGGTGGTCGGCCTGGAGCCTGGACACATACACCTCACGGGTTGGAACGAGGAACGGCCCCACCACCCCCGCGTGGCCGGCCGTGGAGCGGGCGGGATCGGCCCGCGGGCCCGTCGCGTACGGGGGATTTTTCGTTGAATCCCGTACCGGGTTCCGCTCCGGGCTCGCGCCTGCCCGGCTTCACCGGGTGCAAACGCAAAGGTGACGGGGGTCACGCGAGGGGCGGGGAAGGGGGTCCCGCGCGCGGGACGGAGGTCCTGTCGGTGGGGTGCGGCATGATCGGGGTGTGACGCGACGCCTGATGCTCCTCGACACCGCCAGCCTCTACTTCCGCGCCTACTTCGGCGTGCCGGACTCCGTCCGGGCACCGGACGGCACCCCGGTGAACGCCGTGCGCGGGCTGCTCGACTTCATCACCCGGCTCGTCCAGGACCACCACCCCGACGACCTGGTGGCCTGCTGGGACGAGGACTGGCGGCCGCAGTGGCGCGTGGACCTGATCCCCTCGTACAAGGCGCACCGGGTGGCCGTGGAGACGGAGACGGGCCCGGACGAGGAGGAGGTCCCGGACACGCTCGCCCCGCAGGTCCCGGTCATCGAGGAGGTCCTCGCGGCGCTGGGCATCGCCCGGGTCGGAGCGGCGGGGTACGAGGCGGACGACGTGATCGGGACGCTGGCCGGCCGCGCCGAGGGGCCGGTGGACATCGTCACCGGCGACCGTGACCTGTTCCAGCTGGTGGACGACGCCCGGGGCATCCGCGTGCTGTACCCGCGCAAGGGCGTCGGCGACTGCGACCTGGTGGACGCGGAGCTGATCCGCACGAAGTACGGGGTGCGACCCGACCAGTACGCGGACTTCGCGGCGCTGCGCGGGGACGCGAGCGACGGACTGCCCGGGGTGAAGGGCATCGGCGAGAAGACGGCGGCCCAGCTGATCACGGAGTACGGCGACCTGGCGGGCGTCCGGGCGGCGGCGGAGGACCGGACGTCGCGGCTGACGCCGGCGAAGCGGCGCGGGATCGTGGAGGCCGCCGGATATCTGGACGTGGCGCCGACGGTGGTGCGGGTCGCCTCGGACGCCCCGCTGCCGGAATTCACCCCGGCCCTGCCGACCGCGCCCCGCGACCCGGCGGCCCTGGAGGCGCTGGTGAAGCGGTGGAACCTGGGCGGTGCGGTGGGCCGGCTGCTGCCGGTCCTGGAGCGCTGACGGGAGGGTTCCGGGGGCCGGGCCGGGTGCTGCGGCCAGGGGCCACTCGGGTGACCCCTGGGCCTCCGACGCCGAGGGATGCTAGCTTAGGCATACCTAAGTACGCAGAGTCAGGAGAGCCCGTCGTGGCAGAGCAGCCGGCCCGCAAGGCACCGAAGGCCACCGAAGCCCGCGTGGTGCACACCGAGCGGATCACTCCGCACATGGTGCGGGTCGTGCTGGGCGGCCCCGGGCTCGCCGGCTTCGCGGCGGACACATACACCGACCACTACGTGAAGCTGCTGTTCGCCCCGGAGGGCGTCGCCTACCCGGAGCCCTTCGACATGGAGCGGATCCGGGCGGAGTTCCCCCGGGACCAGTGGCCGACGACGCGGACGTACACCGTGCGGGCCTGGGACCCGGTCCACCACGAGCTGACCATCGACTTCGTGGTCCACGGCGACGAGGGCCTCGCGGGCCCCTGGGCGGCGCGCGCCCAGGCCGGCGAGACGGTGCGCTTCCTCGGCCCCGGCGGCGGCTACACGCCGGATCCGGCGGCGGACTGGCACCTGCTCGTGGGCGACGAGAGCGCCCTCCCGGCGATCGCGGTGGCCCTGGAGCGGCTGCCCGAGGGGGCCGAGGCGCACGTCTTCGTCGAGATCCCGGACGCGGCCGAGGAGCAGAAGCTCGCGACGGCGAAGGGCATCGAGGTGACCTGGCTGCACCGGGGCGACCGCCCGGTGGGCGAGGCGCTGGTCGAGGCGGTCACGGCGCTGGAGTTCCCGGCGGGTGACGTGCACGCCTTCGTCCACGGCGAGGCGGGCTTCGTGAAGGAGCTGCGCCGGCACCTGCGGCTCGACCGGGACGTGGCGCGTGAGCGCCTGTCGATCTCGGGCTACTGGCGCCTGGGCAAGTCGGACGAGGCGTGGCGCGCGATCAAGCGCGAGTGGAACGACCAGGTGGAGCGCGAGCAGGAGAACTGAGCCGAGGGGCCCGGGGCGACGTGAGCCCCGGGCCCCTTCGTCATCCCGCGTCCCCGCCTCGCCCCGCCGCCCGGCCGAACGTGCTGTTCGAGGCGTCCATGTGGGCCAGGCGGCGCAGCGAGGAGAAGATCGCGTCGCCGAGGACCGTGCCGACGACCGCGCTCTCCACCAGCTCCTCGCGCGCCACATGGTGTGCCACGTAGTCCAGGTCGGCCCGCGCGACCCCCTCCGCCGCGTCCGCGTACGTGTCCAGCACCTCGACGAACCGGCCGTGCCCGAGGTCGTCGAGCGCCACGATCGCCACCGCGAGGGCCTCCGCCGCCGGGCTCGACGGATCGGCGTGCCAGCCCCGGGCCGCGATCAGCCCCGCGACCGTCTCGCGGGCCTCGCCGATGCCGTCGCCGGGGTCCCGCTCGTAGCGCGGCACCAGGGGCCCGGTGGCCTCGCCCAGCACCTTGTGCACCGCCTGTTCCGGGTCGTCGACCGCCACGACCACGCTGCGGACCGCCGCCACGGACAGTCCGCCCACATCGAGGAGCGCCCGGATCAGGCGGAGCCGCTGCACGTGCGTCTCCCCGTACGAGGCCTGGTTCGGGCTCGTGAGCTCCCCGGCGGGCAGCAGTCCTTCCCGTACGTAGAACTTGATCGTCGGCACCGACACCCCGGTCCTGCGACTCAACTCTCCGATGCGCACCGCGTGTTCACCTTCCACATGCTCCCCCGGCCTTGCCGACCGACACCCCATCATAGATAGTGGCGCTATCAGATAGCGGCGAGTGCCACTATCCATACCTTCCCACGGGGGGATCCGTATGCCTTCGTCGAGCCCACAGACCTCATCCGCGACGCGTCCGCGGCTGCACCGCCCGCTGCTCTGGTTCTCCGCCTCGATGGGCCTCCTCGCCCTCGTCTCCGCCGTCGGCATCCTCGTCGACGACCGGGTCCTGGTCGGCGTGCCGATCTGGACCAAACCCTTCAAGTTCTCCGTCTCGTTCATCGCCTACGGCCTCTCGCTGGCCTGGATGCTCTCGCTGCTCCCCCGGGGCAGGCGGGCCGGCTGGTGGGCCGGGACCGTGATCACCGTCGCGAGCGTGGTCGAGATGGCGCTCATCACGCTCCAGGTGATCCGCGGCACCCAGAGCCACTTCAACCAGGCGACCCCCTTCGACGGCGCCGTCTTCCAGATCATGGGCGCCACCGTCGCCGTGCTGTGGCTGGGCGCCCTGGTCATCGCCGTGCTCCTGCTGCGGGCCAGGATCCTGGACCGGGCCATGGCCTGGGCCGTCCGCCTCTCCTCCCTGATCGCCCTCGCGGGCGCCGCCGTCGGCTTCCTGATGGTCCGTCCGACGCCCGAGCAGCTGGCGGCCGAGAACCCGCCGATCAGCGGAGCGCACAGCGTCGGCGTCCCGGACGGCGGCCCGTCGATGCCGCTCACCGGCTGGGCGACCACCGGCGGCGACCTGCGCATCGCCCACTTCTTCGGCATGCACGCGCTCCAGCTGCTCCCGCTGCTGCTGATCGTCCTGGCCGCCCTCGCCGCGCGCTCCGCCCGCTTCCCCGCGCTGGCACGCCTGGCGGACGAACGGATCCGGCTGCGCCTCACGCTCACGGCCTCGGCGGCGTACGCCGCGACCTTCGTCCTGCTGACCTGGCAGGCCCTGCGCGGCCAGGCACTCCTGGCACCGGACGGCGCGACGCTCGCCGGCGCGGCAGCGATCGCGCTGCTGACCGGCGCGGCGACGGCCCTGTCGCTCCGCACCGCCGGCGCCCCCGCCCCCGCCCTCACCCGGAAGGCCTCGGCATGACCGGCTTCCTCTTCGAGCTGTCGTTCCTCCTCGCGGCACCGGTCTGGCTGCTCATGATCTTCGCGCCGCGCTGGCGGGGCACGGAGCGGCTCGCGGCCTCCCCGCTGACCGTCCTGCCGATCCTGGCCGTCTGGGCCGTCCTCGCCGCTCCCGTCCTGCCCGAGCTGTGGGCGGCGGTCAGCAGCCCGGACATCGACACGTTCCGCGAACTCACCGCCCTCGCGAACGGCGCCGGCGCGCTCTGGGCCCAGGTCATCGCCTGGGACCTCCTCCTGGGCCAGTGGATGTACCGCGAGGCCCGCCGCCTCTCGATCTCACCCCTCCTGATGGGCCCGCTGCTGCTCCTGACGATCCTCCTCTCCCCCGTCGGCCTGCCCCTGTTCCTGATCGCCCGCGCGGTCAGGACGCCCCGAAAGGCCCCCCGGCCGGCACCGCGCGCCCTAGTCTGACCGGATGCCGAACACCGACCGGGCCGTGGGCGCCGTACTGGGTTCCGCCGTGGGAGACGCCCTGGGCGCGCCCTTCGAGTTCGCCCTGCCGGGCGTGTTCCGGGAGCGGTTCCCGGACGGAGCCGGGGAGTTGTGCGGGGGCGGCGGCTGGGATCCGGGCGAGGCGACGGACGACACACAGATGGCCGTCCTGCTCGGGGAGTCACTCCTCGAACGGGGCGGCCTCGACCTGCCGGACGTCTTCGACCGGTTCCGGCGCTGGGCGGCGGCCGATCCCAAGGACATCGGCCTCCAGACCGAGCAGGTCCTGCTGGGCGGCGACGCCTGGGACGTGGCCGCCGCGCTGCACTTCCAGATCAACGGGCGCGCGGCCGGGAACGGTTCACTGATGAGGGCCTCGACCTCCGCGGTGTACTTCGCGGCACGGGGCCGAACGGAAACCATGAACGCCGCTCGCCGGATCGCCGCGCTCACGCACGGGGACGGGGCCGCCTGGGAGGGCACGGCGATCCTTCACGAGCTGGTCCGGGTCGCCCTCCTCGGCGAGGACCCGCTCGCCGCCGTGACCGCCGCGCTGGCCGAGGTGGACCCGGCACACCGGGAACGGTGGGCGAGGGTACTCGACCCGCGCTGGCGCCCGGACGACGCGACCGAGTTCAACGGGGCCGTCTGGCCCTGCCTCGGCTCGGCGATCTGGGCGCTGCGGACCACGGACTCCTTCGAGGAGGCTCTCGCCGCGGCGGTCGACCTCGGCGGCGACACTGACACCGTGGCCGCCGTGACCGGCACCCTCGCGGGCGCGGTGTACGGTCCCGGCGCCATCCCCGCGCGTTGGACGGCCCCTCTCCACGTCCCCCTTCCCGGTTCCGCCGGTCGGGTCCTGCGCGCCGTGGACCTGGGGGCCCTCGCCAGGTCCCTGGTCGGGTAGGGGTGCACCCGCCGGGGTCACCGGGCCGTCAGGAGGCCTTCCCCTTCCGGGCCGTGAGCTGGAAGAGGCGCGCGGTGTGCACGTAGGGGGCTCGCGCGGTCGTGGCCAGTTCCAGCCGTTCGAGGTCGGCGTAGTACTCCGGGTCGTACTTGCGCGCGTCGTCGGTGAGGTAGTCGCAGAAGCTGCGGATGCCGTAGTGCCGGACGTCTCGGCAGCCGAGGTTCCCGAGGAGCGGGATGATCTCCTCCGCCGCGTGGAGGGTCAGTTCGGAGTCGAACATCTCGTTCCGGAGCCGGTCGCTGTCGAGTGCGGCCAGGGCCGCGGCGGGGTCCAGCGACCGGACGGCGACGTTCAGGGGCGCCGAGTGCCGGTTGATCGCCATCACGGAGAAGAGCCCTCCCTCCACCAGCGGGAAGAGCGCCGTCGCCAGGGTGCCGGACACGTCGTCCACGTACTGCAGCAGGTTGTGACACAGCACCACGTCGAAGCCGCCCGTGGCGATGTCCACCGGCAGGGCGCGCACATCGGCCCGGACACAGGTCACTCGTTCCGACAGCCCCCGCTCCGCCGCCCGTGCCTCGGCGGCGGCCAGCATGGCCGGTGCGAGATCGACGACGGTGACGTGGTGCCCGCGCGCGGCCAGCCGCATCGCGTCGCCGCCGTCGCCACCCGCCAGGTCGAGGATCCGCAGCGGCCCGACCCCGGTGCCCTCGTCGAGGTGACGCATGAGGTTCGCCTCGGCAAGTGTGTAGCGGAGACGGCCCCAGGGGGCTTCCTGCCATTCCTGCCAGGTGGCCATCGCGGTGTCGAACTTCTCGGTTTCCTGAGCCATTCGGCGACGATAGCCGTCCTCCGCGGGCGGCCGGACGTCACTTCCGGGCGTGGACCACGGCCAGGACGTCGCGGTCCGGCTGGAGGGTGAGGCTGGGGACCGGGCGTATCTCCTCGGTGGTGAGGTCCAGGTGGTAGCGGCGGGCGAGCACCGCGAGCACGAGGACCGCCTCGACGAGCGCGAACCGGGTGCCCAGGCAGACGCGGGGTCCGCCGCCGAAGGGGAACCAGGCGTACTCCGGTATCTGTTCGGCCGGTTCGCCGTCTTCCCCGGTGAGCCAGCGCTCGGGCCGGAAGGCCTCGGGGTCCCCGTACCACCGGGGGTCGCGGTGGGTGGACCACTGGCTGGACCAGACCCGCGTCCCGGCGGGGACGGGGGTGCCGCCCAGGGTGGCGCCCTCCTTGGCGATGCCGGTGAGGAGCCAGATCGTGGGGTAGAGCCGGAGGGTCTCCTTGATGACGGCCTGCGTGTAGGTGAGGGAGGCGTAGTCCTCGTATCCGGGCTCGTGGTCGGCGAGGACCCGGTCGAGCTCCTCGCCGAGCGCGTCACGGACCCGGGGGTTGCGGGACAGCAGGTGCCAGGCCCAGACGAGGGTGGAGCTGGTGGTCTCGTGACCGCCGATGTACAGCGTGACGGTCTCGTCGCGGATCTCCTGGTCGGAGAGCGGCGCGCCCGTCTCGTCCCGGGCGGCGAGCAGCCTGCTGAGGAGGTCGGGCCGGTCCGTGTCGCCGTCGCGGTGGCGGGAGACGACACGGGAGACCTCCGCGTCGATGACGGCCGTAGCTCGCTTGATTCGGGCGCGCCCGGGGGTGGGGACCCAGTCGGGCAGCACCGCCCCGATGCCGCTGAACTCGGCGCCGATCTCCCGCTGCGCGATGTCCATCGCCCGCCCGATGGCCTCGGCGTCGGCGGCGGTGTCGACGCCGAAGATGGTGCGGACGGCGATGAGCTGGGTGAGGGCGGCCATCTCCTTCTTGATGTCGACCCGCTGCCCGTCGGCCCAGCGGTCGGCGAGGTCGACCGCGCACTCGGCCATCGTCGCCGCGTAGGAGCGGACCTGCTTGGGGCGGACGGACGGCTGGACGAGGGAGCGCTTGCGCCGCCAGTCGGCTCCCTTGGAGACGATGACGCCGTTGCCCAGGAGGGTCCGGAAGGCGATGCCGAGATCGGGCTGGTCGAAGCTGCGCTCGATCTCGGTGAGGAGTTCGCCGATGCTCTCGGGGTGGGCGATGAAGAGGGCCGGCCCGCGGCCGAAGCGCCAGCGGACGAAGTCCCCGCGCTCCCTGAGCTGTTCGAAGAAGGCAAGGGGGTCCTTGCCGAAGGCCGGCAGGTTCCCGAGGAGGGGCACACCTCGCGGTCCTTCCGCGAAGACCGGGGCGGGTGCCCGGCCCGCGGGCTGCCCTTCGTCTCGCGTCCCGGCGTCCGGACCGGCCTGCGTGGTCATGCGCGTCCCTCCCCAACTGGCGTCCCCTGCTTCCGAGTCCATGCAAGCGGAAGCCCGGGCCCCCGCGCCACCCCTGTGGACGAGGACCTGTGGACAACCCCTGTCGGGGGCATGCCGAAGGGCCCGTGGCGCACACGCCACGGGCCCTTCGGGAGGAACTGTCGAGCCGTCAGCCGACCGAGCTGTAGGCGACGACGCCACGCAGCAGCGCGTCCACCGCCTTGCGGGCGTTCTTGGCGACCGTGCTGTTCTCCTTGGGAGCCGCCGCGGCGATCTGCCCGAGGACGTCGATCACCTGCTTGCACCAGCGGACGAAGTCGCCCGCAGGCATCTCCGCCTCCCGGAGCACCTCGTCGAGGCTCTTGTCGGAGGCCCACTGGTAGGCGGCCCAGGCGAAGCCGAGGTCGGGCTCGCGCTGGCCGACGCCCTCCGCCTGGTTGATCTTGAACTCCTCTTCGAGGGCGTCGAGACGGCCCCAGATCCTGACCATCTCGCCGAGCGCCGCCTTGGCGTTGCCCGTGGGCAGCTTGGGCGCGACGGCGTCGTCGGACTGACGCGCCTCGAAGACCAACGCCGAGACGCAGGCAGCGAGTTCGGCCGGGGTGAGGCCTTCCCAGACCCGGTCGCGGAGGCACTCGCTCGCCAGCAGGTCGAGTTCGCCGTAGAGCCGGGCGAGCCGCTTGCCGTTGTCCGTGACCTCGTCTCCGCGCAGGTAGTCCAGCTCGGTGAGGAGCGCGACGATCCGGTCGAAGGTGCGGGCGATCGTGTTGGTGCGGCCCTCGATGCGCCGCTCCAGCTGCTGGGTGTCGCGCTGGAGCCGGTGGTAGCGCTCGGCCCAGCGGGCGTGGTCCTCGCGCTCGTCGCAGCCGTGGCAGGGGTGCGCGCGGATCTCGGTGCGCAGGCGGGCGATCTCGCGGTCGTCGGCGGCGGCGGAGCGCTGCCGCTGGTGACGCTCGGGGTTGATGTGCCCGGCCTTGCTCCGCAGGGCGGAGGCGAGGTCGCGGCGGGACTGCGGGGAGCGCGGGTTGAAGGACTTGGGGATCCTCATGCGCTCCAGCGCCTCGACCGGAACCGGGAAGTCGATCGAGGCGAGCCTCTTGACCTGCCGCTCGGCGGTGAGGACGAGGGGGCGCGGCCCGTCGTGGTGCTCGAAGCCGCGGTGGCCGTTGGTGCGGCCGGCCGGGATGCCCGGGTCGAGGACGAGGGCGAGGCCCGCGAACTTGCCGGTGGGCACGTGGATGACGTCGCCGGGCTTGAGCTTCTCCAGGGAGCTGGCGGCCTGGGCGCGCCGCTGGGCGGCGCCCTGCCGGGCCAGTTCCGTCTCGCGGTCCTTGAGGTCGCGGCGCAGCCGCGCGTACTCCTCGAAGTCCCCGAGGTGGCAGGTCATGCCCTCGCGGTACCCGTCGAGCCCCTCCTCGTTCTTCTGGACCTGGCGCGAGATGCCCACGACGGAGCGGTCGGCCTGGAACTGCGCGAAGGAGGTCTCCAGGAGCTCGCGGGAGCGGTGCCGGCCGAACTGGTCGACGAGGTTGACCGCCATGTTGTACGAGGGCCGGAAGCTGGAGCGCAGCGGGTACGTGCGCGTGCCGGCGAGTCCGGCGAGGTGACCGGGGTCGAGTCCGCGCTGCCAGAGCACGACGGCGTGGCCCTCGACGTCGATGCCGCGGCGCCCGGCGCGGCCGGTGAGCTGGGTGTACTCGCCGGGGGTGATGTCCGCGTGCTGCTCGCCGTTCCACTTGACGAGCTTCTCGAGGATGACGGTGCGCGCGGGCATGTTGATGCCGAGGGCGAGGGTCTCGGTGGCGAAGACCGCCTTGACCAGGCCCCGCACGAAGAGTTCCTCGACGACCTCCTTGAAGGTCGGGAGCATCCCGGCGTGGTGGGCGGCGATGCCCCGCTCCAGGGCTTCGAGCCATTCGTAGTAGCCGAGGACGTGGAGGTCCTCGCTGGGGATGGCGGCGGTGCGCTCCTCGACGATCTCGCGGACGCGCAGGCGCGCGTCGTCGTCGTTGAGCCGGAGTCCGGCGTAGAGGCACTGCTGGACGGCCGCCTCGCAGCCGGCGCGGCTGAAGATGAAGGTGATGGCGGGCAGGAGGCCCTCGGCGTCGAGGCGCTCGATGACCTCGGGGCGGCCGGGGGTCCAGATCCTGGAGCGCTGGCGGCGCTCGCGCTCGCGGTCTGCCTCGCGGACCATCTTGCCGCGCCGCCGGTCGCGCGGGTTGTACGTGCGCGTGTTCTCGGTGCGGGCGAGGCGGATGAGGTCGGGGTTGACCTCGCGCCGGGAGGCGCCGCGGCCGCCGTGGTCGGTCTCCTCCTCGAAGAGGTCGTACATCCGGCGTCCGGCGAGGACGTGCTGCCAGAGGGGCACGGGGCGGCTCTCCGAGACGATGACCTCGGTGTCGCCGCGGACCGTGTCGAGCCAGTCGCCGAACTCCTCGGCGTTGGACACGGTCGCGGAGAGTGAGACGAGCGTCACGGATTCGGGGAGGTGGATGATCACTTCCTCCCAGACCGCGCCGCGGAAGCGGTCGGAGAGGTAGTGGACCTCGTCCATCACCACGTATCCCAGGCCGGAGAGGGCCTGGGACCCCGCGTACAGCATGTTGCGGAGGACTTCGGTGGTCATGACGACGACCGGGGCGTCGCCGTTGACGCTGTTGTCACCGGTGAGGAGGCCGACCTTGTCGGCGCCGTAGCGCTTGACGAGGTCGGCGTACTTCTGGTTCGACAGCGCCTTGATGGGGGTGGTGTAGAAGCACTTGCGGCCCTGGGTCAGGGCGAGGTGGACGGCGAACTCGCCGACGATGGTCTTGCCGGATCCCGTGGGCGCGGCGACGAGCACGCCCTTGCCCGCTTCGAGTGCCTGGCAGGCCTCGATCTGGAAGGGGTCCAGACCGAAGTCGTACATCTCGCGGAAGGGCGCCAGTGCGGTGCGCTGCTCGGCGTTGCGGGCGAGGGCGGCCGCGTACGCCTCGGCTGGTGTGAGGTCCTCTGTCATCTTGTTGTCGAGCCTACCCGCCACCTCTGACAGTGACGCGATCTTTATCGAGGGGATGCGGAGGGCCCGATTCCAGGCGGTGCCGGGGCGTGTCCGGAGGGTGCCGGGGCACCAGCCCCGAAGGATGCCGGGGCGTGTCCCCCGGGCCGCGCCCGGGGGACCGTACGGGATCAGGTGATGTCGTCGTAGCCGTTGAGGCGCTGCGCGCTCGTTCCGCCGTGCTCCCCGGTGGCCTGTTCGGGC
This sequence comes from Streptomyces sp. NPDC096079, assembly GCF_040303145.1. Classification (NCBI taxonomy): domain Bacteria; kingdom Bacillati; phylum Actinomycetota; class Actinomycetes; order Kitasatosporales; family Streptomycetaceae; genus Streptomyces; species Streptomyces sp. NPDC096079. Next base: position 79,780 of record NZ_JBEOST010000010.1, read on the forward strand.
AGGGCGCGCGCGGCGCCCACGGGCTCCGGGGTGAGGTCGAGCGAGGAGGCCTCGTCGTCGTCGAGTTCGGCGTCCGGGTTGGCGCGCCTGCGCCGCCGGTCGTTGAGGAGCGAGAAGCCGACGGCCCCGAAGTACAGGATGGTGATGGGCCCGGCGAGCGCGAGCATGCCGACCGGGTCGGTGGTCGGGGTGATGACGGCGCCGAAGACGAAGACGCCCATGATCACGCCGCGCCACCAGCCGGCCATCCGGCGGCCGGAGAGGACTCCGGTCAGGTTGAGCATCACCAGGACGAGCGGCAGCTCGAAGGCGAGGCCGAAGACGAGCACCATGCGCAGGGTGAAGTCGAGGACGTCGTTCAGCGCCAGGAGGTTCGCGGAGCCGCTGGGCGTGAGGCTGATGAGGACCTTCACGCTGACGGGGAGGATGAGGTACGCGAGGTAGGCGCCGGCGCCGAAGAGCGGCACGGCCGCGCCGACGAAGGCGTACGTGTACTTCTTCTCTTTCCTGTGCAGGCCCGGGGCGACGAACGCCCACAGCTGGTAGAGCCAGACCGGGCTCGCGACCACGAGGCCCGCCGTCAGGGACACCTGGATCGTGGTGCTGAAGGGGGCCATCAGCGTGTTGAAGGTGACGACCGCGCAGTTGCCGCCGTCACTGGTGACGCCCTGAGGGCATTTGGGCACCGACTTCGACAGGAACTGGAGCAGCTCCTCGCTGTACACGAGGGCGACGATCGTCACCGCCGTGATGGCGAGGAGGCCCTTCGCCAGTCGGTTGCGGAGTTCACGCAGGTGCTCCACGAGGGGCATCCGGCCCTCGGGATCCTTCTCCTGCTTGCGGGCAGACTTGGGCAACCCACGTCCTCATCTCGTGCGGCAAGCCGCCGCACGGTGCGGCGGCCGCGGCGGACCGGGTCAGCGCTTGGTGGTGTCCGAGGGCTCGGTCACGGGACGCGCGCTGGTCACGTCGCCGGGAGCGGCCTGGATGGTGCGCGGAGCGGGCTCCTGCGCGCCGGCGTGCGGCGGGTCGGCGGGGGCGGACTGCTGGTCGTCCGACTTCATCGCCTTGGCCTCGCTCTTGAGGATGCGAGCCGACTTGCCCAGGGAGCGCGCCATGTCCGGAAGCTTCTTGGCGCCGAACAGGAGGATGACGACGACGAGGATGAGAATGATCTCGGTGGGGCCGAGCCTACCCATAGCTGTTTACCTTCTTCACCGAGGCGACATGGAGTGCGGGCCCGGCGGATCGGACATGCGTCCGGCCACCGCGCTGCCTGCGATCGTAACCCGCAGGAGTAAACGTGGGGCAATGCCCGTGCATACTCCCGATTGCGTCCCGCATGCCCTGATCCGGGACGCTTCACGCAGCGTACGGCACGGGCTCAGCGGAGCGTCTCACCGGTCCTGGCGAGGCCGACGGCGGCGGATTCGAGCTCTTCGGCGGCCTGCTGGATGCGCTGTGTGGTATGCGCCACTTGACGCCCGAGGCGCTGGACCTCGACGAAGACCTTGACGGCGAGGACTCCGAGGACGGCGAGGCCGAGGAAGCCGAGGGCGATGGCGAGCATGGGCCAGAACATGTGCTGAGCCTAGACGTTGGGTGCGTACGGATCGTTCAGACGGTGGTGTGGAGGCGCAGGGTGCGCACACCGCCGCCGGTGAGGAGTTCGACGATGCGCTCACCGGCCGGCTTGCGGACGGAGCTGCCGCACTCGGGGCAGGTGAAGGAGTAGAAGGTGGTGCGGCGGCTCGCTCCGATGGCGAGGCGCAGGGCGCTCGCGGCGAGCTCGAAGCGCGAGCGGCAGTCGGGGCAGGCGGCCTTGAAGAGGACCGGGGCCATGGACGCCGCAAAACCCTGCATCGCGGACATCTCCCTCATCTCTCTCGACTCTGGCATCACGTCAGTAACTGCGTCCCGAGGGCGGAGAACGTCACAGGAACGCCCCGCCCCGCACCCGGGACTCACACGCCCCCGTGCCTGAGGACGTCACACCCCCCGTGCCCGAGGACGTCACACCCACCCCGTGCCCGAGGACGTCACACCCACCCCGTGCCCGAGGACGTCACCCGTCCCCCTACACAGAAGGCGTCACGCGCCTTCGTACGCGGCGAGCGCGGCCGCCGCCGCCGTCCGCGCGCTGTCGGCCAGCTCCACCGGCGCGACGATCCGCCCGTCGCTGCCGAGACGCAGCGCCAGCCTGCGCAGCGAGGCCGGGTCCGGCGTCCGCAGCGTGATCCTCAGCCCGCCGTCCGGCAGCTCCTCGGCCCGGTCGTGCGGGTAGTACTCGGCGACCCAGCGGCCGCCGGGCCCCACCTCGACCACGACCTCCGGGTCGCCCGCCGACGGCTGGACCAGCCCCTCGGACAGGTCGCGCAGCTCCAGCTCGGGCGGTGCCGCGTGCTCGTCGAGGATCCGGATCTCGACGACCCGGTCGAGACGGAAGGTGCGGCGCGCCTCGGAGAGCCGGCACCACGCCTCCATATAGGTGTGTCCGACGGCGAAGAGCCGGATCGGGTCGACCTCGCGCTCGGTGAGCTCGTCCCGCGCGGGCGAGTAGTACCGCACCCACAGCCGTCTGCGCTCCGAGATGGCCCGGTCGACCTCGGCGAAGACCCCGCCCTCGGACTCGAAGGTCACCGAGAGCCGGGCGCTGGCCCCGGCCGCCTCACCGGCGGCCGCCTCCAGCTTGGCGGTGGCGCGCACCAGGGCGTCCCGGTCGCTCTCGCGGAGCCCCGGCAGGGTGGCGACGGCCCGGGCGGCGACGAGCAGCGCGGTGGCCTCGTCGGCGGCGAGCCGCAGCGGCTCGGCGACGTCGTCCGGGTTGTGCCACCAGATCCGGTCGCCGTCGGTGTCGATGTCGAGCAGGTCGCCGCCCCGGAAGCTGGTGCCGCACATCGGCAGCACGTCCAGGTCGGAGATCAGCTCGTCCTCGGTGATCCCGAAGGCACGCGCCACGTCGGCGACGTGCGCGCCGGGGCGCTCACGGAGATAGGTGACGAGGGACAGCATCCGCCTCGTCTGGTCGATCGCGTTGGCAGCCATGCGGTACGTCTCCCCCTCAGCCCTTGGCCACGGCGCGCAGCCGCTCCACCACGTCGGCCCGCAGATCGGCCGGTTCCCGTACGACCACGTCCGGGCCGAACTCGACGAGCCAGGCGTCGAGCCCGTGCCCGTACGGGATCTCCAGTTCGTCCCAGCCGTCGTCGCCCTCGGTCACGGACTGGGCGCGGGCCCGCAGCGGGTAGCCGCAGCCGGCGCGCAGCCGGATCCTGGCGGAGCGGGTGGCGGTCTCGCCGGCCCAGCTCTCGACGGTCTCCCGGACGGTCGAGACGTCGGGCACGGGCGCGGTGAAGGCGCCGGCCCGCGAGCGGACCTTGCCGGTGATGCGGGACAGCCGGAAGACGCGCTCGGCACCGCGGTCGCGGTCCCAGCCGGCCAGGTACCAGTGGCCGCGCCAGCACTCCAGCGTCCACGGCTCGACCTGGCGGGTCTCGGGGCGGGCGGCGTTGGCCTTGCGGTAGTCGAAGACGACGGGCCGGCGGTCGCGGCAGGCCAGCATGAGCGGCTCGAAGGCGGCCTCGTGGACCGGGATGCGCGGTTCGAGGGCGCTGGGCTGGGTGTCGTACGAGTCCTCGGCCTCGGGCATGCCGGCCGCCCGGAGCTTCTGGAGGGCGCCGCTGGCGGCGCCGGCGAGCCGGGCCTGCTGCCACACCTTGGCGGCGAGGCCGAGCGCGGCGGCCTCCTCGGCGTCGAGGGTGATCGGCGGCAGCCGGTTGGAGTCGCGGCGGGCGAGGTAGCCGGTCTCGCCGTCCAGGTTCTCGACGGTCTCGATGACCAGGCCGAGCTCGCGGAGATCGTCCTTGTCCCGCTCGAACATGCGGTTGAAGGCCTCGTCGCCGCTGGCTTCCAAGTACGCCTCGATGGAGCCGCGCAGCTCCCGCTTGCTCAGCGGGCGGCGCGTCCCGAGCAGGCACAGCGCGAGATTCATCAGCCGCTCGGACTTGGCAATCGCCATCGACGCCCAGCACCCTTCCGCCGGTTCCACTTCTCGGACGTCCGACCGTACCGCCCCGGGGTGTCGGGACAAAAGCCGAGGGCCCCCGCCATGGACGGCGGGGGCCCTCGGAGCGACCCGGATCGGGTCGGTGCTACTTCACGGCCACGAGGTCGCAGACGAAGATCAGCGTCTCGCCCGGGGCGATCGCGCTGCCGGCGCCGCGGTCGCCGTAGGCGAGGTGCGCGGGGATGATCAGCTGGCGGCGGCCGCCGACCTTCATGCCCTGGACGCCCTGGTCCCAGCCGGCGATGACCTGACCGACGCCGAGCTTGAACTCGAGCGCGCTGCCGCGGTTCCAGGAGGCGTCGAACTCCTCGCCGGTGGAGAAGGCCACACCCACGTAGTGGACCTGCACGAACTGGCCGGCCTTGGCGACCTCGCCGTCGCCCTCCCAGAGGTCCTTGATCTCCAGGTCCTTCGGCGGCTCGCCGCCCGGGAAGTCGATCTCGGGCTTCTCGATGCTCACTGAACTGCTCCTCAAACTGATGAACGTCGCGATGATGAACTGCGCGATCGGGACAGTCTTACACCTTCGTCAGGATGTCCACGGCGAAGACCAGCGTGGAGTTCTTCGGAATGCCCTGCTGCTCCTTGTCGCCGAACGCCTCCGACGGCGGAGCGACGATCAGGACGCGGCTGCCGATCTTCTTGCCGACGAGACCGTCCTTGAGGCCCTTCAGCGTCAGCTGCGGGAGCGGGAAGTTCGCGGGCTTGCCCGTGGTGTACGTGGAGTCGAAGACCTTGCCGTCCTTCCACAGGGCGGCGACGTAGTTCACGACGACCGTGTCGGTGGCCTTGACGGCCTCGCCGTCGGCCTCCAGCACGTAGTTCGACACGAGCTTGGTCGGCGGGTCCGTCTTCGGGACCGTCAGCGAGGGGGCCTTGCCGTCGGTGTTCGTACCGACCTTCGGCAGGTCCTTGTCGTCCTGGGCGACCGGGGTGCCCGTGGCGGACTTGGGGATCGTCACGGCCTTCAGGATGTCCACGACGAAGACGAGGGTGGCGTTGCCCTTGATGTCACCCTGGCCCTGCGCGCCGTAACCGAGGGCCGGCGGGATGCCGATCTCGATGCGGCTGCCGACCTTCTGGCCCTCCAGGCCCTTCTCCCAGCCCTGGATGACCTGCCCCTCGCCGAGCGTCAGCGAGAAGGGCTGCCCCCGGTCGAAGCTGTTGTCGAAGGGGGTGGTCTCGTCCCACTCCTGGCCCAGGTAGTTGACCGAGAGGGCGTCGCCCTTCTTCGTCACCGGGCCGTCGCCCTCGCTGATGACGTTCACCTTGAGTTCCTTGGGCGGGTCCCCCTCGCCCTTGGCGAGGGTCGGCTTCTCCCCGAACTTCTGCCCCGCGGTGATGGTGGGCAGCCCGTTCGTCATCGAGGCGGAATCGGAGCCCTTGTCGTCGCTGCCGCACGCCGCTGTGGTGAGCAGCAGCAGTGGGACGACGAGAAGGCCGGCAAGTCGGCGCACGTGTTCCTCAGATCTCAGACGGCACAGTAGTTGTGCCGACACTCTAGGCGCTCCTCCCGTCACGTCGAGGGCCCCGCACGCCGAACGTGCGGGGCCCTGACGGTCGATCCGACCTGCTTACATTCCGGCGATCAGCTTTTCCACCCGGTCGTCGACCGACCGGAACGGGTCCTTGCACAACACCGTCCGCTGGGCCTGGTCGTTGAGCTTGAGGTGGACCCAGTCGACGGTGAAGTCCCGCCGCTGCTCCTGCGCGCGGCGGATGAAGTCGCCGCGCAGCCGGGCCCGAGTGGTCTGCGGGGGCACGGACTTGCCCTCGAAGATCTTCAGGTCGTTGCAGATCCGGGCCGCCTGCCCGTTCTTCTGGAGCAGGTAGTACAGCCCGCGACGACGGTGGATGTCGTGGTAGGCGAGGTCTATCTGCGCGACCCTCGGGTTCGACATGGTCATGTTGTGCTTGGCCCGGTAGCGCTCGATGAGCCGGTGCTTCATGACCCAGTCGATCTCGGTCTCGATCCGGTCGAGCTGCTCGCTCTCGATCGCGTCGAGCGTGCGTCCCCAGAGCTCCAGGACCTGGGCGACCGTGCCGGAGCGGATGCCGCGGCGGTCGACGAAGTCCACGGCCTTCTCGTAGTACTCGCGCTGGACCTCCAGGGCGGAGGCCTCACGGCCGCTGGCGAGCCTGACCTTGCGCTGTCCGGTGATGTCGTGGCTGACCTCGCGGATCGCCCGGATCGGGTTCTCCAGGGTCAGGTCGCGCATGACCGTGCCCGCCTCGATCATGCGGAGCACGAGGTCGGTGGCGCCGACCTTGAGGAGCATGGTCGTCTCGGACATGTTGGAGTCGCCGACGATGACGTGCAGCCGACGGTAGCGCTCGGCGTCGGCGTGCGGCTCGTCCCGGGTGTTGATGATGGGGCGCGAGCGGGTGGTGGCCGAGCTGACGCCCTCCCAGATGTGCTCGGCGCGCTGGGAGACGCAGTAGACCGCGCCGCGCGGGGTCTGGAGGACCTTTCCCGCGCCGCAGATGAGCTGCCGCGTCACGAGGAACGGAATGAGGATGTCCGCGAGCCGGGAGAACTCTCCGTGACGGGCGACGAGATAGTTCTCGTGGCAGCCGTAGGAGTTTCCGGCCGAGTCGGTGTTGTTCTTGAAGAGGTAGACGTCGCCCGCGATTCCCTCCTCGTGCAGGCGGCGTTCGGCGTCGACGAGCAGGCCCTCGAGAATGCGCTCGCCGGCCTTGTCGTGGGTGACCAGTTCGGTCACGTTGTCGCATTCCGGTGTGGCGTATTCCGGATGCGAACCCACGTCGAGGTACAGGCGGGCGCCGTTCCGCAGGAAGACATTGCTGCTGCGGCCCCATGACACGACACGGCGGAAGAGGTAGCGCGCCACTTCGTCAGGAGACAGTCGGCGCTGTCCCCTGAACGTGCACGTGACGCCGTACTCGTTCTCCAGCCCGAAAATGCGGCGGTCCATGTCTGAACATTACGCCTGACGGCGTGCGCTGAAACCGGGTTGGCCGTTCCCGTTTCGATCATTTTCCGATCAGTGCGTGTTCTTTTCCGTGTGTACGGCGCTGGGGACCGTCTCCGCCACGGCGTGTCGCACGGCGCCTTCGGCCACCTGGGGGACGGTGAGGACACGCCCGGTGGCGAGCAGCACCAGGAAGGCGACGAGGCCGCCCGCCCCGGCCACCGCGAACCCGGCCACCGTTCCGGCCAGTTCGATCGCGGGTCCGGCGACGGCGGAGCCCAGGGCCGCGCCCACGCCGAAGGTGGTGACGAGCCAGGAGAAGGCCTCGGTGACGGTGCCGCTCGGGGCGTGCCGGTCGACCACGATGAACGCGCAGGCGAGGGCGGGGGCGAGGAAGACCCCGGAGAGCACGGAGAGGCCGGTCATGGCGACGGGGCCGGGGGTGAGCATGAGCGGCAGGTAGCAGACGGCGAGGAGGCCCACGAGGACCCTCAGCCGCCGCTCGGGCGCCCCGGACCACTGCCGGGCGCCGTAGAGCACTCCGCCGGCCAGCGCGCCCAGGCCGAGGGCGGCCATCAGCCAGCCGTACACGGAGGGGGCGCCCCGGTCGTCGGCGTAGGCGACGGCGGCGACGGTGATGGAGCCGAGCGCGAGGCCGACGAAGAAGAACGAGCCGAGGAGGGCGAGGAGCCCGGGCGAGCGCAGGGCCCCGAGCCAGTGGGCCTCGCGGGCGGCGGAGCGCCAGGCGCGGGACGGCTCGGAGAGGACGACGGCGAGGGCGCCGAGGACTCCCAGAACGTTGATCACGAGGAGGGCGGCGGCGGGCGAGCGCAGGGCGACCAGGAGGGTCACCAGGAGCGGACCGACCGTGAACATGACCTCCTGGGCCACGGCGTCCAGGGCGTACGCCCGGTGGACCCGGTCCTCGCGGCCCAGGACGCTCGGCCACAGGGCGCGCAGGCCGCCCTCCAGGGGCGGGGTGAAGAGCCCGGCGACCACGACGGCGGCGTAGGCCAGGGCCAGGTGGCCGATGCCGGTGAGGGCGAACAGGGCCATGCCGAGGGCGGACAGCACGGCGGCGGGCAGCTGGACGCGGGGCTGGCCCTTGAGGTCGACGGCGCGGCCGAGGAGCGGCTGCCCGACGGCGTTGGCGACGCCGTAGGCCGCGATGAGCCCGCCGGCCAGGGTGTAGCTGCCGCCCTGGTCCCGGACGAACAGGGTCATCGCGATGGGGCCGGTGCCGTTGGGCAGCCGTCCGACGAGGGTGCCGGCGAGCAGCCGGGCGGCGTGCGGCGCCCTGAGTATGTCGAGATAGCCGCCGTGCGCGGGGGCCTCGGTGGCCATGTCACTCTCCCGTCACCTCGGAACCACGCCGAGGTTTTACGTATAACGTCCAGGGTCATACGTACCATGTCGCCTGTACGCGGGTCCACCCCGCACCCCCGCCCCGAACCACCGTCCCACGCGGAGGCCCCCCGTGCAGTCCCCCGACCCGCTCGGCGGCGGCGCCCGCCCCACCAGCCGGGACGTCGCCCGGATCGCGGGCGTCTCCCAGGCCACCGTCTCCCTCGTCCTCGGCGACAAGTGGCGCGGCCGCGTCTCCGAGCGCACCGCCGAATCGGTGCGCCTCGCCGCCCAGGAGCTGGGCTACCGGCCCAACCTCGCCGCCCGCAACCTGCGCCTCGGCCGCACCCGCACCGCCCTGCTCGTGGTGCCCGCGCTCACCAACGAGTTCTTCGCCCACGTGTACACCGGCGCCGCCGCCGTGGCGGCCCGGCACGGCTTCGGCGTCGTCCTCTACCCCTCCCCCGACGGCGTCGGCCCCGCCCGCGACCCCTTCGCCTCGGCCCAGGCCGCCCTGGACGGCGTCATCGCCTCCTCTATGGCCGCCGACGCCCTCCAGGCCCTCCGGGGCGCCGACCTGCCCCTCGTCATGCTCGACAGCGACCCGGCCGCCCCCGGCGCCTCCGCCCATGTGAACCTCGACGTCGCCGACGGCATGCGCCGGATCACGGACCACCTGCTCGACCTGGGCCACCGCCGCTTCCTGCACGTGGCGTCCGCCGTCCCGTCCTGGACCTTCGACGTCCGGGCCGCCGCCCTCGCCGACGCCCTGCGCGGAACCGGGCTCCGCACCGTACGGGCCGGGCTGAACGTCGCCGACGCGCGGGAGGCCGCGCACCGCGCCCTCTCCGCCCCCGGCCCGCGCCCCACCGCGGTGATCTGCGACGACGACATTCTCGCCGTCGGCGTCGGCAAGGCCGCGCATGCCCTCGGCCTGCGCGTCCCGGACGACCTCTCCCTCACCGGCTTCGACGACATGGCCCTGGCCACCGCGGTCGAACCCGAGCTCACCACCGTCCGGCTCCCCGCCGAGGAGTTCGGCAGGCGGGGCATGGAAGCGCTCCTCGCCGTCCTCGCGGGCGAACCGGTCGGGCCGGCCACCCTGCCCGTCACGGTGGTCCGACGCGGCTCCACCGGCCCCGCACCGGCCGTCTGAGCACCGGTACGACGGCACCGGTACGACGGAGGGGCCCCGGTCCACCCGGACCGGGGCCCCTCCCTCGTACGGTCGCGACTACTCCTCGGGAGCCTCGTCCGAGGGCTCGTCCGTCTTCGCCGCCGCCGCGTTGTCCGCCTCCAGGAGACGGGACAGCTGACGGCCGACGATCCGCTTGAACTTGCGCTGCTGCGGACGCGTGCGGTCCAGGACCGCCACCTCCAGGCGCTCCGCGGGGATCTCCCGCTCGGTGCCGTTGGTGTCCCGCGACAGCGCCTGCACGGCCAGCTTCAGGGCCTCGGCCAGCGTCATGCCGTCCCGGTGCCGCTGGTCCAGGAAGGAGCTGATCTGCTCCGCGTTCCCGCCGACCGCGACCGAGCCGTGCTCGTCGACGATCGAGCCGTCGTGCGGCAGCCGGTAGATCTGGTCGCCCTCCGGCTCGGAACCGACCTCGGCGACGACCAGCTCCACCTCGTACGGCTTCTCCCCCGCGCTGGAGAAGATCGTGCCCAGGGTCTGGGCGTAGACGTTCGCCAGGCCGCGCGCGGTGACGTCGTCCCGGTCGTAGGTGTAGCCCCGGAGGTCGGCGTAGCGCACGCCGCCGATGCGGAGGTTCTCGTACTCGTTGTACTTGCCGGCGGCGGCGAAGCCGATCCGGTCGTAGATCTCGCTGAACTTGTGCAGGGCACGGGACGGGTTCTCACCGACGAAGACGATGCCGTCGGTGTACTGGAGGACGACCAGGCTGCGGCCGCGGGCGATGCCCTTGCGGGCGTACTCCGCCCGGTCCGCCATGGCCTGCTGGGGTGAGACATAGAACGGCGTGGACACCGGCTACCGTCCCTTTCTTCCGGTCTGAAGGGCTGCTACGGGCGACGACGGGTCAGAGGAGGGCGGCGCGCGGCCCGTCGGGCTGCTCCAGACGCCGCTCGGTGACCGATCGGGCCAGCTCGGAGGACTCCGCCTCGCTGAGCCTGCGGAAGCCCTCGTCGGTGATGACGGTGACGATCGGGAAGATCCGGCGGGCCATGTCGGGACCACCGGTCGCCGAGTCGTCGTCCGCCGCGTCGTAGAGCGCCTGCACCACCAGCGTGGTGGCCTGCTCCTCGGTGAGGTCGGCGCGGTACAGCTTCTTCATCGAGCCGCGCGCGAAGATCGAGCCGGAACCGGTGGCGGCGAAGCCGTGCTCCTCGGAGCGGCCGCCGGTCACGTCGTACGAGAAGATCCGGCCCTTCTCCTTGCCCTCGTCCCAGCCCGCGAAGAGCGGGACGACGGCGAGCCCCTGCATCGCCATGCCCAGGTTGCCCCGGATCATGGTGGAGAGGCGGTTCGCCTTGCCCTCCAGGGAGAGCGTCGCGCCCTCCACCTTCTCGAAGTGCTCCAGCTCCAGCTGGAACAGCTTGACCATCTCCACGGCGAGACCGGCGGTGCCGGCGATGCCGACCGCCGAGTACTCGTCGGCCGGGAACACCTTCTCGATGTCCCGCTGCGCGATCATGTTCCCCATCGTCGCCCGCCGGTCACCGGCGAGCACGACGCCGCCGGGGAACGTGGCGGCCACGATGGTGGTGCCGTGCGGCGCCTCGACGATCCCCTCCGGCAGCTTCCGGTTCCCCGGAAGCAGCTCGGGCGAGTGATCGGCCAGGAAGTCCATGAAGGAGGACGAGCCCGGCGTCAGGAAGGCCGCCGGCAGACGCCCGGTGCTACGAGGGTTGGCTTCCACGCGATTCCTTCCGGGTGGGAGAGTCGGCCCGCCGTGGGAAGCGCGGGGCGATCTTGGTTGCTGTGCACGGACCTTACCCGTGCCACCGCTTGTCATCCGTCCCCGGACCCGCGGCTTTCTCCGGGGCTCCGGGGACGGAGGACGACAGGCGCGCGATGCGGCTACTCGCCGCCCTTCTGCACGAAGCTCCGGACGAAGTCCTCGGCGTTCTCCTCCAGGACGTCGTCGATCTCGTCCAGGACGGAGTCCACGTCGTCGCTCAGCTTCTCCTGGCGTTCCTTGAGGTCGGAGCTCGCCTCGGTGGTGGTCTCCTCGACCTCCTCCGTGGATCGCGTCGCCTTCTGCTGTCCGCCGCCGGTGTCCTTGGTCGCCATATCCCTCACCCCGCTCGAATCGGCCCGCTCGGTTGAGTCCGTACAAGATCAGACCCTATAGGTCGGGTCCGACTTCGGCCCCGCGGTTTCCACAACGCCCGGGCACTGATTCCATGATTCCCAGTGCCGGGGTATTTCAGGCCCGAACCGGGCCCTCGGTTCAGCTGCCGCCCGACAGCACGCGGACCAGTTCCTCGGCGGTCCGGCAGCGGTCCAGGAGCGACTTCACGTGGGCCTTGGTGCCGCGCAGCGGCTCCAGGGTCGGGACCCGCTGGAGGGAGTCCCGGCCGGGCAGGTCGAAGATCACCGAGTCCCAGGAGGCCGCGGCGACGTCATCGGCGTACTGCTCCAGGCAGCGGCCCCGGAAATAGGCCCTGGTGTCCTCCGGAGGCGCCGTCTCGGCCCGCTCCACCTCGGTCTCGTCCAGGAGCCGCTTCATGCGCCCACGGGCCACCAGACGGTTGTAGAGGCCCTTCTCGGGGCGCACGTCCGCGTACTGGAGGTCCACCAGGTGCAGCCGGGCCGCGTCCCAGTCCAGGCCGTCGCGTCGCCGGTAGCCCTCCATGAGCTCCCGCTTGGCGACCCAGTCCAGCTCGCCGGCGAGGCTCATCGGGTCGGTCTCCAGGCGCCCCAGGGTGTCCTCCCAGCGCGTGAGGACGTCCATGGTCTGCTCGTCCGCGTCGGAGCCGTACCGCTCCTCCACGTACTTCCTGGCCAGCTCGAAGTACTCCATCTGGAGCTGGACCGCGGTGAGCGTCCGGCCGCTGCGGAGCGTGATCAGGTACTGCAGCGACGGGTCGTGCGAGACCTGGTGCAGGGTGCGCACCGGCTGGTCGACGGCGAGGTCGACCGTGATGAAGCCGTCCTCGATCATCGAGAGGACGAGGGCGGTGGTGCCGAGCTTGAGGTAGGTGGAGATCTCCGAGAGGTTCGCGTCGCCGATGATCACGTGGAGCCGGCGGTACTTCTCGGCGTCGGCGTGCGGCTCGTCCCGGGTGTTGATGATGGGCCGCTTCAGGGTGGTCTCCAGGCCCACCTCGACCTCGAAGTAGTCGGCGCGCTGGCTGAGCTGGAAGCCGTTCTCCCGCCCGTCCTGGCCGATGCCGACCCGTCCCGCGCCGGTGACGACCTGGCGGGAGACGAAGAAGGGGGTCAGGTGCCGCACGATGTCCGAGAAGGGGGTCTCCCGCTTCATCAGGTAGTTCTCGTGCGTCCCGTAGGAGGCGCCCTTGTTGTCGGTGTTGTTCTTGTAGAGGTGGATCGGCTGGGCTCCGGGCAGCTGGGCGGCCCGCTCGGCCGCCTCCGCCATGATCCGCTCGCCGGCCTTGTCCCAGAGGACGGCGTCGCGCGGGTTGGTGACCTCGGGCGCGCTGTACTCGGGGTGGGCGTGGTCCACGTAGAGGCGGGCCCCGTTGGTGAGGATCACATTGGCCAGGCCGATGTCCTCGTCGGTGAGCTGACTGGAGTCGGCGGCCTCGCGGGCGAGGTCGAAGCCGCGGGCGTCCCGCAGCGGGTTCTCCTCCTCGAAGTCCCAGCGGGCGCGGCGCGCCCGGTGCATCGCCGCCGCGTAGGCGTTGACGATCTGGGACGAGGTGAGCATGGCATTGGCGTTCGGGTGTCCGGGGACGGAGATCCCGTACTCCGTCTCGATGCCCATTACTCGCCGTACGGTCATGCGGCCCTCCTTGCCCGGCGGCGCTCACTGTGCGCGACTCGGCGGTACCGATGAGCCTAGAACGGCTCCGCGCTGGTGGGGAGATCAGTTGCAGTATTTCCCTGTTTCCCTGTGATGCCGGGGGAAATGCTGGATGGAATGCGACGGCTGCGGATGCCCGGTTTCCGGACATCCGCAGCCGGTGGGCGTTTTACAGGTACTGACCGGTATTGGCCACCGTGTCGATGGAGCGTCCGGTGTCCGCGCCCTGCTTTCCGGTGACGAGCGTGCGGATGAACACGATCCGCTCGCCCTTCTTTCCGGAGATCCGGGCCCAGTCGTCGGGGTTGGTGGTGTTGGGCAGGTCCTCGTTCTCCTTGAACTCGTCCACGCACGCCTGGAGGAGGTGGGAGACCCGGATGCCCTTCTGGTTGTGGTCGAGGAAGGCCTTGATGGCCATCTTCTTGGCCCGGTCGACGATGTTCTGGATCATCGCGCCGGAGTTGAAGTCCTTGAAGTAGAGGACTTCCTTGTCGCCGTTGGCGTACGTGACTTCGAGGAAGCGGTTCTCCTCGGATTCCGCGTACATCTGCTCGACGACGGACTGGATCATTCCGTGGGCGGCGGCGGCCTTCGAGCCGCTGTGCTCGGAGATGTCGTCCGCGTGGAGCGGCAGGGTGGCCGTCAGGTACTTCGCGAAGATGTCCTTCGCGGCCTCCGCGTCCGGACGCTCGATCTTGATCTTGACGTCGAGCCGGCCGGGTCGCAGGATCGCGGGGTCGATCATGTCCTCGCGGTTGGAGGCACCGATGACGATGACGTTCTCCAGGCCTTCCACGCCGTCGATCTCGGCGAGCAGCTGCGGGACGATGGTGTTCTCCACGTCGGAGCTGACACCGGAGCCGCGGGTGCGGAAGAGGGATTCCATCTCGTCGAAGAAGACGATGACGGGGGTGCCCTCGCTCGCCTTCTCCCGCGCACGCTGGAAGACGAGGCGGATGTGCCGCTCGGTCTCGCCGACGTACTTGTTGAGGAGCTCGGGGCCCTTGATGTTGAGGAAGTAGGACTTCCCCGCGGGCTGGCCGGTCACCTCGGCGACCTTCTTGGCCAGGGAGTTGGCCACGGCCTTCGCGATCAGCGTCTTGCCGCAGCCGGGCGGGCCGTAGAGCAGGATGCCCTTGGGCGGCCGCAGTTCGTGCTCCTTGAAGAGGTCCGGGTAGAGGTACGGGAGCTCGACCGCGTCGCGGATCAGCTCGATCTGGTTGCCCAGACCGCCGATCTTGTCGTAGTCGACGTCCGGGACCTCCTCCAGAACGAGCTCCTCGACCTCGCTCTTGGGGACCACCTCGTAGACGTAGCCGGACCTGGAGTCGAGCAGCAGGGCGTCGCCGGCGCGGATGGTGATGTCCAGCAGGGGCTCGGCGAGCCTCACCACCCTCTCCTCGTCGGTGTGCCCCACCACCAGGGCGCGCTCGCCGTCCTCAAGGATCTCCTTGAGGGTGACGATGTCCCCGGCGCGCTCGAACTCCATGGCCTCGACCACGTTGAGCGCTTCGTTGAGCATGACTTCCTGGCCGCGCTTGAGCTCTTCGAGCTCGATGCTCGGGCTGACGTTCACCCGGAGCTTGCGGCCCCCGGTGAAGATGTCGCACGTGCCGTCCTCGTTGGCCTGCAGGAAGACACCGAAGCCGGCCGGCGGCTGCGCGAGCCGGTCGACCTCCTCCTTGAGGGCCACGATCTGGTCGCGGGCCTCACGGAGCGTGTTCGCCAGACGTTCGTTCTGCGCGGACACGCCGGCCAGGTTGGTCTGCAGCTCGACGATCCGCTCTTCGAGAATCCTCGTGTGGCGCGGAGAGTCGGCGAGCTTGCGGCGCAGGACGGCGATTTCCTGCTCGAGATAGGCAACCTGACCGGCGGGGTCTTCAGACCCCCGCCCCGGCCGGATGCCGCGGTTGATGTCGTCGTCGTGGGCTGCCACGGTCCTCACCTCCTCCAAGGGGAGCTGGACGCTTCCTGACCCTACCTGCGTGGGTGGTGATTGAAACCCCTAGATCAAAAAGACTCCGGGGTGTGTCCGATCTTCACCCTTGCGCTTCCCCTCTCGCCAGGGGAATACCCACCCTTCACCGTCTGAAAGCGGGCGGTTGTATCGTCGTCATTGGCCAACACCCGTCAGGGGTGGCCCGACTTATCGCGCGAAGCAGAAACGGCAGGAGATATGACCGTGCAGCACGAGGCTCCGGGGACGGGCGCCGACGAGGCGCTCGAGGTCTGGATCGACCAGGACCTGTGCACCGGGGACGGGATCTGCGCGCAGTACGCTCCCGAGGTGTTCGAGCTCGACATCGACGGGCTCGCTTATGTGAAGAGCGCGGACGACGAGCTGCTCCAGGACGCGGGCGCCACCACGCGGGTGCCGCTGCCGCTGCTCCAGGACGTGGTGGACTCCGCGAAGGAGTGCCCGGGCGACTGCATCCATGTGCGCCGGGTCGCGGACAAGGTCGAGGTGTACGGCCCCGACGCCGAGTGACGGCCCCGACGCCGAGTGACGGCTCAGACGCCGCGCGCGTCCGGCCGGCCGCCGCGGACGAAGGCGCCGCTCTGCCAGCGCCAGCTGACCTGCTCCTTCTCGTCGGGGCAGCAGCTGGGCACGTCGGGGGACGAGTAGCCGAGCAGGGTGGCGCGCACGGCCCCGTCGCGTACGGATAGCTCGGTGACGCTTCGGTGCTGGTCGGGTGCGACGAGCGTGGCGACCACGCGCGCGGGGTGGCCCTTCTCCTTGCCCCGGGTCAGGACGTAGACGCCGCTCGGGGGCGTGCCGGAGCCGGCTTCGCAGTGCACGACCGCAACGGTCTCGGGGTTCCCGTCCCCGTCGAGGTCCCCGGTGGCCCGCTTGGCGACCGTCCGGGGGCCTCCTCCGCATTCCAGGGGGTAGTCGGCTCCGGCGGCCTCGGGCGCGGGCGCCGGGTGCGGGGCCGTCGCCGGGGCGGCGGAGGCTCCGGCGGGGCCGGGCTGGAGCAGCCCGGCGAGGGCGACGACCGCGGCGGTCGCGGTGGCGGTGGCCAGCCAGTGGGCCGGCCGGGCGTGGGTGTGGGCGAGGTCCGCGAGGTCCGGGGCGGCGGAGTGCAGCACGCGAGACGTCTCCTGTGGGGTGGTGCGGCGTGGTTTCCGGGCATCGTGCCACACGTCACAGGGGGACGGAACAGCTGGGGTGGGGACCGCACGGCCGGTGCCGGGGGCAGCGGCGCCCCTCGCGGCGGCGGCCGCGACGGAGCCGCGAGGGGCGGCGAGGGGCGGCGAGGGGCGGCGAACATGAGGACGCCGCCGTCGAGTTCTTCCGCGTGGGCGGGGAACTCGACGGCGGCGTGCTGGGGATGTCGGGACGTCAGCCCTTGTTGGGGCCCTCGTAGTCCTCGCCGTAGGCGCCCTTGGCGGGGCGGCGGCGGCGCATCGGGGGCTCGACCCCGTCCGCGAGGCGACGGGCGGTGACGAGGAAGCCGGTGTGGCCGATCATGCGGTGATCGGGGCGGACGGCGAGGCCCTCGACGTGCCAGTTGCGGATCATGGACTCCCACGGCTGCGGCTCGGCGTAGCAGCCGAACTCGCGGATGGACTCCACGGTGCGGGCGAGCTGGGTCGTGGTCGCCACGTAGCAGCAGAGGATGCCGCCGGGGACCAGGGCCTTGGAGACGGCCTCCAGGCACTCCCAGGGCGCGAGCATGTCGAGGATGACGCGGTCGACGTCGGTGTCGGACAGGTTGTCCTGGAGGTCGCCGACGGTCAGCTGCCACGCGGGGTGCGGGCCGCCGAAGTAGCGCTCGACGTTGCCCTTCGCGATCTCGGCGAAGTCCTCGCGGCGCTCGTAGGAGTGCAGCATGCCGCTGTCTCCGATGGCGCGCAGGAGGAAGCTGCTCAGCGATCCCGAGCCCACTCCCGCCTCCACGACGCGGGCGCCGGGGAAGATGTCGGCGAAGGCCAGGATCTGCCCCGCGTCCTTGGGGTAGACCACGGCTGCGCCGCGGGGCATGGACAGGACGTAGTCGGGGAGCAGGGGGCGCAGCGCGAGGTAGGCGACGTTTCCGGTGGTACGGACAACGCTGCCCTCGGGGGCGCCGATCAGTTCGTCGTGCGGGAAAGAACCCTTGTGGGTGTGGAAGTTCTTTCCCTCTTCGAGCGTGAACGTGTAGTGACGGCCCTTGGGGTCGGTCAGCTGAACCTGGTCCCCGACCTTGAAGGGCCCGCGTCGGCGGGCGGCACCGGTCGGTTCGGACATGTGACCAGAGTACCGGGGTTACGCGGACGGTCGTGCCATGGCCTGGACGAAGGCGCGCTCGACGTCGGTGGTGGCGAGGACGCCGTAGATCTCACCGGACTCCTCGACGACGAGGTACTCGGTGGCGGGGCTGGCGCGGAGGTGGTCGAGGAGGGGCTGGCCAGTGAGTTCGGCGGGGACCCGCATGCCGTCGGCGAGGTCCTGGGCGAGGGTGCTGACGGCGACCCAGGGGCGGCGGTGCTGGGGTACGGCGGCGATGGCGGCCTCGCGGACGATGCCGGTGGGTTCGCCGGCGCCGTCGACGACGACGAGGGCGCGGGCGCCGGCCTCGTTGGCGCGCCGGAGGGCCTCGGAGAGCGGGGTGGCGGGCTCGACGGGGATGGCGCGGCGGGTGAGGGCGCGGGCGCGGAGTTCGGGGAGGTGCTCGCGGAGGCGGGCCATGCGGAGGCTGTTGCCGGCGCCGGTCCAGATGATCGCGGCGAGGATCGCGGCGAGGAGGGCGTCGGTGACGGTCTCGAAGCCGCCGATGTCGTCGGTGGAGTTGCCGAGGAGCCCGGTGCGGGTCAGCAGGGGCAGGCCGACGAGGACGAGGACGGCGAGGGCGCGGCCGACCCAGGCGGCGGCGACGGTGCCGCTCATGGGCTTGCCGGTGATCTTCCAGACGACGGCGCGGAGCATGCGGCCGCCGTCGAGGGGGAGGCCGGGGAGCAGGTTGAAGATCGCGACGATCAGGTTGGAGATCATCAGGCCGGCGAGGAGGACGCCGGGGACGGTGCCGGGTTCGACGGCGTAGAGGGAGAGGTAGAAGACGCCGGCGAGGACGAGGGAGAGGAGGGGGCCGACGAAGGCGAGGACGAACTCGCGGCCGGGGGTCTCGCTCTCCTTCTCGATCTCGGAGACGCCGCCGAAGAACTGGAGCTGGATGCGGCGCACCGGGAGTTTGAAGCGGAGCGCGGCGATGGTGTGGGCCAGTTCGTGGACGAGCACGGAGGCGTAGAAGGCGATGGCGAAGAAGAGGGAGACGAGGTAGCGGGCGGCGCCGAGCTCGGGCAGGACCCGGTCGATCTGGTCGCCGAAGACCCAGGTGATGAGGGCGGCGACGAGGAACCAGCTGGGGGCGACGTAGACGGGCACGCCGAAGGGCCGTCCCATGAGGATCCCGCCGCCGGGCTCCTCGGTCCGCTGCGGCTTGGGCTCGTCCTGGTTCACGGGTTCCTTTCGTCGCGTGGTGTGACCCCGCGTCGGTGCGTCACGGTTCGATCATGCAGTGCGACGGGGTCCCAGGTCGATGGTATGCCGCTCGTTGTCGGTGGCGGGTCGTAGGGTCTTCGTCATGAGTACGAGCGAGCAGGTGCCGGCGGAGCCGCGGGCACCCATGTCGTTGTCGCCCTCGCGGGCGAGCGATTTCATGCAGTGTCCGCTGCTGTACCGGTTCCGGGTGATCGACCGGCTGCCGGAGAAGCCGAGTGCGGCGGCGACGCGGGGCACGCTGGTGCACGCGGTCCTTGAGCGGCTCTTCGACGATCCGGCGGCGGAGCGGACGGCGCCGCGGGCCCGGTCGATGGTGCCGGGGCAGTGGGACCGTCTCCTGGAGTCGAAGCCGGAGCTGGGCGAGCTGTTCGCGGAGGATCCGGACGGGGAGCGGCTCGCGGGCTGGCTGGGCGAGGCGGAGGCGCTGGTCGAGCGGTGGTTCACGCTGGAGGACCCGACGCGTCTGGAGCCGGCCGAGCGTGAGCTGTTCGTGGAGACGGAGCTGGCGTCGGGGCTGCGGCTGCGCGGGGTGATCGACCGGGTCGACGTGGCGCCCTCGGGCGAGGTCCGGATCGTCGACTACAAGACGGGGAAGGCGCCGCGCCCGGAGTACCGGGACGGCGCGCTGTTCCAGATGACCTTCTACGCGCTGGTGGTGTGGCGGCTGAAGGGGGTGATCCCGCGGCGGCTGCAGCTGGTGTACCTGGGCAGCGGCGAGGTGCTGACGTACGACCCGGTGGAGGCGGATCTGCTGCGGGTGGAGCGGAGGCTGCACGCGCTGTGGGACGCGATCCGGCTGGCGACGGAGTCGGGTGACTGGCGGCCGCGGCCGACGAAGCTGTGCGGTTGGTGTGATCATCAGGCGGTCTGTCCGGAGTTCGGGGGTACTCCCCCGGTCTATCCGCTGAAGATCGTTTCCGTGCGCCCGGCGGAGTCGGGTGAATCCGGGCAGGGCAGAATGGACCCGGCCCAGCCGTCTTCCTGAGCCCCGCCCGTCCCGTGGCGGGCGTACCGCGTGAGCTCAGCACCGTGAAGGAGCCCTTGTGACGATCCGCGTCCTGTTGGTCGACGATCAGCCGCTGCTGCGGACCGGCTTCCGGATGATTCTGGAGGCGGAGCAGGACATCGCGGTGGTGGGTGAGGCCGGGGACGGTCTGCAGGCGCAGGAGCAGGTGCGCGCGCTGCAGCCGGACGTGGTCCTGATGGACATCCGGATGCCCCGGATGGACGGGGTGGAGGCGACCCGGCAGATCACCGGGCCGGGGCGGGACGGTCCGGCGAAGGTGCTGGTCCTGACGACCTTCGACCTGGACGAGTACGTGGTGGAGGCGCTGCGCGCGGGTGCGAGCGGCTTCCTCCTCAAGGACGCCCCGGCGAACGAGCTGGTGCAGGCGATCCGTGTGGTGGCGGCCGGTGAGGCGATGCTGGCGCCGTCGATCACGCGCCGGCTGCTCGACAAGTACTCGGCGCACCTGCCGACGGGCGAGGAGCAGGTCCCGGACACGCTGAACACCCTGACGGACCGCGAGGTGGAGGTCCTGAAGCTGGTGGCCCGCGGTCTGTCGAACGCGGAGATCGCGGCGGACCTGTTCGTCAGCGAGACGACGGTGAAGACGCACGTGGGTCATGTGCTGACGAAGCTGGGGCTGCGGGACCGGGTGCAGGCCGCGGTGTACGCGTACGAGAGCGGTCTGGTGCGGCCGGGGGCGGGCGGCCAGTAGCCGCGGGCGGCGGCCGGTGGGCCGCCGGGACGACGAGGGGCCCGGCGCGCGGGGTGCGCGCCGGGCCCCTGTGCGTGGGCCGGAGGGGGTCAGCCCTTGCGGATCTCCCAGAACCGGAAGACGGTCGAGGCGTCGAGGGTCCATTCGAGGCCGGTGACGTCGTCGCGGGCGACGGCGTACTGCTTGCCCTGCCAGAGCGGCAGCAGCGGGAGCTCCTCGGCGACGATGTCCTGGATCCGGCCGTACTCGTCGGTGGTGGCGGCGCGGTCCGCGGTGCCGGCGGTCTTCGGGATGAGAGTGCCGGTGATGGTGGCGTTCTCGTAGTGGTTGCCGAGGACGTTGCCCTCGCCGAAGAAGGGGCCGGTGAAGTTGTCGGCGTCGGGGTAGTCGGGGACCCAGCCCTTGACGTAGACGCCGTACTTGCCGGCGGCGATGTCCTTCTCGTACTGCTCGAAGGGGACGGACTTGACGTCGGCGTCGAACAGGCCGCTCTCGTTGAGCTGCTTGGCGATGGCCTTGAGCTCCTGGTCGGTGGCCGGGCCGTAGCGGCTGGGCGTGGACCAGAGGGTGAGCTTGACCTTGTCGGTGATGCCGGCGGCGCGGAGGGCCTTCTTCGCCTGGGCCGGGTCGGGGGCGCCGTAGGTGTCGAAGAAGGCGGTGTTGTGCCCGGCGATGCCGGCGGGGACGATCGAGTAGAGCGGCGTGGCCGTCGACTTGTAGACGTTCTCGACGAGGGCCTCGCGGTCGACGAGGTGGGCGATGGCCTTGCGGACGCCGAGCTTGCCGACGACCGGGTCCTTCGTGTTGAAGACGAGGTGCTGGACCTCGGCGCTGCTGCCCTGGACGACCTCGATGCCCCTGTCGGCGGTGGTGGCGGAGTTCTCGAGGGCGGCGATGTCGTCGGCGGAGAGGCCTCGGTAGGCCACGTCTATGTCGCCGTCGGTGAGGGCCTTGGAGAGGGCGGCGCGGTCGCCGCGGTAGAGCTTGAGGGTGACGGCGCCGTTCTTGGGCTTGGCGTTGCCGCGGTAGCCGGCGTTGGCGGAGAAGGTGGCCTCGGAGTCGCTGAAGGAGTCCAGCTTGTAGGGGCCGGAGCCGGTGGCCTTGCCGTCGGTGCGCAGCGCGTCGGCGGGGTAGTCGCGGTGGTCGACGATGGAGCCGGCACCGGAGGCGATCTTGCTGGGGAAGGTCGCGTCCGGGACCTTCAGGCGGAAGACGACGGTCCGCTCGTCCGGGGTCTCGATGGTGTCGATGGTGGAGAGCAGCGGCGCCGGGCCGGAGGGGTCGGCGATCTTGAGGGAGCGCTCGAAGGAGAACTTGACGTCCTCCGAGGTCAGCTTGTTGCCGTTGGAGAAGGTGAGGCCGTCGCGCAGGGTGCAGGTGTAGACCTTGCTGCCCGCGGAGAACTCGCACTCCTTGGCGGCCTCGGGCTCGGGGTCGAGGCCGCCCTTGGGGAAGGCGAGGAGGGACTGGAAGACGTTGTTGAACAGCAGCCAGGAGCCGGGGTCGTAGCCGGCCGCGGGGTCGGTGGCGAGGATCTCGTCGGACATGCCGACGCGGACGCCGCCTCCGGATCCCCCGGAGCCGCTGCCCTGCTCGGTGCCGCAGCCGCCGAGGAGGGCGGCGGACAGGCCCGCGGCGAGCGGAGCCGTCAGCCACTTGTTGTGTGCCTTCACAGAACTTGCCTCTTGATCTCTTGTCAGGCCGGCCGCGCAGGGGCGCGCGGCCGGGACAACGAAGGGGTCAGGCGGTGCCGCGGCCCAGTTCCCACAGCAGCAGGTCGGAGGAGGTGTTGAGCGCGTACTCGACTCCGTTGAGGTCGTCGCGGGCGGCGACGTACTGCTTGCCCTGCCACAGCGGCAGGACGGGGACGTCCTCGGCGACGATCTTCTGGATCTGCGCGTAGACGGGGGTGGCGGCGTTGCGGTCGGCCTGGCGGCGCGAGCGCGGGATGAGCTTCTCGCGAACGGTCTTGTTCACGTAGGGGGTGTTCAGGAAGTTGTCGCTGTCCAGGAAGGGCGCGATGTAGTTGTCCGGGTCCGGGTAGTCCGGGAACCAGCCGAGGCCGTAGACGGCGTAGTCGCCGCGCTTCTGGGCGGTGCGGAAGGTGGACCACTCGGCGCCCTTGACGCTGGCGTCGAAGAGCTCGCTGGCGATGAGCTGCTTCTTGAGCGCCTCGAACTCCTGGGCGGTCTCGGCGCCGTAGTGGTCGGTGGTGTAGTTGAGGGTCACCTTGACCGGCGTCTTGACCCCCGCGTCCTTGAGGATCTTCGCGGCGCGCTCGGGGTCGGGCTCGCCGTACTGGTCGAAGAACGGGGTGGCGTGGCCGGTGATGCTGGAGGGGATCAGCGAGTAGAGCGGCTCGGCGGTGGGGCCGTAGACCAGGTTGACGAGGGCGCCCCGGTCGACGACGGCGGCCATGGCCTGGCGCACGGCCTTCTCCTGGACGGAGGGGGCCTTGGTGTTGAAGCCGAGGTAGCGGATCTCCAGGCCCGGGACCTCGGTGACGCGGATGCCGTCCTTGGGCGTCTCGGTGAGGTCCTTGATCTGCTTCTGCGACAGGGAGCGGGCCATCATGTCGATGTCGTCGCCCTCCAGGGCCGCTCCCATGGCGCCGGCGTCGGCGTAGGGGCGCAGCTCGACCTGGTCGTTGCGCAGGGTGATGTCGCCCTTGTAGGCCGGGTTCTTGGTGAAGACGAAGCGGGTGGCCTTGTCGCCCTCGCGCTCGACCTTCAGGGTGTACGGGCCCGAGCCGTCGACGTCGAAGCCGTCGCGGAGCTTGTCGGCGGCGTACTTGTCCTTGCTGAGGATGCCGGCGACGGGCGTGGAGAGCTTGTACGGGAAGGTCGCGTCGGGGGTCTTCAGGTGGAAGACGATCCCGTCGGTGCCCTGGGTCTCGACGGTGTCGATGTTCGCGAGGAGGGCGGCCGTGCCGTTGTCCGACTTGATCTTCAGGACGCGCTCGATGGAGTACTTGACGTCCTCGGCCGTGATCGGCGTGCCGTCGGCGAAGGTGAGGCCGGAGCGGAGCGTGCAGCGGTAGCTCTCGCTGGCCTTGTCGGAGAAGCCGCAGCTCTGGGCGGCCTCGGGGACGGGCTCGCCGCCGCCGCGGGGCACGTGCAGCAGGGTCTGGACGGTCTGGCGCAGGATGTTCCAGGCGCCGGTGTCGTAGGCGTAGGCCGGGTCCAGCGGTGCGGGGGCGTCCGCGGTGACGATGAACTGGTCCGTGGTGCCGACGGCGATCGCTCTGGCCTCCTCCCCGCCGCCGCAGGCGGCGAGCAGAGGGGCGAGCAGTCCGGCCACGGCCGGCAGCACCAGGGTCTTGCGGTTCATCAGGGACGATCTCCTCATCCGGCACTGGGGTACAGCGGTCTGGGGAACTCCGCCGCCTGCCGCCCGGTCGGGGCGGGAGCGATCGGGCCGGGTGTTGCGATCGGTCCTGTGTTCACGGCGACTTGGGTGTGCGCCGGTGCACGCGGTTATGCGGCGAAGTACTCGCGAAAGATTAGTGGGCGGCGCCGGTATCCCTTGACCGAGGCCGTGCGGGGGCGTAATCGAAGAGTGATCATGGATGCACGGGGCTCGATAACCATGCGCCGGACGTTGGGGACGACGGTTACCCAATCAGGACACAGGGGGCGTCGAAACGTCCGGTTTTGAGACAGGGAACGAGAACGGGCCACCCGCCGTCCGGCACTCTGAGTGACCAACGTCACGTAAGCGCTTTTCGGTGAATGGCCCGATCGCTTTTATCGGATCGCTTTCCTCAGGGAAAGCTCAAATTCCCGTGATCAAGGTCCGCAGGAACGGCACGTCGACCTCTTCGAGGGAGCGCACGACGACCCGGCCCGGGGACGGCGCGATCGGGGCGACGGACGGCACCGCGACGACGCGGCAGCCGGCGGCCTCGGCGGCCGCCACCCCGGTCGCGGTGTCCTCGATGACGGCGCACAGCGCGGGGTCGGCCCCGACGCCCTGGGCGGCCGTCAGGTACGGCTCGGGGTGGGGCTTGGTGCGGACGACCTCGTCACCGGCGACGGTGAGCGTGAAGCGGTCGCGGCCGAGCGAGGCGAGGACCCGGTCGATGATCCGCCGGTGCGAGGCGGAGACCAGGGCGGTGGGGATGGAGTGCCGGGCCAGCTCGGCGAGCAGCCGCTCGGCGCCCGGCATCAGGGGGACGCCCCGCTCGATGCGCTGCTCGAACTTCTCGTTCAGCAGGACGGTCAGCTCTTCGAGGGTGATGTCGGCGCCCGTGGACTCGATCAGGTAGCCCGCGCTGCGGGTCATCGGCCCGCCCACGACGATGTCCCGCCAGGCCTCGTCCAGCCGGTGCCCGAGGTCGGCGAAGACCTCCACCTCCGCGTCCCACCAGAACCCCTCCGTGTCGACGAGGGTCCCGTCCATGTCGAGGAAGACCGCCTGCAGGGCGGAGCTGCCGTTGGTACGGAACAGGGACGCGGGGACCGTACTGGTCATCCGGCACACCTCCATGGAGGGACGAGAAGGCCGGCCCCCCTCCCCGGTACGGGGAGGAAGACCGGCCTGCACTGGACCGACAAGTGTACGTCGCGATCACCGCGAACGCGCGGATTTACACCCGCCGGTCATCGTGGGGTCACCGTGCGTTGAAGTACTTCGCCTCGGGGTGGTGGATGACGATGGCGTCGGTGGACTGCTCGGGGTGCAGCTGGAACTCCTCGGAGAGGTGGACGCCGATCCGCTCCGGGCGCAGCAGGTCCGCGATCTTCGCGCGGTCCTCCAGGTCGGGGCAGGCGCCGTAGCCCAGCGAGAAGCGGGCACCGCGGTACTTGAGCGCGAACATGTCCTGGACGTCGGCGGGGTCCTCCCCGCCGAAGCCGAGCTCGGCCCGGACGCGGGCGTGCCAGTACTCGGCGAGGGCCTCGGCGAGCTGGACGGACAGGCCGTGCAGCTCCAGGTAGTCGCGGTAGGAGTCGGACTCGAAGAGCTTGGCCGTGGCCTCGCCGATCTTCGAGCCGACGGTGACGACCTGGAGGCCGACGACGTCGGTCTCGCCGGACTCCTCCGGGCGGAAGAAGTCCGCGAGGCACAGGCGGCGGCCGCGGCGCTGGCGCGGGAAGGAGAACCGGGTCCGCTCGTTGCCCGCCTCGTCCAGGATGATCAGGTCGTCGCCCTTGGAGACGCAGGGGAAGTAGCCGTGGACGACGGCCGCCTCAAGGAGGTTCTCGGTGTGGAGGCGCTCCAGCCAGCCGCGCAGCCGGGGGCGGCCCTCGGTCTCCACCAGCTCCTCGTACGCCGGTCCGTCGCCGGCCCGGTTCTGCTTGAGGCCCCACTGGCCCTTGAAGAGGGCGTCCTCGTCGAGCCAGGACGCGTAGTCCTTCAGCGGGATGCCCTTGACGACACGGGTGCCCCAGAAGGGCGGGGCCGGCACCGGGTTGTCGGTGGCCACGTCGGAACGGCCGCCGGGCTCCGGCTCGTCGACCTGGAGGGCGGCGGCAGCGCCGGTCCTGGCGACCCGGCGCTGCTTCAGCTCGGGCAGGACGGCCCCCGGGACGCCGCGCTTGACGCCGATGAGGGCGTCCATGAGGCGCAGGCCCTCGAAGGCGTCGCGGGCGTAGCGGACCTCGCCCTGGTAGATCTCGTGGAGGTCCTGTTCGACGTACGCCCTGGTCAGGGCGGCGCCGCCGAGGATCACGGGGTACTTGGCGGCCAGCTCGCGCTGGTTGAGCTCCTCCAGGTTCTCCTTCATGATCACGGTGGACTTCACGAGGAGGCCGGACATGCCGATGACGTCGGCGTTGTGCTCCTCGGCGGCTTCGAGGATCGCGGAGACCGGCTGCTTGATGCCGATGTTGACGACGTTGTAGCCGTTGTTGGACAGGATGATGTCGACGAGGTTCTTGCCGATGTCGTGGACGTCGCCCCGGACGGTGGCGAGGACGATCGTGCCCTTGCCCTCGGCGTCCGACTTCTCCATGTGCGGCTCCAGGAAGGCCACGGCCGTCTTCATGACCTCGGCGGACTGGAGCACGAACGGCAGCTGCATCTGACCGGAGCCGAACAGCTCGCCGACGACCTTCATGCCGTCGAGGAGGGTCTCGTTGACGATGTCCAGGGCCGGGCGGGTCTCCAGGGCCTCGTCGAGGTCGGCCTCCAGGCCGTTCTTCTCGCCGTCGATGATCCGGCGCTTGAGGCGCTCGTCCAGCGGCAGCGCGAGGAGCTCCTCGGTCTTGCCGGCCTTCATCGACTTGGTGGTGGCGCCCTCGAACAGGGCCATCAGCTTCTGCAGCGGGTCGTAGCCCTCGGCACGCCGGTCGTAGATGAGGTCGAGCGCGGTGGTGACCTGCTCCTCGTCGAAGCGGGCGATCGGCAGGATCTTCGACGCGTGCACGATCGCCGAGTCCAGGCCGGCCTTCACGCACTCGTCGAGGAAGACCGAGTTCAGCAGGATGCGGGCGGCCGGGTTGAGGCCGAAGGAGATGTTGGACAGGCCCAGGGTCGTCTGGACGTCCGGGTGGCGGCGCTTCAGCTCGCGGATCGCCTCGATCGTCGCGATGCCGTCCTTCCGGGACTCCTCCTGGCCGGTGCAGATCGTGAAGGTCAGGGTGTCGATGAGGATGTCCGACTCGTCGATGCCCCAGTTGCCGGTGAGGTCCTCGATCAGTCGCTCGGCGATCGCGACCTTGTGCTCGGGGGTACGGGCCTGGCCCTCCTCGTCGATGGTCAGCGCGATGAGAGCGGCGCCGTGCTCCTGGGCCAGTCGGGTGACCTTCGCGAAACGGGACTCGGGTCCGTCGCCGTCCTCGTAGTTGACGGAGTTGATGACGGCCCGGCCGCCCAGCTTCTCCAGGCCGGCGCGCAGGACGTCCACCTCGGTGGAGTCGAGGACGATCGGCAGGGTGGAGGCGGTCGCGAACCGGCCCGCCAGCTCCTCCATGTCGGCGACGCCGTCCCGGCCCACGTAGTCCACACACAGGTCGAGCATGTGCGCGCCCTCGCGGATCTGGTCGCGGGCCATCTCGACGCAGTCGTCCCAGCGGGCCTCCAGCATCGCCTCGCGGAACTTCTTCGAGCCGTTGGCGTTGGTCCGCTCGCCGATCGCCAGGTACGCGGTGTCCTGCCGGAACGGCACCGTCTGGTAGAGCGACGCGGCGCCCGGCTCGGGGCGCGGGGAGCGCTCGGGGGGCGTGAGGCCCTGGACCCGCTCGACGACGTGGCGCAGGTGCTCGGGCGTGGAGCCGCAGCAGCCGCCGATCAGGGACAGACCGTAGTCGCGGACGAAGTTCTCCTGCGCGTCGGCCATCTCGGACGCGGTGAGCGGGAAGTACGCGCCGTCCTTGGTGAGCACGGGCAGGCCGGCGTTCGGCATGCACATGAGCGGGGTGCGGGAGTGGCGGGCGAGGTAGCGCAGGTGCTCGCTCATCTCGGCCGGGCCGGTGGAGCAGTTCAGGCCGATCAGGTCGATGCCGAGGGGTTCGAGGGCGGTCAGCGCCGCCCCGATCTCCGAGCCGAGGAGCATGACGCCGGTGGTCTCGAAGGCGAGCGAACAGATCAGCGGCACGTCCACGCCCAGGGCGTCCATCGCGCGGCGCGCGCCGACGATGCTGGACTTGGTCTGCAGGAGGTCCTGGGTGGTCTCGACGATCAGGGCGTCGGCGCCGCCGGCGAGCAGGCCCTCGGCGTTCTGCTGGTAGCCGTCGCGCAGCACGTCGTACGCGATGTGGCCGAGGGAGGGCAGCTTGGTGCCGGGGCCGATGGAGCCGAGCACCCAGCGCTGGCGGCCGTCCTTGGCGCCGAACTCGTCGGCGACCTCGCGGGCGATCCGGGCGCCCGCCTCGGAGAGCTCGAAGATCCGGTCGGCGATCTCGTACTCGCCGGCGGCCGAGTGGTTGGAGCCGAACGTGTTGGTCTCGACGCAGTCGACGCCGACCTCGAAGTACGCCTCGTGCACCGAACGGACGATGTCGGGCCGCGTGACGTTCAGGATCTCGTTGCATCCTTCGAGGTCCTGGAAGTCCTCGAGGGTGGGGTCCTGGGCCTGGAGCATGGTGCCCATGGCTCCGTCGGCGACGACGACTCGACTGGCGAGTGCCTCGCGGAGGGCGGCGGCGCGGGTCCGGCTGTCAGCGGAAGGGGTCGGCGACGAGGCCATGGATGAGCTCCCTGGGATGCGACGGCTGTCGGCTTTGCACCCTCGGGGGAGGGTGCACGGGGCCAGCGTAACCGCGTGGGCGCCGGGGTGGACACGGCGTCCCACG
The DNA here is from genome assembly GCF_040303145.1 of Streptomyces sp. NPDC096079. Lineage (NCBI taxonomy): Bacteria > Bacillati > Actinomycetota > Actinomycetes > Kitasatosporales > Streptomycetaceae > Streptomyces > Streptomyces sp. NPDC096079. Next base: position 108,509 of record NZ_JBEOST010000010.1, read on the forward strand.
GGCCGGACGGCATCCTGTGTGCGGGGACTCCCGGTTCTGCCCCTCCTTGGCCGACACTGAGTGGTGTGACGCGAGGTCGGCATCGACCGATAGTGTTCAGCATTGTCGAACAGTGTGAGAAGGGTGAGGGGCCGGGCGATGGCGAAGAACATCCAGTCGCTTGAACGGGCGGCGGCCATGCTGCGACTGCTCGCGGGCGGCGAGCGCCGGCTCGGCCTGTCGGACATCGCGTCCTCGCTCGGACTCGCCAAGGGGACGGCCCACGGCATCCTGCGCACCCTCCAGGCGGAGGGCTTCGTGGAGCAGGACGCGGCCTCGGGCCGCTACCAGCTGGGCGCGGAGCTGCTGCGGCTCGGCAACAGCTATCTGGACGTGCACGAGCTGCGGGCGCGCGCCCTGGTGTGGACGGACGACCTGGCGCGGTCCAGCGGCGAGAGCGTGCACCTGGGGGTGTTGCACCAGAAGGGCGTGCTGATCGTGCACCACGTCTTCCGGCCGGACGACAGCCGTCAGGTCCTGGAGGTGGGGGCCATGCAGCCGCTGCACTCCACGGCGCTCGGCAAGGTCCTGTCGGCGTACGACCCGGTGGCGCACAGCGAGGTGCTGGAGGTCGAGCGGGAGGCGTTCACGCCCAGGACGACCACGGAGCTCGTCGACTTCGAGTCGCTGCTCGACATGACGCGGGCCCGGGGCTGGGCCGCGGACGTGGAGGAGACCTGGGAGGGCGTGGCGTCGGTGGCCGCGCCGATCCACGACCGGCGGCGGATGCCGGTGGGCGCGGTGGCGGTCACGGGCGCCGTCGAGCGGGTCTGCCCGGACGGGGAGCTGCGTCCGGAGCTGGTGGCCGCGGTGCGGGACTGCGCCCGCGCGGTCTCCCGGGACCTGGGGGCCGGCCGCTTCTGACCCTCCACGGGGACGGCGGCCGCCGTCCCTCCGTACCGAACCGAACCCGCCGGTAACGATCGCGTTATCGGCGGGTTTTTCACTTCCCAGACCCTTGACGTGCTGTTAACCCGGGGGCAAAACTTCCGTTCATCGGTCGGCATTGTCGAACACCTAACGGCAATACACGCTAGAGTGTGGCAGTGCCAAGGGCCGGCAACGCCCTCACACGAGGGCGCGGACCACCGGAGGGACCCGGGGTTCGCCTTCCCCTGGACGAAGGACAAAGGAGTCGCGGGTGTCCAGCTCCGACATCTTCCTCGGCGAGACCATCGGTACCGCCGTTCTCATTCTGCTCGGCGGCGGTGTGTGCGCCGCCGTGACACTCAAGAGCTCCAAGGCCCGCAACGCGGGCTGGCTCGCGATCACCTTCGGGTGGGGCTTCGCCGTCATGACGGCCGTCTACATGACGGCTTCCCTCTCGGGCGCCCATCTGAACCCCGCCGTCACGGTCGGAATCGCGATCAAGGACGGGGAGTGGGGCAACGTCCCCGTCTACATCGCCGGCCAGATGCTCGGCGCGATGATCGGCGCGGCGTTGGTCTGGGTGGCCTACTACGGCCAGTTCCAGGCCCACCTCACGGACCCGGAGACCGTCGGCGAGAAGCCGATCGAGGGCCCCGGCCCGGTGCTCGGCATCTTCTCCACGGGCCCCGAGATCCGTAACACCTGGCAGAACCTGGCCACCGAGATCATCGGCACCGTCGTGCTGGTCCTGGCGGTGCTCACCCAGGGCCTCAACGACAGCGGCAAGGGCCTCGGCGTCATCGGCGCCCTGATCACCGCGTTCGTCGTCGTCTCCATCGGCCTCTCGCTCGGCGGCCCGACCGGTTACGCCATCAACCCGGCCCGTGACCTCGGCCCGCGCATCGTGCACGCCCTGCTCCCGCTGCCGAACAAGGGCGGCTCCGACTGGAGCTACGCCTGGATCCCGGTCGCCGGTCCGCTGATCGGTGGCGCCCTCGCCGCGGGTATCTACAACATCGCGTTCGCCTGAGCCGTCCTTCTTCCAGACTTTCCCAGGAGCACACCGTGACCGACGCACACACCTCCGGCCCCTTCATCGCGGCCATCGACCAGGGCACCACCTCCTCGCGCTGCATCGTCTTCGACAAGGACGGCCGGATCGTCTCGGTCGACCAGAAGGAGCACGAGCAGATCTTCCCGAAGCCGGGCTGGGTCGAGCACGACGCCACCGAGATCTGGACCAACGTCCAGGAGGTCGTCGCCGGCGCCCTGGAGAAGGCGGAGATCACCGCCGCCGACGTCAAGGCCATCGGCATCACCAACCAGCGCGAGACCACCCTCCTCTGGGACAAGAACACCGGTGAGCCCGTCCACAACGCCCTCGTCTGGCAGGACACCCGCACCGACGCCCTCTGCAAGGAACTCGGCCGCAACGTCGGCCAGGACCGCTTCCGCCGCGAGACCGGTCTCCCCCTCGCGAGCTATTTCTCCGGCCCGAAGGTCCGCTGGCTGCTGGACAACGTCGAGGGGCTGCGCGAGCGCGCCGAGCGCGGCGACATCCTCTTCGGCACCATGGACTCCTGGGTCATCTGGAACCTCACGGGCGGCGTCGACGGCGGTCACCACGTCACCGACGTCACCAACGCCTCCCGCACCATGCTGATGAACCTCCACACCATGGGCTGGGACGAGAAGATCCTCCAGTCCATGGAGATCCCGGCGGCCGTGCTGCCGGAGATCCGTTCCTCGGCCGAGGTGTACGGCACGGTCAAGGGCGGCATCCTCGACGGCGTCCCGGTCGCCTCCGCGCTGGGCGACCAGCAGGCCGCCCTGTTCGGCCAGACGTGTTTCTCCGAGGGCGAGGCCAAGTCCACGTACGGCACCGGCACCTTCATGCTGATGAACACCGGTGACAAGATCATCAACTCCTACAGCGGCCTGCTGACCACGGTCGGCTACCAGATCGGCGACGCGAAGCCGGTCTACGCCCTGGAGGGCTCGATCGCCGTCACCGGTTCGCTGGTGCAGTGGATGCGCGACCAGATGGGCCTGATCAAGTCCGCCGCCGAGATCGAGACCCTCGCCTCCTCGGTCGAGGACAACGGCGGCGCCTACTTCGTGCCGGCCTTCTCCGGCCTGTTCGCCCCGTACTGGCGCTCCGACGCGCGCGGTGTCATCGCCGGTCTCACCCGGTACGTCACCAAGGCGCACATCGCCCGCGCCGTCCTGGAGGCCACCGCCTGGCAGACCCGCGAGATCACCGACGCCATGACCAAGGACTCCGGCGTCGAGCTGACCGCGCTCAAGGTCGACGGCGGCATGACCTCCAACAACCTGCTGATGCAGACCCTCTCCGACTTCCTGGACGCGCCCGTCGTGCGTCCGATGGTCGCCGAGACCACCTGCCTCGGCGCCGCCTACGCCGCCGGTCTGGCCGTCGGCTTCTGGCCGGACACCGACGCGCTGCGCGCCAACTGGCGCCGGGCTGCGGAATGGACCCCTCGCATGGACGCCGACAGGCGTGACAGCGAGTACAAGAGCTGGCTCAAGGCCGTGGAGCGGACCATGGGCTGGATCGAGGACGAGGAGTAAGACACATGACCACCCTGCAGAGCGTCCCTGCCCTCGGGACGCACCCGGCTGCCGGTTCCCTGCCGAGCCGCGCCGAGACCCGGGAACAGCTTTCCAAGGCGACGTACGACCTCCTGGTGATCGGCGGTGGCATCCTGGGCATCTCCACCGCCTGGCACGCCGCGCAGTCGGGCCTGCGGGTGGCCCTGGTGGACGCCGGCGACTTCGCCGGCGCCACCTCCTCCGCCTCCTCCAAGCTCCTCCACGGCGGCCTGCGCTACCTGCAGACCGGCGCGGTCAAGCTGGTCGCGGAGAACCACTTCGAGCGGCGTGCGGTCTCCCGCCAGGTGGCACCGCACCTCGCCAACCCCCTCACCTTCTACCTGCCCGTCTACAAGGGCGGCCCGCACGGCGCGGCCAAGCTCGGTGCCGGTGTCTTCGCCTACAGCGCCCTCTCGGCCTTCGGCGACGGCGTCGGTCACCTGCTCTCCCCCGCCAAGGCCGCGCAGGACGTGCCGGAGCTGCGCACCGACAACCTGAAGGCCGTCGCCGTCTACGGCGACGACCAGATGAACGACGCCCGCATGGCGCTGATGACGGTCCGCGCCGCCGTCGACGCCGGCGCCACCGTCCTCAACCACGCCGAGGTCACCGGCCTGCGCTTCACCCGCGGCCGGGTCACCGGAGCGGAGCTGAAGGACCGCACCACCGGCGACGAGTTCGGCGTGAGCGCCCGCCTCGTGCTCAACGCCACCGGCCCGTGGGTCGACCACCTGCGGAAGATGGAGGACCCCAACGCGGCCCCCTCCATCCGCCTCTCCAAGGGCGCGCACCTGGTCCTCAAGCGGACCTCGCCGTGGAAGGCCGCCCTGGCCACCCCGATCGACAAGTACCGCATCACCTTCGCCCTCCCCTGGGAGGACATGCTCCTCCTCGGCACCACCGACGAGGAGTACGAGGGCGACCCCGGCCAGGTCGAGGTCACCGAGCGGGACACCGCCCAGATCCTGGACGAGGCCGCCTTCTCCATCCGCGACCAGCAGCTCTCGCGCGACCTGATCACGTACTCCTTCGCCGGACTCCGGGTGCTCCCGGGCGGTCCCGGCGACACGTCCAAGGCCAAGCGCGAGACGGTCGTCACCGAGGGCCGCGGCGGCATGCTGTCCGTCGCCGGCGGCAAGTGGACCACCTTCCGCCACATCGGCCGCACGGTGATGAAGAAGCTGGAGCAGCTTCCCGGTCACCCCCTCGGCGAGGACTACGAGCCGGTGTCCGCGCTGCCGAAGCGGCTGCCGCTGCCCGGCATAGCCAACCCGAACGCGGTCGCGCACCGGCTGCTCGTCGACGGCCCGGCCCCCGGCCCCCGCATGGCCGCCGACACCGCCAAGCACCTGGCCACGCACTACGGCTCGCTCTCCTTCGACATCGCCCGGATGGCGAACGAGAACCCCGAGCTCGCCCGCCGGATCCACCCGGACGCCCCGGAGATCTGGGCGCAGGTCGCCTACGCCCGTGACCACGAGTGGGCCGAGACGGCGGACGACGTCCTGCGCCGCCGTACGACGCTGACCATCCGCGGTCTCGCGACCGACGAGGTCCGCGCCGGGGTCGAGGCCATGCTGCGGAAGTAACTCCGCCACGAGCAGGGGCGGTCCCTCGTCGAGGGGCCGCCCCTGACGCGTGCCATGCGCCGTCCACACGCACGCAACACTCGGCGCGCAGAGTGGGCGCATGAAGTTTCAGGTGCTGTCGATCGTCCACCACTCCCCGCACCCGCTCACCGGCGAACTGCTGTCCGCCGCCGACCGGTTGGAGCAGGTCGTCACGCTCGGCGAGACCGCCGAACGGCTCGGCTTCGACGCGTACGCCGTCGGCGAGCGGCACGCGGGCGCGTTCCTCTCCTCCTCCCCGACCGTGCTGCTCGCCGCGCTGGCCGCCCGCACCCGCCGGATCAGGCTGCTCACCGGGGTCACCGTCGTCGCGATCCTCGACCCCGTCCGGGTCGCCGAGGACTACGCGACGCTCGACCAGCTGTCCCGGGGCCGGCTCGAACTCGTCGTCGGCAAGGGCGCGGAGGCCGGCCACTTCGACCTCTTCGGCCTGGACGAGGAGCGGCAGTGGGACCTCCAGAAGGAGAAGTACGAGCTGCTCCGCCGCCTCTGGACGGAGGAGGGCGTCGACTGGGAGGGCGAGTTCAGGCCCCCGCTGAAGAACGTGACCACGGTCCCCCGCCCGTACGCCGGTCCGCCCCGGATCTGGCACGGCTCGGCCACCAGCCTCAACTCCCCCGAGCTCGCGGCGAAGCACGGCGACCCGCTGTTCACGGCCAACGCGATCCAGCCCCGCGAGGCGTACGCGCGGCTGATCGCCCACTACCGCGAGAAGTTCGAGGAGTACGGCCACGACCCCGCCCACGCGCGCGTGGCGGCCGGTTCCGGCGGGCTGCTCATCGCCGACACCCCCGAGCGGGCCGTCAGCCGGTACAAGGAGCTGTACGAGGCGAAGGTGCGGCAGAGCTTCAAGCCGCACCTGGAGGGCAAGGCCGGCTACAACACCCCCTTCCGCACCATCGAGGACGCGATCGCCGACGGCCCCCAGCTGATCGGCTCGCCGCAGCAGATCATCGACAAGATCCTCGGCTACCACGAGCACTACGGACACGACCTGCAGTCCGTCACGGTCGACACCTTCGGCCAGACGACCGCCGAGCAGCAGGAGACCCTCCAGCGCTTCGCCGAGGAGATCGCGCCGGTCGTGCGGAGGGAGGCGCCGAGCACGCTGTGGGAGGAGTGACTCCGTCGTGTGCGGAGACGAGTTCCTGGGTAGTCGATCAAGGCCGCACGGGTTTTCGGTGATGTCCGGGAACTGCGGGCGGCCCGCCGGAAAGCCGTAAGGTGGGGCCGTACGACAGGAACTTCGAATAAGGAGGCGCTGGGTGATCGAGCTCGAGGGGGTACCCGAGCTGATCGACCCGGTCATGGTGGCCGCGTTCGAGGGCTGGAACGACGCCGGCGACGCCGCCTCCACCGCGGTCGCCCATCTCGACCGGGAATGGAAGGGCGAGGTCTTCGCGGCGCTCGACGCCGAGGACTACTACGACTTCCAGGTCAACCGCCCCACGGTCTTCCTGGACAACGGGGTCAGAAAGATCACCTGGCCGACGACCCGGCTGTCGGTGGTCAGGGTCGGCGGCGACAAGCCCCGCGACCTGGTGCTCGTGCGCGGGATCGAGCCCTCGATGCGCTGGCGCTCGTTCTGCAACGAGCTGCTCGCCTTCGCGCACGAGCTGGGCGTCGAGATGGTGGTGATCCTGGGCGCGCTGCTCGGCGACACCCCCCACACCCGGCCGGTCCCGGTCAGCGGGGTGACCTCCGATCCGGACCTGGCGCGCACGATGGACCTGGAGGAGACCCGGTACGAGGGCCCGACGGGCATCGTGGGCATCCTCCAGGAGGCGTGCACCCACGCGGGCGTGCCGGCGGTGAGCCTGTGGGCGGCCGTGCCGCACTACGTGTCGCAGCCGCCGAACCCGAAGGCCACGCTGGCGCTGCTCAACCGCCTGGAGGACCTGATCGGGCTGCGCATCCCGCTGGGCGAGCTGCCGGAGGACGCGCGGGCGTGGCAGCTGGGCGTGGACCAGCTGGCGGCCGAGGACAGCGAGGTCGCGGAGTACGTGCAGACCCTGGAGGAGGCGCGGGACACCGCGGAGCTTCCGGAGGCCTCGGGCGAGGCGATCGCCCGCGAGTTCGAGCGGTATCTGCGGCGGCGCGAGCCGGGCACGGGCCCGGGGTCCGGGCCGGGGGTGGCGACGGACGGCGGTGAGTTCCTGAGGGATTCCGGCAGCGGCCGGACCCGCCCGCCGAAGCCGGAGCAGCCGGGCCCGGAGTCGGTCCCGGGGGCGGAGTCGGTCCCGGGGGCGGATGCCGGGGCGGAGCCCGACGAGGGACCGGCCGAGGGTTCCGGCGAAGGCCCCGAGGAGTCCGGAGAGCCGGAAGGGTCTGACGGCGAGCCCGGGAAGTAGCCGGACGGAACGGGAGGGGCGCCCGAGGGCACCCCTCCCGTCCGTGCGTCAGGCGCAGCCGAACCGGGCCGCCGCCCAGTCGCCGTGGTCGCCGCTCTTCGACCCGTTGGTGTCCGTGATCCGGAGCCGGACGTGCCGGGCGCCGGTCACGTCGACGTTCACGGGCAGGGTCGCGGAGGCCCCGGTGAGCCGGGGCGAGGTCCACAGGACCCGGCCGTCCGCCTCGACGGAGAAGGCCACGTCCCCGTAGCCGTTGATCTCGTCGTCGATTCCGACGTCGGCGGTGAAGGTGGTGCAGCGGCCGCCGAGGTAGACCTCGATGTCGGAGTCGGCGTGGCCGCCGATGCCCTTCTCGTAGGTCGTCCCCGCCAGGGTGAGCGCCCGGCCGTCGGCGGCACCGGACTCGCCGTTGGAGCGGTCGCGCTCGGGCGGTCCCCAGCCGTTGGTCGCGCGCAGCCAGGTGAGGTCGCTCGCCCAGGCGTCGGCGGTCGGCGCCGGGGGCATCACCCCGAGCGCGAACCGCTGGACGGCGGTGCGGTCGGTGCCCGCGGCGCGGTGCCGAACGGTCGCCGTGAGGGTCGCCTCGCCGGGCTTCGCGTCGGCCGCCGGGGTGACGGCGACCTCGACCCGGCGGGTGGTGCCGGCCGGGACGCGCGCGATCGGGGCGGCCGGGGTGACCTGCCAGCCGGCGGGGGCGTCGAGGGAGACGCGTACGTCGGTGGCGTCCCGGGTGCCGGCGGTGACGTCCACGGCGACGGTGCCGGGGGTGCCCGCGCCGAGCTCCTGCCCGCTGGGGGCGGCGAGGACGGCGGAGGCGCCGGGGACGGCCCCGCCGACGGCGCTGGTGTCGGTCAGGCGCAGTTCGAAGGCGCGGCCGGTGGACTGGGCGGGGGTCTTGACGCGGACCACTCCCCCGCGCTCGTCGCGGTCGTACCACCAGCCCGCGGAGGCGGCGTCGAAGGCGGCGCGGGAGGCGAGGGCGGGCAGCCTGCGCCCGTCGAGCCGCACGGCGCCGGGGGCGTCGCCGGTGTGGACGGTGAAGGCGTACGGCCGGGCGGCGGGCTTCCCGGTGTACGTTCCCTTGCTCGCGCCGACGCGGACGGTGACGTCACCGGGGCCGGACTGCGGGGCGCGGACCTCGGCACGCTGGGTGGCGGACCTCCCGGTGCGGTGCTCGCGGGTGACGCCGTCGTCCTCGTACAGCTCGAAGGAGGAGCTGCCCTGGGGGTAGACGTCCCAGGCGATCGGGTCGCCGGGGGCGCGGTCCTTGTACGAGCGGATGGAGCCGGGCCACATGGGGACGGCGGCCCCGGCCCGTACGAAGAGCGGCAGGGTGTCGAGCGGCGCGCTGTAGTCGTCGACGGTGACGGGGCCCTGGTAGGTGCGCCCGCTCCAGTAGTCGATCCAGGTGCCCCGGGGCAGGTAGATGCCGTCGCGCTCCACCGCGTCCTGGTAGACGGGGGCGACGAGGAAGTCCTCACCGCTGAGGAACTCGTACTTCGCGGCCTCGGTCGCGGCCTTCGGGTCGTCCGGGTATTCGAGGGCGAGCGGCCGGGCGAGGCCGACGCCGGTCTTCGTCGCCTTGTGGGCGTGGCTGTAGATGTACGGGAGCAGGGCCTCGTGGAGTTTGAGCGAGGCGCGGTTGATGCCGGTGTACGGCTCGCCGTAGCGGAAGGGCTGCTTGTCGGCGGCCGCCCAGCCGTCCATCGTCATGGTGACGGGGAGGAAGGTCTTCCACTGGAGGTCGCGGGTGTACGTCTTGGCGCTGCCGCCGAAGATGCCGTCGACGTCACCGGTGGTGTAGGCGAGTCCGGACATGGACGCGCCCGCGTAGGTGGGGATCTGCCAGCGGATGTACTCCCAGCTGCCGGACTGGTCGCCGGACCACTGGACGCCGCAGCGCTGGGCGCCGGACCAGCTCTCGGGGGCCCAGGTGAAGCCGCGGGCGTCGCTGTTGGCCTCGATGCCGGCGTGGGCGTCCTTGCAGCCGTCGAGGGCGAACTTGTAGCCCTCGCCGACCCAGGCGACGTCGAGCTTGGCGACCCGCTGGCCGGCCTTGACCTGGTCGGCGAGCTTGTCGATGCCGTCCTCGGTCCACAGGCCGAGCTTCATGTCCCGCTCGCCCAGGCCCGCGGAGGTCTCGGCGAGGTTCTCGTAGCCGCAGCCGTAGCCGTCGTTGACGAGCATCCAGCCGTTGGGCATGTCGTGGGCGACGTAGCCGTCGGCGACCTCCAGGGCGTCGAGGGTGTGGCGCTCGCCGCGGTTGGCGTTGTGGAGGTAGCAGTCGGAGTCGCCTATCTCCAGGCCGTACACGGGCGGCAGGAAGGGCTTGCCGGTGAGCCGGGTGTACTCGCCGATGACGTCCTTGAGGGCGTCCTTCCCGTCGCCGGCGAAGTAGTACGCGTCGAAGCGCCGTTCCTTCGCGCTGGTGGTGACGGGCTCGGCGAAGGCGTAGGTGTTGGGCGCGTAGGTGTTGCGATAGACGCCGTACCCGGCGGAGGAGACGTAGAAGGGGACGGAGTTGGGGTGGCCGCCGTCGTTCCAGTTGTAGTCGACGCCGACTTCGACGGTCTTGCCGCGGTGGGAGGTGTTGCCGCGGCCGTTCTGCATGCCGGCGCCGTAGAACTGCTCGTCGGCGCCGCGGGCGAGGGTCTGGACGGTGCGGTCCTGGTTCCAGGTGAGGCCCTGGGACTCGGTCCAGAGCGGGGTGCCGTCGGCCCGTACGGCCGAGAAGCGCAGCGGTGACTTGGTGGCGCGCAGGGTCACCTTGGCGGTGGCGAGCTCGTAGCGGTCGCCGAGGTCGCGCCAGCGGGTGGCCGGCGGCGGGCCCTGGGGCAGGGTGATGTCGGTGCCGGTGGGGTCGGTGAACCTGCCGTCGGGGGCGAGTTCGATGCGGAAGGTGTCGGCGGTGACGAAGGAGACGCGGGCTTCCGTGGAGCCGGCGGTCAGCCGGTAGACGGCCCCGTCGGCGGCGAAGCCGGTGACAGCGCCGACCGTGGTGTCGGAGGGGTCGGCCGACGCGGTGGTGCCGGGTCCCGCGAAGGCGGTGAGGAGTCCGAGGACGGCTCCGGCCAGTGCAACTTTCATGCGCGATGATGATTGCATGGAGGTTGTTTAGCGCAGGAACGAGCAACCCCGCCAGGACAAAACGGAACCGCCCTCGGACTTCGGCGAGAAGTCCAAGGGCGGTTGCCTGAAAGCGGGTTGCGTGGTCCTGCTCGTTACAGGGCCACACCGAGCAGTGCGTCGACGGCGCGCGAGACGAGACCGGGGGCGGACTCGTCCGTGCCGCCCTCGGCCGTCTGGAGCGCGGCCCAGCGGTCGACGGCGACGAGCGCGGTGGGCGTGTCGAGGTCGTCGGAGAGCGCCTCGCGGAGCTCCTCGACGAGCGCGTCGGCGGACGGACCGTCGGGACGCGAGACGGCGGCGCGCCAGCGGTCGAGCCGCTCCACGGCCGTCTCCAGGACCTGGTCGGTCCACTCCCAGTCGTCGCGGTAGCGGTGCGAGAGCAGCGCGAGCCGGATGGCGGCCGGGTCGACGCCGTCACGGCGGAGCTTCGAGACGAAGACCAGGTTGCCCTTGGACTTCGACATCTTCTCGCCGTCGAGGGCGACCATGCCGGCGTGGACGTACGCCTTGGCCATGGGGAACTCGCCGGTGAGGGCCTGGGCGTGGGAGGCGCCCATCTCGTGGTGCGGGAAGATCAGGTCGGAGCCGCCGCCCTGCACGTCGAAGCCCATGCCCAGGTGGTCGAGGGCGATGGCGACGCACTCGATGTGCCAGCCGGGGCGGCCGAGGCCGAGGCTGCCGCCGTCCCAGCTCGGCTCGCCCTCGCGGGCGGCCATCCAGAGCATCGGGTCGAGCGGGTTCTTCTTGCCCGGACGGTCCGGGTCGCCGCCACGCTCGGCGGACAGGTGCCGCATCAGCTCGGTGTCGTAGTGCGAGACCTGGCCGAAGTGCGGGTCGGCCTCGACGGAGAAGTAGATGTCGCCGTCCAGCTCGTAGGCGGCGCCGGAGTCCCGGAGGCGCTCGACGAGCGGGACGATGCCCGGTATGGCCTCGACGGCGCCGATGTAGTGCTGCGGCGGCAGCATCCGCAGGGCGGTCATGTCCTCGCGGAAGAGCGCGGTCTCGCGCTCGGCGAGGCCGACCCAGTCGATGCCGTCACGGATCGCGCGCTCCAGGAGCGGATCGTCGACGTCCGTGACGTTCTGGACGTAGTGCACCTGCCGCTTGGTGTCGAGCCACACGCGCTGAACGAGGTCGAACGCGTTGTAGGTCGCCGCGTGACCCATGTGGGTCGCGTCGTACGGCGTGATGCCGCAGACGTAGATACGGGCGACGGGGCCGGGGGCGAGGGTGACTCGTCCGCCGGTCGCGGTGTCGTGGATCCGGAGGTCGCGGCCCTTGCCAGGAAGGGCGGGGACCTCAGAAGCGGGCCAGGCATGCATGACCCGAGCGTAACCGGACAGGTGTTCCGGATACGAACCGGATCCGGGATCTTGACCGATTAGGCGCTCTTGCGGGTCGGAGGCTTGCGTGCATACCCCCCAGGGGTCCTGGCGCCTCCCGGGGTCTTGGCCGAAACCTTTTGGCGGCTCAGACAGGCGGCCAGGGGATCGCCGGCCACCGCCCCGAGGGCTCGGGGTGCCGCCCGGTGGCGCGCAGCGCCTCCACGCGGGCGCGTACCGCCGCGACCTCCGCACCGGTCAGGAGTTCCGCCAGTCGGGTGGCGAGCGGAGCTTCCGGGGCCAGCGCACCGCCCAGCGAGTCGAGCACGCCGACCGCCTCGGCGGGCAGCTCCTCGCCCGCCCAGCCCCACAGCAGGGTGCGCAGCTTGTCCTCGACGTGGAAGGTCACCCCGTGGTCGATCCCGTACAGCCGACCGCCGGGCCCCGGCAGCAGGTGTCCGCCCTTGCGGTCGCCGTTGTTGATGACGGCGTCGAGGACGGCGAGCCGGCGCAGCTCGGGCGTGTCGGCGTGGACGAGGAGGGCGGTGCGGTCCTCGTCGATCTGCGCGGGCCCCACGGCCTTCCAGCCCTCGCCCGCCTCCTCGTCCTCGGTGAGCGCCAGGAGCCGCGCCCCGGGGTCGGCCTCGATCCACAGCTGGACCATGCCCTCCCCGTAGGGCCCGTCACGGAGCACCGTCGGCGGCACCAGACCCCAGCCGGTGGCCTCGGAGATCTCGTACGCGGCGACCTCGCGCTGGGCGAGGGTGCCGTCGGGGAAGTCCCACAGGGGCTGCTCCCCCGCGACCGGCTTGTAGACGCAGGCCGCCTCCCGGCCCTCGTGGGCGACGGAGCAGTACAGCACGGCGTTGGACGCCTCGCGGACCCTGCCGCGCACGGTCAGCTCACCGCGCGCGAGCAGCTCCGTGTCGCGCGGGCTCTCGGGGCTGCTCATGCTCCGCGGCGGTATCCGTTCTGGCGCGGGCAGACATGCCCCTCGGGGTCGAGCGGCAGGCTGCACAGCGGGCACGGCGGCCGGCCGGCGTTGACGACGTCCAGGGCCCGCTTGGCGAACGCCCGGGCCTGCGCCCCGCTGAGCCGGACCCGGAGCATCGGCGGGCCGTTCTCCTCGTCCTGGAGCAGCCGCTCCTCGGCCTCGGCGAGATCCTCCTCGGAATCCGCGTCGAGCTCGACGAGCGCCTGCGCCTCGACGATCATGCGCTGCTCCTCGCCGTCCCAGGCGAGGGCCATGGTCCCGACCCGGAACTCCTCCTCGACGGGCGCGTCGAGGGGGGCCGTGTCCGCGATCTCGGCGGGGGCGACCGCGGGCACGGGCGCGTTGCCCCCGGTGCGGCGGACGACCTCGTCGAGGAGTTCGTCGATCCGCTCGGCGAGGGCCGCGACCTGGGTCTTCTCCAGGGCGACGCTGGTGACCCGGCCGCCGGCGGACGCCTGCAGGAAGAAGGTGCGGCGGCCAGGCAGCCCGACCGTGCCGGCCACGAAACGCTCCGGTGGGTCGTAGAGGAACACCTGACGGGACACGTTCCCGGCTCCCTTGCGTCTCGACAGTCGTACTACAGCGGCGCGTCCACCCTACTGCGCGAAGCGATCACGGTGCGCCCGCACCGCCACCGACCTCCGCCGCCCCTCCGTCACCAGGGCGCTCCCGGGGGGCGAATCCCGCGAAGTCCCCGGTGTCGCCGAGGCGCAGGAGGAAGGGACGCAGGCGCGTGTAGCGGATCGCGGTGACCGAGCACGGGTCGACGTGGATGCGCTGGAAGAGGTCCAGGTGGAGGCCGAGGGCGTCGGCGACGATCGCCTTCACGACGTCGCCGTGGGAGCACATGAGGTACGTGGCGTCCTCGCCGTGCTCCGCCTCCACGCGCGCGTTCCAGTCGCGCACGGCCTCGACGGCACGGTTCTGCATGGCGCGCATCGACTCGCCGCCGGGGAAGGCGGCGGCGGAGGCATGGCCCTGGACGACCTCCATGAGCGGTTCGTCGCCCAGCTCGGCCAGCTTGCGGCCCGACCAGTCGCCGTAGTCGCACTCGTTGATGCGGTCCTCGACGTGCAGCGGGAGCGCGGGGCGGGCGTCCAGGAGCGGCCGCAGGGTCTCCCGGCAGCGCTGGAGGGGGCTGGTGACGACGGCGGCGAGCGGGACGTCCGCGAGGCGCGCGGGGAGCGCGGCGGCCTGGGCGGCCCCGCGCTCGTCGAGCGCGATCCCGGGCATGCGCCCGGCGAGGACCCCGGAGGTGTTGGCGGTGGAACGTCCGTGCCGGACGAGGATCAGCGTGGCCATGCGGGCCAGCCTAGGCGGTACCGGTGCGGGGGCGCCGGGCGTCCGGGGCGGCCGCGCGCGTGCGCGGCGGGGGCGTTCGGGGGAGAATGCGCGGCGTGATCGTCGACTCAGCCATCTACCGGGACGGGCGCCGTACCGACGGACCCGCGGACCTCTCCGACGCGCTGGAGGAGGCGCGGGCGACGGGCGACGCCTTCCTGTGGGTGGGGCTGCACGAGCCCTCGGAGGCGGAGTTCGCCCATGTCGCCTCGGAGTTCGCGCTGCACCCACTGGCCGTCGAGGACGCCTTGAAGGCCCATCAGCGGCCCAAGCTGGAGGTCTACGACGACTCGCTCTTCGTGGTGCTCAAGCCGGTCGTGTACGAGCCGGAGAGCGACCGGGTCTCCTCGGGCGAGCTGATGGTGTTCATGGGCGACTCGTTCGTCGTGACGGTCCGGCACGGCGAGGGCGCTCCCCTCGCGGAGGTGCGGCGGCGTCTCGAGGCCGAGCGCGAGGTGCTGAAGCACGGGCCGACGTCGGTGCTGTACGCGGTGAGCGACGCGATCGTGGACCACTACCTGGACGTGGCGGGCGAACTCCAGGTCGACCTGGAGGAGCTGGAGGCGGACGTGTTCGCGCCCAGTGGGGGCAATCCGGCCAACACCGCGGAGCGGATCTACACGGCGAAGCGGCAGGTCCTGGAGTTCCGGCGGGCGAGCGGTCCGCTGGCCGGGCCGATCGCCCGGCTGACCTCCGGTTCCGTACCGTTCGTGAACGAGCGCTCGCAGCCCTTCTTCCGTGACGTCAACGACCACCTGCTGCGCTCCAACGAGCAGGTCGAGGGGCTCGACCGGCTCCTGTCCGACGTGTTGTCGGCCCATCTCGCGCAGATGGGGGTCCGGCAGAACGACGACATGCGGAAGATCTCGGCGTGGGCGGCCATGGCCGCGGTCCCCACGATGGTCGCGGGGATCTACGGGATGAACTTCGACCACATGCCGGAGCTGCGCTGGGAGGGCTCGTACCCGGTGGTGATCGTGGTGATGGCGGCCATCGTCGTCGGGCTCTACCGGGTGTTCAAGCGGCGCGGCTGGATGTGAGCCGCCCCCGCGGAGGGCGCTCTCGGAGCGCGGGGGCCGCGCGGGGACTCAGAAGGCGGGGGCGGGTGCGGCGGGGCCGCCGAGGGCGTCGAGCCGGTCGGGCATCCGCAGGGAGACCATCTTGTGCCAGCCGGCGGCGCGCTCGTACACGTACATGGCGTGGATCCCGGCGGTGAGGACGGCCGCCTTGGGCTTCGGCCAGTTGAGGATGCGTCCCATGTGCCGCATCACGGCGAGGCTGACGTCACGGTAGATCCGGATCTCGGCGAGGGCGGACTCGCGCAGGGTCCGCTGGATGAGCCGGCCGTGGCCCTGCCGGGCGAGCCGGAGCAGTTCCTCGTGGCAGTAGGCGAGGTGGTTCGCCTCGTCGTTGTCGATCATGTGGATGGCCTTGCCCAGCTCCGGGTGGTCCCCGAAGTACGTGACGAGCATGTCCATCTGGTCGGCGGCGCGCTGCTCGGTGACCCGGCTGTGCGCGAGGTAGACGACGACGTCCTCCTCGGTGAGCGGGCGGTCGGCGCGGAGCTTCTCGTGCGCGAGGCCGATGCCGCGGTGTTCGAGCAGCATCGTGTAGTCGGTGTCGGGGGGCACGGGGACGGGTTCGAGGCCGCGCTTCCTCATCAGCGCGTTGAAGATCCGGCCGTGCTTGTCCTCGTCGGCGCCGTGCCGGCTGATCTTGGGCGCGAGGGAGCGCATGCCGGGTGCGACGAGGGCCGCGATCCGGGCGTTCTCCCAGCCGCCCTGGGACTCGCCGCTCGCGGCGATGGAACAGAAGAGCCGGAAGGACTCGTCGTTGTCGATGATTTCCTGGAACAGGCCCTTGGCCGTGAGCATCGCCGCCACCTCCGTGCGGACGCCCGTACTCCGGTACGTCCGGGGAGAACGAGTCAAGTCCGGTCCCGGGCGGCGGGCAACAGGAGGGGCCGGACGGCTCGGCCGAAAGAGTGAGTCCCGAGGGCGTAACCGGGGGTCCCGTGGAGCGTTGTGCTGCATGACGGCCGTGGCGGGGAGACCCCCGAGCCCCCACCACGGCCGCAGGACTTCCGGACCGGGCCGGGCCGGTCGGGACGTTCCGGACAGGCCTAGGGCCCGTAGGAGCGTTCCGGGCGGGCCCTAGGCCAGTCCGGCTCGCTCCATCGCCTCGACGCCCGCCCGCAGGGCCGCCACCCGCTCGTCCAGGGTGAAGCCGGCCGGGGCGAGGGTGAGGGTGGTGACCCCGGCCTCCGCGTAGGCCGTCATCCGCTCGGCGATCCGCTCGACGGACCCGAGCAGCGTCGTCTGGTCGATCAGGGAGTGCGGCACGGCGGCCGCGGCCCCGGCCTTGTCGCCGGCGAGGTACTTGTCCTGGATCTCGGCGGCCTCCTTCTCGTACCCCATGCGCTGGGCGAGCTGGTTGTAGAAGTTCTGCTTGCGGCTGCCCATGCCGCCGACGTACAGCGCGGTGTACGGCCGGAACACGTCGGCCAGCGCGTTCACGTCGTCGCCGAGGGCGAGCGGCAGGGTGGGACAGACGTCGAAGCCGTCCAGGGTCAGCCCGGCCTTCTCGCGGCCCGCGCGCAGGTGCCGCAGCGCGGTCTCCTCCAGGTGGTCCGCGGAGGGGAAGATCAGCAGGGCGCCGTCGGCGATCTCGCCGGTCTGCTCCAGGTTCTTCGGCCCGATCGCGGCGATGTAGAGCGGGATGTGCTCGCGCTGCGGGTGGACGGTGAGCTTGATGGGCTTGCCGGGGCCGCCGGGGAGCGGCAGGGTCCAGTGCTCGCCGTCGTAGCTGAGCCGCTCCCGGGTCATGGCCTTGCGGACGATCTCGACGTACTCGCGGGTCCGGGCCAGCGGCTTGTCGAACTTCACGCCGTACCAGCCCTCGGACACCTGCGGCCCCGAGACGCCGAGGCCGAGGCGGAAGCGTCCGCCGGTGAGCGAGTCGAGGGTGGCGGCCGTCATCGCCGTCATGGCGGGCTGGCGGGCCGGGATCTGCATGATCGCGGAGCCGACGTCGATCCGCTCGGTCTTGGCGGCGACCCACGCGAGGACGGTGGGGGCGTCGGAGCCGTAGGCCTCGGCGGCCCAGCAGACGTCGTAGCCGAGGCGGTCCGCCTCCTGGGCGACGGCGAGGTTGTCGCCGTCCATGCCGGCGCCCCAGTAGCCGAGGTTGATGCCGAGCCGCATTCCACGCACCCCTTACCCATCGGTAACGTCACTTGGGGCGGACTCTAGCGCGCGCGTGGGCCATCCGTCAGGACACGGTTGTCCACAGGCTCTCTCCGCGTGGTGCCCTGGCCAGTACTCTCGCGCCCATGGAGCAGAGGCATCTCGGACGTACCGGCCTGCGTGTGTCGCGCATCGGACTCGGCACCCTCACGTGGGGCCGGGACACCGACGAGCACGACGCCGCCGAGCAGTTGAAGGCGTTCTGGGACGCGGGCGGCACGCTCGTGGACACCGCCGACGTGTACGGCGGGGGCGAGGCGGAGTATCTGCTGGGGCGTCTGATGGAGCGCCTGGTACCCCGGCAGGACGTCGTCCTGTCGACGAAGGCGGGCAGCGTCCCGGATCCGGACCGGCGCACGGACGGCTCGCGCGGGCACCTGCTCGCCGCCCTCGACGCCTCCCTCGCCCGGCTGGGCACCGACCACGTGGACCTGTGGCAGCTCCACGCATTCGACCCGTACACGCCCCTTGAGGAGTCGCTCCAGGCCCTCGACATCGCCGTACGGAGCGGCCGGGCGCGCTACGCGGGCGTGGCCAACTTCTGCGGCTGGCAGCTCGCCAAGGCCGGCACCTGGCAGCTGGCCGGCGACCGGACCCGGCTCGCCGGCGCCCAGCTCGAGTACTCGCTGCTCCAGCGGGGCGTCGAGCGGGAAGTGCTGCCGGCCGCGCGGGACCTCGGCATAGGCCTGCTGCCCTCCTCCCCGCTGGGGCGCGGGGTCCTCACGGGGAAGTACCGGAGCGGCACGCCGTCGGACTCGCGGGGCGCGTCGGAGAGGATGGGGCCCTTCGTCGAGCCGTACCTGGACGAGGCGGCGAGCCGGATCGTGGACGCGGTGGCGACGGCGGCGGACGGGCTGGCGACGACCCCTCTCCACGTCGCCCTCGCGTGGGTGCGCGACCGCCCCGGGGTGACGGCTCCGATCGTCGGCGCGCGCACGGCGCGGCAGCTCACGACCGCGTTGTCAGTGGAGGCGCTTAGTCTTCCTGACGAGATCTGTCGGGCGCTGGACGATGTGTCGGCGCCCGTGCACCGCTATCCGGATCACGACTGGAGCACCTTGTGACCGAGCCTTCCGGGGAGACCACGCCCGAGGCCCCCGCCGAGCCCCCGGCCCCCGAGGACCGGGCCACGGGACCGGCCGACGCGGCCGGGACGACCGGAGAGCCGGGGGGCGCCGAAGGCGCCGCAGGCCCGGCGGAGGACGGCGCGGCCGGGAGCGTCGAGGAGACGGGAGACGTCGAAGGCGCCGCCGCCCCGGCGGAGGACGGCTCCGCCGGGGACGCCGAGGAGACGGGCACGGCCGGGGAGCCCGGCACCGACACGGAGCCGGAAGACTCCACGGGCCCGGCGGAGACCGGCGCGGGTGACGAGCCGCACGCCCCCGAGAAGGCCGGCGGCGACGCGGAGCCGGGAGCGAGCGGGGACGTCGCCGGTGCGGAGGCCGGCGCGGGTGACGCCGCCGGGTTGAGCGAGGCGCAGGCCGAGCTCGCCGCGCAGCGGGACCTGCGGGCGAAGATCGCGGCGCGCAAGGCCGAGAAGAGCGGCCCGGTGGCGAGCGGCGCCAAGCTGAGCGGCACCGCCGCCGACCTCCTCGCGGCCGTCCGGGCCGTGGAGGGCGGCGCCGCATCGGGCCGCGCCCTCTACGACGAGGCACCCGCCCCCCGCCGCCCGGCCGCCGAGACGGCCCCGGCGATGACCGTGCGGCCCCCCGCGCCGGAGCGCCCCGCCGCCCCCGCGCCCGGCACCACCGCCGCCGTCCGCGAGGTCCTCGCCGAGGGCGGCGCCCCGGAGGCGCTGGCCGCTCCGGTCGCCGCCGCGCTCGGCGAGGGCGCGGCCGCGGCGCTCCGGGAGGACCCGTGGCAGCTGCTGGCCGTGCCCGGGGTCCGGCCGGAACAGGCCGACGGTTTCGCGAGGGCGCTGCTCGGCCCCGCGTGCGGTCCGGGCGACCCGCGCCGCGTGGTCGCGCTGACCGTGTGGCTCCTGGAGCAGGCCGCCCTCCAGGGACACACCGCCCTGGAGCTCCAGGCCGTCCGCGCCGGACTCGGCCGGCACGCGGTGCCCGACGCGGAGGAGGCCGTGGAGACGGCGGTCTCCGAGGGCGCGGTCCTCGTCTTCCAGGAGGAGGAGACGGCGGAGGAGGAGAGCGAGGGCGACGAGGACGTCGAGGAGACCGCCGCGCCCGCCGGTCCCGTGCTCCTCGGGCTCGACCGGTACGCGCTCGCGGAGGAGAGCCTCGCCGACGGTCTCGCCCGGCTGGTCAGGACGGCGACGGCCGACACCTGGGAGGGTCCCGAGCTGGAGCGCGCCGCCGGGGCGCACGGTCTCGTGCTGCACACGGGCGGCGAGGCCTCCCGCGCCGAGCCGGTGGCGCTGGCCGCCGCGGCCCGTGCGCGCGGGCTGCGCGCCCTGGTCTCCGTCCACGCGGACGGCGGGCGCCGCGCCGCGGGGCCGGACGCCGTGACGGTCGCCGCGCTGCTGTCCGGCACGGCGGGTCCCGGCCGCGACGAGGACGGCGCCCTCGCCCTGGACCTCCTCGTGGTCCTCGACGCTCCGCACCTGGACGTGGAGACCGGCGCGATGCTCGTCGAGTCGCTCCCGGACGGCTGCCGGCTGGTCCTGAGCGGCGACCCGGAGGTGCTCGGCGCGCCGGGCGCGGGCCGGGTCTTCGCGGACGTCCTCGCGGCCCGGGTGTGCCCGAGGGTCGCGTCCCGCGTCCCGGACCCGGGCCCCCTGGGCGAGCTGGTGTCCGGGATCGGGGTGGGTGAGCTGAACCAGGTCGAGGCCCCCGGCAAGGAGGTCGTGATCGTCCCGGTGCGGGACGCGGGCGAGGCCGTGCACCGCACGGTCCAGCTGGTGGCGGACTCGGTGCCCCGGGCGATCGGGGTGCCGCCCGAGCAGACGCAGGTGGTCACGGTCGGTCACGGCGGCTCGGCCGGCACGCGCGCGCTGAACGCCGCCCTGAAGCAGCGGCTCAACCCCGGCCCCGGCCGCTTCGGCGGTTACGACCCCGGGGACCGGGTGGCGTACGCGCCCGCGCCGGGGCGCACGGTGACGGGCACGGTCCTGTCGGCCGACGCCGAGGGGCTGCGGCTGCGCTGCGGGGACGAGGAGCTCGTCGTACCCAAGGAGCGGGTGGAGTCGGCGCTGCGGCACGGCTGGGCGCTCACCGCGCACCAGGCGGCCGGGACGCGCTGGCCCGCGGTGGTCGTGGTGCTGCCCGGGGACGCCGCGGGCGGCCTGAGCCGGCCGTGGGTGTACACGGCCTTCGGCCGTGCGGAGCGCCACCTGTCGGTCGTGCACGGCGTGGACCAGGCACTGGCCCGCGCGGTGGCCGAGGTCGTGGCCCCGGAGCGCACGACGCGGCTGCGGCCGCTCCTGGAGGGACTGCTCGCCGCCGACGAGGAGTGACCGCGGCGGACACGGCACGGCGGAGGGCCGGGACACCACGCACGGTGTCCCGGCCCTCCCACGCGTCGCCCGTGACCTCCGCGTCCCGTCAGGCGTCCGCGTCCTGTCAGGCGTCCGCGTCCTGTCAGGCGTCCGCGCCAGGTCAGGCGTCCGCGCCGCGGAACGCCGCGTCCGCGGGCTCCTCCCCGTCCTCCTCCTCGTCGAAGACGGAGCTGACGTCGAAGCGGCAGACGATCCGCTCGGGATCGGCGTGGTCGAAGGGGGCGCTCAGCCACTCCCCCGGTTCCGGGAGCTCCTCGGCGGCGGTGACCCAGAGCGTGGAGTCGCCCTCCTCCAGGCCGAACTCCTTGTGCCGGGAGGCGATCTCGTCCGGTTCGTACTCGCCGAAGAGCACGCCGAGCGCGGCGAGCGGCGAGACTCCGGCCTTGGCGGCCGCCCGGGTGTCCGCGTCGTCGCCGAGCTCGGCGACACGGCGGGCCTGGGCGAGCAGGCGTTGCGGTTCGGCGACGGCGTAGTCGCGGCGGATCAGGAGGCTGAGGGCGTGAGGTTCGTCAGGTCCGTGGTACGGCGGCAGGTTGCCGTCGGCTCCGGGGATCTCGAAGGGGGTCACTTCGTCGTAGCGGTCGTAGAGGAGTTCGTCGTACGCCTCGGCCGCCGTGGCGAGGGCGTTGAAGGCCTCGTAGACGTCCGTGTCGTCGTCTCCCGTGCGGCGTTCGACCGCCGCGAGGTGACGGTCCAGTGCGGCTTTGACCGCCTCGGCGGCGGCACGTACCTCGGCAGCGGTGGGCTGCGCAGCATCAGACATGGGACAGACGCTATCCGTACCGGGCCCGTGCCCGCACAATAGATGCGATGCCGGAATACGAATTTGTCGACGTGTACGTGCCGCGCGGCGTCTCCCGCAAGGAGGCGACGCGGCTCCTGACCGACCATGCCGAGTACGGACACTGGGAGTTGGACCGCCTGAGCCTGCACAGGGACGGGAGCCGCAGAGTGCGGCTGAAGCGGCGGATCATCCGCCAGGTCAGGGCGACCTGGTAGGGCGACGAGGACAGCGAGAAGGGGCCCCGCGGTGTGCGGGGCCCCTGTGCGTGGTGCGGCCGCTACGGCTCAGGCGGCGCTCCGGGCGCGACGGTAGATCAGCGAGCCGGCGAGCAGCAGTCCGGCACCGGCCGGGACGATGAGGCCGAGCGGACCGGAGCCGGTCTCGGCGAGCTCCTCGACGGCCTGCGGCGGGGTGACGATCTGCGTACCGGGAGTGTTCGACCCGCCCCCGGAACTGGGGTTGCCGGGCGTGCCGGGGTGACCCGGGGTGCCGGGGTTACCGGGGGTGCCCGGGGTGCCCGGGGTGCCGGGGTTGCCCGGGTTACCAGGATTCCCAGGGTTACCGGGATTCCCAGGGTTACCCGGGTTCCCGGGGTTCCCGGGGTTCCCGGGGTTACCCGGATTCCCAGGGTTACCGGGGTTGCCCGGATTCCCCGGGTTGCCCGGCTCCTCCTCCCCGTACCCCGTGTCCCCGCCGCCGTTCGCGCAGTCGTTGCCCGTGACGGCGTTGCCCAGGCCGACGCCCGTGACGCCGTTGCCGCAGACGTTCACCGGGACGTCGACCGGTACCTGGACGTTGTTGCCGGAGCCCACGCCCGGAGAGTTGCTCGTGTGTCCGCCGGCGGAGGAGCCGCCGCCGTACGAGGAGGTGTTGGCGCACTTGTTCGCGAAGGCCGGATTCAGCACTCCGACGACATTGACGGTGTTTCCGCAGGCGTTCACCGGTACGTGCACCGGGACCTGGACGGAGTTTCCGGACGCGACGCCCGGGGAATTCATGGCCGTACCGTTCGCGCCGGAATCGGCGTGCGCATATCCGCCGCCGACGGCGGCGAAAACGCCTCCGGCGGCCGCGACGGTGATAAGGCCCTTGCGCGTGACCTGTCGCATAGCTTGTTCCCTGCCTGCTCGGCTTCGAAAAGGTGCCACCGGGCGATCGGCCCGGGGCGGAAATGGCCACCGGCCCCGGAGTGCATGGCACGCACTCCGGGGCCGGACCGGCTCACACCCTCACGGGGCGAGACACAACGTCAGGCGTTGACGCAGGTGTTGCCGAAGGTGGGGTTCAGCAGGCCGATCACGGAGACCGTGTTGCCGCACACGTTCACGGGGACGTGAACCGGCACCTGGACGACGTTGCCCGAGAGCACGCCGGGGGAACCGATGGCGGCACCCTGGGCGCCCGCGTCGGCAACGGCCATGCCCGCACCCGCGAGAACGAGACCGCCGGTGGCAGCCGCAGCAGCGACGACCTTCTTGATCATTATTCCTCCTAGTTGGCAATGCGGCCCCAGCCGCGGACCGCATCACCTGTAACGAGGGGGAATGGTGGGGGCTACGAGCGCCCAG
Source organism: Streptomyces sp. NPDC096079 (assembly GCF_040303145.1). NCBI lineage: Bacteria > Bacillati > Actinomycetota > Actinomycetes > Kitasatosporales > Streptomycetaceae > Streptomyces > Streptomyces sp. NPDC096079. Next base: position 131,844 of record NZ_JBEOST010000010.1, read on the forward strand.
GTTCATTCACTCTTTCCGGTCACATGCAAACGCGCGGACGAATTCGACGGCGTCGTCAGCAGGCGTCGAGGAACCGGTCCAGGACGCGGACGCCGAACGTGAGGCCGTCGACCGGGACCCGCTCGTCCACGCCGTGGAACATGCCGGCGAAGTCGAGCTCCGGCGGCAGCTGGAGCGGCGCGAAGCCGAAGCAGCGGATGCCGAGGTCGTCGAAGGACTTGGCGTCGGTGCCGCCGGAGAGCATGTACGGCACGGCGCGGGCGATCGGGTCCTCGGCGCGCAGCGCCAGCTGCATGGCGTCGACCAGGGCGCCGTCGAAGCTGGTCTCCAGGGCCTTGTCGCCGTGCACGTCCTCGCGCTTCACGCGGGGCCCGAGGATCCGGTCGAGGTCGGCGAGGAACTCCTGCTCGTACCCGGGCAGGAAACGGCCGTCGACGTGCGCCGTGGCCTGGCCGGGGATCACGTTCACCTTGTAGCCGGCGCCGAGCATGGTCGGGGCGGCCGAGTTGCGCAGGGTGGCGCCCACCATCTTGGCGATGCCGCCGAGCTTGGCGAGGGTGCCGTCCATGTCCTCGGGGTCGAGGGGGGTGCCGAGCGCGTCCGAGAGCTCCTCCAGGAAGGACCGCACGGTCTTGGTGACCCGCACCGGCCACTCGTGGCGGCCGAGACGGCCCACCGCCTCGCAGAGCTCCGTGATGGCGTTGTCGTTGTTGGTCATGGAGCCGTGGCCGGCCGTGCCCTCGACGGTCAGACGCATCCAGTGCATGCCCTTCTGGGCCGTCTCGACCAGGTAGAGCCGCAGGTTCTCGTTGACGGTGAAGGAGAAGCCGCCGACCTCGCCGATCGCCTCCGTGACCCCCTCGAAGAGGTCGCGGTGCTTGTCGACCAGGTGCCGGGCGCCGTAGGTGCCGCCGGCCTCCTCGTCGGCGAGGAAGGCCAGGACGATGTCGCGCGGGGGCTTGCGGCCGCTGCGCAGCCGGTCCCGGACGACCGCGAGGGTCATCGCGTCCATGTCCTTCATGTCGACGGCCCCGCGGCCCCAGACGCAGCCGTCGGCGATCTCGCCGGAGAACGGGTGGTGGGTCCAGTCCTCGGCGTTGGCCGGGACGACGTCGGTGTGGCCGTGGATGAGCAGGGCCGGACGCGAGGGGTCCTCCCCCTCGATGCGGGCGACGGTGGAGGCGCGCCCCTTGTGCGACTCGATGATCTTCGGCTCGAGTCCGACCTCCGCGAGCTTCTCGGCGACGTACTCCGCCGCCGCCCGCTCGCCGGGTCCGGAGTGGTCGCCGTAGTTGCTGGTGTCGATGCGGATGAGGTCACGGCAGAGGTCCACCACCTCGTCCTCACCGCTGACGGTCCGGGCCGTGTTCGACTCGCTCACGCTGCTTCCTCCCACTACGTGCCCCACGTGCTTCCAGGTGATCTCCCCCATCCTCCCGCGTGGCCCCCTCGGCGCCCAAGGGCGCCGGTCGGCCGACACGCCGCCGTCACATGCCCGGGGTCCGTCCGGGGGTGGTGATCGCCCCCTCCGAATGTTTGCTATGGTTTTCCTCGTCGGAAGGGCCGAGCGGCCAGGAAGACAGACACCTTGTCCGGGTGGCGGAATGGCAGACGCGCTAGCTTGAGGTGCTAGTGCCCTTTATCGGGCGTGGGGGTTCAAGTCCCCCCTCGGACACCACCGGAAGACCCCACACCACGTGGGGTCTTTCTCGTTTCGGCAGAATTCACGGCAGCAGGAATCACGGCGGCAGGACCGGTGCGACGCAGATCCAAGGGCCCCTCATCGCCCCTCCCCCAGCGGATGGGGATCGACCCCGTGCGGGTGCGGCTTCCGGAGGATCCCGAGGGTGACCCGACGACCGTCGGGGCCTACCTGGCCGACCGGTACGGGGCCGCGGTCGGCGCCGGGCGGATCGAGGAGATGCTGCGGGAGGGGCGGTTCGTCGGGGTCGACGGGCCCGTGGACGCGGACGAGCCGTACGTCGCGGGGCGTCACCTCTGGTTCCACCGGGACTTTCCCGCCGAGACGCCGGTGCCCTTCCCCCTCGGGGTCGTGCACCGGGACGAGCGGATCGTGGTCGTCGACAAGCCGCACTTCCTGGCGACCATGCCCCGGGGGCGGCACGTGACCGAGACCGCGCTGGCCCGGCTGCGGCGTGATCTGGGCCTTCCGCGGCTCCAGCCCGCGCACCGGCTCGACCGGCTGACGGCGGGGCTCGTGCTGTTCGTGGTGCGGGAGGAGGACCGGGGGGCGTACCAGACGCTGTTCCGGGACCGGGTGGTGCGCAAGGAGTACGAGGCGGTGGCGCCGTACGACCCGGCGGTGGAGCTGCCGGTGACCGTGCGGAGCCGGATCGAGAAGGAGCGCGGCGTGATGGCCGCCCGCGAGGTGCCGGGCGAGCCGAACGCCGAGAGCCGGATCGAGCTGCTCGCGCACGCCGGAGGGCTCGGGCGGTACCGGCTGCTGCCGGTGACGGGGCGGACGCATCAGCTGCGGGTGCACATGAACGCGCTGGGGCTGCCGATCCTCGACGACCCGGTGTATCCGGTCGTGCGGGAGGACGGGCCGGAGGACTTCGCGCGTCCGCTGCGACTGCTCGCGCGGACGCTGGAGTTCACCGACCCGTTCTCGGGCGACGAGGTGCGGTTCGAGAGCCGGCTGGCCCTCAGTGGCCCCGTGTGATCCATTCCTCCAGGTGCGGTGCCTCCGCGCCGATCGTCGTCGTGTCGCCGTGGCCGGTGCGGACGACCGTCTCCGGCGGCAGGACGAGGAGCTTCTCGCGGATCGAGTCGACGATCGTCGGGAAGTCCGAGTAGGACCGGCCGGTCGCTCCGGGGCCGCCCTGGAACAGGGTGTCGCCGGTGAAGACGGTGCCCAGCTCGGGGGCGTGCAGACAGACCGCTCCGGGGGCGTGGCCCGGGGTGTGGAGGACCGTGAGGTCCGTGCCGGCGATGGTGAGGACCTGACCGTCGGCGAGCTCGCCGTCCGGGCTGTGGTCGGGGTGGGTGAGCTTCCACAGCGGCTGGTCGGCCGGGTGGAGCAGGATGCGGGCGCCGGTGGCGGCCGCGAGGGCCGGGGCGGCGTCGATGTGGTCGTCGTGGGCGTGGGTGCAGACGATGGCGCGCAGGGCGCGGCCGTCGAGGGCGGCGAGGATCGCGTCGGCGTCGTGGGCGGCGTCGATGACGATGGCCTCGGTGTCGTCGCCGACGATCCAGACGTTGTTGTCGACGTCCCAGGTGCCGCCGTCGAGGCTGAAGGTGCCGGAGGTGACGAGGTGGTCGATGCGGGCGGCCATCAGAGGACCACCACCGAGCGCAGGACGTCGCCCTCGTGCATGCGGGCGAAGGCCTTCTCGACGTCGCCGAGGCCGATGGTCTCGGTGACGAAGGCGGCGAGGTCGATGCGGCCCTGCTGGTGCAGGTCGATGAGCATCGGGAAGTCGCGGGACGGCAGGCAGTCGCCGTACCAGGAGGACTTGAGCGAGCCGCCGCGGCCGAAGACGTCGAGGAGCGGGAGTTCGAGCTTCATCTCGGGGCTGGGGACGCCGACGAGGACGACGGTGCCGGCGAGGTCGCGGGCGTAGAAGGCCTGCTCGTACGTCTCGGGGCGGCCGACGGCCTCGATGACGACGTCGGCGCCGAAGCCGCCGGTGAGCTCGCGGATCGCCTCGACGGCGTCGGCGGTGCGGGAGTTGACGGTGTGGGTGGCGCCCATCTCCGTCGCCTTGGCCAGTTTCCGGTCGTCGATGTCGACGGCGATGATCTTCGCGGCTCCGGCGAGGCGGGAGCCGACGACCGCCGCGTCGCCGACACCGCCGCAGCCGATGACGGCGACGGTGTCGCCGCGGCCGACGTTCCCGGTGTTGATCGCCGCGCCGATGCCGGCCATCACGCCGCAGCCGAGGAGGCCCGCGACCTCGGGGGCGACGGCCGGGTCGACCTTGGTGCACTGGCCGGCGGCGACGAGGGTCTTCTCGGCGAAGGCTCCGATGCCGAGGGCCGGGGAGAGCTCCGTGCCGTCGAGCAGGGTCATCCTCTGCTTGGCGTTGTGGGTGGCGAAGCAGTACCAGGGGCGTCCGCGCAGACAGGCGCGGCAGGTGCCGCAGACGGCACGCCAGTTGAGGATCACGAAGTCGCCGGGGGTGACGTCGGTGACGCCCTCGCCGACGGACTCGACGATTCCGGCGGCCTCGTGGCCGAGCAGGAAGGGGAACTCGTCGTTGATCGCGCCCTGCTTGTAGTGGAGATCGGTGTGACAGACGCCGCAGGCCTGGATCTTCACGACGGCCTCGCCGGGGCCCGGATCGGGGATCACGATGGTCTCGACGCGTACCGGTTCGTTCCTGCCGGGGGCGATGACCCCCTGGACGTGCTGCGGCATCGCGAACTTCCCTTCCTCCGACCGGATCTTGTAAGGCTCTTGCGTACCACTATCTCCTGACAAAAGGCGAGACCCCCGCAGGCCGTGCCTGTGGGGGTCCCGCCGTCTCCCGTGGGGGGAGTCTCAGTCCTGCGGTGCCGCGGAGGTGGCGCGGACGCGGCGGCGGACCAGGAACCAGCCGCCGGTGAGGGCCGCCGCGATGAGCGGCAGGCAGTTCACGGTGGTGCGGCTGATGCCGCCGTCCATCCACATCAGGACGAGGACGGAGGCGAGGAAGCCCAGCGTGACGATCTGGGTGTACGGGGCCCAGGGCAGGTTGTAGCCGGGGCGGGTGACCTTGCCCTGCTCGGCGCTGCGCCAGAAGAGCAGCGAGCAGACCATGATCATGGCCCAGGTGCCGATGATGCCGATGGAGGCGAAGTTGAGGACCAGCTCGAAGGCCTCGCCCGGCATGACGTAGTTGAGGAAGACACCGGCGACGCCGAAGCCCGCGGTGAGCAGGATGCCGCCGTACGGCACGCCGCCCTTGTTCATGACGCCGGTGAACTTGGGCGCGGAGCCCGAGAGCGACATGGAGCGCAGGATGCGGCCGGTGGAGTACAGGCCCGAGTTGAGGCTGGAGAGGGCGGCGGTGAGGACGACGAGGTTCATCACGCCGGCGGCGCCGGGGATGCCCAGCTTGTCGAAGACGGTGACGAAGGGGCTCTGGTCGCCGGAGTACGCGGTGTACGGGAGGATCAGCGCGAGCAGGACGACGGAGCCGACGTAGAAGAGGCCCACGCGCCACATGATCGAGTTGATCGCCTTCGGCATGATCTTCTCGGGGTTCTCGGTCTCGCCGGCGGCGACGCCGCAGAGCTCGACGGAGGCGTAGGCGAAGACGACGCCCTGGATGAGCAGCAGCATCGGCATCATGCCGTTGGGGAAGATGCCGCCGTTGTCGGTGATGTTGGCGAGGCCGGGGGTGTGGCCGCCGACGTCGTGGGAGGTGACCACGAGGAAGATGCCGACGAGCATGAAGGCGACCAGGGCGGCGACCTTGATGATCGCGAACCAGAACTCCATCTCGCCGAAGTACTTCACGGAGATGAGGTTGGCGGCGAGGACGACCGCGAGGGCGATCAGGGCGAGGACCCACTGCGGGACGTCGCTGAACATGGCCCAGAAGTGGGCGTAGGTGGCGGCCGCGGTGATGTCGGCGACGGCCGTGGTCGACCAGTTGAGGAAGTACAGCCAGCCGGCCGTGTAGGCGCCCTTCTCGCCCATGAACTCACGGGCGTAGGAGACGAAGGCGCCGGAGGACGGGCGGTAGAGCACCAGCTCGCCGAGCGCGCGCACCACGAAGAAGGCGAAGACGCCGCAGACGGCGTACGCGATGAAGAGGGAGGGGCCCGCCTGGGACATGCGGCCGCCGGCGCCGAGGAAGAGTCCGGTGCCGATGGCTCCGCCGATGGCGATCATGTTGATGTGCCGGGACTTGAGGTCCTTGCGGTATCCGGCGTCGCCTGCGTCGACGTGGGGGGATGCGGCCGGGTTCGCCGGTGCGGCGGACAGCGGCTCGGCCGCGATGACGCGGTCAGTCATGGAGTTGTTCGCCTTCGTGAGGGGAGCTGTGCGGTGCCCGGCCGTACCTGGCTGGGGGGTGTCCCCGGCACGGCCAGCGGACATCCTCACGGCAAACGGCGCCCACAGACTGTGGCGCATGTCACTGAACGCCCATATTTGAGCTAGTTCAGAGCTTTACGGGGGGCTTATGGCCCCCTAGGGGGCGAGAACGTCCAGTTCCCGGAGGGCACCGACCGCGATCTGGCGGGTGAGCTCCTCGGCGCGGGCCGCGTCCCGCTCCCGGACGGCCTCGGCGACCTGGACGTGGAGGGTGACGGCGGCGGGGTCGGGGTCCTCGAACATCACGTGGTGGTGGGTGCGGCCGGTGAGGACCTCGGCGACGACGTCGCCGAGGCGGGCGAACATCTCGTTCCCCGAGGCGTTGAGCACGACGCGGTGGAAGGCGATGTCGTGGACGAGGTAGTCCTCCAGGCGCCGGCCGCGCGAGGTGGCGACCATGCCGAGGGCCTGCTCGGTGAGCTCGCGGCACTGCTCGGGGGTGGCGTTCAGGGCGGCCAGGCCCGCCGCGACCGGTTCGACGGCCGAGCGGAGCACGGTGAGCGAGCGGAGCTGGCGGGGGCGGTCGGCGCCCGCCAGCCGCCAGCGGATGACCTGGGGGTCGTACACGTTCCAGCTGGCCGTGGGGAGCACGGTCACGCCGACGCGGCGGCGGGACTCGACGAGGTGCATGGACTCCAGGACGCGGACGACCTCGCGGACCACGGTCCGGGAGACGTCGAAGCGCTGGGCGAGCTCGTCGGTGCGCAGCACGGTGCCCGGCGGGTACTCCCCCGCGGTGATCGCGAGACCCAGGGTGGCCAGGACGTGTGAGTGGAGTCCCTGGGCCGGTGTCGTCATGGCGATCAGCCTATGCGCGCGGGCCCGGATGATCACACCCGGGAATTAAAAGTACGACTTTTATGTCACAGGCTCTTGAATACGTCGTACCCAATGGGTTTCATGAGCGCGACGGATCCACCGAATCGATGTCGAAGAAGACAGCGAGGCACCCCCATGAGCACCACCCCCCTCTCCGCTCCCCCGGTCGTCGTCGTGATGGGCGTCGCCGGGACCGGCAAGACCACCATCGGTCCGCTGGTCGCGGAGGCGCTCGGCCTGCCGTACGCCGAGGGCGACGACTTCCACCCGGCGGCCAACGTCGCCAAGATGTCGGCCGGCACGCCGCTGGACGACACGGACCGGGAGCCGTGGCTCGACGCGATCGGAGCGTGGGCGCACAGCCGGGCCGGGCTCGGCGGGGTCGTGAGCAGCTCCGCGCTCAAGCGGAGGTACCGGGACCGGCTGCGCGCCGCCGCGCCCGGGGTCGTCTTCCTGCATCTGACCGGTGGCCGGGAGCTGATCGAGGGGCGGATGGCCGCGCGCAAGGGGCACTTCATGCCCACGGCGCTCCTCGACTCGCAGTTCGCCACCCTGCAGCCGCTGCAGGACGACGAGGCCGGCGTCGCCGTCGACGTCTCCGGCACCCCGGAGGAGATCACCGGCCGCGCGGTCGCCGCCCTGCGCGGCCTGGCCGGCTGACCCTCCCCGCAACCCCCCGCGCCCCCGTCCCCCACCTGCCCGTACGAAGGACACCACCGTGACCAGTCTCAGCGTCGAGACCCTGGCAGCGGACGCCGCCGAACCGATCACCTCGGCAGGCAACGCCCAGCTCGGGATCGCCGTGCTCGCCGGCATCGCCGTCATCGTCCTGCTCATCACCAAGTTCAAGCTGCACGCGTTCCTGGCGCTGACCATCGGGTCGCTGGCCCTCGGCGCGTTCGCGGGTGCCCCGCTCGCGGACACCATCAAGTCCTTCAGCACCGGACTCGGCAACACCGTCGCCGGTGTGGGCGTGCTCATCGCGCTCGGCGCCATCCTCGGCAAGCTGCTCGCCGACTCCGGAGGCGCCGACCAGATCGTCGACACGATCCTGGCGCGGACCGGCAAGAAGGCCATGCCGTGGGCGATGGTCCTGATCGCCTCCGTGATCGGCCTGCCGCTCTTCTTCGAGGTCGGGATCGTGCTGCTGATCCCGGTGGTGCTCATGGTCGCCAAGCGCGGCAACTACTCGCTCATGCGGATCGGGATCCCCGCCCTGGCCGGTCTGTCCGTGATGCACGGGCTCATCCCGCCGCACCCCGGCCCGCTCGTCGCGATCGACGCGGTCGGAGCCAACCTGGGCGTGACGCTCGCGCTGGGCCTCGTCGTCGCGATCCCCACCGTGATCATCGCCGGTCCGGTCTTCTCCCGGTACGCCGCCCGCTGGGTGGACATCCAGGCCCCGGAGGCGATGATCCCGGCCCGCCCCTCCGAGGACCTGGAGAAGCGCCCCGGCTTCGCCGCCACGGTCGCGACCATCCTGCTGCCCGTCGTCCTGATGCTGGTCAAGGCGCTCGTCGACATCGTGGTCGACGACCCCGAGAACGGGGTGCAGAAGGTCACGGACGTGATCGGCTCCCCGCTGATCGCCCTGCTCGCGGCCGTCATAGTCGGGATGTTCACGCTGGGCCGCGCGGCCGGTTTCACCAAGGCGCGGCTGAACTCGACCGTCGAGAAGTCCCTCGCTCCCATCGCCGGCATCCTGCTGATCGTCGGCGCGGGCGGCGGCTTCAAGCAGACGCTGATCGACATCGGCGTCGGCCAGATGATCCTCGACTTCTCGAAGAACTGGTCGATCCCGGCCCTGCTGCTCGCCTGGCTGATCGCGGTCGCGATCCGGCTGGCGACCGGCTCGGCCACGGTGGCGACGATCTCGGCCGCCGGCCTGGTGGCTCCGCTCGCCGAAGGCATGTCGACCGGCGAGGTCTCGCTGCTCGTCCTCGCCATCGGTGCCGGTTCGCTCTTCTTCAGCCATGTGAACGACGCAGGGTTCTGGCTGGTCAAGGAGTACTTCGGCATGAGCGTCGGTCAGACGGTCAAGACCTGGTCGGTGATGGAGACGATCATCTCGGTCGTCGGCATCGTGTTCGTGCTGCTGCTGTCGCTGGTGCTGTAGCCGATTCCGTACGCGACGAGGGGCCCCGGATCTCCGGGGCCCCTCCGTCGTGTTCAGCCCCGCAGCAGGCTCAGGACCTTCACCCCGAGCTCCAGGGCCTCGCCGGGCGACTCGACCGACTGCTGGAGGTCGACGAAGCAGCCGTCCGCGCCGGTGTCCCGCACGCCGGAGAGCACACCGGCGATCGCGTCCGCCGTGGCTCCGGGGGCGGGGTTGCAGCGGACCTGCCGGCGCAGGGCGTCCGGATCGCGGCCGGCCTCCTCGGCGGCGCGCCGGGCCACGTCCCACAGGCCCTCGGCCGCCCCGGGCGGCAGGACGGCGCCGACCCAGCCGTCGGCCCGGCGGCCGACCCGGCGCAGGGCGGCCGGGCTGAAGCCGCCGAGGTAGACGGGCGGTCCGGCGGGCCGGACGGGGCGGAGGCCGACGTACGCGACGGGGATCGTCCAGCGGGGTCCCTCGTGGCCGAACTCCTCCTGGGTCCAGAAGCCGTGCAGGACGTCGAGCAGCTCGTCGAGGAGGGCGCCGCGCCGGCCGAAGTCGGCCCCGACGGCGGTGTACTCGTCGCGCAGCCAGCCGATGCCGAGACCGACGTCGAGGCGTCCGCCGCTGACCTGGTCGAGCGAGGTGAGGGAGCGGGCGAGCAGGGCCGGCGGGTACCAGGGGCCGTTGAGGGTGCTCGTGCCGAGGCGGGCGCGGGAGGTCGCGCCCGCGGCGACGGTGAGCACGGTCAGCGGGTCGAGGAAGGTCTTGTACTGGTGGGGGTACGGGTTCTCCGGCGTGTGGCCCGGGTAGACGTCGCCGGGCGCGACCGGGGTCAGGGCGCGGTCGCCGACCCAGAACGAGTCGAACCCGGCGTCCTCGGCGTCCCGCGCGAAGGCGGCGATGCGGTCGGCTCGGGCGTGGGTGCCGTACTGGGGCAGTGCGATGCCTATCTCCATGGCCTCATCCTGGACAGCGGGGCGGCGCGCGACACGAAGGGGTGCGCGTGTGAGCCGCGCCACAGGCCGGGCGGTCCCTCAGCCCACGGCCCCAGCCACCGCCTCAGCCCACCGCCTCGCGTCACCGCCTCAGCCCACCGGCCTCAGCCCACCGCCTCGCCTCACGGCCTCAGCCCACGGCCCCAGCCACCGCCTCGCCTCACGGCCTCAGCCCACGGCCCCAGCCACCGCCTCGCGTCACCGCCTCAGCCCACTGCCCTGGCCGCCGCCCGGCCCGCCGCGCGGCCCGAGAAGATGCAGCCGCCGAGGAAGGTGCCTTCGAGGGAGCGGTAGCCGTGGACCCCGCCTCCGCCGAAGCCGGCCGCCTCCCCCGCCGCGTACACGCCGTCCAGGGGCTCGCCGCCCTCCGTCAGGACGCGGGAGTCGAGGTCGGTCTCCAGGCCGCCGAGGGACTTGCGGGTGAGGATGTTGAGCCGGACGGCGATCAGCGGTCCCGCCTTCGGGTCGAGGATCCGGTGCGGGGCCGCCGTGCGGATCAGCTTGTCGCCCAGGTACCTGCGGGCGCCGCGGATCGCCGTGACCTGGAGGTCCTTGGTGAAGGGGTTGGCGATCTCGCGGTCGCGGGCGGTGATCTCGCGGCGCAGGTCGGCCTCGTCGATGAGGGGCTCGTCGGTGAGCGCGTTCATGCCGCGGACCAGGGCGGAGAGGTCGTTCTCGACGACGAAGTCGACGCCGTGGTCCATGAAGGCCCGGACCGGGGCCGGTACGTCGGCGCGGGCGCGGCCGAGGACGTCGCGGACGGACTTGCCGGTGAGGTCGGGGTTCTGCTCGGAGCCGGAGAGGGCGAACTCCTTGCCGATGATCCGCTGGTCGAGGACGAACCAGGTGTGGTCGTGGCCGGTGCGCATGATGTGTTCGAGGGTGCCCAGGGTGTCGAAGCCCGGGAACAGCGGGACGGGCAGGCGCTTGCCGGTCGCGTCGAACCAGAGGGAGGACGGGCCGGGCAGGATGCGGATGCCGTGGCGGGCCCAGAGGGGGTTCCAGTTCTCGATGCCCTCGGTGTAGTGCCACATCCGGTCGCGGTTGATGTGGTGGGCGCCCGCCTTCTCGGCGATGCCGAGCATGAGTCCGTCGACGTGGGCGGGGACTCCGGAGAGCAGCTTGGCGGGCGGGGTGCCGAGCCGGGCGGGCCACTGCGCGCGGACGAGGTCGTGGTTGCCACCGATGCCGCCGGAGGTGACGATCACGGCCTGGGCCCGGAGCTCGAAGGCGCCCGTGACCTCGCGGCCCGACGCGGTGCCGCGGGCGGCCGTGGACGGGGCCAGGATCTCGCCGGAGACGGTGTCGACGGCTCCGGCCGTGCGGCCGAGGCCGGTGACGCGGTGCCGGAAGCGGAGGTCGACGAGGCCGCGTGCGGCGCCCGCGCGGACCCTGCGCTCGAAGGGGGCGACGAGGCCGGGTCCGGTGCCCCAGGTGATGTGGAAGCGGGGTACGGAGTTGCCGTGGCCGTTCGCGTCGTAGCCGCCGCGCTCGGCCCAGCCGACGACGGGGAAGAAGCGCACCCCGCGTGCGTGGAGCCAGGCGCGCTTCTCGCCGGCGGCGAAGTCGACGTACGCCTCGGCCCACTTCCGCGGCCAGCGGTCCTCGGCACGGTCGAAGCCGGCGGTGCCGAACCAGTCCTGGAGGGCCAGGGCGTGGCTGTCCTTGACGCGCATCCTGCGCTGCTCGGGCGAGTCGACGAGGAACAGGCCGCCGAAGGACCAGTGGGCCTGACCGCCGAGGGACTGCTCGGGTTCCTGGTCGAGGAGGATCACGGTGCGGCCGGCGTCGACCAGCTCGGCGGTGGCGACGAGGCCGGCGAGGCCCGCCCCGATCACGATCACATCAGCGTCGTAGGACATGGACCGCATCTTGGATACACGGATGTATCGAGTCAACCGTCCGCCCTGTTTTCCCGGTCTTTCGCTTTTCTAATGTCGAGCATTAATATGAACGTATGGCGAGGACGTCGGGACCCGAGACCCGGGAGAAACTGATCCGCGCGGCGGAGGAACTGTTCGCCGCACAGGGCGTCGACGGCGCACAGCTCCGGGACATCGTGGCGCTGGCCGGTCAGGCCAACCCCTCCGCGGTGCAGTACCACTTCGGCTCGCGGACCGGACTGCGCGACGCCGTCATGGCCGGCCGCCAGGCCCGTACGGAACAGGTGCTCGCCTCCCTCCTCGACGGCGCCGGCGACGACCCGCGGCAGCTGGTCGCCGCGCTCGTCACCGCCGAGGCCGGCGAGCTGCGCACCGACCGGGGCCGCCGCTGCCTGCGGATCTCGGCGCAGCTCAGCCACGAGAGCGGTGTCCGCACCCGCACCCCCCACCCCACGCTCGCCGGCACGGCGTACTGGCGGCTCATCGAGCGGATCGCCGACCGCCTGGCCGCCGACGGGCTCCCCGAGCCGCTGCTCCTGGAGCGCCTCGACCTGGCGCTGACCGTGGTCGGCGCGGCCATGGCGGACCGGGCCCGGCAGTACCTCGACGGCACCGAGCCCCTCACGGACGAGCCGCTCTTCCTGGCCGACCTCGTCGAGACGACCACCGCGCTGCTCCGGGCCGCACAGCCCCGGAGCGTCTGAACACCACCCCCGCAGACCCCCCGAAGGGACCCCTCATGAACGACCTCACCGGCAAGACCGTGCTCATCACCGGCGGCGCCCGCGGCCTGGGCGCCGAGGCCGCGAAGCTGGCCGTGGCCGCCGGAGCGAACGTCGTGATCACCGACGTGCTCGACGAGGACGGCAAGGCCACGGCGGAGGCGCTCGGCGAGCGGGCCCGTTTCCTCCACCACGACGTGACCTCCGAGGAGGAGTGGGCGGCGGCCGTCGCCTTCGCCGTGGCGGAGTTCGGCGGACTGCACGGCCTGGTGAACAACGCGGGCATCTCCACCGGCGCCCTCCTGGAGACCGAGTCCGTCGAGCACTTCCGCAAGGTCCTCGACATCAACCTGACCGGTGTCTTCATCGGCATGAAGGCCGCGATACCCGCGATGAAGGAGGCCGGCGGCGGCTCGATCGTCAACATCTCCTCGGCCGCCGGCCTGATGGGCCTCGCCCTGACCGCCGGATACGGCGCCTCCAAGTGGGGCGTGCGCGGCCTGACGAAGATCGGCGCGGTGGAGCTCGGCACGGCGCGGATCCGCGTCAACTCCGTCCACCCCGGCATGACCTACACCCCGATGACGGCGTCCGTCGGCATCGAGCGCGGCGAGGGCAAGTACCCGAACACGCCGATGGGCCGGGTCGGCGAGGCCGACGAGATCGCGGGCGCCGTCGTCTTCCTGCTCTCGGACGCCGCCTCGTACGTGACGGGCGCGGAGCTCGCCGTGGACGGCGGCTGGACGACCGGTCCGACCGTCAAGTACGTCATGGGTCAGTGATTTCATGGGCGCATGAGCGCCTCTGAAGAGATCCTCGACGTCGTCGACGAGAACGACGTGGTGATCGGGCAGGCCCCGCGCGGTGAGGTGTACGCGCGGGGCCTGATCCATCGCTGCGTCTTCGTCCGGGTCCGGGACGGCGAGGGCCGGGTCTTCGTCCACCGCAGGACGCCGACGAAGCTGGTCTTCCCCTCCCGGTACGACATGTTCGTCGGCGGGGTCGTCGGCGCGGGCGAGTCCTACGACGACGCCGCGCTGCGCGAGGCCGAGGAGGAGCTCGGGGTGTCCGGGCTGCCCCGGCCCGAACCGGTGCTGCGGTTCCTGTACGACTCCGGGGGCGTCGCCGGGAAGTGGTGGTCGGCGGTCTACGAGGTCCGCTGCGAGCTGCCGGTCAGCCCTCAGGTCGAGGAGGTCGCCTGGCACGGCTTCCTCACGGACGGGGAGCTGGAGGAGCGCCTCGGCACCTGGGAGTGGGTCCCGGACGGCCGCGCCGCGTACGAGCTGCTGCGCGCCGCGCGCCCGGCGGGGTGATCACCCGGCCGTTAGGGTGCACGGGTGAGCGATTTCGTGCAGAGCCTGCGGCTGTGGTTCGCGCCGCAGCGGATCCGGGACGAGGGCGAGACCCCCGACTACCGCTTCTCCCTGGCCAACGAGCGGACCTTCCTGGCCTGGATCCGGACCGCGCTCGCCCTGGTCGGCGGTGGTTTCGCCGTCGACCAGTTCCTGCCGGACCTGCGGTGGGGCGTGCGCGTCGGACTCGCGATGGCGCTGCTCGTCGGCGGCGTGCTGTGCGCCCTGCGCGCGGTGAACCACTGGGTGCGCTGCGAGCGGGCGATGCGGCGCGGCGAGGACCTGCCCGTGTCCCGCTTCCCCGCGGTGCTCAGCCTCGCCGTGGCCGTGGTGGCGCTCGCCATGGTGGTCCTCGTCGTCTTCGGCTGGGCCGGGCGGTGAACCCCGCCGCCGAGGCCCGGGACCCTGGACTCCAGCCGGAGCGGACCCGGCTCGCGTGGCGGCGTACGACCCTGTCGTGCACGGTGGTCGCGGTGCTCGCGGTGAAGCTGACCGTCAGCGACGAGATCACGGCGAAGGAGCTGACCGGGCTCGCGCTCTCCTCCCTGGTGTGGGTCGCGTTCCTGGCCGTGGCCCACCGCCGGATCCACGCCCTGGGAGCGGCCCGGCCGCAACCGCTCTCGCACCGGGGCGCGCTGCTCGCGGCGGCGTGCACGATCGCGCTCGCCGTCTTCGGGGCGGCGGTGATCTGGTGAGGCGGCCCGGGGCCGGCCCGGCCTACGGGACGGTCACCACGACCTTGCCGTTGAGGCCGCCGGCCGCGTTGGCGCGCTGGGCCTCGGCCGCCTGTTCCAGGGGGAACGACCTGGCCACCCGTACGGTGAGGACGCCCGCGTCGGCCAGGTCGGCGAGGTCCGCGAGGTCGGCGGCGTCGGGGCGGACCCAGAAGTAGCGCCCGCCCAGCGCGAGGACCTCTCCGTCCGCGATCGAGGCGAGGCGTCCGTGCGGGGAGAGGAGCCGGGCGGAGAGCTTCAGGAACGGGCCGCCGATCGTGTCGAGGACGGCGTCCACGCCCAGCGGGGCGAGGGCGCGGACCTGGTCGGCGAAGGTCTCCTCGTCGTAGCGGACGGGCTCGGCGCCGAGCTCCGCGACCCGCTCGAGACCGGCGTCCCTGGCCGCGCCGATGACCCGGCAGCCGAGGTGCCGGGCGATCTGCACGGCCATCGAGCCGACCCCGCCGGCCGCCGCGTGCACGAGGACGGTCTCTCCGGGGCGGACCGCGAGTGCCTGGGCCTTGAGCGCCTGGTACGCCGTGAGGCCGGCGAGCGGGAGGGCCGCGGCCTCCTCGAAGTCGAAGGTGCGGGGCTTGCGGGCGAGGGTGCGGACGGGGGCGGCGACGTACTCGGCGAAGGTGCCGCGGGAGAGGAAGTCCTCCCGCACGTACCCCATGACCTCGTCGCCCACGGCGAACTCGGGGACGGAGACGCCGAGCCGGACGACGACGCCGGACACGTCCCAGCCCGGCACCACCGGGAAGACCGCGTCCATCATGCCGTCGAGGTACCCGGCCTGGCACTTCCAGTCGACCGGGTTGACGGCGGCCGCCCGCACCTCGACCAGCACCGCGTCGGGGCCGATCTTGGGCTCGGGCAGCTCGCCGTACTCCAGGACCTCGGGGCCGCCGTACCGGCTGTAGCTGATCGCCTTCATGCTCCCGACCCTCGTCCCGTCCGGGCCCGCCCGCAAGCCGGGCGTGGCCGCCGGCGTCACGGAGACGCTGCGGCGGCAGGAGGGCTACGCGCTGGTGGAGCGGCGGGCGTTCGCGGAGACACCGCCCCGGGTCGAGTACGCGCTGACCCCGCTCGGGCGGTCCCTGCTCGGGCCGATCGAGGCGCTGGGCCGGTGGTCGGCGGAGTACGGGGACGCGTTCGCGGCGGTGCGGGGGTGGGAGGACGAGGAGGAAGCGGGGTGATCCGTTCCGGGTTTTCAGCGGCGGGCGGCGGCTGGCACTCTTCCTCTGTCCAGTCGGGCTCTCATCCGGGGGAATCCCTTTGTCTGCCACCGATCCCTATGTGGTCACGCTCGCTCCGCACGTGCACGCCTTCGTCCAGCCCGACGGCGGCTGGTGCCTGAACAACGCCGGGTTCATCGGCGACACGGACGAGTCGCTGCTCGTCGACACCGCCGCCACCGAGCGGCGGGCGCGGCTGCTGCGCGAGGCGGTGCTCGCCGAGGGGCTGCCGCTGCCGCGGACCATCGTCTCCACCCACCACCACGGCGACCACACCTACGGCAACGGCGTGTTCCAGCCGGAGGCGCGGATCGTCGGCCACGAGAACTGCCGCGCCGAGCAGCTCGCGGCCGGACACCAGCTCCATCTGCTGTGGCCCCGGACCGACTTCGGGCGAGTCGACATCCTGCCGCCCTCCCTCACGTACAGCGACCGGCTCACCCTGTACGTCGGCGGGATCGAGGTGCGGCTGCTCCACCCGGGGGCCGCGCACACGACGGGCGACTCGATCGTCCACCTGCCGGAGCAGGGCGTCGTCTTCACCGGCGACCTGGTCTTCCACGGCGGGACGCCGTTCCTTCCCATGGGCTCGCTCGCCGGCTCGCTGCGCGCGCTCGACCTGCTGCGCTCCCTGGACGCGCCCACGGTGGTGCCGGGGCACGGGCGGGTCACCGACCCCTCGGCGTACGACACCACGGAGCGGTACCTGCGCTGGGTGGGCGAACTGGCCGCCGAGGGGTACGCGAAGGGCGCGACGCCCCTGGAGACGGCGCGGGGGGCGGAGCTCGGCGAGTTCGCCGCGTGGCGGGAGAGCGAGCGGCTGGTGGCGAACCTGCACCGGGCGTACGCGGAACTGGAGGGGCTGCCGGAGGGGTCGCCGCTGGATCCGGTGGCGGTCTTCGGGGACATGGCGACGATGAACGGCGGGGTACCGGTGGCCTGCCACGCGTAGGGGCCGGGCCGGTCCCGAATCGACAGGCCAGGTGGGCCGCGAGAGGATGGAAGGGCTGAGGTCCCCCAGGGCCGCCACGGACGGGATTGGCAGCCGTACGAGGACGGGGCCGTGGACGGCCCCCTACCGGGCTCGCGTGGAAGAGACGCGGACGCCTGTTCATCGCTGTGCCCCTCCGTGCATTCAACCTCTCGGCCCGTGCCCGAGGGTGCGGGCCTGCCACTGGAGGGAAGAGAAGTGAACAGAAACATCCGCATGGCCGTGCTGGCTCCGCTGACGATCTCCTCGCTGCTGCTCGGGTCCGTGGCGCTCACCATGAGTTCGGCGCAGGCAGCGCCGTCGGCCACCTGCACGGTGACGGACAGCAAGACGGCCGGGAAGTTCGATGTCTCGGGCAAGGGCTGGAAGCCCGGGAAGACGGTCTTCCTCGAAGCCAACAACACCCACACCGCGTCCCTGAAGACGAATGCCAACGGCGAGTTCTCGAGCACGGACTTCTTCCCCGCGGGTGCCACGATCACGGCACTCCAGCCGGGCGTCCCCGAGGCGACCTGCGGCACGGCGAAGGAGACCGAACAGAAGGACGCCCAGGAGCAGTACCGGATGGGCTACCGGCAGGGTGTCGCCGACACGAAGGCGGACTGCAAGAAGGACGCGCCCAAGCAGGGCGTGGCCGCGCTGGACCCGAACTACGAGAAGGGCTACAACGCGGGGGCGGCGGCCGTCCTGGCGTCGGCGCTCTGCAAGAAGTAACACCCTGAGAAGGAGCACACCTTCGGAGGCCCAGGTCGGACCCGGTCCGGCCCGGGCCCGCCGTCTGCCCCCGACGGCGTCGTTCACCAGCGACTCGGGGTCCAGTCCGGATCCACCGCCCGCATCGCGGCCGCGTCGTCCCGGTCGCGGTACGTGCCGTCGTCCTCCCGCCAGCGGCGGTGCAGGACGGCCAGCGCCTCGCGGTCCAGGTCGACGCCCAGGCCGGGGGCGTCGGAGACGGTGAGGCGGCCCTCGCGGAAGACGGGGCGGGGGGTGACGACGTCCTCCGTCTGCCACGGGTAGTGGGTGTCGCAGGCGTGGTGGAGCCCCGGCAGGGTCGCGGCCACCTGGGTCATCGCGGCGAGGCTGATGCCCAGGTGGGTGTTGGAGTGCATGGACAGCCCGACGCCGTACGTCCGGCAGAGCGCGGCGAGTTCGCGGGTGCGCCGGAGTCCGCCCCAGTAGTGGTGGTCGCAGAGGACGATCCGTACGGCGTGCGCCGCGAAGGCCTCCGGGACCTCGCCGAAGGTGGTCACGCACATGTTGGTGGCGAGGGGGACGTCGGTGCGGGCGGCGATCTCGGCCATGGCGGCCGTGCCGCTCGCCGGGTCCTCCAGGTACTCCAGGACGTCCTTGAGCTCGCGGGCGACGGCGAGTGAGGTCTCCACGGACCAGGCGCCGTTGGGGTCGAGGCGGAGCGGCCGGCCGGGGAACTCCTCGGCGAGCGCCCGGATCGCGGCGATCTCCCGCTCGGGTGCGAACACGCCGCCCTTGAGCTTGAAGGAGCGGAAGCCGTACTCCCGGTCGAATCGGCGGGCCTGGGCGACGATGCCCGCCGGGTCGAGGGCCTCGCCCCAGCCGTCCGTGCCGGCCCGCTTGTGGAAGAGGTACGCGCTGTACTCGACCTCGTCGCGGACCTTGCCGCCGAGGAGGGCGTGGACGGGCAGGCCGAGGGTCTTGCCGAGCGCGTCGAGGCAGGCGGTCTCGAAGGCGGAGACGACGGAGAGGTACAGCTTCTCGGCGGTCCGGACGCCACGGAGGCCGCTCGCGTCGACGCCCGCGTCGCCCTCCGCGTCGTCGCCCGCGGCCGGGGCCGGCTCCGGCGTGCCGCCGGTGTCCGTCGCCAGGACGAAGAGACCGTTCACATCTGTGACCGAGCGGCCCGGGAGCGCCTCCGCCAGGGCGCGCGCGGCGCCCAGGTAGACCGTGTCCCCGTAGGTCTCGCCGAGGCCGCTCACCCCTCCCTTCGTGACCACCTCCACCACGAGTCGGGGGGTGAAGGGCTGGTGGACGCCCTGGGTGTTGAGGAGGGGCGGGTCGGAGATGAGGATCGGGGTCAGCCGGACTTCGTCGACGATCAGCTTCGCATCCATATGTGAACCCTATTCAGGAGTGCGATCCGCCACCAGAGGGCCGGACACGCTTTCACCCCCTCCCCCTGGACGACATACCGACTGGTCGGTCATCATGAACGCCGACCGAAGCCGATCCGGAGGTACGCCCCTATGAGTTCCGCCCCGCCGCCAGGCCTCGACCCCGAGCAGCTGCGCCGCTTCCTCGACCGCGAGCGGCCCGGCCTGGTGTCCGGCCCCCTCGAAGCCCGGTTGATCGAGGGCGGCCGGTCGAACCTCACGTACGTCGTGGGCGACGGCACCGGCCGCTGGGTGGTCCGCCGGCCCCCGCTCGGCCACGTCCTCGCCACCGCCCACGACATGCGGCGCGAGCACCGGGTCATCAGCGCCCTGGCCGGGACCGGCGTGCCCGTCCCCGGGACCGTGCTGCTCTGCGAGGACGAGTCCGTGCTCGGCGCGCCGTTCTACGTCATGGAGTTCGTCGACGGCACGCCGTACCGCTCGGCCCGCCAGCTCGCCCCGCTCGGCCCCGAGCGCACCCGCGCCGCCGTCCTCGGCCTGGTCGACACGCTGGTCGATCTGCACGCCGTCGACCCGGAGGCCGTCGGACTCGGCGACTTCGGGCGTCCCGAGGGCTTCCTCGACCGGCAGCTGCGCCGCTGGGGCAAGCAGCTCGACGCCTCGCGCGGCCGCGAACTGCCCGGGATCGAGGAGCTGCACGCGGCCCTCGGTCGCGCGCTGCCCGCCTCTCCCCCGCCCACCGTGATCCACGGCGACTACCGGCTCGACAACGTCCTGGTCGGCGAGGACGACCGGATCCGGGCCGTCCTCGACTGGGAGATGTCCACCCTGGGCGACCCGCTCACCGACCTCGGCCTGCTCGTCATGTACAGCACTCCGCTCGACCTGCCGAACTCCCCCATCTCCACGACCGCGACGGCCCCGGGGCACCCGAGCGCCGCCGAGCTGGTCGAGCGCTACGCGGCCCGCTCGGGCCGCGACACCTCCGCGCTCGCCTGGTACACGGCCTTCGCCTGGTTCAAGCTCGCCGTGATCCTGGAGGGCATCCACTACCGCTGGACCCTCGGGCAGACCGTCGGCGCCGGCTTCGACCGCATCGGCGAACTCGTCCCCTTCTTCATCGAGCACGGCCTGACCACCCTTCAGGAGGGCTGAACCACCATGGACTTCTCCTACGACGCCCGCACCGAGGAGCTGCGCGCGAAGCTCCTCGCCTTCATGGACGAGCACATCTACCCGGCCGAGGCCGTCGCCGAGGAGCAGCGCGCCCTGCTCGCCTCACCGTGGGACACCCCGCAGGTCGTGGAGGACCTCAAGGCCGAGGCCAGGCGGCAGGGGCTGTGGAACCTCTTCCTCCCGGACGCCGAGCACGGTGCCGGGCTGACCAACCTCCAGTACGCGCCGCTCGCCGAGATCACGGGCCGCAGCCCGCAGCTCGCCCCCACCGCCCTCAACTGCGCCGCTCCGGACACCGGGAACATGGAGCTGCTCGCCCAGTTCGGCGACGAGGCGCAGAAGAAGCAGTGGCTGGAGCCGCTCCTCGCGGGCGAGATCCGCTCGGCGTTCGCGATGACCGAGCCCGGGGTCGCCTCGTCCGACGCGACGAACATCGAGACCCTGATCCGGCGCGACGGCGACGAGTACGTCGTCGACGGACGCAAGTGGTACATCTCCGGGGCGATGAACCCCGACTGCAAGGTCTTCATCGTCATGGGCAAGACCGACCCGGACGGGCCGGACGTCCGCCGCCGGCAGTCGATGATCCTGGTGCCGCGCGACACCCCGGGCGTCGAGGTCCGGCGCGCGATGCGGGTGTACGGGTACGAGGACCACTACCACGGCGGCCACGCCGAGGTCGTCTTCGACGGGGTCCGGGTCCCGGCCGCGAACATCGTCGGCGAGGAGGGCGGCGGTTTCGCCATCGCGCAGGCCCGGCTCGGTCCCGGCCGCATCCACCACTGCATGCGGCTCATCGGCATGGCGGAGCGTGCGGTCGAGCTGACCTGCCGGCGCGTGCTCTCCCGTACGGCCTTCGGCAAGACGCTCGCCCAGCAGGGCGTCGTGCAGAACTGGATCGCCGACGCGCGGGTGACGATCGAGCAGCTGCGGCTCCTCGTGCTCAAGACGGCCTGGCTGATGGACACCGTCGGCAACCGGGGCGCGCACACGGAGATCCAGGCCATCAAGATCGCGACCCCGCGCGCGGTCGTCGACATCATCGACAAGGCCGTGCAGGCGTACGGGGCGGGCGGCGTCTCGCAGGACTTCCCGCTGGCCGAGCTGTGGGCGGCGGCGCGGACGCTGCGGCTGGCGGACGGCCCGGACGAGGTCCACCAGCGGTCGCTGGCCCGCCGGGAGCTGAAGAAGTACCTGTAGGCCGCCGGGGCCTGGCCGGACAGGCCCCGGGCCCCGCGAGCCCGGCACGATCCGAAAGACGGGCCCTAGGGGCGCAGGGCCCGCAGCAGCAGGTCGGCCAGGTGGCCCGCCACCTCTTCCGGGGTGAGCGGGCCGTCCGGGCGGTACCAGGTCGACAGGTGGTGCACCGAGCCGAAGTGGTAGTCGACCACGAGGTCGGCGGGGGTCGCGGACGAGAACACCCCGGTCCGCTGGCCCTCTTCGATCAGGGCGCGGAAGCGCTCGTGGTAGCGGCGCCGCTCGGAGCGGACCTGCTTGTGCTTCTCGGGGCTCAGGTGGTGCATGGAGCGGAAGAAGATGGCGGCGTCGTCGAGGTTCTCGATGGTGGTGACCACGACGTCGGCGGCGGCCTCGCGCAGCCGGTCCTCGACGGGGGCGTCGGCGTCCGCGAAGGCGTCGAGCCGCTCCTGCTGGAGCCGCAGGACGCGGGAGTAGACCTCCTGGAGGAGGTCCTCCTTGGAGCCGAAGTAGTGGTAGAGCGCGCCCTTGGTGACTCCGGCGGCCTCGACGATCTCCTGCACGGAGGTGCGGTCGTAGCCCCGCTCGGCGAAGAGCCGGGTGGCGGCGGCGAGGAGTCGCTGGGGGACGGGGGCGCCGCTCCCGTCCGTCGTCCTGGCCATGCTCCGCCACCTTCCTCGCTGATCGTTTTCGGTCACGGGAACGTGTTCCCGCCGTGAGATCTTCCCATCCGCCGGGGCCTACGGGTGACCGGTGCCCGTCTCCCAGGTCCGCTGGACGTGGTTCATGGTGCTCAGCCAGCGCTCGGGGTCGGTGGCGCGGTTGCGGTAGTAGCCGGCGACCTCGGGGTGGGGCAGGACCAGGAAGCGGTCGGCCGCGATGGCGTCGAGGAGCGCGTCGGCCACGTCCTCGGGCTCGATGGCCGTGGGGGCGAGGACGAGTTCCCCGGCGGATCCGGCGGCGGTCAGCATGTCCGTACGGACGCCCTGCGGGCAGATGGCGTGGACCTTGAGACCGCGGTGGCGGTAGGTGAGGGAGAGCCATTCGGCGAAGGCGTACGCGCCGTGCTTGGAGACGCTGTACGGCGCCGCGCCGATCATGGTGAGGAGTCCGGCGGCGGAGACGGTGGAGACGAACCGGCCGCTGCCGCGCTCCAGCCACTCGGGGAGCAGCGCGCGGGCCGCGCGGACGTGGGCCATGACGTTGACGTCCCAGGCGGCGGCCCAGACGTCCTCGTCGGCGAAGGCGTCGCCGGGCGAGGAGAGTCCGGCGTTGGCGCACCAGATGTCGACGGTGCCGCCGAGGGCCTCGCGGGCCTCGGCGACGACGGCGGAGGCGTCGCCGGGGACGGCGACCGCGCCGATCTCCTCGGCGACGGCCTTGGTGCGTCCGGGGTCGAGGTCGTTGACGACGACCCGGGCGCCCTCGGCGGCGAAGCGGCGGGCGAGGGCGGCGCCGATGCCGCCGCCCGCCCCGGTGACGACGACACCGGCGCCGTGGAGCTCGTTCGTGTCCGCGGTCATGGACCCACCTCTCGGCTGTGACGACGCGCCGCGGCGACGCGCCGCGAGGACCGGCACAGACTAACCGGTCGGTATGGAACGGCGGAAGACCCGTTCCGCACGCCTCGTTCCCCGGAGCGGTCAGGAGCGCTAGCGTGCGTGCCCATGTCACTGGCGAGGAGGTCCCGCATGAGCCTGTCGCGACGGAGTCTGCTGGCCGCGGGCGGCGCGCTGGGGGCGGCCGCGGCCACCGCCGGCCCCGCCTCCGCAGCCCCCGGGGGGCGCGGCGGCCACGGCCGCGTGCGGACCGGCTTCGAGCGGCTCGCGGCCGACGGGTACGCGCTCCTCGCGGGCGAACGGGTCGGCGTCGTCACCAACCCGACCGGCGTCACCCCGGACGCGCGCCACGTCGTGGACGTGATGCACGCCGACGAGCGGGTGGACCTGGTCGCCGTCTTCGGCCCCGAGCACGGCTTCCGGGGCACCGCCCAGGCGGGCGGCTCCGAGGGACGGTACGACGACCCCGCGACCGGGCTGCCGGTCTACGACACGTACCTGAAGAGCGGGCAGCCGCTGGCGGACGTCTTCACCGCCTCCGGGGTGGACACGGTCGTCTTCGACATCCAGGACGTCGGCGCCCGCTTCTACACGTACATCTGGACGCTGTACGACTGCATGGCGGCCGCCGCCCTCGCCGGGAAGCGGTTCGTGGTCCTGGACCGGCCGAACCCGGTGACCGGGCGCGCGGCGCTCGGCCCCGTCCTGGACCGGGCGTTCGCGACGTTCGTCGGGCGGGAGCCCATCGCGCAGGCGCACGGCATGACGGTCGCCGAGCTGGCCGGTCTGTTCGCCCGGGAGTTCCTGACGACGCCCGTCGCCCTGGAGGCCGTCCGCATGACGGGGTGGCGGCGGTCGGAGTTCTTCGACGCGACCGGCCTTCCGTGGGTGCCGCCCAGCCCGAACATGCCGACGCCCGACACCGCGCTCGTCTACTCCGGCACGTGTCTCTTCGAGGGCACCAACCTCTCCGAGGGACGGGGCACCACCCGGCCCTTCGAGCTCCTCGGCGCCGAGGGGATCGACCGGCGGTGGGCGGAGGCGGCGAACGCCCTCGGGCTGCCCGGGGTCCGGTTCCGCGAGGCGTACTTCGCCCCGACGTTCTCCAAGTTCCAGGGGAAGACGGTCGGCGGGGTGCAGCTGCACGTCCACGACCGGGAGGCCTTCGACCCCGTACGGGCCGGCATCGGGCTCCTGGTCACCGCCCGGAGCTCGTGGTCCGGCTTCGCCTGGCGGGCCGACCACTGGATCGACAAGCTGACCGGTTCGGCGCGGGTGCGCACCCTGATCGACGCGGGCGCGGGCGTCGAGGACGTCGTCGGGGCCTGGGAGACGGACCTGGCGGCGTTCCGGTCGGTGCGCGAGGAGTACCTCCTCTACCGGTGACGGGGGTTGTCCCCCGTACGGCACGGGGGTCGGCGGGATGTCCCCCGGGCGTCCCGCCGATCACGCTTGTCCCGTGAACCACTCCTTACGACGCCGCCGCCTTCCGCTCGTCGGACTCCTCCTCGCGGCCTGCCTGGGCTCCCTGGCACCCGCCGCGAGCGCCACCGCGAGCCCGCCCGCCCCCGATCCCGCGCGGGAACTCGCCCGCTCCGCGGCGCCCCTGACGGATCTGCGCCCGCTCGACCGGATGATCGGCTCGGCGGAGGTCGTCGGCATCGGCGAGGCCACCCACAGCTCGGCCGACTTCTTCACCGCGAAGCACCGGATCTTCGAACACCTCGTGGAGGAGCGGGGCTTCACCACCTTCGCCCTGGAGGCCCCCTGGTCCACCGGTCTCCTCGTCGACGCGTGGGTCCGCACCGGCCGGGGCGACATCCGGGCGATCATGCGCGACGAGTTCCAGGAGTCGTACCGCCTCTGGAACACCGAGGAGTACCTCGACCTCTTCCGGTGGATGCGCGGGTACAACCTGCTGCACCCCGATCGCCCGGTCCACTTCATGGGGAACGACCTCGGCTACGCCGGACGGAACGTCTTCGACGCCGTCACCTCGTACGTCTCCCGCGTCCACCCGGAACTGCTCCCCCGCTTCCGGGAGC
This sequence comes from Streptomyces sp. NPDC096079, assembly GCF_040303145.1. Lineage (NCBI taxonomy): Bacteria > Bacillati > Actinomycetota > Actinomycetes > Kitasatosporales > Streptomycetaceae > Streptomyces > Streptomyces sp. NPDC096079. The sequence continues at coordinate 156,765 of NZ_JBEOST010000010.1, forward strand.
TGTACCGGGACTCGCGGCCCACGGGCACGGTCGAGAACTGGATGAAGGAGTACATGGACCGCACGCGCGCCGAGCGGCAGCGGATGGCCGGGGACGTGAACCGCGCCCTCGCCCTCCTGGAGCGGCAGAGCCCCGGCAAGGGCCCCGGGGCGCGCGAGGCGCACCTGTGGGCGGTGCAGCACGCGCGCGCGATCGCCCAGGTCGGCACGGAGTACGCCCACGACCTGGCGACACCGGAGGGCGTCGCCGCGGCGATGCTCTACCGCGACCGGATCATGGCCGAGAACACCGTGTGGTGGCAGCGGACGACCGGCGACCGGATGGTGCTCTCCGCGCACAACGGGCACGTGGGGTACGAGTCGACGACGCCGGAGCAGTACCCGCGGACCCAGGGCGCGTTCCTGCGGGACGCCCTGGGCCGGGACTACGTGAGCGTGGGCGCCTCCTTCGGGCAGGGCTCCTTCAACGCGCACGACACCGGAGCTCCCGGCGAGCCGCTGCGGACCTTCACCGTGGCCCCGCTCGGCCCCGGCAGCAGCGCCGAGACCCTGGACCGGGTCGCGCCCGGGCCCTTCGCCCTCGACCTGCGGCATACGACCCCGGCGGCGCGCGACTGGCTGGCCGTGCGCAGGCCGACCCGGCACATCGGGACGGCCTACCCGTGGCCGGGTGACGTCGCGGCCGTGCGCTACTCCACCGCGTACGACCTGCTGATCCACTTCCCCCGGGTCTCGGCGGCGCGGCTGCGCTGACGGTCCGTCGGACGTCTGGACGGGCCCGTGCGCGGGCATGCTCGCCAAGGAGCCGCCGCCCGCGCACGGGGCGCACCCGGCGTCGCGGCCCCCTCGACGTGGAGGGACGGTCTGGCCGTGACCGGGATGAGTGTGGAGCCGTACCGGGAGATCACCTTCGACAAGGACGGCGACGGGCCGCCGGGACAGGCCTCGGAACTCGTCGCGCTCGCCCGGCGGGGCGTCCGCGACCTGGTGGTGTTCGCCCACGGGTGGAACAGCTCCCCGTCCGGCGCCACCCGCCTCTGCTCCGACTTCTTCGCGCCCTTCCCGGGGCTGCTCGCTCCGGGGGTCGAGGCGGGGTACGCGGGGCTGGTCTGGCCTTCGATGATGTTCACGGACGAGCCCGTCCCCGACTACCGGGCCCTCGTGACGGTCCTGCCGGAGAAGGAGCGGGTCATCGGGAGCCTCACGGATCTGCTGGACGCGGCGCCCGCGACGGAGGCGGCGTTCGACGAGTTCGGGGCGCTGCTGCGGGAGTTGACGGACGTGCGCGGGGAGTCCGTGGCCGCCGGGGAGCCGGTGCCGGAGTTCCTGGTCGCCGATCCGCTGGCCGTCTGCGCCCTGTTCACCGCGGCCGCGGAGGGCGTGGACGGTGTCCCGGCCCAGGCCTTCGGCGGAGGCCTGGGGAGGTACTGGAAGGGTGCCAGGGAGGCGCTGCGGCAGGCCACGTACTACCTGATGAAGAAGCGGGCCGGGCAGGTCGGCGAGCACGGGCTCGGGCCGCTGCTCGGCCAGGTGGCGCGCGCCGCGCCCGGACTCCGCGTCCACCTCGTGGGGCACAGCATGGGCGCCCGGCTCGTCGCGTACGCGCTGCGGGGGCTGCCCGCCGGGGCGCGTCCGGTCGCCTCGGTGACGCTCCTCCAGGGCGCCTTCTCGCACTACGCGTTCGCGGCGCGGCTGCCGCACGATCCCGGGCGCTCCGGTGCGCTGCGGGACCTGCAGAACCGGGTGCGCGGGCCGGTGGTGGCCTGCCACTCGCGGCACGACACGGCGCTCGGGGTGATGTATCCGCTGGCGTCCCGCCTGGCGAACGACTCCGACTCGCTGACCCGGGCCGCGGCGGAGCTCCTCGGCACGGACGATCCGCGCTGGGGCGCGATCGGGCACGACGGCGTGCAGGCGGTGCCGGGGGCGGCGCGGCTGAGCCTCGCGGAGGCCCTGCGCGCGGGTGTGCCGGCCTCGGGGTGTGTGAGCGTGGACACGGCCGAGGTGGTCCGCTCGCACAGCGACATCCGGCGGTCCGAACTGGCGGAGGTGGTGGTCGCGGCGGCCCGGACGGGCCGGTAGAACCCACCGGACGCGCTGGTTCCGGTGGGTGACGGGTGCCTCTTCCGCCCCGCTGATGCCTCCCATCGGAATTTCGATGGAACACCGCGGGGCGCTCGTTCGTCCCTCTGATATCGCGGAAGGACCAGCGGCGGAGGTGGCGAGGGATGGCCGGTTTCCGGAGTCTCGCGAGACAGGTGCGTGATCCGGCGTGCGACACGGCGCTGCGCAGGTACTCCCTGCGCAAGTGTCTGGAGAGGTTCGCGCCGTACGGGCACCGCGCGACCTGGGACCATCTGTGCCGGCGGCACAGATTCGGTCCCGAGGACCGGGAGCTCGACCCGGGGCGGCTCGTGGCCGCGCTCGACGAGTTGGAGGAGGCGCGGGCCGTGTGGCTCGCGTACGAGGAACGGTTCGCCGCCCGGCGGCGGCGCGAGAAGCACGAGGGCCTGCGCGGGCTCGGCGCGCTCGACGACTGGCACCGGCGCGTCTGGGGCGGGAACGGCGTGGTCCGCTGCGGCGACCCGGCGGTGCACCCCTCGGACCCGCTGCCGGAGGTGCTGCGGCGGCTGATCGGCGCCCTGGAGCGGGGCCCGGGCGAGGCGTGCCCGGTGTGCTCGGGGCCCCGGATCGAATGGGCCGGACCGGGCGACCCGTACGAGCCGTGGCTGGGCCCGGTGTGCGGGGACTGCGGGGTGGGCGTCCCGCGGGCGGTGCTGACCTCGGGGGCACTGGCCCGGGCCCGCGGGGACCGGCGACGGCCGCTGGCCTCGGCGGCGTGAGGAGCACGGCACCCGCCGCCGGCCCCGGTGGCGTGAGGGGCGCGTCGCCCCCGGTGCTCCAGGTCTGCCTCAACGGCGCGCGGGGTCCCGCGGACTCGGCGGCGGTCCCGATGTCGCCGGAGTCCCTGGCCCGGTCGGCGGCGCGTGCGGTGGCGGCGGGGGCCCGGGAGGTGCGGGTGCATCCCCGCACCCCGTGCGGCCGGACGTCGCTGTCGCCCCGGGTGCTCGGGCCGGTCCTGGCGGCGGTCCGCTCGGCCCTCGACACCCCGGTGCGGGTCACGACGGCGGCCTCGGCCGAGCCCGATCCGGACCGCCTCGTGGAGCGGATCCGCTCCTGGACGGACCTCCCCGACCTGGTGTCGGTCGACTGGCACGAGCCGGGCGCCGAGGAGGTGGCGGCCGCGCTCCTGGAGCGCGGGATCGGCGTCGAGGCCGCGCTGTGGTCCGGCACGGACGGCGCCGACCGCTTCGCGGGCTCGCCGTCGGCCGCCCGGGTGGAGCGGGTCCTCGCGAAGGCCGCGGGCCGAGGCGGCGATCCCGTGGCCACCGCCCGCGCGCTGCTCGCGTCCCTCGCCGTCCCGGCGGGGGTGCCGGTGCTGCTGCACGGCGAGGGGGACGGCGTCTGGCCGGTGCTGCGGCTGGCCCGCCGGCTGGGCGCCGGAGCCCGGATCGGCCTGGAGGACACGGTGTTCCTGCCGGACGGCACCCGGGCGCGCTCCAACGCCGAACTGGTCGCGGCGGCGCTGGCGGACTAGGGGGTGTTTCGAAAGTCCTGTGCGGTGCCCGCGGTGTCCGGTGCGTGCCCTCGGCGTGCCGGACGAAGGCCCTCGTAGCGGAGCTGCTCGGGTCTTTGGCCGGTGGGGCGAGGGGGCGTGCCGGGCGCCGCGGGTGCTGTGCGGGACTTCCGAAACACCCCCTGGGGGGTGCCAGGCGTCGCGGGCCAGGCGGGACTTTCCCGACACGGCCTCAGGCCGTGTCCTCGTCCGACGCGGGGCGTACCGGGAGGAGGCGGGAGCCCGCCATGCGTTCGCCGAAGCGGTCGTCGGGGTTGGACAGGACGCAGGTCTCCAGGGAGAGGCAGCCGCAGCCGATGCAGTCCGTCAGGTGGTCGCGGAGCCGGCCCAGCTGCTTGATGCGCTCGTCGAGTTCGGTGCGCCAGGCCCCGGAGAGCCGGGCCCAGTCCTCGTTCGTGGGCGTGCGCTCCTCGGGGAGCTGGGCGAGCGCCTCCCGGATGGTCGCCAGGGGGATCCCGACCCGCTGCGCGGCCCGGACGAAAGCGACCCGGCGGAGCGTGTCGCGGCCGTAGCGGCGCTGGTTGCCGCTGGTGCGGCGGCTGCTGATGAGCCCCTTCGCCTCGTAGAAGTGCAGGGCGGAGACGGCGGCCCCGCTGCGGGCGGAGAGCTGGCCGACGGTGAGTTCGTGGATCTTCTCTGGAATCTGCGGCACCCGGGGAACCCTACTGGTCCGTGGTCGGCGGCCGTTGACAGCGGCCCCCGCACCCCACATGCTGAGCAAGCGCTTAGATACCGACCATCAGGTATGCCGTACGAGAAGGGACGGGCGAACATGGCCGAGCCGAGGATCTTCACCTCCGCCGAGGAGCTGCGCGCGGGGGTCGGCGAGCAGCTGGGGCACAGCGACTGGGTGGAGATCGACCAGAAGCGGATCGACCTCTTCGCCGAGGCGACCGGGGACCACCAGTGGATCCACGTGGACCCGGAGCGCGCCGCCACCGGCCCCTTCGGCTCGACGATCGCGCACGGCTACCTCACGCTGTCGCTGCTGCCGCTGTTCGTCCCGCAGGTGCTGCGCGTCGAGGGCATGAAGATGGGCCTCAACTACGGGACGGAGAAGGTGCGCTTCCCCGCCCCGGTGCCGGTCGGCTCGCGGCTGCGCGCCACCGCCGTCCTGACGAAGGTCGAGGAGGCGGGCGGCGGCGTGCAGGTGACGGCGGCGGTGACCGTGGAGCGCGAGGGCTCCGAGAAGCCGGTCTGCGTGGCCGAGTCGGTCTCCCGCTACTACTTCTGAGCTCCGGCCATCCGCAGGACGAGGTCGGCGTAGAGCGCGCCGACCTCGTCGGCGGTCCGGCGGCCCTGCGTGTTGAACCAGCGCGAGACGTCGATGCACAGGGAGAGCACGGCGACGGTGGTGCCGGGCACGTCCGGCACCGCGAACTCGCCCGCCGCCACGCCCTCGTTGATGATGCGGCGGATCACCGCCTCGGACTCGCGGCGCAGCTCCACGATCTCGGCGCGGTGCTCGGCGCCCAGGGCGTCGAGCTCGTACTGGACGACGCGCGCGGTCGTGTGCCGCTCGGCGTGCCAGCGGACGAAGGAGCGCACGGCGTCGGCGAGGCGCTCGGCGGGGGTGCCGCCCCCGTCGGCGGCGGCCCGGAGGATCTCCAGGGCCCTGTCGTGACCGATGCGGCTGATCCGGTGGAGCAGCTCTTCCTTGGTCTTGTAGTGGATGTAGAGCGCGGCGGGGCTCATCCCGGCGCGGCCCGCGATGTCCCGGGTGGTGGTGGCGTGGTACCCGCGCTCGGCGAACGCCTCGACGGCGGCCACGAGCAGCCGCCGGGCCGCCTCGGGCGTGACCTCGCCCCAGGGCATGTCCTCGCCCACGGGCGTCTCCTCCGCCGCGCTCATCCCACACTCCTTCTCGGACCCCGTCAGGACGAACACCATACAACGAGGGTGAGCAAGCGCTTAGATCCCGCGGGTGCTCATCCGAGCTTCTGGAACGGGTCGTGCTCGGCGAGGAGCTTCTCCAGTCGGGCCTGGTCGACCCGGCTGACGATCTGGCCGGCCTCCTGTCGGTCGCGGACGACCTTGGCGAGCGTGAACGCGGAGGTCGTGAGGTAGAGGACCGAGACGGCGAGGAAGGCCCGCACCCAGGCGCTCGCGTCGAGCTGGTAGACGCCGATGCCCACGGCGGCGATCGCGATCCCGAAGGAGAGGACGGCCTGGGCGTAGTAGGCGGCGGTGTTCTGCTGCTTGACCGGTGTGTCGCTCATGCCGCACAGCATCGGACGGATGTGGCACGGGCCACATCCGTCCGCGTACTCAGCGAGGTACTCAGAAGGCCGAGACCCCGGTCAGCGCCCGGCCGATGATCAGCTTCTGGATCTGGCTGGTGCCCTCGTAGAGGGTCATCACGCGGGCGTCGCGCACCAGCTTCCCGACCGGGTACTCGTCGATGTAGCCGTAGCCGCCGAAGACCTGGAGGGCGTTGTTCGCGGCGCGGACGGCGGCCTCGGAGGCGTACAGCTTGGCCTGGGAGGCGGCGGTGGCGAAGTCCCGGCCGCGGTCGATCAGGTCGGCGACCCGCCAGGTGAGCAGCCGGGCGGCCTCCACGTCGACGGCGATGTCGCTGAGGAGCTCCTGGACCAGCTGGTACGAGGCGATGGGCTTGCCGAACTGCTCGCGCTCCCCCGCGTAGCGCACGGCGGCGTCGAGGGCGGCCTGGGCGATGCCGACGCAGCCGGCGGCGACCGACATCCGCCCCTTGGCGAGGGCGGACATGGCGACGGCGAAGCCCTTGCCCTCGGGGCCGAGCAGGGCGGCGGCGGGGACCCGGACGTCTTCCAGGACCAGTTCGGCGGTGGCCTGGCCGCGTAGGCCGAGCTTGCCGTGGACGGGGCGGCGGGTGAGGCCGGGGGTGTCGGCGGGGACGAGGAAGGCGGAGACGCCCTTGTGGCCGGGAGTGTCGTTCGTGCGGGCGAAGAGCAGCACCACGTCGGCCCAGGTGCCGTTGGTGATGAACATCTTGCTGCCGTTGACGACGTACGCGTCGCCGTCACGGACGGCGCGGGTGGCGAGGTTCCCGGCGTCGGAGCCGGTGCCGGGCTCGGTGAGGCCGAAGCAGCCGAGCGCCTCGCCGGAGGTGAGCCGGGGCAGCCACTCCCGCTTCTGCTCCTCGGTGCCCCAGGAGGCGATCGTCTTGGCGACCAGGCCGAGCGAGACGGACACGATGCCGCGCACGGAGGAGTCACCGCGGCCGAGCTCCTCGGTGACGAGGCAGTACGCGAGGTGGTCGCCGCCCGAACCGCCGTACTCCTCCGGGATCGTGAGTCCGAGGAAGCCGACGGCGCCGAGCTTCTTCACGATGCCGCGGTCCACCTCCTCGGCGCGGTCCCACGCGACGGCGTGCGGGGTGACCTCACGTGCGACGAAGTCCTCGGCGAGCCGCCGTACGGCCTCCTGCTCCTCGCTCAGTTCCAGATTCATGCGGTGCCACCCCACTCGGCCATTTAATTACCACTGCTAGTTTTATCTTCGCGGGCCTACTATGTGCGCCATGGCCCGACCGCGCAAGCCCCTGCTCAGCCGAGAACGCATCGTCGAGACGGCGGGCGCGCTCGTGGACGCGGAGGGCCTCGCGGCGCTGTCCACCCGGCGGCTCGCGGCCGAACTCGGGGTGAGCGGGCCCTCGCTCTACAACCACTTCCGCACCAAGGACGAGATCCTCGACGCGATCGCGGACGCGGTGAGCGCGAAGATCGACCTGTCGATGTTCGCCGCGGACGACGGACGGGACTGGCGGACCGCGCTCCACGACTGGGCGGTCTCCTACCGGGCCGCCCTCGCGGACCACCCGCACATCGTCCCCGTGCTCGCCCAGGGCCCCGGCCGCCGCCCGGCCGGCCTGCGGGTCGCCGACGCGGTCTTCGGCGCCATGGTGCGCGCGGGCTGGCCCCCGGCGCAGGCCACCTCCATCGGCGCGCTGATGCGGTACTTCGTCACCGGCTCCGCCCTCGGCTCCTTCGCCCGCGGCTTCGTCGACGACGAGACGGCCTACGACCCGGCCGACTACCCCCACCTCGGCCAGGCCCACCTCCTCGCGGAGCGCCGCCAGAAGGTCGACGAGGGCGCCTTCGAGACGGGTCTGCGGGCGCTGCTCGACGGTCTGCGCCTCCAGTACGAGGCGATCCCCGCCCGCCCCGGCGCGGCGCACGGTTCGGCCTCCGCCGAAGCGTGAGTGCGCCAGGCTTGACCCATGGCAGCCAGTGACCTCGCCGCGCTCGCGGCGCTCTTCGCGGACGAGAGCCGCGCCGCGTTCCTCCTCGCCCTGCTCGACGGGCGGGCCTGGACCGCCGGGGAGCTCGCCCGGCACGCCGGGGTGGCCCCCTCCACCGCCAGCGAGCACCTCGGGAAACTGGTCGCGGGCGGGGTGCTCGCGGAGGAGCGGCAGGGCCGGCACCGGTACGTCCGCCTGGCCGATCCCGGCATCGCGCACCTCGTCGAGGACCTGGCCGCCCGGGCCGAGCCCGCGGTGCCCCCGGCGCCGCGCTCGCTGCGGGCGGCGAGCGCCGGGCGGGCGATGGCGCGCGGCCGGACCTGCTACGACCACCTCGCGGGACGGCTCGGCATCACGATCACCGATGCCCTGACGGAGCGCGGACTGCTGCGCCAGGACACCGGGTTCGCGCTCACGGACCGGGGCCTGGCCTGGTTCGACGCACAGGGCATCGCCCTCGAACGGAAGGGGCGGCGGCCCGTCGCGCGCGGCTGCCTCGACTGGACCGAGCGCCGCCCCCACCTCGCGGGGATCGCCGGTGCCGCGCTGTGCCGGCACGCGCTGGACGCCGGCTGGTGCGTACGGATCGGGTCCGAGCGGGCGGTGAAGGTGACGCCCGAGGGCGAGACCGCCCTGCGGACGTACCTGGGCATCACGGCGGACGCACTGCGCTGAGCGCCCCGATATTGCGGTGAGCGCCGAAGCGTCCACGCCCTACCGTCGGACCATGCAGAAGCAACCCTCCCGGCTCGCGCTGGGCGCCGCCGCCGTCACCGTCGTCCTGTGGGCCTCCGCCTTCGTCTCCATCCGCAGCGCCGGGGCGGCCTACTCTCCCGGCGCGCTCGCGCTCGGCCGGCTGCTCGCCGGGTCGCTGGTCCTCGGGGCCGTGCTCCTGGTGCGGCGGGAGGGGCTGCCGCCGCGGGCCGCCTGGCCGGGGATCACGGTCTCGGGCCTGCTCTGGTTCGGGGTGTACATGGTCGTCCTGAACTGGGGCGAGCAGGAGGTGGACGCGGGCACGGCGGCGATGGTCGTGAACATCGGACCGATCCTGATCGCGCTGCTCGGCGCCCGGTTCCTCAAGGAGTCGCTGCCGCCCCGGCTGCTGGCCGGCATGGCGGTCTCCTTCGCGGGCGCGGTGACCGTCGGCCTGTCGATGTCCGGCGGCGGGGGCGGCCACGCCTCGGTGCTCGGGGTGCTCCTCTGTCTGCTCGCGGCGATCGCGTACGCGGGCGGGGTCGTCGCCCAGAAGCCGGCGCTCGCGCACGGCAGCGCGCTCCAGGTGACGACCTTCGGGTGCCTGGTGGGGGCGGCGGCCTGTCTGCCCTTCGCCGGACAGCTGGTCGAGGAAGCCGGGCGGGCTCCGCTGCCGGCGACCCTGAACATGGTCTACCTGGGGGTGTTCCCGACCGCGCTCGCCTTCACGACCTGGGCCTACGCCCTGGCCCGTACGACCGCGGGGCGGATGGGCGCGACGACCTACGCCGTGCCCGCCCTGGTGGTGCTCCTCGCGTGGGGGTTCCTGGGCGAGCTGCCGGGTGCGCTCACCCTCGCCGGGGGTGCGCTGTGCCTCGCGGGCGTGGCCGTATCCCGCTCCCGGGCACGGGCCTCCGTGGCCGCCGGAACGGCTGAATCCACCTGACAGGCCATACCCCTTGTTCCGGTCAGTTCACGGGCGGCCCGCGCGGGCCGTGCGCCCGCGACCTGGGACGAAGAGCCGCGTCAAGCCCCAGTTCCGGCCGGTGCCGGGAGAAGCCACGTTTCGCCGGTCCCCGGCCGGATAGTTTCGAGTCGGTCACAGGCGCGGGCCGGAAGATAACGCTCCGGCACCTTCTCGCGAGTCCACGGGGGAGCTCATGGCGATTCAGCAGCGGGCGGAACGCACGAGACAGGAGATCCTGTCGTCGGCCGCACGGGTGTTCGACAGGGTGGGCTACGAGCGGGCCTCGCTGGCCCGGATCGCCGGCGAGGCGCGGGTGACGACCGGCGCCCTGGTCTTCCACTTCGCGACCAAGTCGGACCTGGCGACCGCGGTGCGCGGGCGGGCCCGCGCGGCCACCCGGGTCACGGTCGAGTCGGCCTGCTTATCCACCGAGGGAGTGGGCGGCACCGCGATCGACAAACTGGTGATCACCACGCACGCGCTGATCCGGCTCTTCGAGACCGATCACGTGGCGCGGGCCGGAGAGCGCCTCTCCCGCGAGCTGCAGTCCCCCGGCCCCGGGCCGGGCCAGGAGTGCCCCTGGCGGCGCGAGGTGGGCCGGCTGGCCCGGTACGCGGTCGCGGAGAAGGCCCTGCGGCCGGGCGTGGACGCGACGGCGGTCGCGGCACTGATCGGTTACGTGATCACCGGGGTCGAGCTGGAGATGCGCAACCCGAGCGCCCCCGACGACGCCCTGTGGGCCGCGGAGAGCGGCGCCCTGCACGACCCGGCCGAGGAACGGCTGCGCCGCATCTGGGAGTTGATCCTGCCGGGCCTGGTCCACCCGGCGGCCCCGGCGCGCCCGAAGCCGTCGAAGGCGCCGTCGCCCGGCCGGTCGGCGACCGCCTCCTGACTGCAGCAGCTGACGGGCGAAGACCGTCAGCGACCGCCTCCTGACTGCAGCAGCTGACGCGCGAAGACCGTCAGCGAACGCCCGACGCGCTCGGCCGACAGGCCGAGTTCGTGCCGCTGGAACTGGAAGAGCTCCGGCGACAGCGGACTGAGCGCGATGTCGATCAGCGGATCCGGGTCCTCGATCCCGTGGTCCACCAGCAGGGTCCGGACGTGGACGCGCCAGAAGCCGTACGCGCCCGTCCGGAACCGCGCGGGGCCGGTCTCCGCCCCCAGCGCCAGCGGCAGGTGCCGCTCCAGCAGGTCGAGCATCGCCAGATAGAACGCCGCGAGCCGCTCCCCCGCCGGTGCGCCGGGGCCGAGCGGCGGCGGCCCGTAGATGAGCTGCCCCTGGAGCCGGCGCTCGTGCTCGTCGAGCAGCGCCACGGCCACCGAGGACGGATCGGGGAAGCTCCGGTAGAGCGTGGCGCGGCCCACGCCCGCGGCCTTGGCGATCCGGTCCATGGTGACCGACCGGGGATCCTGCTCGGCGAAGAGCCGCTCGGCCGCGGCCAGGATCTGGGCACGGTTGCGCTCCGCGTCCGCGCGTCTGCGCGGGGCGACCGGCTGGTCGTCCGCGGCCTGCAGATCACCGAGGAGTCCGCCGACCCGGTGCACGGAGCCGGCTCCTCGACCTCGCTGCTCTTCCTCGCTCATGGACCAGACCTTACTTCCCCTGGGGCTAAGTGGACACCTTGTCCGTTTGCCATGTTGCATGGCATGCTAAACGGACTCAGTGTCCACTTACCCGCTCGCCATCCCGCCCCAGGGAGATCCAGATGCACACCGCGCTTCTCGCCGCGGCCCTGCTGGTCGGCTGCCTCCTGGCCGTCCAGGCCTCGGTGAACCTCCAGCTCAACTCGGCCGTCGGCACCCCGTACGGCGCCTCGACCATCCAGCTCGGCGTGGCGACCACGCTGCTCGTCGTGCTCGCGGTGGCCGCCGGCGCGCTCGGCGCACTCGGCAAGCTGCCCGACGTGGAGTGGTGGCAGCTGCTCGGCGGACTCGCCAGCCCCCTCTACATCACCAGCGGCATCCTGCTGTTCCCACGGCTCGGCGCCCTCGCCGCCGTCGGACTCTTCGTCACCGGCCAGATGTTCGCCTCGCTCGCCCTCGACCTCTTCGGCCTCCTCGGCCTGAAGCAGAAGGACCTGAGCGCCGGCATCGTCATCGGCGCCCTCGCCGTCCTCGCGGGCATCGTCGTGATCATCCGGGGCATGAAGGCCGCGGCCCCTCCCGGCGCCCCCAAGATGTCCAGCGCCGGCCGCGCCGGCTGGCTCGCCCTCGGCATCGTGGCCGGCGGTGTGCTGCCGGTCCAGGGCGCCGTCAACGCCCAGCTGCGCGCCCAGCTGAAGGAGCCCATCACCGTCGCCGTGATCAGCTTCGCCGTGGCGACCTTCACCATCGCCGTCGTCCTGCTCGTGCTCTACGCGACCCGGAAGACCCCGAAGCCCAAGATCGCCCCGCTGAAGAAGATGCCCTGGTGGGGCTGGCTCGGTGGCGCCTGCGCCGCCGCGTACGTCACCGGCACCTTCCTGCTGATCCCCACCATCGGCGCCGCCGTGACCATCGCCCTGACCGTGACGGGACAGCAGCTGACCTCGGCACTGATCGACCACAAGGGCCTGTTCAAGCTCCCCCAGCGCTCCCTGACCAAGCCGCGCGCCCTGGGCCTCGCCCTGCTGATCGCCGGATCCCTGACCATCCAGCTCGTCTGACCGAGGCCGGCGCCTCCCCCGGGCCCCCGCCCGGGGGACCCGGCCCCTCGGCGCCTCGCGAAAGGCTGCTCATGAAGACGCCCTACACCGCCGGGCCGGACATCCACGTCCTCCCCTCGGCCCTGCCCATCCCCGGCCTCGGCGACCAGCCGGTGAACGCCTTCCTGCTCCGGTCAGGACAGCCGATCCTCGTGGACACCGGCATGCCCGTCGACCGGGAGGGCTTCCTGGACTCCCTCTGGTCGCTCATCGAGCCGGCCGACCTCCGCTGGGTCGTCGTCACCCACGACGACCGCGACCACACCGGCGCCCTGGCCCGGATCCTGGAGGCCGCGCCGCGGGCGAAGGTGCTGGCCAACGCGATATCAGTGACGCGAATATCGGAAGAGTTCAGCATTCCGCAGGAACGGGTAGTAACCGCGAACCCGGGAAGTCGCGTGAAAGTCGGCGATCGTGAGCTGAGTTTTCACCGGCCGCCCACCTTCGATTCACCCGGAACTCTCGCAGTGTTCGACCATTCCGATGGAACGCTCTACAGCTCCGACAGTTTCGGCACCGTCGTCGAAGAAATTCGCCAGGACTTCACCGACCTTTCCGAGGAGGAATTCTTCCACGGCTTCGAGGTCCTGAACCGTGCCATTGCCCCGTGGACCGCACTGGTCGACGAGGCCAAGTTCCTCCGCCCCGTGCACGAGCTGGCCGCACTGCGCCCCACGCGGCTGCTCAGCGCCCACGGGCCGACCGTCGAGGAGGCCTCCGTACCCCGCCTCTTCGACGCCATGGCCCGCATCCCGTCCCTGCCCGCCTGGCTGCCGGACGCCGACCTCGACCTCGAGGCGGCACTGGACGCCCATGAGTCCGACGCCGGCTGAGCCCCCCTCGGCCCGCACACCTGAACAGAGGAGAACCATGTCCGACCCGACCACCGCCGATCTGACCCCGCCGCGCGGAGTCGTCACCGTCTTCTCCGACATCTGGTGTTCGTTCGCGCACATCGCCATCCACCGGCTGCACGCCACCCGGGCCCGCCTGGGCCTGGAGGAGCAGGTCTCCTTCGACCTGCGCGCCTTCCCCCTTGAGCTGCTGAACGACGCCCCGAGCCCGCGCCCCGGCACGGACAGCGAGGTCGCCCGGATGGCCAGCCTGGAGCCGGCCGCCGGATGGCAGCTGTGGCAGGCCAAGGACTGGCTGTACCCGTCGACGACGCTGCCCGCCCTGGAGGCGGTGCTCGCCGCGAAGGAGCAGAGCCTCAACGCCTCCGAGCAGCTGGACCTCGGACTGCGCCGGGCCTTCTGGGCCGAGTCGCGCTGCATCAGCCACCGCAAGGTGATCCTGGACGTGGCCGCCGAGACGGGCGCCGTCGACGTCGACGCCCTCACCGAGGCGCTGGACGACGGTCGGGCCCGCAGGACCCTCTCCGACCAGGCCGCGCTGTCGAAGAGCGACCGCGTGAACTGCAGCCCCCACCTGTTCCTGCCCGACGGCTCCGACCACGCCAACCCCGGCATCGACGTGGGCTGGGAGGGCGCGTACGGCATCGGCTGGCCGGTCATCGCCTCGGACGACCCGAAGGTGTTCGAGGACATCCTGCTGCGGGCCGCCACTGAATAGTCGAACAAGCCGCCAAAAGCGGCCGCATAAAAGGAACGACGGCCAGGCATTCCTGTGACAGGAATGCCTGGCCGTCGTTCCTTTTTTCACCTCCGCAGAACATCGCGGTGATTATTAATTGCGTGACCCGGCCGTTATTCGCAAGGCCGCTCGAAGCTCTTAAAGTCGTTCACGCCGCCGGAATTCCGGACGGAGATTCGTATCGACAGCGGGAGTTCTTCATGTCGTTGACCGACAAGGCAGACGTCAGCACCTTCGTCGACCTCACCCAGCACGAGATCGAGGCTCTGAAGACCCGGTTCAACCTGGCCGACGCGCACACGCACCAGCGCCAGTCCGCCTCGCAGGAGCGGATCGTCTCCCGGCTCCCCGAGCTCTGGCACGAGTCCGAGTCCAAGCAGCAGGCCCACTTCGAGCGCCAGTTCGTCGACGCCTTCTTCCGTCTGCACCAGCAGCCCACCGCCCGGGCGATGGACCGGACCCTGCTGTCGTACTCCGCGAGCGTCTCCACGATGGTGGCCGGCATGTTCCTCAAGCAGCGCGGGATGTCCGTGCAGCTGGTGGAGCCCTGCTTCGACAACCTGGTCGACCTGCTGCGCAACATGCAGGTGCCGCTGGGGCCGGTCGACGAGTCCGTGCTGCACGACAAGGGCGCCATCTACGAGCGTCTGGTCGAGGCGATCGACGCGGACGCCATCTACCTGGTCGACCCGAACAACCCGACCGGTTTCACCCTGCTCGCCGAGAAGCTGGAGGGCTTCGCCGAGGTCGTCCGCTACTGCGTGGACCACAACAAGGTCCTGGTGATGGACTTCTGCTTCGCCTCCTTCGCGCTCTGCGACGAGGGCATCGGCCGCGTCGACATCTACAAGCTGCTGGAGGAGTCCGGCGTGACCTACATGGTCATGGAGGACACCGGCAAGACCTGGCCGATCCAGGACGCCAAGTGCGCCATGATCACCGCCAGCCGGGACATCCAGGAGGAGGTCTACAACCTCCACACCAGCGTCCTCCTGAACGTGTCGCCCTTCGTCCTCAACATGGTCACGCAGTACATCGAGGACTCCATCGAGGACGGCTTCGCCTCGGTCCGCGACATCATCAAGACCAACGGCGACGCCGCCCGCGCCGCCCTCAACGGCACCATCCTGGAGTTCCAGGAGCCGGTCGTCGGCACCAGCGTCGCCTGGTTCCGCATCAAGACCGAGGACCTCACCGCCACCCAGCTCCAGGCCGTCCTCTTCGACGAGGAGGTGTACGTCCTGCCCGGCACCTTCTTCTACTGGAACACCAAGGAGAAGGGCGAGCGCTTCGTCCGCCTGGCCCTGGCCCGCGAGCCCGAGGTGTTCGCCGGCGCCATGGAGCGGATGCGGAAGGTGCTCGAGCGCTATGCCGGCTGACGCCACCACCACCGCGCCCGAGGCGACCGAGCACGCCCCCACGGTGTTCATCGACGCCACGCTCTTCATGGGCATGCACAGCCGGGACGACCAGGTCCGCACCGCCGCCAAGGCCTTCTTCGCGGACCGGCTCGCCGCCGGGGACGCCGGCCGGGTCGTCATGAACTGGGAGCAGGTCGGCCGCTGCGACGACCTCGTGTGGGGCTACGAGCGGGGCGTGCAGGACGACTACTACCCGTTCATGGACGTCCTCCACACCGACCTGGCCATCGACCGGGTCCCGTACGACCTGGAGGACCTCCGGCGGGCCTTCACCACCCCCGAGCTCGACGGACTGCCCACGCACGAACGCCTGCTGATCGCCCAGGTCATCGGCCACGGGGGCGTACTGCACACGGCGAGTCCCCGGCTGCTGAAGGCGGCCGACGGACTGCCCGTCGTGCCACTGGGCGCCGGCGCGGAGCCCTCGTTCCCCGCGTACCTGGAGGACCTCTACCAGCGCTCGCTGGTGCTGACGGTCGACTCCGACACCCTCTGAACATCTCCGAAGGGCACTCCACTCATGCCTGAGTCCTACTCCGGGACCGTCGTCCCCCTGATCACCCCTCTCGACGAGCACGGCACCGTCGACGAGCAGAGCGTCGTCCGGCTCCTGGACCACATCCGGGCCGAGGTCACGGGCCTGATGCCGGCGCTGACCTCCGGCGAGGGCTGGAAGCTCGACGCCCGGCAGTGGCAGGACGTCGTCACGTACACCGTCAAGCACGCCGGCGGCCTCCCGGTGCTCGCCGGGATCCAGCTCCCCGACACGGCCTCGGTGGTCGACCGGGCCCGCACGGCCGCCGAGATCGGCGCCGACGCCGTCGTCGTCACCACGCCCTTCGGCGCCGACGTCACGCAGGACCAGATCGTCGAGCACTACCGGACGATCCGCGCGGCCCTCGACATACCGATCTTCCTCTACAACGAGGAGGCGCTGTCGGGCAATCGCATCGAGTTCGAGACCCTGATCCGGATCTGCAAGGAGATCCCCGGGATCGTCGGGATCAAGGAGTCGAGCGGCGACGCCGCCTTCACCCGCCGGATGGCCGAGGCCGGCACGGGCATCCCCGTCTTCGAGGGCTGGGAGAACCTCCTCGTCGACGCCCGCGGCATCCAGGGCTTCATCGGCCCGCTGGCCAACCTCGAGCCCAGCCTGTGCAACGCGATGCTCGTCGACCCGACCCCGGACCGCCAGGCGGAGATCAACACCGTCTGCGAGAAGTACGGCGTCTTCCGCGACGACTGGTACCGCTGGGTCAAGAAGGAACTGCACGCGCGCGGTGTGATCAGCTCCCCCACCACGCACGAGGAGGTCGAGGCGGCATGAGCACCACCCCCGCCTCCCCCACCGCCTCCTCCGTCCCGGTGGCCGCGCACTCGATCGCGGCCCCGGCCGCGACCGCGCAGCGCGAACTGCACGCCCTCTACCGGCGGGTGCCCAACCTCGGCGACTACGGCTCGATGACCGCGATCGAGGAGCGGTGGATCCTGCCGAAGGCGCGGGCGTACGAGGCCTCCGCGCCGAAGTTCGGCTCGGCCGGCGAACTGCTCCAGGCGCTCAAGGAGTTCCTCGCCGAGGAGGAGGCCGCGCTCCCGGAGAGCGCGACCTTCCTCGCGGAGCACGCGACGCTCGACCAGTTCAAGGTGATCGTGCGGGAGTTCGCGCTCGACGGGCTCACCGAGTCCGAGTCGCTGCTCCCGGTCGTCCCCCGGCTGCCGTACCGCTCGGCGATGGCGGTCTTCCGCGTCCTCATCGACGAACTCGGCTGCGGCAACGAGGAGAAGGCGCACTCCCAGCTCTACCGGGACCTGCTCACCGAGCTGGGGATGAGCCTGGAGCTCGACGACTACCTCGACGACACGTCGCCGGAGTGCTACGCGTACGTCAACATGTTCCACTGGCTGGCGAGCCGGGCGTCGTCCCCGCAGTACTTCCTCGGGGCGTACGCCTACTTCGAGACCAGCGTCCTGTACGCCTTCCAGGCCTTCGCGCGGGCCGCGCGGCGGCTCGGCATCGTCCACGACGCCTACTACACCGAGCACCTGTACATCGACTCGTACCACAGCAACCACATGCGTACGGCGATCCGGGCGCTCGACGAGCCCGACTTCGCGAAGATCTGGGCGGGCGTGCGGCTGGCCTCCGACATCGTCGGCGAGGCCCAGGAGACCGCGATCGCGCGGGCGCGGGAGACCGTCGCATGACGGCCGTGCCCGCCGGGCGGCGGAGCTCCGGCGAGCCCGTCGTCCGCCAGGTGACCGAGGACCTGGTCCTGGTCGAGGTCGGCGGCCGCAAGGTCCTCGCGGCCGCCCTGTGCCCCCACCGCGGGGGCCGGCTGAAGTACGGCAGGGTCGACGGGGACAGGCTGCGGATCACCTGCCCCCTGCACCACACGACCTTCGACCTGACCAGCGGCGAGCGCACCTCGGGGGCGGCCTGCGCCGCCCTCCGGGTGGTCGACGTGCTGCCCGGTCAGGACCGTCCCGAAGAGCTCGCCGGGGGCGCCTCATGACCACCACTCCGACCGGGGCGGCGTCCGGCGTGACGCCGCCCCGTGCGGCGGTCGACCACGACGGCATCGCGCCGGTGCCCGAGGCGGAGCGCACCTCCACGCCGGGTGACTTCGGCTGGATCTGGCCCTCCGCGCAGTTCTCGTTCGGCACCGTGGTGCTCGGCGCGCTGCCCGTGGTCTTCGGCCTCGGCTGGTGGGCGGCGGCGAGCGCGATCGCCGCCGGCGTCGCCGTCGGGACGGCGCTGCTCGCGCCGCTCGCCCGCTTCGGCGTCCGCACCGGCACCAACGATCCGGTGTCGAGCGGGGCGCACTTCGGAGTGCGGGGCAGGGTCGTCGGCAACGTCATCACGGTGGTCACGGCACTCGGGTTCTTCGCGATCGCCGTGTGGACGGGCGGCACGGCCGTGATGGTCGCGGGCCACCGGCTGTTCGGCACGCCGACGGGTCCGGGCGCGCTGACCCTCGCGATGTTCGTGACGGCGGCCGCGGTCGCGCTGGTCGCCGTGCGCGGCCACGAGACGCTGGTCCGCACGTACAAGATCACGGCCGTGACCGGCGGCGCGGTCCTGCTCGGCACCGCGCTCGTGCTCGCGCCGAAGTTCGACGCCGGGTACGCCGGCGGGAGCCTGGCGCTGGACAGCACCCTGCAGACCTGGCTGCTCGCGGCGACCGCGTCCGCGACCGTGCCCCTGTCGTACGCCACCTTCCAGGGCGACTACACCCGCTACATGCCGGCCGGAACCCCCACGGGCCGGGTGGTACGGGCCAGCGGCGTCTCGATGTTCCTCAGCAGTCTCGCGGCGCTGCTCACCGGCGCGTACGTGACGACGCTCTTCCCCGTGCCGGACGAGCCGTGGCTGCAGGGGCTCACGGACGCGGTGCCGGGCTGGTTCGCCGTGGCGGTGGTCGTGTTCGGCTTCCTGGGCACGCTGCCGCAGGCCGGACTGTGTCTGTACGCGGCCGGTCTGTCCGCCAACTCGGTGTTCTGGCGCTCCTCGCGGGCCGCCGTGACCACGGTGGTCGCGCTGCTCGCGGCGGCCGTGCTGTACCTCGGGGCGGTGGTGTACGACGCCATGGACGCCATGTCGGCGTTCGTGACGCTGCTCCTCACGGTCGTGGCCCCGTGGGCGGCCGTGCTCTCCGTCGGGTACGTGCTGCACCGGGGCCGGTACGACGCGGAGGCACTGCGCTCGTTCACCACGGGCGGCGGCGGCCGGTACTGGTACACGGGCGGGGTCAACCCGAGGGCCGCCGCGGCCTTCGTGGCCGGCGCGGCCGTCGGGATCCTGTGGGTCGACAACCCGCTGTACACCGGCCCGTTGACGGGCGTCACCGGTGGGGTCGACCTGAGCCTGCCCGCTTCCTTCGTGGTCGCCGCCGTGCTGTACGGGGCCCTGTGCCGGGTGTGGCCGGAACCCCTGCTGCCGCCTTCACGAACGTCGAGGTGATGTCATGTCTGAGCCAGCGGTCCGGTTGACGGTCCGGTCCGTCGTCGACGAGGCGGAAGGCGTACGGGGCCTGCTCCTGGCGGATCCCACGGGCGCCGACCTCGCGCCCTGGGAGCCCGGCGCGCACCTGGAGGTGACGCTGCCGTCCGGGGCGGTCCGGCACTACTCGCTCTGCGGCGACCCGGCGGACCGGAGCACGTACCGGCTCGGCGTGCTGCGGGAGCCGGCGGGCCGGGGCGGCTCCGAGGAGATCCACACCTCCGTCGGGGAGGGGACGGTCCTGGAGGTCCGGGGTCCCGTCAACCGGTTCCCGCTGGTGCCGGCCGAGCGGTACCTGTTCCTCGCGGGCGGCATCGGCATCACCCCGCTGCTGCCGATGCTGCGCTCCCTGCCGCCGGGGTCGTGGTCCCTGCTGTACGGCGGCCGGAGCCTCGCCTCCATGGCGTACCGCGCGGAGCTCTCCGCCCTCCCCGGGGTCACGCTGGTCCCGCAGGACACGGCGGGGCTGCCCGACCTGGACGGCGTCCTCGCCGGGCTGCCGGCGGACACGGCCGTGTACTGCTGCGGCCCGGAGGGGCTGCTGAGGGCGGTCGAGGACAAGTGGGCCGGGCCGCTGCACCTGGAGCGGTTCGGCGCGGCCCCGGCGCCGGCGGCCGCGCCGGACGCGTCGCCGTCCGGTGAGGAGGGCTTCGAGGTCGAGCTGCGGCGGACCGGGCGGACGCTGCGCGTGGAGCCCGGCCGGACCCTGCTCGACACCGTGCGGGAGGTGGTGCCGGGTGTGGCGTACTCCTGCGAGGAGGGCTGGTGCGGCACCTGTGAGACGAAGGTGATCGCCGGGACGCCCGAGCACCACGACACCGTCCTCGGTGAGGACGAGAAGGCTGCGGGGGCGACGATGATGATCTGCGTGGGCCGCTCGCGCGGCGAGCGGCTCGTCCTCGATCTCTGACCCGCTCCCGAGGGTCGGACCTCGGAAGCCCGTACCGGACACCCCCGCCGGTACGGGCTTCCGCGTGCCGTGGATCAGAAGACGACCAGGGCGCGACCGCCCTTGCCCGCGAGCAGGTTCTCGAAGGCGCCGGGGATGCCGTCCAGGCCGATCCGCTCGGTGACGAGCGCGCCGAGGTCGAGCCGGCCGGCCCGGATGTGCCCGGCGAGCACCGGGAGGTCCTCGGCCGGGTTCGAGTTGCCGTAGACGCAGCCGGCCAGGGTGCGGCCCCAGTGGAAGAGCTCCAGGGCGTTGAAGGTGACCTGCTGGTCCTTGCCGCCGATGCCGACGACCGTGGTCCGGCCGCCGCGCCGGGTGGACTCCCAGGCGGTCCTGATGGTGACCGCGCGGCCGACGCACTCGACGGCCACGTCGACGCCCTGACCGCCGGTCAGCCGCCGGATCTCCTTGGCGGTGGTCTCGGAGGCGACGACGTACTCGGTGGCCCCGGCGGCCCGCGCGAGCGCCTCCTTCTCCGGGGAGACGTCCACGGCGACGATCGTCGACGCGCCGGCGATCCGGGCTGCCTGGAGGGTCGCCAGGCCCACTCCGCCGACGCCGAAGACGGCGACGGTCTCGCCCTCCCGGACCCGGGCGGAGTGGTGCACGGCGCCCCAGCCGGTGAGCACGGCGCAGCCGAGCAGGGCGGCGTCGGTGAGCGGCACGCCGTCGGGGACGGGCAGGACGCAGTTCGCGGCGACGACCGTCTCCTCGGCGAAGGCGGCGACGTTGAGCCCGGGGTGGAGCTCGGTGCCGTCCTCGGTGCGGGCGTGGACGTTCGCCGCGCCGGTCAGGGCGTTCGCGCAGAGCCAGACCTCGCCCAGCGAGCACGGGTGGCAGCCGCCGCAGGAAGGAGCCCAGTTGAGGACGACTCCGTCGCCGGGGGCGACGTGCGTGACGCCCTCGCCGACGGAGACGACGGTGCCGGCGCCCTCGTGGCCGAGGACGGCGGGGACCGGGACGCGCATGGTGCCGTTGGAGAGGGAGAGGTCGGAGTGGCAGACCCCGGCGGCGGCGAGCCGGACCCGGACCTGGCCGGGTCCGGGCTCGGGGAGTTCGATGCCGGTGATCTCCAGGGGAGAGCCGACGGCGGGCAGGACGGCGGCGCGGATCACGCGTCTCTCCTCTGTTCCTGGATTCCTAGAACTGCAGGGACTTGGTCGTGAGGTACTCGGCGAGGCCGTGCGCGCCGAGTTCCCGCCCGACGCCGGACTGCTTGAACCCGCCGAAGGGGGCCAGCGGGTTGAAACGGCCCCCGTTGATGTCGACCTGGCCGGTCTCCATGCGGCGGGCGAAGGCGACGGCCGCCTCGGGCTCGCCCCAGACGGCTCCGGCGAGGCCGTAGACGGTGCCGTTGGCGAGGGCGAGGGCCTCGTCCTCGTCCTCGTACCGGAGCAGCGAGACGACCGGGCCGAAGATCTCCTCCCGGGCGATGGTCATCTCGGGGGTGACGTCCGCGAACACGGTCGGCGAGACGTAGTAGCCGGTCTCGCGCGGGGCCTCGGGGCCGCCGGCGACCAGCCGGGCGCCCTCCTCGATCCCCTTCTCGATGTAGCCGCGCACGCGCTGCTGCTGCTTCGCGTTGACCAGCGGACCGACGCGCTCGCCGGGGACGTACTTGGCGACGGCCTCGGCGGCGAGCGCCACCGCCTCCTCGTAGCGGTCGGCGGGGATCAGCATCCGGGTCCAGGCGCTGCACGTCTGGCCGGAGTTGGACATGACGTTGGCGATGCCGACGGCGACGGCCTTGGGGAGGTCGGCGCTCGGCAGGATCACGTTGGCGGACTTGCCGCCGAGTTCGAGGGCGACCCGCTTGACCGCCCCGCCCGCGACGGCGCCGATGCGGCGGCCGACGGCGGTGGAGCCGGTGAAGGAGACGAGGTCGACGTCGGGGTGCTCCGCGAGGGCCTGCCCGGCGACCGGGCCGAGGCCGGTGACCAGGTTGAAGACCCCGGCGGGCAGACCGGCCTCGTGGACGGCCTCCGCGAACAGCTGCGCGGTGAGCGGGGTGTCCTCGGCGGGCTTGAGGACGGTCGTGCAGCCTGCGGCGAGGGCCGGGGCGACCTTGGCGACGATCTGGTGGAGCGGGTAGTTCCAGGGGGTGATCGCGGCGACGACGCCGACGGGCACGGCGTAGACGGTGGAGTTGCCGACCTTCTCCTCGAAGGGGTGGGTGGCGGCGAGTTCGGCGTACGAGCCGGCGACGGCGATCGGGAGCCCCGCGTGGACGGCGGCGGCGAGCTGCGGCGGGGCGCCGAGTTCGGCGGTGACGGTGGCGGCTATCTCCTCCGCGCGGGCGGCGAGCGCGTCGCGGAGGGCGGCGATGCGGGCCGCGCGCTCGGCGGGCGGGGTGGCGGCCCAGCCGGGGAGCGCGGCGCGGGCCGCGCGCACGGCGGCGTCGACGTCCTCGGCGGTGCCCGCGGGGACGTGGCCGATGACCTGCTCGTCCGCCGGGTTCAGCACGGGGATGGTGTCCGTGGAGGAGGCGGGGCGCCACTCCCCGCCGATGTACATCGCGTCGTGGGCCTTCATCCGCTGTCTCCTCACGTGCCTGCCTGCCTGCCGACCGGCACGCCACCGGCCGGTTCGTCGTCCGACCCAAACTAGCGCTGTTAGTTTTTCGGCGCCAGGGTCCGCCGGAGTGCCCCCGGTCTCACCCGGGAGCCGGCGGGGGGGTGCCGCTCGATCGTGCCGCCCCGGCCCGCGGAATGTCCACGTCGGGCCCGCACAGGCGTACGCCGCCGGAACTGGCGGAACCCCCCTTGCCTCCCGGGCCGGGGCACGCGGACACGCGACGCGCCCCGGTCGACGGAGCGGCTGGATTCCGTCGGCCGGGGCGCGGGTGCCGGAGCGGAGGGCCTGCTCCGGCCGCGTCAGATCTTCTGGGCGATCTCGGTGAGGTGGGCGAAGACGACGATGTTCGCCTCGTAGCCCTTGCCCCGGTCGAAGGTCCCGCCACAGGTGAGCAGCCGGAGTTCGGGCCGCCCGGTGTCTCCGTACACCTCCTTGTCGGGGAAGTCGTCCTTGGCGTACGTCCGGACGCGGTCGACCGTGAAGACGGCGACCTTGCCGTCGGCGCGGGCGACCCGGACGGTGTTGCCGGCGCTGAGCGAGTTGAGGTTGAGGAAGACCGCGGGCCCGGTGCGGGTGTCGCGGTGGCCGACGACGACGGCGGTCCCGCGCTCGCCGGGGGCGGGCCCCTTGGCGTACCAGCCGACGACGCGGGGGTCGTCGACGGGCGGGGTGCCGAGACGCCCGGTGGCGTCGAGGCCGAGCTCGATCACGGGGGCCTCGATGGTGATGGCGGGGACGGCGACCGTGACCGGGCGCGAGCGGGACAGCGGCGCGGGGGCGGGCGCGGGCCGCGGCGCGG
Organism: Streptomyces sp. NPDC096079; assembly: GCF_040303145.1. NCBI lineage: Bacteria > Bacillati > Actinomycetota > Actinomycetes > Kitasatosporales > Streptomycetaceae > Streptomyces > Streptomyces sp. NPDC096079. The sequence continues at coordinate 180,306 of NZ_JBEOST010000010.1, forward strand.
GCGCGGCCTTGGGCAGCGTCCTGGTCTTCGCCTTGTGGTCCGCCTCGGGGCCCCGGGCGGCGTGCGCTCCGGCCGCCGGCCCGGCCCGGCCGGGGGCGGCCGTGCCGGATGCGGCCGGGGCCGCGGCGATCGGCTGGCCGGCCGGCTCCCCGTCACCGGCCCACCAGACGCCCCCGGTCACCAGGACCGTGGTCACCGCCACGGTCCTGGTGAGCCGGAGCAGACGCCGCTGCCTGCGCGTGAAGCGGGACCTACGCGGCGCCATTGTCGCGGCGGCGCGAGCGGCGGATCAGGACGAGTCCGGCCGTACCGGCGAGGCCGGCGGCGACGGCCGCCCCGACGCCGAAGGCGGAGGAGTCCTCGGCGGCGATCTGCGCGCTGCCGCCGCCGCCGGCACCGACCGGACCGTGCGGGGGCTTGCCGTGGCCGTGGCCGCCGTTGCCGCCGTTGCCGTTCCCGCCGTTTCCGTTGCCGCCGTTTCCGTTGCCGCCGTTTCCGTTGCCGCCGTTTCCGTTGCCCCCGTTGCCGTTGCCCCCGTTGCCGTTCCCGCCGTTCCCGTTGCCGCCGTTCCCGTTGTCCGGCGGGCAGTCGACGCGGAACACCTTCGACTTCGCCGCGCCGTTCTGGCCCACCCAGGTCCACTCGACCTTGTACATGCCGGTCGGCAGGCCGGTGATGTCGTCCGTGTGCCCGTCACCGTTGCTGTCGACGGCGATGCTGCCGTTCTTCAGCGACGGGTCTTGGTTGCCTGGCTGGCCCGGCTGCTCGTAGATGTTCCACTGGATGCTCTGCAGACCGTCGAAGTTGAAGGCGGCGAAGCGGAACACACAGCCGACCTGCGGCTGGTTGCTCTGGTCGGTGTCGGGGGTCCCCTGCCGGTGGACCTTCACGTCGCCGTTGTCGCCCGGCGCCGCGAGTGCCTGCGGGGCACCCGCGAGGGTCACGGCGCCGAGCGCCAGGGAGGCGAGCGTCGCGCGGAGCAGGGTACGGGTGGGGGGTGTCGCCATGGGGGAGGTCCTCCAGTCGTGATCACGTCGGGCATTACTGCGATAATCCGACTATCTGTCACGACATGGGTACAGAGGGTGGCAACCTGACCGCACCACCCTCCGACTTCCACCCGTCCGGCGCACCCCAGGGCGCCGCGCGCGTCCGGACCGGGTCCGGACGACCGGTCAGATGATCCCGAAGAGGATCCCCGCGGCCAGCACGACCAGCGAGGTCAGCGCGGCCCACTTCACCGTGAACCGGGTGTGGTCGCCGAACTCCACCTTCGCCATGCCGACGAGCACGTACACCGCGGGCACCAGGGGGCTCGACATGTGCAGGGCCTGGCCGACCAGCGAGGCCCGGGCGATCTCCAGGGGCGACACGCCGTGCGCCGCGCCGGCCTCCGCGAGGACCGGCAGCACACCGAAGTAGAAGCCGTCGTTCGACATGAAGTACGTGAGCGGCAGGCTCAGCACACCGGTGACCAGGGCCATGTGCGGACCCATGCCCTCGGGGATGGCGCCGACCAGCCAGTCGGCCATGTGCTTGACCATGCCGGTGCCGGTGAGGACGCCCGTGAAGACCGCGGCGGCGAAGACCATGCCGGCGACGTTGAGGACGTTGTCCGCGTGGGCGGCGAGACGCTCCTTCTGCTCGGTCATCTTCGGGTAGTTGACGGTGAGCGCGAGGGCGGCCCCGAGGAGGAACAGGACCGGGATCGGCAGCAGTTCGAGGATCATCGCGGCGAGCAGCGCGACCGTCAGGCCGGCGTTGAACCAGTACAGCCGGGGCCGCAGCGTCGCACGGTTCGGGTCGAGGCCCTGGAACCCGTCCCCCTCACCCGCGTCCGCCCCGCCGACCACACCGGCCGCACCGACTCCACCGACCGCACCGGCCGTCTCCCCGGCGGCGGCGCTCCCGCCCTTGCCGGCGCCCGCCCCCGTGCCCGTTCCGGCGCCCGTGCCCGCGATCCGGCCCTTGCCCGCGCCCTCGCCCCGGCGGGTGGCGTCGCCGCCGCCACCCGCCGTGACCAGCACCGCGTCGCCGTCCGGGACCAGGGCCTCGTCGAGGGTGAGGTAGCCGATGCGCTTGCGCTCGCGGCGCCCGAGCACGTACGCCAGGACGAACACGAAGAGCAGGCCCGCACCGAGCGCGGGGATCATCGGCACGAAGATGTCACCGGCGTCCAGCTTGAGCGCGGTCGCCGCGCGGGCGGTGGGGCCGCCCCACGGCAGGGTGTTCATGACGCCGTTGGCCGTGGCGGCCACGCCCGTCATGACGACCAGGCTCATCCCGAGCCGCTTGTAGAGCGGATACATCGCCGAGACGGTGATCATGAACGTGGTGGAGCCGTCGCCGTCCAGGGAGACGATCGCCGCCAGCACCGCGGTCCCCACGACGACCCGCACGGGGTCGGCCTTGCAGAAGCGCAGGATGCCCCGGACGATCGGGTCGAAGAGACCCACGTCGATCATGACGCCGAAGTAGACGATGGCGAACATCAGCATCGCGGCCGTCGGCGCCAGCTTGCCGACGCCGTCGATGACGTAGTCGCCGAGCTGGGCCCCCTGCCCGACCGCGACGCAGAACAGCGCGGGGATCAGGACAAGCGCCGCGATCGGCGACATCTTTTTCAGCATGATCAGCACCAGGAAGGTCGCGATCATGGCGAAGCCGAGGACGGTCAGCATGGAGGACACCTCACGTTCACCCTTGAACTGCCGCCGAGCGGCGGTCCGGATGACCGTAGGTGCCCCCTTCCGCCGTTAACAAGACGTTGACGCGTGAGCAATACGAGCAAAACCCCAGGTCACGAAGGGGTCGCGAGCTCCAGGGTCTCCAGAGGCTCCAGGGGCGAGACCTCGACGGGGAAGCCGTTCAGAACGGCGGTGCCGGACAGGGGGTCGATCCGGGACCCGTCGAGCAGCTGGTTGACGTTGACTCCGGGGCGCGCCGCCGCGACGGCGAGGCGGGTGCCGGGCCGGTCGTGCCCCCAGCCGTGCGGAAGGCTGACGACGCCCGGCCGGACGCCGTCGGTGACCTCCACCGGCACCTCCACCTCACCGCCCTCCCCCTTGACCCTGGCCATCCCGCCGTCGGCCAGCCGGAGCCGCTCGGCGTCCCGGGGATGCACCTGGAGGGTGCAGCGGTTCGAACCCCCGCCCAGGGCCGGGGTGTTGTGCAGCCAGCTGTTGTTCGAGCGCAGGTGCCGGCGTCCGACGAGCTGGAGGGTCCCGGGTTCCGGTACGGCGTCCAGGGCGGCCCGCAGCCGGGGCAGGTCCGCGGCGAGGGGCGCCGGGAACAGTTCGATCCGTCCGCTGCGGGTCTTGAGGAGCGCCGGCAGGCGCGGCTTCAGCGGCCCGAGGTCGATGCCGTGGGGGTGCGCCCTCAGCTCGTCGAGGGTGAGGCCGTACGGTCCGAGCCGCAGCATCAGGTCGAGTCGCCGCTCGGCCCCGGTGGCCCCGCTGAGCCGCGCGGTGAACTCCTCGGGATCCGCCCCGAACGCCGGCGAGTGCTCCTGCGTCACGGCCTTGGCGAGGGTCGTGCCGATGGCGAGGTCGTCGACGGCGGACGGCGGGGCGCCGTGCATCCCGGACACGGCGAGGATCAGCCGGGCGTGGATCTCGCACTCGTCCATGCGGTCCGCTTCGAGGGGGACGGCCGCCGGCGTGTAGCGGGCCTGGTCGCGGACGGCGAAGGCGTTGAAGGCGAAGTCGAAGTGGGCGCTCCGCGAGGGCGGCGGCGGGGGCAGCAGGACGTCGGCGTGGCGGGTGGTCTCGTTGAGGTACGGGTCGACGGCGACCATCAGGTCGAGGGAACCGAGGGCCGCGTCGAGGCGGTCCCCGTCGGGCGCGGAGAGGACGGGGTTGGCGGCGACGGTGATCACCGCGCGGATGCGCCCCTCCCCCGGCGTCTCGATCTCCTCGGCGAGGGCGACGAGCGGCAACTCGCCCTTGGCCTCGGGGTGGTGCGAGACCCGGCTGTGCCGCCGCCCGAGGGCGAAGCCCCGGCCCGGCCCGGCGGGACGCGGAGCGGGTGCAGTGGCGGAGAGCGGGAACAGCGCGCCGCCGGGCCGGTCGAGGTTGCCGGTGAGGACGTTGAGGACGTCGACGAGCCAGTTGGCGAGGCTGCCGTAGGCCACGGTGGAGCTGCCCATCCGCCCGTAGACGGCGGCGGTGGGCGCGGCGGCGAGCTCCCGGGCGAGGACCCGGACGGTGTCCGCGTCCACGTCGCAGGCGGCCGCGACGGCCTCGGGGCTGAAGTCCCGCACCGCGGCCCGTACCTCCTCGACGCCTTCCACATGGGCGGCGAGCGTGCCGAGGTCGGTGAGGTCCTCGTCGAAGAGGGTGTGCACGAGGGCGGCGAGGAGCAGCGCGTCGGCGCCGGGGCGGATCGCGACGTGCCGGTCGGCGAGGCGTGCGGTGCGGGTGCGCCGGGGGTCGACGACGGTGAGGGTGCCGCCGCGCCGGCGCAGCGCCTTGAGCCGGCCGGGGAAGTCGGGGGCCGTGCACAGGCTGCCGTTGGAGTCCAGGGGGTTGGCTCCGAGGATCAGCAGGTGGTCGGTGCGGTCCAGGTCCGGCACGGGGACGGCGAAGGGATCCCCGAAGAGCAGTCCGCTGGAGACGTGCTTGGGCATCTGGTCGAGCGTGGAGGCGGTGAAGACGTTCCGCGTGCGCAACGCGCCGATCAGCAGGGGCGGGTAGAGGGCGCCGGCGACGGTGTGCGCATTGGGGTTGCCCAGGACGATACCCACCGAGTCCGGTCCGTACTCCTCGACGAGAGGTCGGATTCGGGTGGCGATCACGTCGAACGCCTCGGCCCAGGTGGACTCCTGGAGCCTGCCGTCCTTGCGGACCATGGGCGTGCGGAGCCGGTCGGGGTCGGCGTCGATCTCGGGGAAGGAGGCGCCCTTGGGGCAGATGAACCCCCGGCTGAAGACGTCGTCGCGGTTGCCGCGCGCCCCGGTGACGCGGCTCCCGTCGAGCGTCAGGGTCAGTCCGCAGGTCGCTTCGCAGAGGGGGCAGATGCGCAGGGCGGTGGACATGGCGTCTCCCTGGGTGCGTCGGGTGACGCCGAGCCTACCGACCGGTAGGCACGGGCGGGAGGGCCCTGCGCGAGGTCACGTCAGCGAGGGCGCCAGGTACGCGTGGAGCAGCGTCCGCGTCTCGGCGACGAGCGCCGGATCCCCCGCGGGATCGGCACGGAACGCGAGCCGCACCAGGGCGTCGGCGGTCTCGACCCCGACGAGCACCTTCCGGTGCAGGTCCGCGTCGGCGGTGCGGCCCAGATGGGTGGCGAGGAGCGCGCAGATCCGTTCGGCGACGAGCCGGTTGGGGTCCTCGACGGCGGCCTCCGCGGAGCCGTCCCCCGGGTGCTCCGCCACGGCTTCCCCGGGTGCGGCGGCGGGCACGCCGAAGTCGACGAGCGCGAAGCCGGGGACGGTCCGCTTCATCTCGATGAACTCGTCGAGGACACCGTCGATGGCGCCGTGCGCGTCGAGGATCGGCGCCGCCGCGAAGCGGTCCGAGATCCGCTCGGCGTACCGGTCGAGGTTGCGGTGGGCGAGGGCGGCGACCATCGCCCGCTTGTTCCCGAAGAAGCGGTAGACGGAGCCGATCGGGACGCCGGCCCGGGCGGCGACGGCGCGGGTGCTCAACTGCTCGTACCCGGTCTCGTCGAGGAGGACGGCGCAGGCGTCGAGGATCCGGGCCAGCCGCTCGGCGCTCCGCTGCTGCACGGGTGCGCGGCGGAGCGCGGGCTGGGTTCGGGGTCGGGTCTGGGGCACGGGGTCCATGATGCCGTTCCGGTCCGGTCGAGGCGATCACGTGGGGCACACGGCTGGGGTGGCCGCCGATCGCGGTCGCGGCTTCAGGCGATGAGCAGGCCGATGCCGCCGAGGGTGTACGCGATCATCAGCACGAACAGCGGGAGTTGGCCGGCCACGGCCCGGGCGGGCGGGAAGAGGCGCACGGACCGGTCGTGCGCGGCGACGACTCCGAGGACGTGACCGGTGACGATCGCGGTGACCTGGAGGGTGGCGAGGCCCCCGGGGCCCAGTGGTGGGGCGGGCGAGGGGGCGTTGTCAGTGCCCCCTGCCAAGATGACTGTGCGTGGTCCTTCCGTCACGAGGAGCGAGAAGTAGTGGGCCACGAGATAGCCGAGGGCGATGGGCAGGAGCGAGTGGGCGAAGGAGGTGAGCGGAGTGGCGAGTCCGGGGTTCAACAGACGCAGGGCGCCGGCGCAGAGGCCGTAGCAGGCGGCGGCGAGGGCGACGGAGGCGAGGAGGCCGAGCGTGGCGGTGGGGACGGGACCGAGGGAGGAGGTCTGGAGGGTGGTGATCCAGCGGGGGTTGTCGGAGAGGCCGTCGTAGGCGGTGGAGCCGAGGAGGACGCAGACGGTGGCGACGAGACCGGGGGTCTGCGGGGTGGAGTCGAGGCCGTGGAAGGGGGAGCGCAGGACCAGGCGGCCGTCGGCGCGGCGGCCGAGGGGGGACAGCCGGGCGAGAAGGGAGGAGTACACCTCGAAGGGATCGGCGTGGGCGAACCACCGGTCGCCGTAGCGGGCGGCGCCCGCGAGTTGGGCGGCGGTGTGGACGCCGAGGGCGAGGAGGAGGGTCGTGGAGGAGGTGTTGTCGGGGGCGACGAGCTCCAGCCAGGTGAAGAGGAGCAGTCCGGCGGCGGCCGGCCGGATGCCTTGTGCCTCGGGCAGGGGGCGGGGGTCCCGTGGCGGTCGGAGCGCGTGGAGGGCGCGCAGGGGGTTGAGGAGGCGCCAGACGGGGCCGAGGAGGAGGGAGGCGGGGACGAGTCCGACCCAGAGCAGGACGTAGAGGGCGCCCGGTGCGGGGTTCCGGTCCGGGTCGTCGGGGCCGAGGAGGAGGTGCAGCAGGAAGACCAGGGCGCCGGCGGCGCCGAGGAGGCGGAGGGCGGTACGGGTGGCCGGGGCGTCGGCCGTCCGCTGGAGGACGGCGGGGAGCGGGCGGCCGGAGAGGTCGCCGCGGAAGCGGGAGGAGGACCAGAGCAGCCCGAGGGCGAGGAAGGAGACGAGGAGGGCGGTGAAGGCGCCGGCGTAGGCGTAGAAGGGAGAGAGGGGGAGGTCGTGCTGGGAGCCCACGCCGTGGGCGAGGGGAAGCCCTGGGGAACCGGCGTGGGCGTGGGCCGCGAAGGGGACGGCCCTCATCGGACGACGAGTTGGGTCAGCACGAGTCCGGACTCGTGCGTCTCGACCTCGAAGAGGCCCGTGCGGTCCGCGGTGAGGGTGAGGGTCGCGGGCGTGCCGGGAGAGAGGGGCAGTTCACGGTCGTAGCCGTGCACGTGGAGGGTGTCGGCGCGGTCGCTGGTGACACGGAGGGTGAGGCGCTCGCCCTTCTTCAGCTCGATGCGGGAGGGAGGCGGCTGGACGCTCGTTCCGGTGATGGTGAGGGTGACGGTCCGCCCGGGGTCGGCGGGCGGGGCGGCCGACGGCGACGGAGGGGAGACGGAGGGCCGGGCGGAGGCGGACCCGGAGGTGGTGCCGGACGTGGTGCCGGAGGCGGTGGGGGTGTCGGCGAGGCGGACCGTGGCCTGGACGGGGGTGCCGGCGACGGCCCAGACGGTGTGGTCGTCCGCGTGGAGGCGGACGGTCAGGGTGTGCGCGCCGGGCGGCACGTAGCCCCAGGGGCCGTAGAGGCGGGCGGTCTCCCGGCCGTCGACCAGGAGGCGGGCGTGCCCCCGGCCCTGGAGCGCCGCGCCGCCGGTGCTCTCCGGGGTGAAGCGGAACCTCTCCACCGTGAGGTGGACGTTCCAGCCGCCCTCGGAGTCGGGGGCGGCCTCGGCCCTGACGGTCGGCGCGTCGGCCGCGGGGAGTTCACGGAGCCGGTGCCCGCTCTCGTCACGGACCGGGAGCAGGGTGCCGCTGCTCCCGGTGGCCTCCTGGTGACTGGTGCCGGGCTTGTGGTGGGTGGTGGCCCGGCCGCCGCAGCCGACGAGGAGGAGCCCGGCGGCGGCCAGGACGGCGGCCCTCCGGAGCCCGGCGCGGCGCGGGGCGGGGGCCGGGTCGGCGACCCCGGCCAGGACGGCGGCCCTCCCGAGCCCGGCGCGGCGCGGGGCGGGGGCCGGGTCGGCGACCCCGGCCAGGACGGCGGCCCTCCGGCGCCCGGCGCGGCGCGGGGCGGGGGCTGGGGGCGGGGGGCCTTGGGGCCTCATGCCGTCGCTCCTTCCGGGGTGTGGTCGGCCGGGGGTTCCGGTGTGGGCTCGGGGGTGCCGGCGGCGGGGGAAGGGGCGGTGGTGCGGGTGCCGGCCGCGATCACGGCCCACAGCACCCAGACGGTGCCGAGCAGGAGGCGGAGCCAGGCGGGGCTGACGGGGATGCCGGGGACCATGAGGACCGCCTTGTCGAAGGCGTCGAGCAGGGTGAGGGCTCCGAGGGCCGCGGTGGTCCAGGCGAGGACGGGGCGGGTGGGGTGCAGGGCGAGGCCGATGAGGGTCCACCAGACGCCGGTGAGGAGCAGGGCGACGGCGGGGAGGAGGGTCGGGGTGAGGGCGAGGGTCGAGCCGGCGACGTCGAGGGCCAGGCCGAGGAAGCCGATGAGGGTGGCCGCCCCGGCGAGGCGGTTGCCGCGGAGTCGGCGCCACCAGAGGGCGCCGCCGGCGAGGGCGAGGACGAGGGCGCTGCCGAGGGCGAGCTGGGTCTCGACGCGCTGGAGGCCGCGGGCGCCGTACCAGTCGCAGCCGGCCGGGAGGCGGCGGGCCTGGACGTTGTAGTCGGCGCAGACGAGGAGCTGGGCGAGTTTGACGGGTTCGCCGATGAGGCGGTCGGTGCCGCCGGAGACCTCGCCGCGGCGGGTTCCGCAGCTGGGCGGGGCGCCGGGGGTGGCGGCGCCGGCGTCGGGCTGCCAGCAGTTGCCGCCGCCCTGGCCGTCCCACCAGACGTCGGTGCGGTTGGGGCGGGCGTTGCCGGCCTTGTCGACGCCGAGGTGGTTGCCGGCGTAGCGGTTGTGGTGGGAGGTGTCGGTCTGCTTGCCCCAGGCGGACTCGCCGCGGATGAAGGCGGGGACGGCGCTGAGGTAGAAGGCGGTGCGCTGGTGGCCGTAGACCCAGTTGTCCTCGTAGAGGTTCCAGTTGCCGCCGGCGGTGATGATGCCGGTGCCGGGGGGCATGGAGATCTGGGGGCAGACGACGCCCTGTTCGTAGCCGCGGTCGACGGGCGGTCTGGCGCAGGTGCCGTCGGCGACGTGGGGGTAGTAGTTCTGGTTGTTGTCGTGGATCAGGTTGCGTTCGAAGCGGGCGTGGTTCTGCGGGAGGCCGGGGTGGCCGGGGAAGGCGGAGTCCATGGAGGCGCCGCCCATGTTGTGGTCGAACTCGTTGTCGTGGACCCAGACGGAGTCTCCGGCGGTGCCGGAGTAGCCGACCATGTTGTGGTGGCTGCGGCAGCCGGTGATCTCGATGGAGTAGCGGGGGACGTCGTAGCCGAAGCCGTCGTTGATGTTCGAGGCGGAGCCGGGGTAGATGCCGGAGTCACCGTTCCCGTAGGACTCGCAGTTCTTGTAGAGGCCGTGGTCGGAGGCGAAGGTCAGGAAGCCGTACTCGTCGTTCCAGCGGGTGAGGACGTCGTCGATGACGAAGCCGTCGGCGGCGAGGACGTACAGCGAGTTGAAGGTGGTGCGCTGGGCGGTGAAGTTGCGGAAGTAGACGCCGTCGGAGCCGTCGGCGCGGATCGCGTTGAGCTTCTGGTACTTGGCGTCGACGATGACGTCGAGGCGGGAGGCGCCGGTGCCTTCGATCTGGAGGTTCTTCTTGCCGAGGATCGCGACCAGGTTCTGGTTGTGCGGGCACTGGAGCTGCTGCGCGTAGCTGAGGATCTGGTAGCCGAGCGCGGACTTGGGGGCCTTGAGGGTGGCGCAGGCGCCGGTGGGCGGCGGCAGGGAGGGCTCCTCCTCGTAGAGGCCGGGAAGGATCGCGATGGTGAGGCCGGGTCGTCGGACGGCGTCGACGGCCTGCTGGAGGTGGCGGTGGCCGGTGCGGGCGCAGCGTTCGAAGAGGGCGAGGTTGCGGGCCTTGAGGGCGGCCGGGAAGCCGGAGATCCGGCGCTCGAAGTCGGCCCGGTCGGTCTTGCAGACGAGGAGGTCGGGTTCGCCGGTGCGGAGTGTCGGCACGCTGCCGGTTCCGTCGGGAAGGGTGACGGGCCGCTCCTCGTGGGCGTAGGCGCCGGGAGCGGTGAACAGGGCTGCGGCGAGCGCCACGAGCACGACCGAGAGCACGGAGACGAACCTTCGGGTCCACGACATGCGCGTGAGAGTAGAGCAATGTTCATCTTTCTGACCCCGTCGTGCACGCATCGGATCGACCACGGCGAAGGAGTGCCCGTTGACGTAGGACGCGCGGAATCCTACGGTCATCCATAGGATTCCCTTGCGGACTCAGTGCAGGGCCTCAGGACAGGGCCTCACGAAGGCCTCAGGACAGGAGCGGGCGATGACCACGGAGCAGGCCAGGAAGACGGCCGAGGCGCTCACGTACAGCACCGGTTTCGGCAACGAGCACAGCTCGGAGGCGGTCCCCGGCGCACTGCCGGACGGCCGGAACTCCCCGCAGCGCGCCCCCCTCGGCCTCTACGCCGAGCAGCTCAGCGGCAGCGCCTTCACCGAGCCCCGGTCCCACAACCGCCGGTCCTGGCTCTACCGGATCCGCCCCTCGGCCGCCCACCCGCCCTTCGCCCGGATCGACAACGGCGCGCTCGCCGGCGCGCCCTTCACCGAGACCGTGCCCGACCCCAACCGGCTGCGCTGGAACCCCCTGCCCGAGCCGGCCCCGGGCACGGACTGGCTGGCCGGCCTGTGGACCCTCGGCGGAAACGGCGACGCGACGCAGCGCACCGGCATGGCCGTGCACCTGTACCACGCCAACGCCTCCATGGAGCGGGTCTTCGGCGACGCCGACGGCGAGCTGCTGATCGTCCCGGAGCGCGGCGGCCTCCTCCTCCGCACCGAGCTGGGCCTGCTCGCCGCGCATCCGGGCGAGGTGGCGCTGATCCCCCGCGGTGTCCGCTTCCGCGTCGAGCTCCTCGACGAGACGGCCCGGGGGTACGTCTGCGAGAACTACGGCGCGCCGTTCCAGCTCCCGGACCTCGGCCCGATCGGCGCCAACGGCCTCGCCAACGCCCGTGACTTCCGCGCGCCGGTCGCCGCCTACGAGGACGTCGAGGGCCCGGTCGAGGTGGTCAACAAGTACTGCGGCAACCTCTGGTCGGCGACGTACGGCCACTCGCCGCTGGACGTCGTCGCCTGGCACGGCAACCACACCCCGTACGTCTACGACCTGCGCCGCTTCAACGTCATCGGGACGATCTCGTACGACCACCCCGATCCGTCGATCTTCACGGTCCTCACCTCGCCCTCCGACACGCCGGGGCTCGCGGGCGTCGACTTCGTGGTCTTCGCCCCGCGCTGGCTGGTCGGCGAGGACACCTTCCGCCCGCCGTACTTCCACCGGAACGTGATGAGCGAGTACATGGGCCTCATCGAGGGCGCGTACGACGCCAAGGCGGAAGGCTTCGTGCCGGGCGGCGGCTCGCTGCACAACATGATGTCCGCGCACGGCCCGGACCGGGAGACCTTCGACAGGGCGAGCGCCGCCGAGCTGAAGCCGCAGAAGATCGACGACGGCCTCGCCTTCATGTTCGAGACCCGCTGGCCGGTGACCGCGACCCCGCAGGCGGCGGCCGCCGACCATCTGCAGAAGGGATACGACGACGTATGGCAGGGTCTTGAGCGCCACTTCCGGCCGTAGTGTCTCGGCCGTAAGCCCGTAGCCTTCGTACGGAGAACCCGTGACCGCCTTCGCCCCCGACTCGCTGGTCCTGAACCGCAAGCTGCCGCTCTGGTATCAGGTCTCGCAGTCGCTGCGCGCCTCGATACTGGGCCGCACGCCCGACGCCTCGCTGCGGCTGCCCACCGAGGAGCAGCTCGCGGCCCACTACGGCGTGAGCGTGCTGACCATGCGCCAGGCCCTCAAGGAGCTGGAGGAGGAGGGCCTGATCAGCCGGCACCGGCGGCGCGGGACCTTCATCGAGCCGGGGGCGCGGCGGTCCACCCCGCGCCGGCTGCTCGGCTCGATCGACGCGATCGTGGCGCAGCAGTCGGGTGAGCGGACGACGGTCCTCGGGCACGGCACCGAGCCGGTGCCCGGGGAGCTGGCGGAGTTCTTCCCGGACGTGCCGGAGGTCGTGGCGTACCGGCGGCTGCGCAGTGACGGGGAGAGCGGGGAGCCGACGAACTGGGCGGAGAACGCGGTGCGGCCCGAGCTCGCCGCCGCGATCGACCCGGCGGATCTGGAGCGCTGGCCGATGACGAAGGTGCTGCGGGACGTGGTGGGGGTGCGGATCAGCCGCATCACGGACACGGTCGAGGCCCGCCTCGCGGACCCGGAGACGGCGGGACTGCTCCAGGTCCCGCTGCTCTCCCCGATCCTGCACTACACGGGCGTGACCTACGACGAGGACGGCCGGGTCGTCGACGTCGCCCGCATCCGCTACCGCGGCGACCGTTTCTCCTTCACGGTGACGGTGGAAGCGCACTGAAGGCTGTCGTTAGCATGCGGGGCGTGACGGAAGCCCCGGGAGCTGTCGACGACGCGCCCCTCCTCGACGAGCTGATGCCGTGGTCCGTGGCTCCGTTGAGGTTCGGGCGGTCCTGGATCGTCGCCCCGGACGCGCGGACGCTGCGGGCCCGCTGGGACCGGCTGGTGGCCGCCGAGGGCGCCGAGCGGGAGGCCTTGTTCCGGCCCAGCCGGGCGCGGACCCCGGCGAGCGCGGTGGGCGCGCTGCCCGGGCAGCGGACCGGCACGGCGAGGTTCGCGCGCGAGTCGGGGCCGTGCCCGGAGCCGGTACGGGTGGCGCAGGGGCCGTTCGACGAGCAGTGGCTGCTGCCGGACCACCGGCTGATCGACACCGCCCGCCCGGAGCTGTGGCGGGTCGCCGGGGAGCCGCAGCTGTTCGCGGTCGAGCAGGGGTACGTGCCGGGGGCGGCGGGACCGGCGCTCCTGGTGACGGCCGCGCTTCCGGAGGGGCGTTCCCCGGCGGGCCGCCCGGGCCGCATCCGGCCGTTGTTCCGGCGTCCCGGGGGCCGCGAGCCCAATCTGGCGCCCGGGCTCCTGGAGTTCCTCGGGGAGCGGTACGGGTGCCGGGTCGACGCCCGGGACTGGCTGGCGTGGACGGTGGCGGCGGCCCTCCCCTCCCCCGCCGGCTGCCGTGTGCCGCTCCCGGGGGACCCGGAGGTGTGGGCGGCGGGCGTGGCGCTCGGCCGGGAGCTCGCCGACGTACAGCTGCGCGGCGCCCTGAGCGGGACGCGGCCCCGGCTGCCGGGCGGGCGCCGGCCCTATGTGCGGGCGGCCGTCCCGGCGCGGCCGGCCGCGCTGGCGTACGACGCCGAGGCGGAGGTGCTCGACGTCGGCGGGGGTGTGGTCTCCCCCGTACCGGCGGAGGCCTGGGAGTACCGGGTCGGCGGGGTGCGGGTCCTGGACCAGTGGTTCGCGCACCGGACGGCCCCGGCGGAGCCCGGCTCCCTGGAGGCGATCGGCCCGGCGGCCTGGCCGCAGGAGTGGACTTCGGAGCTGCTCGACCTGGTCACCGTGCTCGCGCTGCTCGGGGCGCGGGAGCCGGAGCGGGCGGCCTTCTCCGGGCGGACGGCGGGCCGGGCCGAACTGCGCGCGGCCGGGGTGCTGCCGCCGCCGGACCGGGCCCGGCGTCCCGCGTCCGTACTGGACCATCAGGAGGAGGGCCCTGAGGGCCAGTTCATGCTGCTCTGATCATGCTGCTCTGATCAGGTGCCCGGTGCGAAGGACTCCAGCAGGCGGGCGATGGTCATCGCGAAGACCTCGTCGGCGTCGACGGGCGCGGCGGGCGCGGCGGCGAGCAGTCCGGCGAGGTGCGGGTAGCGACCGGTGGCCACCTGTCCCCGCAGGTAGGCGCCGCGTACCGCCTGCTCTTCCGCCTCGGACCAGGGCAGTCCGCGGGCGCGTTCGGCGATGGCCTGTTCGTTGGCGACGGTCGCCATGACCGTGCCGTTGACCATGGCGATCAGCTGCATCTTGAGTCCGGCGGGCACGTCCAGGGGGGCGAGGCAGCCGAGGCACCACTCCAGGAAGCGCAGGGCGTTGGGGCTGAAGCCGTAGGCGGTGGTCATGACCCGGGGCAGCCAGGGGTGGCGGTACATGATCGCGCGGCTCTGGTGGGCGATGGCGGTCATGTCGGCCCGCCAGTCGCCGCTCGGTTCCGCGGGGAGTTCGTACTCGCCGCTGACGGCGTCGACCATCAGCTCGTGGAGGTCCTCCTTGCGGGGGACGTAGTTGTAGAGCGACATGGTGCCGCAGCCGAGTTCGGCGGCGAGGCGGCGCATGGAGACGGCGTCGATGCCGTCCGTGTCGGCGACGCGGACGGCCGCGTCCACGATGTCCCGCCGGCTGTAGGCCGGTTTCGGGCCTCGGCCCGTGCGCTCGGGCCGCGCCCAGATCACTTCCGGTTCGGCCGCTCGGCCCGCCATGGATCATCACCTCGCCCACCATCGTAGTTACGTACGCCGTACGTAGTGGGGTAGGGTCGCGCCATGACGACTACGTACGCTGTACTTAGTGAAGGTCTGCGGAAGCGCTACGGCGACGTCCACGCCCTCAGCGGGCTCGACCTCGCCGTGCCCGAGGGGACGGTCTGCGGCGTCCTCGGCCCCAACGGCGCCGGGAAGACCACCGCCGTCCGCGTCCTGACCACCCTGGTCAGGCCGGACGGGGGCAGCGCCCTCGTCGCGGGCCACGACGTGGTGCGCGATCCGGCGGGGGTACGGAAGCGGATCGCCGTCACCGGGCAGTACGCCTCCGTCGACGGCGACCTCACCGGCGCCGAGAACCTGCGGCTCTTCGCCCGGCTGCTGCGCGCCCCGCGCTCGCGCGCCGACCTGCTCCTGGAGCGGTTCGGCCTGACCGAGGCGGCCGGACGGCCCGCCCGCACCTACTCCGGCGGCATGCGGCGCCGCCTCGACCTGGCCGCGAGCCTCCTCGTACCGCCGCGGGTGCTCTTCCTCGACGAGCCCACGACCGGGCTCGACCCGCACAGCCGCAACGGGATCTGGGACGCCGTCCGGGAGCTGGCCGACGACGGCACGACCGTGCTGCTCACCACCCAGTACCTGGAGGAGGCCGACCGGCTCGCCGACGACATCGTGCTGGTCGACGAGGGGCGGGCGGCGCAGCACGGCACCCCGGCCGAACTGAAGGCGCTCGTCGGCAGCTACGCCGAGGTCGTCCTCGCCGACCCGTCCTCCCTCGGAGCGGCCGCCGCCGTCCTCGACCAGCTGACCGGCTCCGCCCCCGTCCTGGACGCCGAGCGGCGCACGGTCGGCGCGGTGACCACGGACAGCACGCTCACCCTCCCCCGGATCGTCCGCGAGATCGACGCGGCCGGGGTCCACATCATCGACGCCTCCCTGCGTCCGCCCACCCTCGACGAGGTGTTCCTGCGCCTCACCGACCGGAAGGAGCTCGTCGCGTGAGCGCCCTCGTGCACGACGGGACCGCCGTCCTCGGCCGCCACCTCCAGCGGATCCGGCACGCGCCCGCGATCACCGTCCTGACCCAGACGATGCCGATCGTGTTCCTGCTCTTCTTCGGGTACGTGTTCGGCAGCGCGCTCGCCGCTCCCGGCGCCGAGTACCGGGCCTTCCTGGTGCCCGGCATGCTCGTGGCGACGGCGGCGGGCGGCCTGATGACCGGCATGTTCCAGGCCGCGCAGGACGCGCACCGGGGCGTCATGGACCGCTTCCGGACCATGCCCGTGAGCCGGGCCGCCGTCCCCCTCGGCCAGGCCCTCGCCGACCTCCTCGCGAGCGCCGTCGGCACGGTGCCGCTGCTCCTCGTCGGCCTCGCCATGGGCTGGCGGATCGAGGGCACGCTCCCGGAGGCCCTGGGCGCCATCGGCCTGCTGCTGCTCTTCCGCTTCGCCACGACCTGGGCCGGCATCCTGCTGGGCCTCGCCTCGAAGAGCGAGGAGGCTGCCGGGCAGCTGGGCAGCGCCACCTTCATGCTGCCGCTGCTGTCGAACGCGTACATCCCCACCGACGGCATGCCCGGCTGGCTGCGGACCGTCGCCGAGTGGAACCCCATCTCGGCCGTCACCACGGCGGTGCGGCAGCTCTTCGGGAACGCGGCGGTCCCGGCGGACGCGGCCTGGCCGGTCGCCCACCCGGTCGCGGGCGCGCTGCTCTGGTCCCTCGGCCTCCTCGCCGTCGTCGCCCCGCTCGCCGTGCGGCGCTACGCCCGGGGCTGACGGGGCCCGCGTGACGCAGGCCCTGATGACAGGAGGCACACGGGGGCGGTAGGCAGACGCTCATGAACTCTCAGCCCCTCTCGCACGGCGGTCAGCCCCTCCCCCTCGCCGGGGTCACCGTCGTCGCCGTCGAGCAGGCCGTCGCCGCGCCCTTCGCCACCCGCCAGCTCGCCGATCTCGGCGCCCGCGTCGTCAAGATCGAGCGCCCCGACGGCGGCGACTTCGCCCGGGGGTACGACACGGCCGCCCGCGGACTCGCCTCCCACTTCGTGTGGTGCAACCGCGGCAAGGAGTCGGTGGCGGTCGACCTCAAGGACCCCCGGGGCCTGGCGCTCGTCCGGAGGATGGTCGCCGGCGCCGACGTCTTCGTACAGAACCTGGCCCAGGGCGCGGCGGCCCGTCTCGGCCTCGACGCCGCCACCCTCTGCGCCGCGCACCCCTGGCTGATCGCGGTGGACGTCTCGGGGTACGGGGCGGAGGGACCGTACGCCCACCGGCGCGCGTACGACATGCTCGTGCAGTGCGAGGCCGGCCTGGTGTCGGTGACCGGCACGCCCGAACAGCCCGTCAAGTCCGGCATCCCGGCCGCCGACATCGCGGCCGGGATGTACGCGTTCTCCGGCGTCCTCGCGGCCCTCGTACGGCGCGGCACGACCGGCCGGGGCGGCCCGGTGGAGGTCTCCCTGCTCGACTCGCTGGCCGAGTGGATGGGGCATCCGCTGCACCACGGGACGCACGGGAGCGCGGCCCCGGCGCGCACGGGGCTCGCGCACGCCGTGATCGCGCCGTACGACGCCTATCCGACGGCGGACGGCGGCCTGGTCCTGCTCTCCGTACAGAACGACCGCGAGTGGCGGCGGCTCGCCGAACAGGTCCTCGGCCGGCCCGAACTCGCCGAGGCGCCGGAGTTCGCGACGAACACGGCACGGGTCGCGGGGCGCGCGGCGACGGACGCGGCGGTCGCGGCGGCGCTGGCGCCGCTGACGGCGGACGAGGCGCTGGCCCGGCTGGACGCGGCGGGCATCGCCTGCGCCCGGCTCAACTCGGTCGCGGAGCTCGCGGACCATCCGCAGCTGACGGCACGTGACCGCTGGCGGGACGTGGAGTCCCCGGCCGGTCCGCTGCGCTCGCTGCTCCCGCCGATCGTGTTCCCGGACGCGCCGGAGCCGCGGATGGACCGGATCCCGGCCCTCGGCCAGGACACGGACGAGGTGCTCGCCGAACTCGGGGTGCCGGAGGCGGAGGTGAAGGAGCTGCGGAGCGCGGGGGTGATCGCCTGACGGGGAGGGCGCGGGAAGGTACGGCCTCGCGCCTCCGGGCTCGATTGCGGGGTGTACGGCCCCCGGGGCACGACGGAGCGCCGGACGGGCGGGGACACGTCCGGCGGGGTCGTGGTCGGGGCCGTACGGGCGGCCGGGTCGTACGGGAAGCGGGCCGTACGGGCTGGCCGGGCCGTACGGCTAGTGGCGCGTGCCGAAGAGCGAGCGGCGCAGGCGACGGAGCGGGGCGAAGAGCGAGACCCGCGCGCTGCGGCTGCGGTGACTGTGCACCGGTGCCTCGTGCGTACGCGCCGTCAGTTCCCTCATGAGCAGCGTCGCCTCGGCCACCTCGCGCTGGGGCACGGCGGGACCGCCGAGCACCGCGAGATGGCGGTCGAGTCGCGAACTGGTCGCGCTGCTCCCGCAGGTGATGGCAGGCACTCGCGGCCTGCTGCGCATTGCTATCTGTTCCATGTCACTCCCCACCCGTACAAGGGCACCCGGCCCGGGCAGGTTAACCCTATCGCCCCATCGTGACACCCGTGTATCCCGGCGGCGGGATTCACCGCACTCGTACGGGGGTTGACGGTGACTGTCCGAATCCATCTGATTCCAGGGCGAGTTGGACAGCGCTCGAACACCTGCCGAACCGTCACGAACCATCCTGCACTCCGGACCGCCGCCCATGGCCACGAGGACCGGTGTGATCTCCACCACCAAGATCGTCCGGGGCCGGCGGCGGGCGGCCCTCGCAGGAGCGGGGCCGGGAGGGCTCCCCTCGGCTACCGTGGATCCATGACGGTGATCGCGGGTCGTTACCGGCTTCTCGACGTCCTCGCGGAGGGTGCGACGGGCACCGTCTGGCGCGCCCTGGACGAGACCGACCGGCACGAGGTGGCGGTCAAGGAGCTCCGCGCCCCGGCCGGCCTTCCGGCCGACGAGGCGCTCCTGCTGTACGCGCGCCGGGAGCGCGAGGCGCGGGCCGCCGCCCGGATCTCCCACCCCTCCGTCGTACGGGTCCTCGGGGTGGCCACCGAGGACGGCCGGCCCTGGGTGGTGACCGAGCTGGTCCGCGGCCTCTCCCTCGCCGAGACCCTGGACGCGGGCGGCCCGCTGCCCGCGCGCGAGGCCGCGCGGATGGGCGCCGAGGTCCTGGCCGGGCTGCGGGCCGCCCGGGAGGCGGGCGCGCCGCACCGGGGCGTGCGGCCGGGACAGGTGCTCCTCGCGAACGACGGGCGGGTCGTCGTGACCGGCTTCGGCGGCGCCCCCGGGGACACCGGCCCGGAGTCGGATCTGCGTGCGCTCGGCGTGCTCCTCGACGCGGCGGCGGACGACCGCTCCGGCCCGCTGGGCGCCGTGGTCGACGCGCTGACGGGCGAGGAGCCCGCCATGACGGCCGATCAGGTGGAGCGCGAGCTGCGCCGGGTGGCGGGGGGCGCCGCCCCGAGGTCCACGCCGCCTTCGGGGCCCTCCGCCACCCCGGCCCGGACGGGGCGGGGCGAGGACACCGGTAGCGCGGCGTGGGCCGGGACGCCGCCGGCGCCGGCGCCGCGGAAGGCGCCGCGACGGACGGCGCCCCGACGGGGGCCGGTCCTTGCGGCCGGGATCGCCGGGGCGCTGTTGATCGCGGGCGTGCTGACGTATCAGGCGGTGCGGGACGAGGGACCGGACACCGGGCCGGGGCCGGGCGGTGGCGCGAGCACCGCTCCGGCGCGGCCCGGCGCCTCGGGCGCCGGGGGCGGGACGGCTACGCCGCGCTCCTGAAGGAGGGCAGGTAGCCGCCGGACTGTCCGGCGGCGGTCGGGTGGTACGACTCGCCGATGTTCAGCCAGTTGACGCTGTGCAGCCAGGCGGAGCCCGAACAGATCTCGTGTCCGGTGAAGGCCGGGACGACACTGGCGAAGGTGAAGCCGTGGTCGGCCGCGCGCTTGGCGACGGCGGCGTTGAGGTAGTCGGAGGCGCCGTTGATCGCGCTGCGCTCGTTCTCGCTCAGGCCGGCGACGCAGCTGCCGCCGAGCTGGTAGAAGCGCGGGTAGCCGAGGACGACGACGTGGGCCGAGGGCGCCTTGCCGCTGATGGCGTTGTAGACGGAGTCGAGCTTGCCGGGGAGCGTGCTGTCCACATAGGCCTTGGCCTGATTCACACGGCTGATGCAGGTGGCTTCGGACTGGAGCACACAGGTCGTCATGACGTCGGCGAAACCGGCGTCATTTCCCCCGATCGTGATGGACACCAGGTCAGTGGCGGCCGAGAGGGGTCCGAGCTGATTCGCGGTCACATCACCCGTTCGGGCGCCCGAGCAGGCGGTGAACGCGAAGGAGGAGGGGGCGTTCGCGTTCTTCCAGAGGACCGGGAAGGCCTTCGTGGAGCGCTTGCAGTCGCCGCTGGCGCTGTCGTAACTCCCGGAGCCGACACCGGAGGAGTACGAGTCCCCCAGGGCCACGTAGTCGAGTGCGGCGCTCTCGGCCGCCTGGGCCGCGCCCGCCCCGGTGAGGGCGAGGACGGCACCGAGCAGGAGCGAGGACGAAAGGGCGGCAAAACGGGACAGTCTCATGGAACCTCCCTGTAGCAGGATCTCTGCGTTACCAGGTAGTAGCATCGGATCCACCGGACCGGAAGTGTTCATGTCAAAACTGGGGGTGAACAGCTCCCGATCCTCCGTCAGGGACCATCGAGATCCAGCCACTTCACGCGGCGGGTCATCCGCTCACGGCCGGCTCGCAAAACCCGGTGCGCGGCCCCGTGCCGTGTCGGATCATGGGCGCCATGTCTGACACCCCCGCCGTACCGTCCGCACTTCGGCAGCCGCCGGCCGCGTCGCTGCCCGTCATCGTCAACCTCGACGACAGCGACTCGCCCGGGGACGTCCTGGACGCGCTGTTCCTCGACCGCTTCGCGACCGGGGAGCAGCCGCACGCGCACAGCACCACCCTCGACCGGGCCAGACCCGACGCCACGCTGCTCCCCGAGGGCGCGAGGGTGCTGCGGGCCTCGAAGGACGACGACCGCAGCTCGGTGCTCGCCGAGGGCGAGGGCTGGACGATCCTCTCCTCGCGCTGGAACCGGCGTGCGGACGTGACCGTCACGGCCACCGACCCCGAGCTCGCGAAGCGGATCCTCGACGAGGCCACGGAGGGGGCGAAGGACGAGCCCGAGCCGGAGCCCGAGGACGTGACCATGGGCTTCTGGTACGTGGCTCCGCAGCGCGGCCCGCGCCGGATGACCCGCCGGATCAGCGCCGGGACCTGGGAGGAGGTGCGGCCCAACTACGCGGCGCCGGTGGCCGACTCGATGGACCGGCTGATGAAGATCACCCCGGAGGACGTCACCGGACGGCTCCTGCTGCTGCACGGCCCGCCGGGCACCGGCAAGACCTCGGCGCTGCGGACCCTGGCGCGGTCGTGGCAGGACTGGTGCCAGGTGGACTGCGTGCTCGACCCGGAGCGGCTCTTCAACGACATCGGGTACCTGATGGACATCGCCATCGGCGAGGACGACGGGACGTCGAAGGAGCGGTGGCGGCTGCTGCTCCTGGAGGACTGCGACGAGCTGATCCGGGGCGGGGCGAAGCACACGGCGGGGCAGGCCCTCTCGCGGCTGCTCAACCTGACGGACGGACTGCTCGGCCAGGGGCGCAACGTCCTGGTCGGGGTCACCACCAACGAGGACCTGGAGCGGCTGCACCCCGCGGTGGTGCGGCCCGGCCGCTGCCTGGCCCGGATCGAGGTCGGACCGCTGAGCCGGGCCGAGTCGGTGGAGTGGCTCGGCCGCGAGGAGGACGTGCCGCGCGAGGGCGCGACGCTGGCGGAACTGTTCGCGCTGCGCCGCGGCACGCCCCCGGCGGACCTCCCCGAGCCCCGCACCGCGGGGGCGGGGCTCTACCTGTAGCGGCCCTCAGTCGTCGTACGCCGCCCGGAGGGCCTCGTTCAGGGCCGCCTCCGCGGCCTCGCGGCTGAGGCCCAACCGGCGGGCCTCCTCGGCGTACTGGGCGGCGGCCGAGGCGGCCCTGCGGGTCGCCGCGTCACCGGCGGCGGCGACGAAGGTGCCGTGGCGTCCGCGCGTCTCGATGACGCCGTCCGCCTCCAGTGCCTTGTACGCCTTGGCGACCGTGTTCGCTGCGAGGCCGAGCTGCTCCGCGAGCCCCCGAACCGTCGGCAGCTTGTATCCGACCGGCAGTCTGCCCGACCGGGCCCGCTCCGAGATCTGGGCCCGCAGTTGTTCGTAGGGAGCGGTGGTGGATCCGTGGTCCACGGCGATGGTGAGTGTCACCCCGCCGATTCTGCCCCCACCCCCCACGAAAAGGGGAGGCGGCGGTGCGTCCCTCGCCCGTAGCGTGCCACCACATGACTGTGATCGTCCGTGACGCACGGCCCCGGGACACCGAGGGCTTCGCCCGGGTCCGCCGGGCCGCGGTGCCCTACATGCTCGCGACCGCCGAGCAACTCGCCTTCGACTGGGCACACGCCCACCCCGACAGCCACGCCCGCCCCCTCGTCGCCGTGACCGGGGACGACGAGGTCATCGGGACCGTCCAGCTGAGGATCGCCCACGACGCCCCGGAGCCCGGGATCGGTTCCGTCAACGTGTACGTGGACCCCGAGCGCCTGGGCCTGGGCGCGGGGACGCTGCTGCTGCGCGCCGCCGAGGAGCACCTCGCCGAGCGGGGCGCGCGGACGCTGTACAGCTGGGTCCTGGACGAGCCGGCGAGCCGGGCGTGGGCCGAGCGGCGGGGGTACGCTCCCAGCCGCAGCGCGCACTTCCTGCGGCTCGACCTGACGACGGCCGCGCTGCCGCCGCTGGAGGAGCCGCCGGCCGGCGTCGAGCTGCGTACGGCCGAGCACTTCGCGGCCGATCCCCGGCCGCTGTTCGAGCTGGACGCGGTGACGACGGCGGACGAGCCGGGCGACGTGGGCGCGGAGCTGGACGACTACGCCCACTGGCTGGAGACCACCTGGGGCCATCCGCTGCTCGACCGGGCGCTGACGACGGTCGTCCTGGTCGACGGGGTGCCGGCGGCGTTCAGCGCGGCGCAGTCGGACGGCCTGGGCCGGTACTCCTCGGGGATGACCGGCACCGCGCCCGCGTTCCGGGGGCGGGGGCTCGCGAAGCTCGCCAAGAACGCCTCGCTGCACCGGGCGCGGGCCGCGGGCTGCGTGGAGGCCTTCACGAGCAACGACGCGGGCAACGGCCCGATGCTGGCGATCAACGAGTGGTTCGGTTACGAGATCGGCGCGACGGAGGTGCGGCATGTCCGGACGATCGGTTGAGATCACCCTGACGAAGGCGGGTCGGACGAAGATCCGTTACCCGGCCGAGGTGCTGGCGGAGGAGGGTGCCCGGCTGTCCGTGCGCGCCCCGTGGGCGGCCGAGGGGGTGCGGGACTTCGGCTTCGTGCGGTTCGAGCCGGGTGACGTGTTCGTGGAGCACTACTGGAGCGACCGCTGGTTCACGGTCAAGGAGGTGTGGTCGGCCGAGGGCGCCCTGAAGGGCTGGTACTGCGACATCACCAGGCCGGCCGTGATCGACGGCTCCGGGGTGCTGGTCGAGGACCTCGACCTGGACCTGTGGGTGTCGGCGGACGGCAGCGAGGTGCTGCGGCTCGACGAGGACGAGTTCGCGGCGAGCGGGCTCGCCGCCTCCGATCCGGAGGCGGCGGAACGTGCCGTGGTGGCCCTCGACGAGCTGGAGGCGCTGGGCCGGCAGGGCCTGATCGAGCTGCTCGCCTGAGGGATGTCTTGCCGATCCGGCCTGGTCGAGCTGCTCGCCTGAGGGACTTCTTGCCGATCCGGCCTGATCGACAAGACACCCCCTAGCGCAGTTCGACGTCCGCCTGCTCGGCGGCGAGGAAGCCGGGCAGCGGCAGGCCCGACTCGCCGGCCGCGAGCTGGAGGAGGGTGGCTTCCACGCGGGCGGCGCCCGGCTTGTAGACGGGGTCCTTCACGACGGCGCTGTTGGCCCAGGTGTGGACGTGCCCGTCGCAGACCGCGCGGGTGCCGCCGATCCCGATGGAGCGGCTGCTCTGCTTGAGGGTGGAGCTGACGAAGACGGGGCCTTCGCTGTCGTCGAGGCAGCGGTACGTGCCGGAGACGGTGACCGTGGCGTCGGCGGCGAGGGTGCCGTACTCGTCGACGGTGAGGCCGTCGGCCCCTCGCGCGTGGGCGAGAGGGGCGACGGCGGCGGTCAGCAGGACTGCTGCGGCGAGGACGAGTCGGACGCGCATGGTGGGGGTCCCTTCGGGGGTGGGGGGAAGGTGCTGCCCGCCAGGGATACCGGATCCGGTCGCCTCCTGTCCGAATCTCACCCCATCGGGGGCGAGTTGGACACCACCGCGCATACCGTCGTATCAGTGCGGGGCACGCCGGGCGGTCACCTTCCTCACCAGCGGCCAGGCGAGCAGCACGAGGACGACCGAGTAGACGGTGACCGCGAACGGGGTGTCCACCAGGCCGGTCAGGGAGCCGTCGCTGATCTGGAGGGCGCGGCGCAGCTGCTGTTCGGCGGCCGGGCCGAGGATGACCCCGATGACGGCCGGCAGCACCGGCAGGCCGTAGCGCCGCATGCCGAGGCCGATCAGGCCGATCACGAGCAGCACGACCAGGTCGAGCGCCTCGCCGCCCACCGCGTACGCGCCGACGGCGGCGAAGAACAGGATGCCGGCGTACAGGTACGGGCGCGGGATGCGCAGCAGCTTGGCCCAGACGGGCGCGAGCGGCAGGTTGAGCGCGAGCAGCAGCACCATGCCGACGAACAGCGAGGCGATCAGGCCCCACACCAGCTCGGGTTCCCGCTCGAAGAGCAGCGGGCCGGGCTGGATGCCGTACTGCTGGAACGCGGCCAGCATCACGGCCGCGACGGCGGTGGTGGGGAGGCCCAGGGTCAGCATGGAGACGAGCGTGCCGGCGGCGGAGGCCGAGGCGGCGGACTCGGGTCCCGCGACGCCCTCGATGGCGCCCTTGCCGAACTGGTCCCTGTGCTTCGAGAGCCGCTTCTCCGTCACGTACGAGAGGAAGGTCGGGATCTCCGCGCCGCCGGCCGGGATCGCGCCGAAGGGGAAGCCGATGAGGGGGCCGCGCAGCCAGGACTTCCAGGTGCGCCGTACGTCGTCCTGACCGAGCCAGGGGCGGCCGACCGGGATGGCCTCGCCGGCCGTGCGGCGCAGGTGCGCGGCGACCCAGAGGGCCTCGCCGATCGCGAACAGGCCGACGGCGACGATGACGACGTCGACGCCGTCGGCGAGCTGGAGGGAGCCGAACGTGAGGCGCTGCTGCCCGGTCATCTGGTCGAGGCCCACCAGACCGATCGTGAGGCCGATGAGCAGCGAGGCGAGGCCGCGGACGCGCGAGGAACCGAGCACCGAGGTCACCGCGATGAAGGCGAGGACCATGAGGGCCAGGTAGTCGGGGGCGCCGATGTCGACGGCGAGCGCGGCGACGGTCGGGGCGAGGACGACGAGCAGGATCGTGCCGATCATGCCGCCGGCGAAGTG
Source organism: Streptomyces sp. NPDC096079 (assembly GCF_040303145.1). NCBI lineage: Bacteria > Bacillati > Actinomycetota > Actinomycetes > Kitasatosporales > Streptomycetaceae > Streptomyces > Streptomyces sp. NPDC096079. The sequence goes on from NZ_JBEOST010000010.1 coordinate 205,329, forward strand.
GCCGATGGCGGCGGCCGCGAGGGCCTGTGCGCCGCGCCCGGCCTTGGCCATGGGGTTGCCCTCGATGGCGGCGACGACGGCCGCGCTCTCCCCGGGGGTGTTGAGGAGGATCGAGGTGGTGGAGCCGCCGAACATGGCGCCGTAGTAGATGCCCGCGAACATGATGAACGCACCGGTCGGTTCGAGTCCGTAGGTCACCGGGAGGAGCAGGGCGACGGCCATGGCCGGGCCGATGCCCGGCAGGACGCCGATGGCGGTGCCGAGGAGCACGCCGATCGCGGCCCACAGCAGGTTCATCGGGGTGAGGGCGGTGCCGAAGCCGTCGATGAGGGAGTTCAGGGAATCCACGGGTCAGATCACTCCCATCAGCGGGCCGCCGGGCAGGGGGACGCCGAGCAGCCTGTCGAAGACGGCGTAGGTGAGGAGCGAGAGGGCGGCCGCGATCAGCGGGTCGCGGGTGAGGTGGCGGCTGCCGAGGGCGTGGGCCGCGCCCCAGAAGAGGAGGGCGCCGGCGACGGGGAAGCCGAGGGGGCCGATGAGGACGGCGAAGGCGAGGAACACGCCGGTCAGGAGCAGGACGGTGCGCCAGTCCGCGGGTTCGGAGAGGTCGACGTCCTCGCCGCCCTCGGCCTCGCCGCGGCCGCCGCGCAGTACGTCGACGGTGAGGAGGACGGCGACGACGAGGAGGCCGCAGCCGACGACGAGGGGCACGGTCGCGGGGCCGACCGGGCCGCGGCCGACGACGTCGGCGTCGAGGGTGAGGGCGTCGGTGAGGACGAGGACGCCGAGGAGGAACAGGAGGACGCCGACGCCGAGTTCGGACCTCCCGCGCAACACGTTCTTCACGGTGGTCACAGTCCGAGCTCCTTGAGGACGGAGCCGACCCGCCGGTCCTGCTCGGTGAGGAAGGTGCCGAACTCCGCGCCGGGCAGGAAGGCGTCGTTCCAGCCGTGGGCCCGCAGCGACTCGCGCCACTGCGGGGAGTCCCGCAGCTCGGTCACGAGGGCGACGAGCCTGTCGCGCTCGGCGTCGGAGAGACCGGGCGGGGCGACGATGCCGCGCCAGTTGGTGAACTCGGTGTCGAGCCCGGCCTCGCGGAGCGTGGGGGCGTCGAGGCCGGGGACCCGCTGGGCGCCGGTGACGGCGAGGAGGCGCAGCTCCCCGGCCTTGATCTGGTCGAGGTACTCGCCGACGCCGGAGACGCCGAAGCCGACCTTGTCGCCGAGGAGGGAGGCGAGGAGTTCGCCGCCGCCGTCGAAGGGCACGTAGTTGACGTCCTTCGGCGGGATCCCGGCGGCCTGCGCCATCAGCATCGGGGCGAGGTGGTCGGGGCCGCCGGGTGAGGAGCCGCCGCCGACGGGCAGCTTGCCGGGGTCCTTCCTCCAGGCGGCGAGCAGGTCCTGGATCGTCCTGTACGGGGAGTCCTTGCCGACCACGACGATGTCCTGCTCCTCGGTGAGCCGGGCGATCGGGGTGGTGTCGGCGAGGGTCCTGGGGGTCTTGTTGGTGTGGACGGCGCCGACGACACCGAGGCCCATGGACATGGCGAGGCGGCCGTCGCCGCGCTCGCCGACGAGCCGGGTGAGGCCGACGGTGCCGCCCGCGCCGGGCAGGTTGAAGACCTCGATGTCGCCGGTGAGACCGGCTTCCTCGGCGTTCTTCGCCGCGGTGCGGGCGGTGATGTCGTAGCCGCCGCCGGGGGTGTTGGGGACCATGAAGCGCAGGCCGGGTATGGCGGTTCCGGTGTCGGAGCCGGTGCCCGGGCTGAGCAGCGGTGGGCCCACGAGCACCAGGAGGGCCGCCCCGAGGAGGGCGAAGGGGGTGCGCAACCGCACGTGCAGCCGCCTCTCTGATAGCAGGGGAAGGGGGTGTGAGGTGGCCCACATGTTGCCCGCGCGTGAACAAGCTGTCTCTCTTCCGCAATCAACGGACGTTGTGGTCGTTGTGGTCGGGACCTAGCGTGGGTCGGCGTGACGAAGGTGCTGGTCGTTGACGACGACTTCATGGTCGCCAGGCTGCACTGCCGCTATGTGTCGGCGGTGCCGGGCTTCACCGTGTCCGGGGTCGCGCACAGCGGCGCCGAGGCGCTCCGCGCCGCCGACCGGCTCCGCCCCGACCTGGTGCTGCTCGACGTGTTCCTGCCCGACATGGACGGGGTCCGGGTGCTGCGGGAGCTGCGCGCGGCGGGCCTGGGCATGGACGCGCTGTTCATCACCGCCGCCCGGGACGTCGGCACGATCCGCTCGGCGCTGCGCGCGGGCGCCCTGCACTATCTGATCAAGCCGTTCACCCAGGCCGCCCTGCACGAGCAGCTGCGGCACGTCGCCTCCCTCCGCAGCCGCCTCGACGAGCTCGACGAGGCCCGCCAGGAGGACGTCGACCAGATCTTCGGCGCCCGGCCCCGCGGCTCCCGCGAGCTCCCGAAGGGCCTCGCCGCGCACACGGCGGACCTGGTCGACTCGGTGCTCCGGGCCCACCCGGAGGGCGTGTCGGCCACGGAGTGCGCGGAGGCGGGCTCCCTCTCCCGCGTGAGCGCCCGCCGCTACCTGGAGTACTTCGCGGAGACGGGCCGCGCGGAAGTCACCCTCCGCTACGGCGGCACGGGCCGCCCGGAACGCCGCTACCGCCGGCTCGGGTAGGTGTTCCTCAGGGGCCTCTTTCCTGCGCCTTAACGCCGCCCTAAGGGCCGCCATCAGTGCTTCTTCCGGGGCTAGTTTCCTCACAACCCCCCACACCGCCCTCGTGAAGGAGCTGTCCCCCCATGACCTCTCGTCGTACGGCCACGGCCGTCGTCACCGCCGCTCTGGTCCTGTCCGGTATCGCCGGGGCGCCCGGGGCGTTCGCGCACGGGTCGATGACCGATCCGGTGAGCCGGGTCGCGGCCTGTTACGCGGAGGGGCCCGAGGCGCCGAAGTCGGCGGCGTGCAAGGCGGCCGTGGCGGCGAGCGGGACGCAGGCGTTCTACGACTGGAACGCGGTGAACATCGCCAACGCGGCCGGGCAGCACCGGCAGTTGATCCCGGACGGCAAGCTGTGCAGCGCGGGCAACGACAAGTACCGGGGGCTCGACCTCGCGCGGGCCGACTGGCCGGCGAGCCCGATGGCGGCCGGTGCGCACACCTTCCGGTACAAGGGGACCGCCCCGCACAAGGGCTCGTTCGAGCTGTACGTCACGAAGGACGGGTACGACCCGTCGAAGCCGTTGAGGTGGTCGGACCTGGAGGCGAAGCCGTTCGTCACGGTGACCGACCCGGGGATGCAGAGCGGCGACTACGTGTTCCGGGGGACCGTGCCGAAGAAGTCCGGCCGCCACCTCATCTACTCGATCTGGCAGCGCTCCGACTCCCCCGAGGCCTTCTACACCTGCTCCGACGTGGTGTTCGGGAAGGACACCGGCGGCGGTACGCCCCCGGCGACGAAGGCCCCCGCGACGACCGCGCCGGCCTCGGCCCCGCCCGCCTCGACCGCGCCGGCCCCGACCCCCTCCGCGCCCACCGACGAGCAGATCCAGGCCGGTGCGGACAAGTCCACGGTCCAGCACGGCGGGCACGGTGGGCACGGGACGACGGCCGGCGCCTCCGCGCCCGCTCCGGTGTCCGGCGCGCCCGCCCCCGCCACGGGTGTGGAGCTGGCGGAGACGGGTGGCGACGCCGCCACCCCGTTCGTCGCGGTGGGCGGCGCCGCCGGGCTCGCGCTGGGTGCGGCGCTGCTGTTCTCGACGGCCCGGCGGCGCCGGACCCGCGGCTAGCCGACCACCGAGAGGCAGGTCGTCGGGGTCGCGTGGGCCGGGTCGAGGGCGTTGGCCACCTCGTGGAAGGTGACCCGGTCCACCGTGCCGATCGCCACGTGCTCGGAGAGGTCGAGCGCGCACTTGTCCTGGATGAGGACGTTGGTGACGTTCGGGCCGTTCAGGAACTGGGAGCGGTACGGGGTGACGACCTCGTCGTACTGGCTCGCGATGACGTGGTAGCGGACCCCCGGCACGGTGTCGCCGCCCTCGTTGAGCTGCGTGATGAAGGCCGAGCCGGCGATCTGGTCGGCGAGGCCCGGGGTAGTGGAGCTGATGAGGTCCTCGGCGCCGGGGAAGTACGGCAGGAGCTTGGTGAGGCCGAGGAGGGTGGTGCCGTGGTTGTCGGGGGCGATGCCGACGAGTGTGTTCACCTTCTCGGCCCCGCCGAGGAACTTGAGGTACCAGCGGGGCATCATGCCGCCCTGCGAGTGTCCGACGAGGTCGGCCTCGGGGGCTCCGGTGGCGGCGAGGACCCGGTCGACGTAGGTGTCGAGCTGCCCGGCGGACGCGGCGATGGGGCCGAGCCCGTTGAAGAAGGGGACGCCCGGCAGCTGGCCGTAGTCGAGGGAGAAGACGCAGTAGCCCCGGTTGACCAGGTAGGGGGCGAGGGCCAGCCAGTTGTCGACGGAGTTCCCGAAGGTGCCGTGGACGAGGACGACGGGGCGCGGGTGCGCGGCGGACGGCTTGCAGGAGAAGTCGTTCCAGCCGCGGCTGGGGGCGGCGGCGGCCTGGGCGGCGGCGGTGGGGGCGAGGGTGGCGGCGGCGGTCAGGAGCAGGACGGACAGCGCTCTGACCGTGCGCTTCCAGTACTTCGCGGACAGCATCGGGCGATCTCCTTGCGGCTCAAGGGGAAGGTGGGGGTGCTGTGCCCTGCGGTCCGGACCACAAGTGGGGGATGCTCTCCAGCCAAATTACGCACGGGTAGCCTCGGCTGGGAAGTTACGCGTCGGTAAAAAGTGAGGTGTCGTCACGGGGGCGCGTTCAGGCCGCCAGTGAGCCCGGGAGGATCGCCGGCGCGTTCAGGCCGCCAGTGAGCCCGGGAGGATCGCCCGCGGGCCGAACCTCGCCCGTGCCCGGTCCGCCACCGCCTCGATCCGCCGGGTCTTCTCGTCCGCCGGGTCCAGGGAGAGCTGGTGCGCGGCGCCCTCGGCGTCCCGCAGGCCCTCGGCGCGCAGCGCGATGCCCCGCACCCGGGCCCGCTGGAGGCCGAGGGAGTCGTGGACGGCGTACGCGAGGGCGGTGAGCGCCGCCGTGTGGCCGGTCGGTTCGGGCAGGGTGCGGCTCCGGGTCGTGCTGCTGCGGTCGGCGTACCGCACGGTGACCGCGAGCGAGCGGCAGACCTGGGCCTCGGTCCGCAGCCGGGCGCCCAGCTCCCCGGCGAGCGAGAGGAGGGCCCTGCGCTGCGCGGTCCGGTCGGTCTCGTCGTGCGGGAAGGCGCGTTCGGCGGCGATCGACCGGGAGACCGCGTTCGGGACGACGGGGGTGCGGTCGATGCCCCGCGCCTTCTCCCACAGCTCGCGGCCGGCCTTCGCGCCGACGAGCCGCTGGAGCACGGCGAGCGGCGCGTCGGCGACACGGCCCGCGGAGTCGAGTCCGTAGCCGCAGAGGGTACGGGCGGTGGCGCGGCCGACGCCGTCGAGGACGGCGACCGGCCGGTCGCGCAGGAAGGCCGCCGGGTCCTCGACGACCAGGGTGGCGCCTGGCCTGGCCTCGCGGGCCGCGAGCCGGGCCAGCATCGGGTTGGGCCCGGCGCCGATGACGCAGTCGACGCCGTGCAGGGCGAGCGCGCGGACCCGGATGACCGAGGCGAGTTCGGCGGGGCTCCGGTCGAAGTAGCGCAGCGCGCCGCGCACGTCGGCGAGCGCCTCGCAGGGCGGGGCGGCCTCGACGACGGGGGTGAACGCGCCGAGCAGGTCGACCAGTCGGGGCAGTACCGCTTCGTCCGCCGGTTCCAGGCGGAACCGTACGCAGAGGATCATCCCGCGCTCCCCGGGCTGCTGTGCCACAGCTTCCGCGACGGCGTCGCGGCGCCTTCCCCGGCCGGTCTGAGGTCGGCCCAGGGGTTCATCTCGTAGCCGGTGGACATCGTGATCCGGCGGCCGGTGTCGGCGCTCCCGCCGGCGGGGGCCGTCTCGGACAGCCGCTCCCCCACCGCGTCCAGGCCGCCGGTGGACCGCAGTTCGGCCAGTTCGGCGAGGTTCCAGGCGGCGGAGCCGACGACGCTGAGGCTGCGCGGTCCGCGCCGCTGCACCACGCCCCGGACGAGGAGCAGCCAGGAGTGGAAGACGGTGTGGGCGCAGCGCTCGTGGGCGTCGTCGAAGAAGGCGAGGTCGACCAGGCCCGTGCCGTCGTCGAGGGTGCTGAAGATGACGCGTTTCCCGGAGCGGATGGGCGGGGTCTGGGTGGCGGCCTTGGCTCCCGCGACGAGGACGGTCTGTCCGTGCGCGGTGGAGCGCAGTCGCTGTGCGGAGACGACGCCGAGTTCGCGCAGGAAGGCGTGGTGGTCGCTCATGAGGTGGCGGGAGGCGTCCATGCCGAGGATGCCGAGTTCGGCGCTGAGGCGTTCGGTGTCGTCGAGGTCGGGCAGGCCGACGGGGGCGGTCTTCCCGCCCTGGGCGAGCGGGAGTTGGCCGCCGTGTGAGGCGGCTCCGCGGTGGATGCGGCGGAGTTCGGTGAGGTGGAGCAGGAGGTCGCGGCGGTTGGCGCCGAAGGCGTCGAGGGCGCCGACCTGGGCGAGGCGTTCGGCGACGGGGGTGCGCGGGCGGGCCCGTTCCCAGAAGTCGAGCAGGGAGGCGTAGGGCTGTCCTTCCTCGATGCGGGCGCTCTCGGTCTCGCTGATGCCGTGGACGTCGGCGAGGCCGAGCCGGAGGCCCCACACCGAGGGCTTCTCGGACACCAGTTCGATACGGTGGGCGACCGCCGAGCGGTTCACGTCGAGCGGCAGCACCGGCACCCCGCGCCGCCGGGCGTCCGCGAGCAGCAGCCGCTTGGGGTACATGCCGGGGTCGTGGGTGAGCAGTCCCGCGTAGAAGGCGGCCGGGTGGTGGGCCTTGAGCCAGGCCGACTGGTAGGTCGGCACGGCGAAGGCCACCGCGTGCGCCTTGCAGAAGCCGTACGAGCCGAAGGCCTCGACGATCTCCCAGGTGCGGGCGACGACCTCGTCGGCGTACCCCCGGGCCGAGGCCCGCCCGGCGAACCAGAGCTTGATCCGGCCCTGCGACCCGGGGTCCGAGAGCCCGCGCCTGACCTGGTCGGCCTCGGCCCGGTCGCAGCCGGTCATGATCCGTACGATCTCGATGATCTGCTCGTGGAAGACGACCACGCCGTACGTCTCCTTCAGGGCCTCCTCCAGGTCGGGGTGCGGGAAGCGGACGGGGGCGCGGCCGTGCCGGGCCTCGATGAAGGGCCGGACCATGTCGGCGGCGACCGGGCCCGGCCGGAAGAGCGAGATGTCGACGACCAGGTCGTGGAAGGTCGCGGGCTGGAGCCGGCCGACCAGGTCGCGCTGGCCCGGGGACTCGATCTGGAAGCAGCCGAGGGTCTCGGTGGAGCGGATCAGCCGGTACGTCTCGGGGTCGCCCTCCGGGACCGCGTCGATGTCCGGCCGGGTGCCGGTGGCGCGCTCGACCTCGGTGACGGCGTGGGCCATCGCGGACTGCATGCGCACGCCGAGGACGTCGAGCTTGAGCAGCCCGAGGTCCTCCACGTCCTCCTTGTCGAACTGGGACATGGGGAACCCCTCGCCGCTGGTGGGGACCACGGGGGTGCGGGTGAGCAGCGAGGCGTCCGAGAGCAGCACTCCGCAGGGGTGCATGGCGATGCCGCGCGGGAGTGCGTCGAGCGCCTCGACCAGCTCCCAGAGCCGGCCGAACTTCTCCCGTTCGCCCGCGAGTTCGCGCAGCTCGGGCAGTTCGTCGAGGGCGGCGAGCGCGTCCCGGGCGCGGATGTGCGGGAAGGCCTTGGCGATCCGGTCGGTCTCGGCCGGGTCCAGGGAGAGGGCGGCGCCCACGTCCCGGACCGCGTGGCGGACCCGGTAGGTCTCGGGCATGGAGACGGTGGCGACCCGTTCGGTGCCGAAGCGGTCGATGATCGCCCGGTAGACCTCCAGGCGGCGGGCGGACTCCACGTCGATGTCGATGTCGGGCAGGGCGGTGCGGCGCTTGGAGAGGAACCGTTCCATCAGCAGGCCGTGCTCGACCGGGTCGGCGTGGGCGATGCCGAGGAGGTGGTTCACCAGGGAACCGGCGCCGGAACCGCGGGCGGCGACCCGGATCCCCATGGACCGGACGTCGTCGACGACCTGGGCGACCGTCAGGAAGTAGGTGGCGAAGCCGTGGTGGGCGATGACGTCCAGCTCGCGGTGCATCCGGTCCCAGTAGCCGCGCCGCTTCTCGTACCCCTTCAGGACCATCCCGGCGGCGGCCCGGGAGGCGAGGACGCGCTGGGCGGTGCGGTGCTCCGCGCCGACGAGGTACGGCTCCGGGAAGTGCGCGGATCCGATGCCGAGGTCGTCCTCGGGGTCGACCAGGCACGCGGCGGCGACCTCCGCGGTCCGGTCGAGCAGCCGGTGGGCGGCGTCCCGGCGGAAGCCCGCGGCCTCGACGATCCGCTCGGCGGCGGCCCGCATGTCGTCGGCGCCCTTGAGCCAGGCCTCTCCGCTGTCGAGCTCCTTGCGGGGGTCGACGGGGACGAGGCGGCGGGCGGAGTCGAGGACGTCGGCGACCGGCCCCTGGCCGGGGTCGGCGTAGCGGACGGCGTTGCCGAGGACGGGCCGGACGCCCTGCTCGGCGGCGAAGCCGACGGTGCGGGCGGCGAGCCGCAGGGAGCCGGGCCCGGTGCCCGGGCGCCCGTGGTGGACGGCCTCCAGGCAGAGCCCGTCGCCGTACCGCTCGCGCCAGGGGGCGAGCAGCCGGGCGGCCCGGTCGGGGCGGCCGGCGGCGAGGGCGCGGCCCACGTCGGAGGCGGGACCGAGCAGGACGGACACGCCGTCGCCGCCCAGGGCGGCCGCGGGCAGCAGGGGGCGCTCCGCCTCCCCGGCGTGGGCGGCGGTGATCATCGCGCAGAGGGTGGCCCAGCCGGTGCGGGAGCGGGCGAGGAAGAGGGCGCGGGGCGCGGACTCGTCGACGAAGGCCCCGCCCCTGACGGGCACCCGGCGGGCGGACCCCCGGTCGGCGGGGGCCTGCTCGGGGACGGCGGTCTCGTACGCCAGGTCCACGCCGAACAGGGGGCGGACGCCTTCCTTCTCGCACGCCTTGGCGAAGCGGACGGCGCCGGAGAGGGTGTCGCGGTCGGTCAGGGCGAGGGCGTCCATGCCGCGCTCGGCGGCGCGGGCGGCGAGGCGCTCGGGGTGCGAGGCGCCGTAGCGCAGGGAGTAGCCCGAGGCGGTGTGCAGATGGGTGAAACCTGGCACGGCCGGTGCACCTCCCGCACTCCCGCATCGAATTCGTACAAGTGTTCCCACCCCCCGGAACCAGCGTAGCCTACTTTCGAACATCCGTACGATAACCCGTTCGGGCGCCTCCCACCTGCGGAAACACCCGCCGCCTCGGAGCCTGGGGGGCATGAGCCTCGTCGACGAACTGAAAAGCGCCGTGACCCCCCGAGCCGCCCTGCTCGTCGTCGGCGTCTTCGCCCTCCAGCTCCTGTTCATCACCTCGTACGTCGGGGCCCTGCACAACCCGAAACCCACGGACGTCCCCTTCGGCGTGGTCGCCCCCCAGCAGCAGGTCGCCACCGTCCTGAAGGACCGGATGGAGCAGCTGCCCGGCGACCCCCTCGACCCGCGCGTGGTCGCGGACGAGGCCGAGGCCCGGGACCAGATCCTGGACCGTGACATCGACGGGGCCCTGATCGTCGACCCGCGGGGCCGCACCGACACCCTGCTCGTCGCCTCCGGCGGCGGGAAGGTGCTCTCCGCGACGCTGCAGGCGATGATCACGAAGCTGGAGGCGGCCAACGAGCGTCTCGTGCGGACCGTCGACGTGGCCCCCTCCTCCTCCCAGGACTTCAACGGGCTCTCCGCCTTCTACCTGGTCATCGGCTGGTGCGTCGGCGGCTACATCTGCGCCGCGATCCTGGCGATCAGCGCGGGCTCCCGCCCCGCGAACCGGGAGCGGGCGATCATCCGGCTCGGGGTGCTGGCGCTCTACTCGGCCCTCGGCGGACTCGGCGGCGCGATCATCGTCGGCCCGATCCTCGGCGCCCTGCCCGGCAGCATCGCGGCCCTGTGGGGCCTGGGCACCCTGGTGGTCTTCGCCGTCGGCGCCGCCACCCTCGCCCTCCAGTCCGTCTTCGGGATCGTCGGCATCGGCCTGGCGATCCTGCTCATCGTGATCGCCGGCAACCCCAGCGCGGGCGGCGCCTTCCCGCTGCCCATGCTGCCGCCGTTCTGGCGCGCGATCGGCCCCTACCTGCCACCGGGCGCGGGCACCTGGGCGGCGCGCTCCATCGCGTACTTCAAGGGCAACGGCATGACCGCCTCGATGGTGGTCCTGTCGGTCTGGGCGATCGTGGGCGCGGCCGTCACCCTGGTGCTGTCCTCGGTGAAGCGGACGCCGAAGGCGGAGCCGATCGCCTCGGAGGTGGGCGAGCCCCAGGCGTAGAGGAAGGCGGGAAGGCCCCCGCCGGCGGCGGGGGCCTTCTCGGTGCCGGGGATCAGAAGACGTTGACCCCGTAGGCGCTCAGCGCCTCCGTCACGGGCTGGAAGAAGGTCGTCCCGCCCGAGGAGCAGTTGCCGCTGCCGCCCGAGGTGAGGCCGATCGCCCGGCTGCCCGAGTAGAGCGGGCCGCCGGAGTCGCCGGGCTCGGCGCAGACGTTGGTCTGGATCATGCCGTAGACGATGTCGCCGCCGCCGTAGTTCACGGTGGCGTTCAGCCCGGTGACCGTGCCGCTGTGGATGCCGGTGGTGGAGCCGCGGCGGGTGACGGACATGCCGACGGTGGCGTTGGCGGCGCTGGTGATGTCGACGCTGCCGACCGCGCCGGACTTGGTCACCGAGGTGTTGGTGTAGCGGACGATGCCGTAGTCGTTGGTCGGGAAGCTCGACCCGGCGGTGGTGCCGAGGACGGTGGTGTGCGAGGAGTTGGACCACCAGGTGCCCGCGCCGTCCGTGCAGTGGCCGGCGGTGAGGAAGTAGTAGTTCCCCGCGCTGTCCTTGACGTTGAAGCCGAGCGAGCAGCGCCAGCTGCTCGCGTAGATGGCGTCGCCGCCGGAGATCAGCTTGTTGAAGGTGCCGGGGGTGCGTTCGATGCGCAGCGCTCCGGCGTCGGCTCCGGCCTGGCGCTTGATCTTGGCGATCTCGGCCGGGGAGACGGTGGAGTCGGCGGTGACGACGACCTGGCCGGTCACGGTGTCGACGCGCCAGGCGGTGCCGGCCACGTCGGCGGCGAGGACGGCGTCGCTCGCGGCGGAGAGCCGGGTGGCGCTGAACGTCCGTGCGGAGTCGGCGCTGGCGGTGGGGACGCCGAGCGTCGCGGCGGCGGCGACGAGGCCGGCAGCGAGGGCGAGCAGCCGGAACTTCTTCGTGGGGGTGGTCACTTCTTGTTCCTCCTGTGGGGGGGATCAGTGGGTGTCCGTGCGGGTCACCTCGGTGCCGGCGGTCTCCCGTCCTGCCGGGAAGCGGAGCGGCCCCGGGTGGTGGGCCCATGAGGCGCCGTCAAGTGACGTGTCCCTGACATGCGCCGCTTGTGATAGTGGCCCTCCCGGAGCGGACGCACAAGACCGCCGTACGCACGGGCGCCCCCGGCCGTCCTGGCCGGGGGCGCCCGTCATCCGTACCTGTACCGCGAAAGGCCTGGTCAGACCCCCTTCAATCGCCGCTCCCCGGCCGGCACCGCCGTGTCCAGCGTGTTCCCGGGCGGCGGGAAGGGGCAGATGAAGTGGTCCGCGAAGGCACACGGCGGCAGCAGCGCGCGGTTGAAGTCGACCGTCACCGAACCGTCCGCCGCCGGAGCCTCCGGCCGCAGGAAACGGAAGCGGTAGCTGTCCCGCCCGCTGGTGGCGTCCGCGAAGACCGCCCACAGGGAACCGTCGTCCTCGACGGCCACCTGGAGGACGTGCTCACCGCCGTGCAGCTCGAAGACCAGCTCCCCCGAGAGACCGAGGCCGCGCTCCCGGCCGTCGGCGTTCTCGACCCGCACGCTGCGCGCCCGCTCGTACGGACGGAACACGCCGGGCACCACCCAGCGCTCGTCGTACGGGGTGGCCTCGATGCCCCGGAAGGCGCGCCGCGCCTCGGAGCCGGGGTCGAAGTCCCGCACGGCCCAGAGCCCTTCGCGCCGCAGCACCACGAGCCGCCGGCCCGCCGACTCGACGCGGGACTCGTGGATCGGACCGTGGTCGGCGGTGAGCCGGACCGTACCGGCGAAGGGCTTGCCGTCGACGGTGAGCCCGTCCTCGGCAGCGGCCGTCAGGACCACCTCGTCGTCGTCCTCCCGCCACTCGCCGGGAACGCCGGGGACACGGCCCTCGGGAAGGTCCGCGAGCCAGTGGGTGCCCGTGAGGGAGAGCGGGCCGTACGAGGAGGCGACCGCCGCCTCGCGCTGCCCGTGCCAGTGCTGCCAGTCCTGCTGGGGATCCGTGGTCATGGTGTCCCACCCTTCCATACGGGCTCGGGAAGCCCCAGATGCGACCGCAGCGTGGTGCCCGCGTACTCCGTACGGAAGACCCCGCGTTCCTGGAGCAGCGGGACGACCCGGTCGACGAAGTCGTCGAGGCCGCCGGGGGTGAGGTGCGGCACCAGGATGAAGCCGTCGGCGGCGTCCGCGGTCACGAACTCCTCCAGGGCCGCCGCGACCGTCGCCGGGGAGCCCACGAAGGACTGCCGGCCCGTCGACTCGATGACCGTCTCACGGATCGAGAGTCCCTTCGCCTCGGACAGCGCCCGCCATCTCCGGGCCACGGCGACGGGGTCGGCGACCCGCACCCGGCCCTGCACGAGCGTGGACTCCGGATCCGGGTCGACGTCCGGCAGCGGGCCGTCGGGGTCGTAGCCGGACAGGTCGCGGCCCCAGACCTGTTCGAGGGCGAGGATCGCGTTCTGCGGGGAGACCTGCTGCCGTCGGATCCCGGCCGCCCGCTCGCGCGCGTCGGCGTCGGTGTCGCCGAGGACGTACGTCACCCCCGGCATGATCTTCAGGTCGCCGGGGTCCCTCCCGTACCGCGCGAGCCTGCCCTTGACGTCGGCGTAGAACTCCCGGCCGGCCTCCAGGGTGGAGTGCCGGGTGAAGATCACGTCGGCGGCCGACGCGGCGAACTCCCGCCCCTCGGCGGAGTCCCCGGCCTGGATGACGACCGGCTGCCCCTGCGGGGAGCGCGGCACGGGGAACTCGCCCTCGATCCGGAACTGCGGCCCGCTGTGCGCGAAGGGCCGCCGCCCGCCGTCCGGGATCCGGGAGTCCCACAGCTCCCGGACGGCGCCGAGGAACTCGGCGGCGCGGGTGTACCGGTCGGCGCGGTCCAGGTAGCCGCCGCGCCGGAAGTTCTCGCCGGTGAAGGCGTCGGACGAGGTGACCACGTTCCACGCGGCCCGGCCCGCGCTGAGGTGGTCGAGCGAGGCGAGCCGCCGGGCCAGTTCGTAGGGCTCGTTGAAGGTGGCGTTGACCGTGGCGGCCAGACCGAGCCGGTCGGTGACGGCCGCGAGGGCGTTCAGGACGGTGATCGACTCGGGCCGGCCGACGACGTCCAGGTCGTGGACCCGCCCCGCGTGCTCGCGCAGCCGCAGCCCCTCGGCCAGGAAGAAGAAGTCGAAGAGACCCCGCTCGGCGGTCCTCGCCAGATGCTCGAACGAGGAGAAGTCGATCTGCGAACCGGACCGCGGATCGGCCCAGACGGTGGTGGAGTTGACGCCGGGGAAGTGCGCGGCGAGATGGATCCGCCTCCTGTTCCGGCTCACGCGGTCACCCCCGTCGTCGCGTACTGGCTGACCGGCCGGGCGAGTCCCAGACGGTCGCGGAGGGTGGCGCCCTCGTAGGCCGTACGGAACAGGCCGCGCTCCCGGAGCCGGGGCACGGTCTCCCCGGCGAACCGCTCCAGGTCCCGCTCCGGCACGGCCGGCACGAGGTGGAAACCGTCGACGGCGCCGCCCCCGTGCCAGCCGGCGATCAGCTCGGCGAGCGCCCCCGGTCCGCCCTCGTACGCGTCGAGGCCGACGGTGAGCGAGAGCAGCACGCGCAGCTGCCCGGGGTCACGGCCGTGCGCGCGGGCCGCCCGGCGCAGCTCGGCGCGGAGAGCGGCGGCCTCCTCGGCCGAGGAGGCCCGGACGAGGGCCACGTCGGCGTGGTGGGCCGCGGTGTCCCGGGCGGCCGGGCGGGTGGCGTCGACGACGGTCACCGGGTTGCCCTGCGGGGGCCGGGGCACGATCGAGGGGCCCTTGACGGAGAAGGTCGCCCCCTGGAAGTTCACGTGGTGCAGCTTGCGGCGGTCGACGAACCGGCCGGTCGCCACGTCCCGTATCTCGGCGTCGTCCTCCCAGCTGTCCCACAGCTTCCTGGAGACCTCGGCGACCTCGGCCGCCTCCTGCCAGAGTTCGGCGGTGGGCGGAGCCGGACGGCGGCCGACGAGCCGCGCCTCGGCCCCGGTCGGGGAGACCGCGATCCGCCAGCCCGCCCGGCCCCGGCTCACCCAGTCGAGGGTGGCGACGGCGGCCTGGACGTGGAACGGCTCGGTGTGGGTGGTGGTCACGGTCGGCACGAGACCGACGGAGCGGGTCTCGGGGGCGACCCGGGCGAGCACGGCGAGCGCGTCGAGGCCGGGCCCGGCGAAGGAGTCGTCGTGGGTGAGGAAGTCGAGTCCGGCGGCCTCGGCGAGCCGGGCGAGCGCGACGGTACGGGCGGTGGTGTCCGGACCGGGATCGGTCCGTCCCGGCCCTGGCGCGAGCTCGGCGGCGAGGTGGAGCGGACGGGTGCTGTCGGTCATGCGGTCTCTCTCGGAGCGGAGGGGGCGCGGGTCAGTTCCCGGTGCGGGGCAGGCCGGGCGGGTTGATCTCGGACTTCGGCACCGCCTCGGCGCCGAGGCCCCACCGCTTGAGGACCTGGGCGTAGGTGCCGTTCTCGATGAGGTGGTCGATCGCGGCCGCGTAGGCGGCGACCAGACCGCTGTCCTTCTTCGTGGTGGCCGCGATCTTGCCCTGGAGTCCGGCGCCCGCCCCGGAGAACTTCCCGACGGCCTCGGTCTGTCCGGCGGCGGCCACGTGGTAGGCGACGCTGGGGTTGGGGCCCAGGAAGCCGTCGATCCGGCCGGACTGGAGGGCCAGGTAGTAGTCGGTCGTGTTGTCGTAGTACTTGATGTCGACGCCCTTGCGGCCGGCCTTCTCGTTCTGCCGGGACCAGTCGACGAGGATCTTCTCCTGGTTGGTGCCGCTGCCGACGGCGATCCGCTTGCCCGAGACGTCCTCCGGGCCCTTCACCGTCCAGCCGGAGCCCTTCTTCGCCTCGAAGGCGAGGTCGTCGAGGCGGTAGGTGGCGAAGTCGTACTTGTCCTTGCGCTCCTCGGTGACGGTGACGTTGGAGAAGACGCCGTCGTACTTGCCGCTGTCCAGGCCGACGAAGAGGTTCTCCCAGGAGACCGGGTTGAACTCGGGCTTCAGGCCGAGGGTGTCGGCGACCAGGACGGCGAGGTCGAGCTCGACGCCGATGAGCGTCGTGTCGTCGGTGGCGCGGAAGGTGAGCGGCGGGTTGCTCTTCGCGGAGACGCCGAGGATCAGGGTGCCTCTCTTGCGGACGGCCTCCGGCAGTTCGGCGGCGATCGCGTCGACCTTGGCGGTGTGGACGCGGTTCTGGTCCGGGCCGACGTTGATGCCGGTGTCCTTCTGGCCCTCGGGCCTGATCTCTCCGACGGCGGCGTCGCCCGCGCCGCAGGCGGTGAGGACGCCGAGGGCGGTGAGCGAGGCGAGGGCGGTGAGCAGGGTGCGACGGGACGTCATGGCGGTACGACTCCTGTGGGTGGGTGGGGGTTCAGAGGACCTTGGAGAGGAAGGCGCGGGTCCGCTCGTGGCGCGGACTGTCGAGCACCTCGGCCGGCGATCCCTGCTCGACGATCCGGCCCTCGTCCATGAAGACCACGGTGTCGGCGACCTCGCGGGCGAAGCCGATCTCGTGGGTGACGACGATCATGGTGGTGCCGGAGGCGGCCAGGTCCTTGATGACGTCGAGGACCTCGCCGACGAGCTCGGGGTCGAGCGCGGAGGTCGGCTCGTCGAAAAGCAGCAGGCCCGGTTCCAGGGCGAGCGCGCGGGCGATGGCGACGCGCTGCTGCTGTCCGCCGGAGAGCTGCTTGGGGTACGCCTGCGCCTTGTCGGCGAGCCCGACCCGTTCGAGCAGTTTCCGGGCGGCCGCCTCGGCCTCCTTGCGGGGGCGCTTCAGGGCCGAGACGGGCGCCTCGACGATGTTCTCCAGGACGGTGAGGTGCGGGAAGAGGTGGAAGTTCTGGAAGACGAAGCCGATCCGGGTGCGCTGCTTGAGGATCTCGCGCTCGCGCAGCTCGTACAGCTTGTTCCCGGAGCGGCGGTAGCCGACGAGGACGCCGTCCACGCCGACGGTGCCGCCGTCGACCTTCTCCAGGTGGTTGATGGTCCGCAGCAGCGTGGACTTGCCGGAGCCCGAGGGGCCGAGGACGACGGTGACCTCGCCGGCCCGGACGTCGAGGTCGATGCCGCGCAGGACGTGGAGGGCGCCGAAGCGCTTGTGGACGGCGCGGATCTCGACCTTGGCGGTGGCGGTGACGGAGCTCATCGGGTGCTCCCCTTCGCGTAGTGGCGTTCGACGTAGTGCTGGACGACGGAGAGCGCGGTGGTGAGCAGGACGTACCAGGCGGTGGCGACCATGAGGAGCGGGACGACGCGTCCGTTGCGGCCGTAGACGACCTGGACCTGGTAGAAGAGTTCGCCGATCGCCATGACGGAGACGATCGAGGTGCCCTTGAAGAGCGAGATGATCTCGTTGGCGGCGTTGGGCAGGATCGAGCGCATCGCCTGCGGCAGCACGATCCGCCGCACCTGCCGGAGCCGGGGGATGCCGAGCGAGGCCGCTGCCTGCACCTGGCCCTCGTCCACGGCGAGCACCCCGCCCCGGACGATCTCCGCCGCGTAGGCCGCCTGGTGCAGGGCGAGCCCGAGGACGGCGGCCCCCATCTCGCCGACGAGGCCCGTCGTGTCGAAGGAGAGGAAGCTCGGCCCGAAGGGGACGCCGATGCTCAGCTCCTTGTAGAGGTAGGCCAGGTTGAACCAGAAGAGCAGCTGGACGATGAGGGGGATGGAGCGGAAGGCCCAGATGTAGCCGAAGGCGACCGAGCGCAGGAAGGGGCTGGCGGACAGGCGCATGAAGGCGAGCACGATGCCGATCGCGAAGCCGAGCGCGGTGCCGTAGAAGGTGAGCTGGAGGGTGACCCAGACGGCGTGGAGGATCGTCTCGGTGCGGAAGAAGGCGGCGAAGACGTCCCATTCCCAGCCGGGATTGGTGACGAGCCCGTGGACGAACTGGACGAGCAGCACGGCGGTGGCGGCGACGGCCACCCAGCGCCAGGGGTGGCGCACGGGGACGACCACGAGCGCGGCGGAGACGGGCGGCGCGGTGGCCGGGCCCTTCGTGACGGCTTCGGCGGCGGGCGGATCGCTGGTGAGAGACATGGCGGTTCCTCGGGAACGGGGCACGGGGAGGGGGAACGGGGGCGCGCACGGCACGAAGCCGGAAAGGGGGCGCGGTCGTTCAGGCGCTGAGCGGGGCCGGGAGGCGACACTCCCGGTCGCGCAGGAAGGCCAGGGCGGCCCGCGCGGCGACGTCGTTCTGCCCGAAGGCGACCCCGCCGGTGCGGGGCCGGGTGAAGGCGCTTCCCGTACGGGCGGTGGTGTGCGGGCCGAGGGCGAAACGGCGCGGGTGCGGACGCCCGTCGCGCTCCAGGAGCCGGCCGTCGACGGGGTCGACGACGAGGAGGCCGCCGTTGGTGGCCCTGGTCCCCTCCTCGTACAGGGCGCGCAGCAGCGGGCTGCCGGTGAGCTCCAGGGTGGGGTCGGGGATCCGGGCCTCGACCAGGGCGCGGGCCTCGGTCCACGCCCCCGGTACGGCGGCGGACTCGGCCCGGAAGACGCCCCGTTCCTCGTCGGCCTCGACGGTGACCTGGGGGCCGAGGAAGCGGACGACCCCGGCGCGGGAGAGCGCGAGGAGCTGCCGCAGCCGGGGTCCGGGCGGGCCGGAGGCGAGGTAGCTGAAGAAGCCGTGCCACCAGCTGCCGGGGTCCAGTCGTCGGCTCAGCCGCAGGAGCTGGCCGTAGACGGAGAGCAGACCGGCGAAGACGGCGGCGTCGGGGCTGTGGGCGGGGTCGTGACGGCGGCTCAGGTCCTCCGTGATGTAGTCGCGCAGGCCCTGCTGGAGGGCTTCGGCGGAGGCGTAGCGGATGCCGTCCAGGGGGTGGTCGAGGGCGTCGAGGTCGAGCCGGTCGGCGGGGTCGGGGACGGCGGCGGCGACGACCGCGGCGAGCTCGGCCCCGCGCGGCGGCGCCTGCTCGTAGGCCCGCTCGAAGTCGCTCCAGGCGAGCGCGGTCCGCTCGGGGTGGGTGGAGAACAGCCGGTGGTAGTGGGCCCAGCCGAGTTCCTTGTCGATGAGCGGCCACACGTCGCGCCGGAAGTCGACCGGCCCGGGGCGGGCGAGCAGGGCGTCGGTCTGCTCGCTGCCGAAGAAGCGGGGCAGCGGAGGCCGTTCGCCGTCGAGGACGTAGCCGATCTTCGAGTGGTACGGGACCCCGCGCCGTGATCCGACGTGCAGCACCGGCTCCTTGCCGGAGGGCACGTACACGAGCGCGTCGCCCTCCCCTTCGTACCGTCCGCCGCGGCCCTCGGTGAGCAGCACCATCAGGTCGACGAAGGCGAGGCCGAAGCCGCGGACGAGGACGGGCTCGCCGGCGGGCAGGGCGGCGAGGTCGGTGTCGGCGGTGAAGTCGGGCGGGAGGTGGACCAGCCCGTGGCGCGCGGCGAAGCCGGTGAGCTCCCGCTGCTCCGGATCGGGCTCGGCGTCGAGGTGGCCGACGGTGAGGACGACGAGGTCGACGAGGAGGGGGACGGCGGTGCCCGCCAGCCAGACCCGCTGGCGTCCGTCGCGGGGGCCGCTGATCCGCAGCGCCGTGGTGCGGTGCTCGTGGACCGTGACGGAGGCGGGCAGCGCGGCGCGGGCCCGCTCGTACACCCAGCGCAGATAGGCGCCCTGCTGGGAGCGGGTGGGGAAGGTGCGGCCCTCGATGCCGGCCCATTCGGCGACGGTGGGGCCGGTCGCGACGGGACCCGCCATGTCCACGGTCTCGTCGGTGAACATCGTGACGTCCTCGGCCCGGGAGTTCATCCAGAGCAGCGGGGACTGCGCGGTGCGCCAGATCCGGCCGGGGCCGGGCGGGTGCGGGTCGACGACGTGGACGTCGAGGGGCTCGTCTCCGTACAGCCCGGGCAGGTTGGCGGCGAGCCGTTCGAGGAATCCGGTCCCCCGCGGCCCGGCGCCCACGACGACGAGGGAGCGGCGCGGGCTCATCGCGCACCGGCCGTTCCGCGGGCGTAGTGCCGCTCGACGTAGTGCTGGCCGAGGGAGAGGACCGAGGTGACGGCGACGTACCAGAGGGTCGCGACGAGCAGCAGCGGGACGACCTCGTACGTGCGGTGGTAGACGAGCTGCGTCGAGTAGAGCAGGTCCTGCACGGCGATGACGGAGACGATCGAGGTGCCCTTGAGGGTGCCGATCAGCATGTTCCCGGCGGGCGGGACGATCGCGCGCATGGCCTGCGGCAGCACGATCCGGGAGAGCCTGCGCCACCGGCCGAGGCCGAGGGACTGGGCGGCCTCGATCTGGCCCCGGTCGACGGAGAGGATGCCGCCGCGGACGACCTCGGCGGCGTAGGCGGCCTCGTGCAGGGTGAGTCCGACGACGGCGACGGCGACGGGGCCGAGGAGGTTGACCGTGTTCACGCCGAGGATCTGCGGGTACAGCACGCCGATGTTGAACCAGAAGAGCAGCTGGACCAGGATCGGGGTGGATCGGAAGAACCAGACGTAAGCCCAGCTCACCGCGCGGAGCACGGGGTTGGCGGAGAGTCTGAGGACGGCGAGCAGGGTGCCGAGGACGAAGCCGAGGGCCATGACGAGCGCGGTCAGCCACAGGGTGAGGCCGAGGCCGCGCAGGACGGACGCGGAGGTGAAGTACTCGGCGACGACGTCCCACTGGAAGGCCTTGTTGCGGACGACCGAGACGAGGCCGAACGCGAGCAGGACGAGGACGACGACGGCGGCGGCCCACTGGCCGGTGCGGCGGGTGGGGACGACACGCGGAGACGGCTCCGCCGGCGGGGCCGTGGAAGGGATCTTGACAAGGGTCGCGGACATGCGAGGGCTCCGTGGATACCAGAGGGCGGATCGAACACGGGGTTGCGCCTTCACACGCTGAGCCGCGGATCCGGGCCCCTCAGCCCGATCCGCCCTTCGAGGCTATGCGGTCAACACGGCCCGCTGTCAAGGGTGTCCGCACTGTGAGCCGTACGTCTCATCGCGGTTGACGTGGAAACGGATGCCTGTTCCACTGGGGCCATGCATCCGCAGCAGCTGGTCACGCGCTCCCACATCGACTTCGGTCGCGTGTGGTCCTCTTCCTGTTGAGCCGACCCGCCGCTTCTCCCCGCCCGCGTGCTGTTGTCCGCGGCGCCTTCACCTCCAGGCCCCTCGTGAGTGCCTGAGCCCTCCCCTCCCCTCGCTCCGCCTGTCTTCCCCTTCCCTCGCTCCGCCCCTGTCTTCCCTTCCCCTCCTTCGCCCTGAGGGACCGTCATGACCTTCGCGCTGTCCGTGCACCGGACCACGACCACCGACCCCCTGGCCCGCCCGCTCCTCGACGAGCTGGCACACGAGTACACGACCCGTTACGGGTCCGCGCACGACCTGCACCGCTACCCGGCGGCGGAGTTCGCCCCTCCGCACGGCGCCTTCCTGCTCCTCCTGGAGCAGGGCCGGCCCGTGGCGGGCGGTGCCTACCGCCGCTACGACGAGGACACCGCCGAACTGAAGCGGATCTGGACGCACTCGGCGCACCGCAGGCGCGGCCTCGCCCGCCGTGTCCTCACCGTGCTCGAACGGGAGGCCGCGACCCGCGGCTACTCCCGCCTCTATCTGACGACGGGGCCGCGCCAGCCCGAGGCCAGGGGCCTCTATCTGGCGAGCGGCTACCGCCCGCTCTTCGACGTGTCCGCCGATCCCGAGTCGATCGGCCCGCTGCCGTTCGAGAAATCCCTGGAGAACCCGAAGCCATGAGTACGCGCACGAGTTCCGGCACCGTACGCACCGCCGTCGCCTTCGCCCTGATCACCGCGGCCGCGCTCGGCCTCACCGCCTGCGCGGGCGGCGAACCGGCGACCGCACCGGCCGGGGCGACCGGAGCGCAGGGCGCCCTGCCGACCGAGGACGTGGTCGGCGCGGTGAAGAAGAACGAGGCGGCGGCGGAGCTGCTCCCGGCCGATGTGCGCCGGCGCGGCAGCCTGACGTTCGCCGCCTCGGTGGGGACCCCGCCCGGCTCGGCCTATCTCCCCGACGGCAGGACCGTCGTCGGGGTGGACGCCGACTTCTCGGCCGCCGTGGCGAAGGCCCTCGGCCTGGAGGTGAAGCGCGAGGTGGTCGGCTTCGAGGCGATCCTGCCGGCGCTCGGCAGTGGCAAGTACGACGTCGGCACCGGGAACTTCGGCGTGACCGAGGAGCGGCGGAAGACCATCGACTTCGTGACGTACGTGAACGACGGGCAGGGCTTCGCCACCCGGGCCGACAGCCGGCTGAAGGCGGTCACCGACCTCACGCAGCTGTGCGGCCTGAAGGTCGCGACGGGCGCCGGCACCACCTTCGAGAGGACCCTGGAGCAGAACAAGGGCCGGTGCGCTGAGGCCGGGAAGCCGGCGTACGAGGTGAACGTCTACAGCGAGGCCGGGGCGTTCTGGATGTCGCTCCAGCAGGGCCGCAGCGATGTCGTGATGAGCACGATCAACGGCGTGCGGTACGCGGTGACGCAGCAGAAGAACGTGAAGTTCCTCAACGAGTACCGGCGCCTGGACGTCGGCTTCGCCTTCAAGAAGGGCACGCCGCTCGCGCCGGCCTTCCAGGCGGCGGTGAACGGCCTGAAGGCCGACGGGACGTACGACCGGATCCTGCGGAAGTGGGGGGTGACGGCCTCGGGCATCGAGACGTCGCGGATCTCCCCGCCGGAGATCCCCGCGCCGAAGAAGTAACGCGTGTCGACGCCCCGTCGGGGTGCCCGACGGGGCGTCAGCGGGGTGTCGGCAGGACGTCAGCAGTCGCAGCCGCAGTCGCAACCGCCGCAGCAGCCGTCCCCCTCGCAGCAGGAGGAGCAGTTGCTGCAGCAGTCGCAGCAGTCACAGCAGTCTCCGGGGTCGCACTGCTGGCACAGACCCTCGCGCCGCTGCCGGCTCCAGGGGTCCTCGAAGGTCCCGCAGCACATCTGGCAGGTGCAGGCCAGGCCTATCCAGAGGGCGCAGCCGGCGATCAGGCCGCGCCGGTTCGGCGGCTCGGGCGGGAGCGGTCCGCCGGGGCCGCCGGGGCCGCCGGGGCCGGGGGCGTAGGGCCCACCCGGCCCGCCCGGGCCGCCGGGGGCGTACGGGTTGCCCGGCACCGGTCCACCCGGGGCGTACGGATTTCCCGGCACCGGGCCGTGGGCGCCCGGGGCGTACGGATGTCCCGGCACCGGACCGTGGCCGTGGGCGCCCGGCGCGCCGTGCCCCGCCCCGGGCGCCCCGTGCGAGCAGCTGGTCGTGCCGAAGGCGCGGTCGACCGAGGTGCGCAGCTCATGGGCGAGGAGGACGTGGGCGAGCTTGCCGTCCGCGAAGTCGGCGTCCCGCAGCGCGAGACGGATGCCGTGGAGGGCGTCGTCGGCGAGCCGGCGGGCCTCCTCGCGGGAGGTGCCGGTGGCGGTGAGCGGGTTCCACGCTCCGGCCACGGCGTCGGCGGCCTGGTCCTCGACGGCGTCGAGGAGGTGGGCGAGACGGCCGAACAGGCGGCCGGCCTCGGCGAGCGGTGCCGCGTTCCCCGGCCGTCCCGCGAGGACGGCGGTGTGGGCGAAGGCGGCGGCGGTCGCCGTCTCGGTCGGCTCGGTCACGGCGAGCAGGGAGGTGCCGGGGCCGGCGAGCGCCTCGATGTCCGTCTGGCGGTCGACGGCGTCGACGAGGACGGCCGTGTCGAAGCCGAGGGCGCGGCCGGTCCTGGCCCCCGCCCTGTCCCAGGAGCGGGCGACGCGGCGGGCCGCGGCGGCGACGGGCCTGCGGGCCAACAGGCCGTCCCGGTCGGCGACGTGGTCCCGTACCTTCGCCGAGGCGAGGACGAGCGAGACGGCGGCGGCCAGCCTCGCGCCCTCGCCGCGGGCGACGGGGGCGGTGCGCAGGGCGCGCAGCGCGCAGGGCCCTGCCGTGCGGCGGCTCGCCTCGGTCACTCCGGTCTGAGCCTCCGTCAGGACGGAGACGATGAGGCCGTCGTAGTTGGTGACGACGCGGGCGAACTGGCCGTGGTCGGCGCGCAGTGCCAGGCAGAGGCCGCAGAGGTGGGCCATCCACTCGGTCTTGAGTCCGTCCGTGAGGCGGTGGGTGCAGGGTCTGACGATTCCGAACAAGGACTCCCCCGTGAGTCGCGGGCTGGTGCGGGTGGAGGTCCGCCGCGCGGCCTCGCGGCATCGTAGCGAGCGGCCCCGTTCACCCGAACGCGCCCATCGTCACCCTTGTGGCCCGACTTTCATATTTTCAGCTACATGGCCCTCCGTCAGGCCCCGCATACCGCAAGTTTCCTGACGAATCGCCAGGAAACGACCCTCACGTTCTGCACCAGTACCGTCACGAATCCCCTGCGCGGCGCCTATCCACTTGGCGCGCGATCCGCATCATGGACGACGATAGGGATTGCGGAACCACAAGTGACCGCGCTGAAAGGAGGCGACCATGGGATCGGTGCGCAAGGCGAGTGCCTGGCTGGGACTCGTCGAGGACAACGACGAGCGTTACTACGACGACGAGTACGCCGACGGTGCCGAGGGCGGCGACGCCTGGGTGACGGACCCCCGGGTCCGGGTGGCCACGGACACCGCCGAGGAGCGGGGCCGCCGTATCGCCACCGTCTCCCCGGACGGCTTCCGGGACGCCCGCGGCATCGGCGAGCTCTTCCGGGACGGCGTTCCGGTGATCGTGAACCTGACCGCGATGGAGCCGAACGACGCCAAGCGCGTGGTCGACTTCGCCGCCGGTCTCGCCTTCGGTCTGCGCGGCTCGATCGAGCGGGTGGCGACGCGCGTCTTCCTGCTGACCCCCGCCGACACCCAGATCATCAGCGGCGAGACGGGACGGCGCCAGCAGGACGGTTTCTTCAACCAGAGCTGAGCGGGTCCGCCGGCCCGGCCGGGCACCTCCCGACGGGGTCGGGTCAGTGCGCCGGGCGTCCCGAGCCGGCGGGCTCGATCGCTTCCCGCGTCGCGGGCACCCGCGGCGCCGCCGGCCCCGGCGAGACGGGGGCCTCCGCCGGACCGACCGACTCTTCGCGACCGGTCGCCTCGGCGGGACCGAGCGGCCGCGCAGACCCCGGCCGCTCCGAGGGACCACGTGGCTGCGAGAGCCTGGGCCGCTCCGCGGGAACGGACGTCTCGGCGGCACCCGACCGCGGGGGCCCGACACCGGACGTCCCGGCGGCACCCGACCGCGCGGACCCGCCGGGCGCCTCCGCGTCCGCGTGCCGGCCCTCCGGGGCCGCGCGCGTCCCCTGGGCCGCGTCGAACGCCTCCTCCGGGTCCACCGGGCACTCCATGACCTCCGGCAGTCGCCGGGCCATCAGCGCGCCCATGAGCAGGAGCCCGGCGCTCACGCAGAGCGTGATGTGCAGGCCGGTCACGAAGGAGTGCCGCGCCGCCTGGTGCAGGGCGTCACCCGCCGCGCCGCCGAGCTGGTCGGCCACCTTGTAGGCCTCGCCGAGCGAGTTCGCCGCGGCGCGGCTCGCCTCCGCGGGCACTCCGGGGACCGAGGCGAGCCCGGGGGCGTACGCCGCGTTCATCACGCTGCCGAGCAGCGCGATGCCCATGCCCGCGCCGAGCTGGTACGAGGTCTCGCCGATCGCGGCCGCACCGCCCGCGGACCGCTGCGGCGCCTCGCTGAGCATCGACTCGTACGCCGAGAAGAGCGTGGTCTGCAGGCCGAAGCCGAGCAGCACGAAGCCCACCGTGAGCAGCAGCGGCCGGTCGTGCTGCCCCATGAGGGTCAGCAGCAGCACCGCGCCGGCGGTGAGGACGAAGCCCCAGCCGACCATCCGGCGCGGACCGATCCTGCGCAGGGTGTACGAGCCGGTGGCGCCGGCCGCCATGGCGGCGAAGGTCAGCGGGAGGAGCCGCAGCCCGGTCTCCAGGGGACTGAGTCCGAGGACCAGCTGGAGGTACTGGACGGCGATGAGTTCGAGGCCGACCAGGGCCAGCATGCCGATGACGATGCAGCCGACCGAGGTGGTGAAGGCGGCGCGGGAGAAGAGCCCCATGTCGATCAGCGGGTGCGCGCGCCGCTTCTGCCGCCGCACGAAAAGGACGAGGAGCACGGCGCCGAGCAGCAGCGGCCCGGCGGTCGGCAGGGCGAGCAGCGGGTCGCCGGCCCCGGCGCGCTTCACCCCGAGGACGCAGCCGAGCACGCCGGCGGCGGCCATGAGCGCGCCCAGCACGTCCCAGGGTCCGTCGGCGGCGCCCCGCGACTCGGGCAGCAGGCGGCGGCCGAGCGGCAGGATCAAAGCCATGAGCGGAATGTTGATGAGGAAGACGGAGCCCCACCAGTAGTTCTCGACGAGGAAGCCGCCAAGCACCGGCCCGGTGGCGGCCCCGATCGCGGCCGTGGCGGTCCAGACGCCGATCGCGGTGGCCCGCTCCCGCCGGTCGGGGAAGACCGTGCGGAGGATGGAGAGCGTGGCGGGCATGATCATCGCGCCGCCGACGCCGAGCAGCGCGCGGGCCCCGATGAGGACCGAGGGCTCGGTGGCGAGCGCGGCGACCGCCGAGGCCACGCCGAACAGCGCGTAGCCGAGGAGGAGCACCCTCCGTCTGCCGACCCGGTCGCCGAGGGTGCCGAAGAGGATCAGCAGCGACGCGCAGACCAGGGGGTAGGCGTCGACGATCCAGAGCAGGGCCGTGGAGCTGGGGCGCAGGTCCTCGGTGAGCGAGGGGACGGCGACGTGGAGGATGGTCGCGTCGAGGGCGACCAGGAGAAGACTGACGCAGAGGACGACGAGAACGAGCCAGCGGTTGGTGCCGGCGCCGACGGCGCCACGAGGTCGCGCTTGGGCCGTGTTCGTCCGCTGCATGTACGTACCTCCCAGTGAAGCTCTCGCGCTCGGCGGGCCCCGACCAGGGCCTATGCCCCCCAGTGCGGCCCGGCATCGACGGGCGAGTGAGCCGTCAGCGTACGCGAGTTCAAGGCCCGAGCGCGTGGTGCAGCTCTCACCCCGGCGGGCCTCGCGGTGTGGCGTACGCCACTCGGCGGGGGCCGCGCGTCGCATGGAATTCCGCACGGACGTCTGTTTGAAGAAATTCCCGGGCGTTCAAACACCTTTCCGGAATCGACCCGCACGGCAATAGGGTCGAAGGTCATCGGATTTCCCGACGGACGCCTGGAATAGACCACCTGGTGAGACCCACTCCACATCACATGGTCATCACGAAGGGAGCGGATCGACCGGGTCTGCTTCTCACTCCCTGTAACGTCGATTGGGTGCGTACCGACATCTTTGCCCGGCTGGACCGGGAGCCGGAACCGCCGAAGATAGAGGTCCCGCGGATGACCCGCACGCGTCTCGCCCTCTTCGGCGGGACGTCGGCGTTCTATCTCGCCATCGTCGTGGCCGTCCTGCTCTCCACCTGGCTGGTCACCCTCGACTGGAAGATCATGCTCTTCCGGCCGTACCAGCAATGGCCCGAGATCCACGGCTTCCTCGACTACTACGTCGTCCTCGGCCAGCGCGGGCCCACGGCCGTCATGGTGGCCGCCTGGCTGGGCTGGCGCTCCTGGCGCCAGCACACCCTGCGCCCCCTGCTCTGCCTCGGCTCCGCCCTGCTCCTGCTGAACGTCTCGGTGGGCGCGGTCAAGCTCGGCCTCGGCCGTCTCGGGCCCCACTACGCGACCCAGGTCGGCTCCGCGGAGCTGTTCGCGGGCGGCGACATATTTCCCTCGGGGCACACCGCCAACGCGGTCGTGACCTGGGGCATCCTCGCCTACCTGGCGACGACCCCGAGGGCCAGGCGCTATCTGTCGGCGCTCTCCGCGGTGGTCGCGCTCGGTGTCGGCCTCACCACCGTCTACCTCGGCACGCACTGGCTGAGCGATGTGCTGCTCGGCTGGGCCGCCGGGCTCCTCGTGCTGCTCGCCCTGCCCTGGTGCGAGCCGGTCATCGCCGTGGCGGAGGCCTGGATCCTCGCCGCGCGCGACCGCGTACGGGAACGTCTGCGGGAGCGCCGCCGGCTCGTGCCGTCGCTGCCCGTCGCCTCGGGAGGGCCGCGCCCGGTCAGGGAACCGGTCCGCGAGCCCGTGCGGGAGCCCGTGGGGGTGGCCGGCGCCCGGCGCACCCCGGCGACCCGCGGCTGACCGTCTCCGGCACCGCGGAAGGGCCCCGGCCGCATCGGCCGGGGCCCTTCCGCGTGCGTGCCCCGCTGCCGCCCGGCGGGCTCCTCAGCCGAGCCAGCAGCGGGTGACGGCGCCGTCCTCGACCTCGAAGTTGATGCGCGCCGACAGGTACTCCATGGTGATGATCGAGCCGGGTGGCAGGGACCGGACGACGCTCCAGCCCCGGGTCCTGGCGAGTCGCTCGGCCCGCTCGGCGTCGAGGCCCACATAGGACTCGGGAGCGTCGTGCGGCGGTTCGGGAGTGCGCGAAGTGGGTGACATGAACCTCACGTTAGTCCCTCCGCGGTCACGCTTGTGTCACAAGTTCTCGACATATGTTTGGCCTGCTCACAAGGGGTCGCGGGGAGCGATTCCGGCCGTTTCTCCAGTAATGCCGAACGGCACCCGGCAGTTCCCACGAAGGCTCCGCGAACACGGGTAACGCGCCATCAATTCACCGCTTCCCGCGCACCCGTCCCGAATTGCGTCGACGACGCGCGCCCGAGGCGCACACTCTTCCCTTACACAATGCTTACGCTGTCCGAACGCCCGGAGACGCGGAGCCGGGAGGACGGCGAGGCGGAGGCGGCGATGGGCAACGGGACAGCGACCGCGGCCGTCGAATCGGCCCGGCAGCGGCACGGCCGCGTCCTGATCGACTGGCTCACCACGACCGACCACAAGAAGATCGGCCATCTGTATCTGGCCACCTCGTTCGTCTTCTTCCTGTTCGCCGGGCTCCTGGCGATGGTGATGCGGGCCGAGCTGGCCCGCCCCGGGCTCCAGCTCGTCACGAACCAGGAGTTCAACCAGGCCTTCACCCTGCACGGCACGATCATGCTGCTGCTCTTCGCCACGCCCACCTTCGCCGGCTTCGCGAACGAGCTGGTGCCGCTGCAGATCGGCTCGCCCGACGTCGCCTTCCCGCGGCTCAACATGTTCTCGTACTGGCTGTTCCTCTTCGGCGCCCTGATGGTGCTCGGCTCCCTCTTCACGCCGACGGGCCCCGCCGCCTTCGGCTGGACCGCCTACGCCCCGCTCAACAGCCTGGAGCGGTCACCGGGCGCCGGCGTCGACCTGTGGATCATGGGGCTCGCGCTCTCCGGCTTCGGCACGATCCTCACCTCGGTGAACTTCCTCGCCACGATCGTCGGCATGCGGGCGCCCGGCATGACCATGTTCCGGATGCCGATCTTCACCTGGAACGTGCTGTTCACCGCCGTCCTGGTGATCGTCGCCTTCCCCGTCCTCGCGGCGGCGCTGCTCGTCCTGGAGGCCGACCGGCGACTCGGCTCCGTGGTCTTCCAGCCCGAGAACGGCGGGGCGCTGCTCTGGCAGCACCTCTTCTGGTTCTTCGGCCACCCGGAGGTCTACATCATCGCGCTGCCGTTCTTCGGGATCGTCAGCGAGATCATCCCCGTCTTCTCCCGCAAGCCGATCTTCGGCTACGCGACCCTGGTCGGCGCCACCATGGCGATCACCGGCCTCTCGGTGGTGGTCTGGGCCCACCACATGTTCGTGACGGGCGCGGTGCTGCTGCCGTTCTTCTCGATGCTGTCGTTCCTCATCGCCGTGCCCACCGGGGTGAAGTTCTTCAACTGGACCGGGACGATGCTGCGCGGCTCGCTCTCCTTCGAGACGCCGATGCTCTGGTCCGTCGGCTTCCTCGTGTCCTTCCTCTTCGGCGGGCTCACCGGCGTCATCCTCGCCTCGCCGCCGATGGACTTCCAGGTCACCGACTCGTACTTCGTCGTCGCCCACTTCCACTACACGGTCTTCGGCACCGTCGTCTTCGCGACCTTCGCGGGCTTCTCCTTCTGGTGGCCCAAGTTCACCGGCCGGATGCTCGACGAGCGGCTCGGGAAGATCCACTTCTGGACCCTGTTCGTCGGCTTCCACACCACCTTCCTCGTGCAGCACTGGCTCGGCGCGGAGGGCATGCCCCGCCGGTACGCCGACTACCTGGCCGCCGACGGCTTCACCGCGCTCAACACCGTGTCCACCATCGGCGCCTTCCTGCTCGGCGCGTCCACCCTGCCGTTCCTCTACAACGTCTGGCGGACCTGGCGGTACGGGACGAAGGTCGAGACCGACGACCCCTGGGGCTTCGGACGCTCCCTGGAATGGGCCACCTCCTGCCCGCCGCCCCGGCACAACTTCGAGTCCGTGCCCCGGATCCGCTCCGAGGCGCCCGCCTTCGACCTCCACCACCCGGAGTTCGCCGCGTTCGAACGGAGCCGGATCAGCGCTCCGAGCGGTCGAGGGCCCGGGACAGACGGTCCCTGAGCGCCCGCACCTCCGCCACCAGCTCCGGCGGGTCGACCACCTCGAAGTCGAAGCCCATGAACATCACGTGGAACACCATGGAGTCCAGGCTCCGCGCCCCCGTCCGCAGCAGACAGGCACCGTCGCCGTCCGCCGTCAGCACCCCGTCCAGCGGACCGACGACGGCCGCCGCCTCGGCCATCGGCACGAACAGCCGGACCGTCGCCTCCACCGCGTACGCGCTGCCCGACACCCCCCTCTCCACATAGGCGGCCAGGTCCTCGGCGGGCGGCTCACGGGGCGGGAAACGGGGGCCGTGCGGCGGGGTCGGCTCGATCCGGTCCGCCCGGAACGTCCGCCAGTCCTCCCGGTCCAGATCCCAGGCGACCAGGTACCAGCGCCGCTCGGTGCAGACCAGCCGGTGCGGCTCGACGGTCCTGCGGGTCGCCGTGCCGCCGTGGTCCCGGTAGACGAAGCGGAGCCGCTCGCCGTCCCGGCAGGCGTTGGCCAACTCGGTGAGGACGCCCGGGTCCACCCGGTCCGCGGGGGTACGGAGCAGGGGCACCGTGAACGCGTTGAGCGCCCCGATCCGGCGCCGGAGCCGGCCCGGCAGGACCTGCTCCAGCTTCGCCAGGGCCCGCACCGAACTCTCCCCGATGCCCTCGACGCCCTGCCCGGCCGCCGAGCGCAGCCCGACCGCGACCGCGACGGCCTCCTCGTCGTCGAGCAGCAGCGGCGGCAACTCGGCCCCGGCCCCCAGCTGGTAGCCCCCGCCGGTGCCCGGGCTGGCGTGCACGGGATACCCGAGCCCGCGCAGCCGGTCGACGTCCCGCCGCACGGTGCGCGGCGTCACGCCGAGGCGCTCGGCGAGATCGGCGCCGGACCATTCACGGTGGGCCTGAAGCAACGAAAGCAGCCGCAAGAGCCGCGCGGACGTCTCCAACATGCCCCTACCCTCCCACCCGTCGCGGACAACGACGGTCCGCATCGTCGTGGGCGGGAGCCGACCCGCACGGGCCGGGGCGCGGGGGCCGTCAGCGGAAGCGGCGCACGAGGCGGCCCGCGCGGGACTTCTGGGTGTAGGCCGCGTCGATCACCCGGCCCACCGCGCGGTGGACCCGGGCCCGCCCGGCGGAGTGCGCCCGCCGCCCCGCCCCGCGGGCGACCAGCTCCTCCCACAGCGCCTCGTGCCGCGCGGCGATCCGCTTCGGGTCGAACCGCTCGGACGCGGCGAGCGCCGCCTTCCCCGCCTCGGCCCGCAGCTCCTCGTCCTCGACGTACGCGCGGAGCGCCGCCGCGACCGCCGCGACGTCGTCGACGGGCACGAGCCGCCCGTCGACCCCGTCCTCGATGATCTCGCCGGGCCCGTGCGGGCAGTCGGTGGAGACCACCGGAAGACCGCACCGCATCGCCTCGACGATCGTCATGCCGAAGGACTCCCGCTGCGAGGTGACCGCCGCGAGGGAGCCCTTGGCCCACTCGGGTTCCATCGGCGTGACGGTCCCCATGAGGAAGACCTGCCCGCCCAGGCCGAGGTTCTCGATCTGGCGGGCCAGCGGCCGCTTGAGGTCCTGGACGGCGTCCCCGGAGCCGTAGATCCGCAGCTTCCAGTCGGGATGGTCTGCGGCCACCGACGCGAAGGCGTCGATCAGGACGTCGTACCGCTTGACCCGGGTCAGCCGGCCGGCCGCGACGACGGTCCTGGCGGCGGGGTCGGCGGGCCGTACGCCGGGCGCGGGCACGCTGTTGGGGACGGACTCGATCCGCACGCCGGGCAGCCGGAGCCTCCGGTAGGCGCGGGCGTCGGCCTCGGTGACCGTGGTGACGGCGTCGAGGAGCGCGTACTCGTGCCCGATGTCCCGGCGCAGCCGGTAGCTGTGGCCGTCCAGTATCAGGTGCTCCTGGCCGACGAGGACCGGCCCCCGCCGGGCCTGCCGGGCGAGCTGCACGTTGAGCCCGGGGCGGGTCGCGACGAGGACGTCGGCCTCCACGCCGCGCAGGTACTCCCCGATCCGCGCGTCGGTGAGCGCGCTGTACTGCTTCCAGCGGCCGTCGCCGCGCGGGAACACCTCGGCGGGCCGGTGGAAGTCGGGGTGGTCGCCGTCGTATCCGGAGCTGTCCTTGCGCAGGTCGACGAGGTGACGCAGCGTCACCCCCGAGGGCAGGCCCAGGATCGGGCGGTCGCGGTGGCGGAACACCGAGACGATCTCCACCTCGTGGCGTTCCGCCAGGTCCTCGGCGAGGGTGAACGTGGTCCTGATCGTCCCGCCGTAGTGGTAGCCGTTGTGGAGCAGAAAGGAGATACGCATCGTGCTGCCGGTTCCCCCCGGTCAGTCATCAGTCGGTCGCTGCCCGACTGTACTGCCGGTGCGGGCGCGCCGTTCACGGCCGGTAGCCGAGCTGCGGGACGGTCGCGCAGTTCTTCGTCATGTCGCCCTGGCTCACCCACCCCCGGCCGTCCTGCCAACGGGCCACGGACAGGCAGGTGTTCCGGGTCGCCGGCGGCCGGGCCAGGTGCTCGAAGCGCACGGGCAGCAGCAGTCCGCTCGCGGTGTACGGCTCGGGGCGGTTCATGAACTCCTCGACGCAGCCCCGGGTGAGGGCCCCCCGGGCCAGACAGGAGCGGGCCGCGTCGGTGAACCACATGGCCGCCGCCCACCCCTCCAGCTGCCATTGGGACGGCGGCCGGTCGCCCAGGGCCGTGCGGAACGCGCGGACGGCCGGGTGCCCGGTGTCCTCGTAGTTCCGGCTGGAGCCCGTCACCCACAGCGAGGCCCGGCAGCCGGGGGCGCGGGCGTAGTCGCGGGAGACGGCCGAGGACCAGTTCTGCACGTTGGTCACCTTGGCGGCGACCCGGACCCCGAGCGTCTCCATCGCCTCGCACAGCCGCACGTTGCCGTGGGTGTCCATGGCGTCGAAGACGACGTCGGCGTGTTCGGCCCGCAGATCGGCGGCGACCGCGCGGAAGTTGGGCAGCGCGAAGTCGACCTGTTCCTGGACCACGCGGTAGCCCTCGGCGCGCAGCCCGCGTGCGACGAGCCGGGCGTAGGCGGCGGAGGCGGTCTGGTTGTAGGAGACGACGGCCGCGGTCCGCGCGCCGAGTTCCTTCCGGAACCAGCGGTAGACCTCGGTGCCGCCGTAGAGGGTGCCGTCCCAGCCGGGTGCGCGGCCGGTGCGCGGGGCGGAGCTGCCGTAGATGCCGTAGAGGTGCGGATAGGTGTCGTAGGCGGGGGTGAGGGGCTGCCCGCCGATGTCGGGGACTTCGGCGCGGGCGACGAGCGGGGCACCCGCGTAGTCGAGGGCGGTGGTGGCGACGAGGGCGAAGACGCGCCGCTCGTCGATCAGCCGGTGCACGCACGCGTTGTTGCCGACGCCGCTGCCGCCGTCGTCGCAGGTCTCGACCTCGATCCGGCGTCCGTCGAGGCCACCGCGCGCGTTGAGGGCGTCGAACCAGGCGCGGGCCCCGTCGCGCGGTCCGGTGAAGGCCGGTCCGCCGACCGGACTGGTGGTGCTGGTGATGATGCCGACGCGGAGCGGCTCACCGCCGGAGGGGTTGGCGGTGGGCCGCGTCTCGAAGGCGCGCTCCGGGAGCCGGCTGCCGCATCCCGTGAGGAGGGCGAGCAGCGCGGCCAGGAGCAGCGCCGTGACCGCCTCAGCAGCCCGGAACGGTGACACCGCTCAGCTCGACCAGGCCGCACAGGGTCTTCACGGAGACCTTCCAGGTGTCGTTCTGGAGGATGGAGGTGCCCTGGGCGCCGGGCAGGGCCGGGTTCCCGCCGACCAGCAGGTCGTAGGTGACGTTCGCGCCGGCGGCCGAGGTGAAGTCGACGCCGGTGACCTTGGCGGAGGTCATGGCCGCGTTCTTGTCCGCGGCGAAGGCGGCGAGGACGGGCCGCAGCCGCTCCCCGTTCTCCAGGAGCCTCACCTTCTCGGCGACGGGCGTCCCCGGGTCGAAGAACGCGGTCCAGTTCCGGGTGATCTCGGCCTTGGCGGCGGCCGGGTCGGCGGGACCGGCCGAGGCGGGCGGCGAGGAGGAGGAGGAGGCCGTGCCGCCGCCGTTCGTCCCTCCGTCGTCCGAGCAGCTCGCGAGGGCGGGAGCCAGGGCGAGGACGGCGACGGCCCCGAGGACCGTGAGGCGGGAGCGCCCCCCGCGTCGATCGACGACCATCTGGCTCACCACCGGGTGTCTCGCCGGCCCTGAGTGGCCGGCGTGCTGGTGTTACCAGGGTGGGACGGATCAGGGCATAGTGCAAGGAAAGAGACAGCAGAGGAGGCGAGGGAAGCCCCGTGCCGACATCCCGGATCCTGCTGTGGAGCGGTCTCGCGGCGGCCGCCGGGGGCGCGGTGCTCTGCGTGCTCGGCTGGTACGGGATCTCCGGCGAGCGCTTCGCGGAGCGCCAGCTGCCCTACCTGGCCTCCTGCACGGTGCCGGGGGCCGCGCTGCTCGTGGCGGGCGCGGTCCTCGTCGGGTCGGGCGCGCTGCTTCCCGTACGCCCTCCGGAACCGCGGCCCCCCGACGGCCCCGAGGGGACTCCCCCGCCGTCCGCGGACGGCCCCTTCCTGCGGGTCCCGGGCGGGACCCTCGCGCACCGTCCCGACTGCCCGCTCGTGGCGGGCAAGGAGGAGGCCGTGGAGGTGGCGGACGCGGAACTCGCCCCCTGCCCGGTGTGTGAGCCGTGGCCACCCTGACGTACGAGCTGACGCTCGCCGGCCTCGCGGTGGGCGGCGCCGCCGCGCTCACCGGCATCGGGCTCGTCGTCACCTACCGGGCGACGGGGGTCCTGAACCTGGCGCACGGCGCCGTCGCCATGGTCTGCGCGTACGTGCTCCGCCAGCTGGTCGTCGACTGGGGCTGGCCGCTGCCCCTGGGGGCCCTGGTCACGCTCCTGGTCGTGGCCCCCGCCCTCGGCCTCGCCCTCGACCTCGGCGTCTTCCGTCCCCTGGCGCTCCGCGGCTCGAATCCGGCGCGGACCCTGGTGGCGACGATCGGCGTGTTCGTCCTCCTGGTGGGCGGGGCGGTGCTGCTGTGGGGCCCGGGGGCCAGGGACGACGCGCCGGTGCTGCTCGGCGACGAGCCGTGGGCCCAGCTCGCGGCGGTGGTGGCGCTGGCGTGTCTGGTGGGGGCGGTGACCCGGTGGACCCGGTTCGGCCGAGAACTGCGGGCCGTCGTGGACAACCGCCCGCTCGCGGTCCTCGCGGGGATCGACGCGGACCGGGTCGCGGCGGCGGGCTGGGCGTTCGGCTCGTTCACGGCCGGGCTGACGGGTGTCCTGCTCGCCCCGTACGTGCGGCTCGACCCGTACGGGCTGCCGCTGCTCGTCGTCGAGGTGATCGCGGTCGCCGTGATCGCCCGGATGCGGTCGCTGCCGGTGGCCGTGGGAGCCGCGCTCGCGATCGGCGTCGCCCAGGCGCAGCTGACCCGGCTGCACCCGGAGGGCTGGGCGGAACCGCTGCTCCGGGCCGTCGGGGCGAACCTGTTCGTGGTCGCGCTCCTGGTGGCGGCGCTCGTCCTGCCGGGGGTCGGCGGCAAGGGCAGGGACGCCCTGCCGCCGCCCACGCGCGCCACCCGGGTCCCGGTGGCCCTGTGGCTGGTGGTGGGCGTCCTGCTCCTCCTCCCGCTGGGCCTCGCGGGCCCCGACCTGAGCACGGCCGTCCAGGTCCCCGCGCTCGCCGTCGTCCTCCTGTCGCTGGTCGTGGTCGCGGGCCGGGGCGGGCAGATCGCGCTGGGCCAGGCGGCGTACGCGGGCCTCGGCGCGCTGTTCACGGGCCTCCTGGCGGCCGCGGGCGTCCCCGCGCTCCTGGCCCTCGGTCTCGCGGTGCCGCTCGTGGCGGTGACGGGGCTGGTGACGGGGTGGCCGGCGATCCGGCGGCACGGCCTGGCGCTCGCCCTGGCCACCCTCGCCGTGGGGGTGGCGGTGAGCCGCTTCGTCCTGACCCAGCCGTACGCGACGGCGGGCCTGGAACTCGACCGCCCGGCGGGCTTCTCCGACGACCGCGCCTTCTACGCCCTGGAGCTGGTCGTGCTGGCCGGCTGCCTGGCCCTGGTCGCGGCTCTGCGCCGGGGCCGTGCGGGCAGGGCGCTCGCCGCCCTGCGGGACCACGAGGCGGGCGCGGAGGCGGCGGGCGTCCCCGTGCCGCGGCTCAAGCTCCTGGCCTTCGTCCTGGGCGCGGCCCTGGCGGCCCTCGGCGGCGGGCTCCTCGGCCTGGGCCTGCGGGCCTTCGACGCGGAGGCGTACGACCCGGTACGCGGCCTGCTGTGGTTCGCGGCGGTCCTGGTCCTGGGCGCGGACAGCCTGCTCACGCCCCTGGCGGCGGCGGCCCTCCTGACGACCCTGGACGCGGGCCCCCAGGCGGGCACGGCAGCGGCCCTGATCGGCCTCCTGGCGATCCTGACCCCCCGGATCCCGCCCCTGACGAGCCTCCTGCCCACGGCACGCGAAGCCCCGGGGGCACGCCCCCGGACCACCCCGCCCGAAGCCCGACCGGCCCCCGACACCGCTCCGGCCGAAGCCCGGCCGGCCCCCGACACCACCCCGCCCGGAGCCCGGCCGGACCCGCCCGCCCGCGCGGCCGGAGCCCGGCCGGACCCGCACGCCCGCGCGGCCGGAGCCCTGCGGCACCCTCACGCTCCCCCGCCCGCCGCCCGCCAAGGGCTCCGCGTGCACGATCTCTCCCTCACCTACCCCGGAGGGGTCACCGCCCTCTCCCACGTCACCCTCGTCCTCTCCCCCGCCCGCGTCACCGCCCTCGTCGGGCCCAACGGCGCCGGCAAGAGCACCCTCTTCGACTGCCTCGCCGGGACCCTCCGCCCCCGCCGCGGCGAGGGCCGGATCACGCTCGACGGCACCGACATCACCTCCCGGTCCCCGCACGCGCGGACCCGCCTGGGCATCGCCCGGACCTTCCAGCGGCTGGCCGTCTTCCCCTCGCTCACCGTCGAGGAGAACGTCCGCCTCGGCGAGGAGCAGCGCGGCGGGGGCGGCGACCCGGCCGACGTGGAGCGGAGCCTGCGGCTGCTCGGGCTCGACGGCCCGGTACGGCACCGGCGGGCCGCGGACCTGCCCACCGGGACGCTGCGCCGGGTCGAGCTGGCCCGCGCGCTGGCGGGGCGGCCGCACACGCTGCTCCTCGACGAACCGGCCGCCGGCCTGGACGCCGCCGAGACCGCCGCGCTCGGCCGGATCCTGGCGGCCCTCGCGGCGGACGGCCTGACGGTCCTCGTCGTGGAGCACGACCCGGACCTGGTCGCCGGGATCGCGCACACGGTGCACACCATGGAGGGGGGCCGGATCCTGTCGTGAGCGTCGAGATCGCCCTGCGCACCGCCCGGGTCCGCTACGGCCCGCTGGAGGCCCTGCACGGCCTCGACCTGCCCGTGCCCGCCGGGGCGGTGACCGTTCTCCTGGGCAGGAACGGCGCGGGCCGGACGACGGCCCTGCGGGCGCTCGCGGGCACGGTGGGCCTGTCGGCGGGCCGGGTGGAGTGGCGCGGGGCCGACGTGACCCGTCTCCCGGCGCACGGGCGGGCGCGCCGCGGACTGTGCTTCGTACCGGATCTGCGGGCGGTGTACCCGGGCCTGACCGTCGCCGAGAACCTGGCGCTCGCCGCGCCCGGGGTGCCGCCGGCCGACGCCACCGCCCCGTACCCGGAACTGGTTCCCTTCCTGGCCAGGAGGGCCGGGACGCTGTCCGGCGGGGAGCGCAGGATGCTCGCGCTTTCCCGCGCGTTCCTGACGCCACGCGCGCGCGTGGTGCTCGTCGACGAGCCCGCGCTCGGCCTGGCGCCCCCGGTCGCGGCCCGCACGTACCGGATGCTGGCGGCGCTCGCCGTGGAGCACGGCGCGGCCGTCGTCCTGGCCGAGCAGCGGGTGCCGGACGGGCTGCCGCCCGGGACGGTGGTGCACGAGCTGCGGCGGGGCTCCCGCGCGTCGAGCGGGGAGCCGGCCGAGTACGGGTGACGTCTCAGAGCGGGGCGATCCGCAGCATGGTGCCGACGACGATCCGGTTCGGATCGGGGCCGATCACGCTCCGGTTCGCCGCGTACAGCGCCTGCCAGCCGCCCTTGATCGCGAAGCGGCGGGCGATCGAGCCGAGCGTGTCGCCGCGCTGGACGGTGTGGACCCGTCCGGACAGGCCGTACCGCCGGGAGCACACCGGCCAGGCGCCCCACCCCTGGGTGCGCAGCACCTCCTCGGCGACGGTGATCTGCTGCTGCCGGGTCGCGAGGTCGGCGCGCGGGGCGTACGCCAGGCCGCCGTGCTCGACCCACGTGGGATGCCAGAACTGGAGCCCGCCGTAGAAGCCGTTGCCGGTGTTGGTGTGCCAGTTCCCGCTGCTCTCGCACTCGGCGACGCAGCCCCAGGGCCACTGGTCCTGGGCGCAGGCGTACGCGGGCACGGAGGCGGCCGCCTCCCGGAGCGCGTCCGCCGCGCCGAGGAGCGCCGCCGAGGCCTCCGCCGCCCCGTCCGGCACGTCCCGCACCTCGTCCGGCGCGTCCCGCACGTCCCGCACCCCGTCCGGCGCGTCCCGCACGTCCCGCACGGTCCGGACGTGGTCCGGCAGGTCCCGGGCGTGGGCGGCGGGCGCCGGAGCCAGGGTCAGGAGCGCGGCCGCGGACGCCGCCACGAGGGAACCGGCCGTCCAAAATCGGATCTTCGACATCGGGGAAGGCTAGGCAGCCTCCCGCCGCCGCCCGCCCGTGCCGCGCGGAACACTGTTCACACCCCACCCGGTCGGAGTCACGGCCCCCGACGACCCCGGCCGCACGAGCCTCCGGCAAGTTGCCCCGCTTCCGCGCGTGACCCAGGCCGAGGCTGACCCGTTGAACTCGGCATGAGGCGCCCGGGAACGGCCCGGCGTCCCCCCGTACCGAGTCCAGGGAGCCCCCCGTGCCGCGCATGCTCGACGTCAGCGAGGACGTACGCGCCGAGATCGGCGACGAAGAAGCGGACCGGCTGCTCGCCGGCGACAACGCCCCGGGCAGCTACGACTGCACGTCCTGCCGCACCCCGGGGGACTCCGACCAGGAGCGCACCAGCACGGTGCTGTTCGTCGGCGACGAGACCGCGGTCCTCGCGTTCGCCCACGCCAGCTGCATCCCGTCGCAGGTCGTCCGGGTCGCCGAGGAGCAGCTCCAGGGCGCCGTCGCCTCCATCACGGCCTCCGACGCCGCCGACGCGCTGTCCGCGGCCCACCCCGAGCAGGCCGTGCTCGGCGTCACCAGCGGTCTCGTCCTGATCGACGGCGAGCTGCACCCGGCGCTCGTCGTGGAGCCGACCGCACCGGTGGCCCGTCCGGGCACGGACGGCCTCACCGACGAGTTCCTGTCGCTCCTGACCGAGCAGGGCTTCCAGCCGGTCATGGACCTGGGCGAGAAGCCGGCCGGGCTGCCGGGCTGGTCGGTCCTGGTCGCGATGGGCCAGCTGCACTCCGTGCTCCAGCCGGGGCCGGGGGGCGCCGGGCAGGCCGCCTGGTGGCAGGCGCACCAGCCGCTGCAGGTCACCGAGGGCTGGCGCGCGGCGGCCAACAAGTCGCACACGGTCCTGGTCTTCGCGGCCCCGGTCGGCTCGATCGGCCAGCAACCGCGCGAGGACCTGCTCCGCGACGCCCTGGAGAAGGCCGCGGCGAACGGCCGTCTGGTGGCCGCCGCGATGCCGCTGGCCGGCACCTGATGGACGAGGCCCGGCCCGGCTTAGGGCGAGGGCGGCCGCCGGGGGCGTGGGCGGGTGCGCCGACCGTTCCGCGTCCCCGGAGCGCTCCCCTTTCGGAGAGCCGCCCGCATCCGACGGGCGTCGGTGTCGTTGGCACCTATGTGCACCCATACGACCCGTTCCTCCAGCCGTATCCGAGCCAGATCCCGTCGATGCGCCCCGCGCGGGACGCGTCGGCGGGCCCTTCGCCCACGCCGATCTACGACGCCCTGTACGCGGAGTACCTCAGGTCGTTCCGTACGCTGCCGGGCGACCGCAGCGGTGAGGAGGAGCTGGGCTTCCGGGCCTTCGGCACCGTCCTGAGCACGGGCGTGTACGGGCACCGGCACGCGGCGGCGTACCCGACGGCGTGGTCGGCGCAGCACGGGCACGTCCAGGCGGCTCTGCCACCGGGGCCCCGCAGAGGCGTCTAGCCGGGCGCGTACCGAGCACCGAACGGCCGAGGGCCGGGACCCGAAACGGGTCCCGGCCCTCGCCGTGTCTCGTACCGCGCGTGCTACTTCTTGCGGCCGCGCTTCTCGCGGACCCGGACCGAGATGTGGATCGGGGTGCCCTCGAAGCCGAACTCCTCGCGCAGCCGGCGCTCGATGAAGCGGCGGTAGCCGGCCTCCAGGAAGCCGGAGGCGAAGAGCACGAAGCGCGGCGGCTTGGTGCCGGCCTGCGTGCCGAAGAGGATGCGGGGCTGCTTGCCGCCGCGGACCGGGTGCGGGTGGGCGGCGACGATCTCGCCCAGGAAGGCGTTGAGCCGGCCGGTGGGGACGCGGGTCTCCCAGCCGGCGAGCGCGGTCTCGATGGCCGGGACCAGCTTCTCCATGTGGCGGCCGGTCTTGGCGGAGACGTTGACCCGGGGCGCCCAGGCGACCTGCTGCATCTCGGTCTCGATCTCGCGCTCGAGGTAGTAGCGGCGCTCCTCGTCGAGCTCGTCCCACTTGTTGTAGGCGATGACGATGGCGCGGCCCGACTCGACCGCCATCGTGATGATGCGCTGGTCCTGGACCGAGATGTTGTCGGTGGTGTCGATGAGGATGACGGCCACCTCCGCCTTCTCGACGGCGGCCGCGGTCCGCAGGGAGGCGTAGTAGTCCGCGCCCTCCTGGAGGTGGACCTTCTTGCGGATGCCGGCGGTGTCGACGAACTTCCACGTCACGCCGCCGAGCTCGATGAGCTCGTCGACCGGGTCGCGGGTGGTGCCGGCCAGCTCGTTGACGACGACCCGGTCCTCGCCCGCCACCTTGTTGAGCAGGGAGGACTTGCCGACGTTCGGGCGGCCGATGAGCGCGATGCGGCGGGGGCCGCCGACCGCGTTGCCGAAGCGCTGCTCGGGCGCCTCGGGGAGCTTGCGCAGCACCTCGTCGAGGAGGTCGCCGGTGCCGCGGCCGTGCAGCGAGGAGACGGGGAACGGCTCGCCGAGGCCCAGGGACCAGAGCATCGCGGCGTCGGCCTCGCCGGACTGGCCGTCGACCTTGTTGGCGGCCAGCACGACGGGCTTCCCGGCGCGGCGCAGCAGCTTGACGACGGCCTCGTCGGTGTCGGTGGCGCCGACGGTGGCGTCCACGACGAACAGGCAGGCGTCGGCGGCCTCGATGGCGTACTCGGCCTGGGCGGCGACGGAGGCGTCGATGCCGAGGACGTCCTGCTCCCAGCCGCCGGTGTCGACGACCTTGAAGCGGCGGCCGGCCCATTCGGCCTCGTACGTGACGCGGTCGCGGGTGACGCCCGGCTTGTCCTCGACGACGGCCTCGCGGCGGCCGATGATGCGGTTCACCAGGGTCGACTTGCCGACGTTCGGACGGCCGACGACGGCGAGGACCGGGAGGGGGCCGTGGCCGGCCTCCTCGATCGCGCCCTCGACGTCCGCGGCGTCGAAGCCCTCTTCCGCGGCGAGCTCCATGAACTCCGCGTACTCGGCGTCGCCAAGTGCCCCGTGGTCGTGCTGGTCGTTCATGAAGTCCGTTCCTTGATCATTCGTGGTCGGTGGTCCCGGACGGCCGGAGCCGTGGGGCCACTACTGAGAGTGTCGCTCAGCGCCCGGTGAGGCGCCTGGCGTTTTCCAGGTGGGCGGTGAGCTTCCCCTGGATCCGTACGGTGGCCTCGTCGAGCGCCTTGCGGGTGCGGCGGCCGGAGCCGTCCCCCGCGTCGAACGCGTCACCGAAGACGACGTCGACGCGGGCCCGCAGCGGGGGCAGTGCCTTGACCACCCGCCCGCGGCGCGCGGTGCTGCCCAGGACGGCGACCGGGACGATCCGCGCGCCGCTGCGGACGGCGAAGTACGCCAGGCCCGCGCGGAGCGAGGCGAAGTCGCCGTCGCCCCGGGTGCCCTCGGGGAAGATCCCCAGGACGCCGCCCTGCTCCAGGACGCCCAGGGCGTTGCCTATCGCGTTGCGGTCGGTCGACTCCCGGTCCACCTTCAGCTGCCCGATGCCCTCCAGGAAGCTGCCGAGCGGGCCGACGAACGCCTCCTTCTTGATGAGGAAGTGCACGGGCCGCGGGGCGGTGCCCATGAGCATGGGGCCGTCGATGTTGTGCGCGTGGTTGACGGCGAGGATGACGGGGCCGGAGGCCGGCACCCGCCAGGCGCCGAGGACGCGCGGCTTCCAGAAGCCGTACATCAGTCCGATGCCGATGCGACGGCCGACGGCGGCGCCCTTCGCGGAGGGCACGGTCACCTGGCGACCGCCCGCTTCTCCTCGACGAGGGTGACGACGCACTCGATGACCTGCTCCAGGGTGAGGTCGGTGGTGTCGACCTCGACGGCGTCGCCCGCCTTGGCCAGCGGGGAGGTCTTACGGCCGGCGTCCGCCGCGTCCCGCTTGATCAGGGCCTCCTTCGTGGCGTGCACGTCGGCGCCCTTGAGCTCGCCGGAGCGGCGGGCGGCACGGGCCTCGGGCGAGGCGGTGAGGAAGATCTTCAGATCGGCGTCGGGCAGCACCGTGGTGCCGATGTCCCGGCCCTCGACGACGATGCCGGTCGCCACGCCCTTGGCGATGGACCGCTGGAGCTCCGTGATCAGACGGCGCACCTCGGGGACGGCGCTGACGGCGCTCACCTTGGAGGTGACCTCCTCGGTCCGGATGGGACCGGCCGCGTCGGCGCCGTCGACGGTGATGGTGGGCCGGGCCGGGTCGGTGCCGGAGACGATGACCGGCTTGGCGGCGGCGTTCGCGACGGCCTCGGCGTCGGTGACGTCGACGCCGTTGCTGATCATCCACCAGGTGATCGCCCGGTACTGGGCACCGGTGTCGAGGTAGCTCAGCCCCAGCTTGGCGGCGACCGCCTTGGAGGTGCTGGACTTGCCCGTGCCGGAGGGCCCGTCGATGGCGACGATCACGGATTCCACGGTGGGAACACCTTCCTGGGGGTGAGCGGTAGGCCCGGCGGTATGCGAGGGACCCCCACAAGGTTACCGAGTCCCGAGCCCCCGCTCGGCCCCACCCGTGGTGGGGCCGCCCCCGCCCCCGTCCCGGGCAGGCGTTCCGCGTGGGGGCCCGGGACGTCCGCCCGCCCGGGGCCCCCTGCCCACCCGGGGCGCGGGCGCCACCCGCGACGGCGAGGGGTCAGCTCGTGCGCAGGGACCAGCCTCGTTCCTGGAGCGCCGCCCCCAGCGGCCCCGCCGCGGACGGTTCGACCATGAGCTGGACCAGACCCGCCTGCTGACCGGTCGCGTGCTCGATGCGGACGTCCTCGATGTTGACCCCCGCGCGGCCCGCGTCGGCGAAGATGCGGGCGAGCTCGCCCGGCTGGTCGCTGATGAGGACGGCGACGGTCTCGTAGGCCGTGGGCGCGGCACCGTGCTTGCCGGGGACGCGCGCGCGGCCGGCGTTGCCGCGCCGCAGGACGTCCTCGACGCCCGTGGCGCCGTCGCGGCGCTCGTCCGCGGAGGCGGACTGGAGGGACCGCAGCGCGCGGACGGTCTCGTCGAGGTCGGCGGCGACGCCGGCGAGGACGTCGGCGACGGGCCCGGGGTTCGCGGAGAGGATCTCGACCCACATGCGCGGGTCGGAGGCCGCGATCCGGGTGACGTCGCGGATGCCCTGCCCACAGAGCCGTACGGCGGACTCCTCGGCCGCCTCCAGGCGGGCGGCGACCATGGAGGACACCAGCTGCGGGGTGTGGGAGACCAGGGCCACGGCCCGGTCGTGCGCGTCGGCGTCCATGACGACGGGCACGGCCCGGCAGAGGGCGACGAGTTCGAGGGCGAGGTTGAGGACCTCGGTGTCGGTGTCGCGGGTCGGGGTGAGGACCCAGGGCCGGCCCTCGAAGAGGTCGGCGGTGGCGGCGAGCGGGCCGGAGCGCTCCTTGCCCGACATGGGGTGGCTGCCGATGTACGCGGTGAGGTCGAGGCCCAGCGCCTCCAGCTCCCGCTTCGGCCCGCCCTTGACGGAGGCCACGTCCAGGTAGCCGCGGGCCAGGCCGGCCTTCATGGCCTCGGCGAGGGTGGCGGCCACGTGCGCCGGGGGCACGGCGACGACGGCGAGGTCCACGGGGCCCTCGGGGGCCTCGTCGGTGCCGGCGCCGAGCGCGGCGGCCGTGCGGGCGCGCGCCGGGTCGTGGTCGCGCAGGTGGACGGTGACGCCCCGGCCCGCGAGGGCGAGGGCGGCGGAGGTGCCGATCAGGCCGGTGCCGATGACGAGCGCTGTTCTCACTGGGCGATGTCCTTGCGCAGGGCGGCCGCGGCGCCGAGGTAGACGTGCGCGAGCCGCGACTTGGGCAGTTCGGTCTCGACGTGGGCGAGGAGCCGGACGACCCTCGGCATCGCTCCCTCGATGTCGAGTTCCTGTGCGCAGATGAGGGGCACGTCGACGATCCCGATGTGCCGGGCCGCGGCGGCGGGGAAGTCGCTGTGCAGATCGGGGGTCGCCGTGAACCAGATGCTGATGAGGTCGTCGGTGGTGAGCCCGTTGCGCTCCAGGACGGCGGTGAGCAGCTCCTGGACCTGCTCGCGCATGTGTCCGGCCTCGTCCCGCTCCAGCTGGACGGCTCCTCGGACCGCTCGTACCGCCACGTCGTGCTCCTTCGCCTGCGTCAGTGCTCCGTTCAGCCTAGTCAGCGGCGGGGACGGCGCGCCGCGGCGCCCGCCCTCCGAGACGGGGCGGACGCCGTGGGGCGGTCAGAGCTGCTGCCGGCGGATGATCTCCTCCAGGGAGCCGC
Source organism: Streptomyces sp. NPDC096079 (assembly GCF_040303145.1). Classification (NCBI taxonomy): domain Bacteria; kingdom Bacillati; phylum Actinomycetota; class Actinomycetes; order Kitasatosporales; family Streptomycetaceae; genus Streptomyces; species Streptomyces sp. NPDC096079. Next base: position 249,860 of record NZ_JBEOST010000010.1, read on the forward strand.
CCTGCGGCAGCGCGCCGTCCGGCGTCAGTCTGTCGACGGCCTGCGGCAGCGACCGGGCGATCTCGTCGGCGGCCTGCTCCGGGGTGACGCCGGCCTCCGCGGCGACCTTCTTGAGGGTGTCGTCGGGGAGGGCGTCGGCGATCTGGGCGCCGCTGACGGCCTGGTTGTCGCCGGTGCCGACCCAGGACTGGGCCTGGTCGGTGAGGCCGGACCTGGTGAGCATGTCGAGGAGGCCCCCGAGCGGGTTCGAGCCGTTGCCGCCGCTGCCGCCCTGCCCGCGCATGAGCGCCCCCAGGAGGGAGCCGAGGACGTTGCCGCCGCTCTGCCCGGTGCCGCCTCCTCCGCCTGCGCCTCCGCCGAGGAGGCTCCCGAGGAGGCTGCCGAGGTCGTTACCCGCCATGGTCCTGCCTTTCGTCCGGGGTGGAACACGCCCAATGTCACCCGAACCGGGGTGTTCCGCCACTCGGGGTAAGGGCCGGGCGGGGCCGCGCGGGGGAGGCCGGGCCGGGTGGGCGGCGGGGCCGTGCGAGGGAGCCGGGCCGGGTGCGCGGCGTGTTGCGGGCCCCGAAGGCGATCCGCGGCCAAGCTGGCGGCATGACTTCGAGCGCCACGACACGTCGTACCGTCCTGTTCGCCGCGGCGGCCCTGACGACGGGCTGCGGCTCGGACGACGGCGACGGGGGTGACGGCGGCACGGACACGGGCACACCGGCCACCGCCGGCGCCGACACGAGCGCTCCGGCCACCAGCGGGCCGGCCACGGGCACGGCCGCTCCCAGCGGCCCCGCCCCGCTGGCCAGGACGTCCCGGATCCCGGTGGGCGGGGGCACGGTCTTCGCGGAGCGGAAGGTGGTCGTGACGCAGCCGACGGAGGGCGAGTTCAAGGCGTTCTCCGCGATCTGCACCCATCAGGGGTGCACGGTGAACAAGGTGGCGGACGGAACGATCGACTGCCCCTGCCACGGTTCGAAGTTCCGCGTCACCGACGGCTCGGTGGCGGCGGGACCTGCTCCCCGGCCGCTGCCGGAGGAGAAGATTATTGTCTCGGGGGAAGAGATCACCCTGGCGTAATCTGCCCGGCATGACTCCGGACGAGCTGGTGCGCGAGCACACGATCTACTCCTGCGTGATGGGCTCGCGCGCCTTCGGTCTCGCGACCGAGGACAGCGACACGGACGTGCGGGGCGTGTACCTCGCGCCGACCCCGCTCTTCTGGCGCTTCGACAAGCCGCCGGCGCACGTGGAGGGGCCGGGCGAGGAGCAGTTCAGCTGGGAGCTGGAACGCTTCTGCGAGCTGGCCCTGCGCAACAACCCGAACGTCCTGGAGTCCCTGCACTCCCCCGTGGTCCAGCACGTCGACGACTGGGGCCGCGAGCTGCTCTCCCTGCGCGGGTCCTTCCTGTCCCGCCGGGCCCACCAGACCTTCGTGCGGTACGCGGGCGGTCAGCGCCGCAAGCTGGACGCCGACGTCCGCCAGCACGGCCACCCGCGCTGGAAGCACGCCATGCACCTGCTGCGGCTCCTGACGAGCTGCCGCGACCTGCTGCGCACGGGCGAGCTCCGCATCGACGTCGGCGAGGACCGCGAGCGCCTCCTCGCCGTGAAGCGCGGCGAGGTGCCCTGGGCGGAGGTCGAGTCCTGGATGAACCGCCTCCAGGAGGAGGCCGACCGGGCCCACGACAGCACCCCGCTCCCCGCCGCCCCGGACGAGCCGCGGATCCAGGACTTCCTGACCCGGGCCCGTCGCTCCTCAGCGCTCGGCGTGCGCTAGTGCTGTGGCCGGCAAGGTTTGCCGGGTCGCGGCGTCCGGTGCGGTGCATCGCAAGGCGGAGGGCCTCGGCTCGTACTGGACGTACTCGCGAGGGCCGACAACGCGGCGAGGTGCCGTGCCGGGCGTCGCGACCCGGTGAACCTTTCCGGTCACAGCACTAGCCGGGCCCGTACGACGAGGTCGTGGAGCGCGTCGTGGACGCGCACCGCCTCCGGGAGCCCCGAGGCCGCCTGGGCCGCGTCCAGGACGCCGTGCAGGGCCTCCGTCTCGGCCCGCACGGCCTCGGGGTCGACCTCGGCCGCTCCGTGCTCGGCCGCCGCCTTCGCCGCGACGAGGTCGGGGAGCCGGGCGGGAGCCTCGGCCACCTCCGCCACGAGGGTCGGCAGATGGGCCTGCACCTCGCCCGAGCGCATCAGGTGGATGCCGGTGAGCAGCGCCCGGTAGGTGTAGAGCAGCGGCTTGAGCTCGCCGCTGCTCTCGAAGAGCCGCCACTGCGTGCCCGCGAAGCCCCGGTAGTGGTGGGCGTGGTGGCGGGTGAGCAGCTCCGGCACGAGCGAGACCAGCTCGGCGTGGGTCTCCGTCGTGTGCGCGACGAGCGGGGAGGTGAGCTGCTCCAGGACGTAGCCGTTGCGGCGGAGCATCAGCCGCGCGAACTTCCGCAGGTCGTGGGTGACGAGGTCCATCTCGACGCCGTCCCGGTCCCACATCCGGCTGCGGGTCTCCTCCGGTTCGCGCAGGCCGATCAGGGCGTCGACGGGCAGCAGGTGGGCACCGCGCAGGTCGACGTCCGAGTCGCGGGACGGGAAGCCGTAGAGGTGCGCGCCGGAGACGGTCGCGAAGAGCAGGGGGTCGGGCTGTTCCGCGACGACGGCGGAGAGGTCGCGGTCCGGGTCCAGGGTGAGGGTCACGGCTCACGCGTCCCAGAGCGCGCCGAAGGTCAGCAGGTCGCTGCGGTACTCGACGCGCTCGGCCCACTCCTTCGGCCAGGCGTCCGCGCCGAGGTGGGCGCCGGCGAGGGCGCCCGCGAGGGCGGCGATGGAGTCGGAGTCGCCGCGGGTGCAGGCGGCGCGGCGGAGCGCGGTGAGGGGCTCGTCGGGGAAGAGCAGGAAGCAGAGCAGCCCGGTCGCGAGGGCCTCCTCGGCGATCCAGCCGTCGCCGGTGTACGCGCAGGGGTCGAGCTCCCGGTCGGCCGTGCGCTGGACGGCGTCGAGGCGCTCCAGGACGGCCAGGCACTCGTCCCAGCCGCGCTCGATGAAGTGGAGGGCGCTGGGGTCCTGCGAGCGGGTCCACAGGTCGCCCAGCCACTGCTCGTGGTAGCGGGAGCGGTTCTCGTACGCGTACGAGCGCAGCTGTCCGACGAGTCCGGCCGGGTCCACGCCCTGCGCGAGCAGGTGCACGGCGTGGGCGGTGAGGTCGGAGGCGGCGAGCGCCGTGGGGTGACCGTGGGTCAGGCCCGCCTGGAGCTGTGCGGCCCCGGCCCGCTGCTCCTCGCCGATCCCGGGGACGAGCCCGATGGGCGCGACCCGCATGTTGGCGCCGCAGCCCTTGGAGTGGATCTGGCTCGCGTCCTGCCAGGCCCGGTCGCCGTCGAGGAGCCCGCAGGCCCGCAGGCAGGTGTTGCCGGGGGCCCGGTTGTTCTCCGGGGAGTGGTACCAGGCGACGAACTCGTCGCGGACGGGCCCGGCGAGCCGCTCCGGGGCGAGCACGCCCCGGTCCATGGCGGTGCGGATGCCGCGGGCGAAGGCGAGGGTCATCTGGGTGTCGTCGGTGACGTACGCCGTTCCGTTCCTGACGGGGAGTGCCATCTCCCGCCAGGGACCGGTCTTGGCGAGGATCGACGGGACGTCGCTGAACTCGGTCGGGAAGCCCAGCGCGTCGCCGAGCGCCAGTCCGATCAGGGAGCCGGTCGCGGCCTGCTTGGTGGGGGTGCGGGTGAGGTTCATGCGGGGCGTCCTTCCGGTCGCAGGAGGGGCGGGTGGAGGGCCGTGGCCCCGCCCGCCCGGTAGAGAGCGGCCGGTTTCCCCCGTCCGCCGGTGAGGCGCGGCGGTCCTTCCACGGCCTGGACGAAGCCGGGCGTGGTGAGGACCTTGCGCCGGAAGTTGGGGCGGTCGAGCTCGACGCCCCAGACCGTCTCGTAGACGTGCCGCAGCTCGCCGAGGGTGAACTCGGGCGGGCAGAAGGCCGTCGCGAGGCAGGTGTACTCCAGCTTGGCGCCGACCCGGTCGTGGGCGTCGGCGAGGATCCGGTCGTGGTCGAAGGCGAGGTGCCCGTGCGTCCCGTAGGGGATCCAGCGGGCCTGGGCCGCGTCGCCGCCGCCTCGCGGTTCGGGCGGGTCGGGTACGAGCGCGGTGAAGGCGACGGAGACGACCCGCATCCTCGGGTCGCGGCCGGGCTCGGTGTAGGTGCGGAGCTGTTCGAGGTGGAGCCCGGCGACGGTGACCTCGGAGAGTCCGGTCTCCTCGGCGAGTTCGCGGCGGGCGGCCGTCTCCGCGGACTCGCGGGGCAGCACGAATCCACCGGGCAGGGCCCACGACCCGGCGTACGGTTCCTGGCCGCGCTCCACGAGCAGGACGTGGAGGCGCTCCTCGCGGACCGTGAGGACGGCGAGGTCGACGGTGACGGCGAACGGCGCGAAGGCGTACGGGTCGTAGCCCTCGGGGGCGCGGGGGGCGGTCATCGGAGCTCCGGCAGGGGTTCGGTGAGGTGCGGGCCTTCGGCGAGCAGTGCGTCGACGGCGGCGACGGCGGCCGCGAGCCGTTCCTCGTGGGGGCCGGTGAGGACGGCCGTACGGCGGCCGGTGCGGGTGAGCTGGGTGAGGAGGCGCGCGGTCATCCAGGGCCGCAGCCGGTCCGCGTCGGCGCAGTCGACGCCCCGGTGGTCGGTGAGCAGCCAGAGGTGCTGCCGGCCGTGGGCGGCGACGGCGGCGGTGGCGGTACTGGTGGTGCCCGTGTACCGCTCGTGCCGGATGGCGGCGGCGAAGGCGTCGGTGTCGCAGAGGAGGACGGGTGAGCCGTCCCGGGCCGCCGCCTCCTCCCGTTCGGCCTGGCCCTGGGCGATGACGGGGAAGTCGGAGGACCGGAGCTCGGCGAGCGCGGGTCCGCCGTACGCGCGCGCGTGATCCGGGACGTACCGGGTGCGGGCCCAGACGCCGCCGCGCCGCCGGTAGTGGTCGGCGAGGGCGAGGGCCATGGTGGTGACGCCGGTCCGTTCGGCGCCGAGGACGACGACGCGCCGAGTGAGCGCGGACCGCACGGACGGCTCCAGGAAGTCCCAGAAGGCGGCGGGGTCCTCGCGGACGGCGGTGTCGGAGAGGGCGTGCTCCGGGTGGACGAGGACGGTCTCCGCGCCGGTCTCCGCCCCGTAGGCCCCCAGGGGATACGGCTCCGAGGGATACGGCTCCGAGGGGTGCGACTCCGAGGGGTGCGGCTCCGCCACGAAGACGGCGTCGACGCGCTCGGGACCGGCGTACACGTCCTCGGCTCCGGCGCCGACGACGAGGACGTCCGGGTGGATCTCCCGCATCCAGGCGACCCGCTGCTCCAGGGGCGGGGTGTCCGACGCGGAGCCGCGGACCACCACGGTGAGGCGCTCGCAGCGGTCGCGCGCGGTGCGGACGAGGTGGTGGTGGCCGGCGTGCGGCGGGTGGAAGGCGCCGGGCACGAGCCCGTGGCCGTAGCGCTTCATGCGGTGCCCCCCGCCATGGACGGCCGCGTCCCTCCGGCGTGCGCCGTGCGGCGCTCCGGGAGGACGTCGAGACCTGATCCACCCCCGTGGGTCCAGGTCCACCGGCTGTACACGGCGGGGCTCACCTCCGATCTCCTTAAGAGTCACTCTGACTATAAAGGGCGGCGGTCGTCGATCACAAGCCCTGCGGGCCCCGGACGCGAGGAAGCCCGTGACCGCCGGGCGGTCACGGGCTTCCTCGGTACGGCAGGGGCCTTACATGCCGACTTCCTTCATCAGCATGCCGACCTCGGTGTTGGTCAGGCGGCGCAGCCAGCCCGACTTCTGGTCGCCCAGGGCGATCGGGCCGAAGGCGGTGCGGACCAGCTTCTCGACCGGGAAGCCCGCCTCGGCCAGCATCCGGCGCACGATGTGCTTGCGGCCCTCGTGCAGGGTGACCTCGACCAGGTAGTTCTTGCCGGTCTGCTCGACCACGCGGAAGTGGTCGGCGCGGGCGTAGCCGTCCTCCAGCTGGATGCCGTCCTTCAGGCGCCGGCCGACCTCACGGGGCAGCGGGCCGGTGATGGCCGCCAGGTACGTCTTCTTCACGCCGTACTTCGGGTGCGTGAGGCGGTGGGCCAGCTCGCCGTGGTTGGTGAGCAGGATGATGCCCTCGGTCTCCGTGTCGAGCCGGCCGACGTGGAACAGCCGGGTCTCGCGGTTGGTGACGTAGTCGCCGAGGCACTGGCGGCCGTCCGGGTCCTCCATGGTGGAGACGACGCCGGAGGGCTTGTTGAGCGCGAAGAACAGGTGGGACTGGGTGGCGACGGTCAGGCCGTCGACCTTGATCTCGTCCTTCTCCGGGTCGACGCGCATGCCCTGCTCGACGACGATCTCGCCGTTGACCTCGACGCGGGCCTGCTCGATGAGCTCCTCGCAGGCGCGCCGCGAGCCCATGCCGGCGCGGGCGAGGACCTTCTGCAGTCGCTCGCCCTCCTGCTCGGCGCCGGGGAAGGTCTTGGGGGTCTTGATCTCGGGCTTGCCGGCGTACCGCTCCCGGTTGCGCTCCTCCGTGCGGGCGTCGTACTCGCGCGAGCGGGCCGGCGCCGTACGGCCGCCGCCGCGCTGCGGGGACTGCCGGGGGCCGCCCTTGGCGCCGCCGCGCGCGGCGTCGCCGCGCCCGCGCTTCGGGGCGTCCGAGGGGCTGTAGCGCTCGTCGTAGGTGCGCTCCTCCGGGCGCGCCTTGCGCGGGCTGGATCCGGTCGGCCGGCCGCCGCCCTGACCCGGACGGCCGCCGCCGCCCTGCCCGGGACGGCCGCCGCTCTGACCGGGACGCCCGCCGCCCTGACCGGGACGTCCGCCGCCCTGGCCCTGGCGGTCGTCGCGGCCGTTGCCGGCGCCGCGGTAGTTGCCGCGCCCGCCGCCACCACCGCTGTTGCCGCGGCCTCCGCCGCTGCCGCCGCTGCCGCCGCGGCCGCCGCTGTTGCCACCACGGCTCCCGCCGTTGTTTCCGCTGCTGTTCCTGCCGCTGCTGCTTCGCATCAAATTTCCGTCTTGTCGTCTACGTCTGCGTCCGGGTCGAACGACGGGACGCCTTCCAGGGAGTCCGGCTCGACCGCCTCGGCCTCGGGGAGGAAGGGGGCGAGCTCGGGGAGTTCGTCCAGGCCGCGCAGGCCCATCCGCTCCAGGAAGTAGTTCGTCGTCCTGTACAGGATCGCACCTGTTTCGGGTTCCGCGCCCGCCTCCTCCACGAGACCGCGCTGGAGGAGGGTGCGCATGACCCCGTCACAGTTCACCCCTCGTACGGCGGAGACGCGGGAACGGCTGACCGGCTGGCGGTACGCGACCACCGCGAGGGTCTCCAGGGCCGCCTGGGTGAGACGCGCCTGCTGGCCCTCCAGGACGAAGGCCTCGACGGCCGGCGCGAAGGCGGCGCGGGTGTAGTAGCGCCAGCCTCCGGCCACCCGCCGCAGCTCGAAACCGCGGCCCTGGGAGGTGTACTCGTCGGCCAGCTCGTGCAGGGCGTCGGCCACCTCGCGCGGGGTGCGCTCCAGGACCTTGGCGAGGTGGGCCTCGGTGGCGGGCTCGTCGACGACCATGAGGACGGCTTCGAGTGCGGGCTTGAGGTCGCTCATGCGGTGGCCTCCTGGTCGAATTCGTCGGTCACGGCGGCGGACGGGTCGCCCTCGCCGCCCGTCCAGGAGACCGTGAGGTCCCCGAGGGGCGTGTCCTGGTCGAGGGCGACGGCCTTCTCCCGGTACAGCTCCAGGAGGGCGAGGAAGCGGGCGACGACGGTGAGCGTGTCGCCGGCGTCCTCGATCAGCTCCCGGAAGACGGCGGTCCCGCGCGCGCGGAGCAGCGCGACGACCACGGCGGCCTGGTCGCGGACGCTGACGAGCGGGGCGTGGATGTGATCGACGTACACCTGGGGCTCCGCCTTGGGCTGCATGGCCTTGACGGCCAGCTTGGCGAAGCCCTCGGCGCCGAGGGAGATGACGACCTCGGGGAGCAGCTCGGCGTGGTGCGGTTCGAGTCCGACGGTACGGGGACGGCGGCGGCCCTCGGTCTCCCAGCGCTCCTCGAAGATCGCGGCGATGCGCTTGTACGCGCGGTACTGGAGGAGCCGGGCGAAGAGCAGGTCGCGGGCCTCCAGGAGGGCGAGGTCGGCCTCGTCCTCGACGTCGGCGGCGGGGAGCAGCCGGGCGGCCTTCAGGTCGAGCAGGGTGGCGGCGACCACGAGGAACTCGGTGGTCTGGTCGAGGTCGCCGTCGGGCCCGAGGGCCCGCAGGTGGGCCATGAACTCGTCGGTGACCTGGGAGAGGGCGACCTCGGTGACGTCGAGCTTGTGCTTGGTGATGAGCTGGAGGAGCAGGTCGAAGGGCCCCTCGAAGTTCGCCAGCCGCACGGTGAACCGCCCGTCCCCGGCCTCGGCGCCTCCGGCCACCGGTGCCGCGCCGGAGTCGGCGGAGGCGGGGGGCACCGTCGCCACGGGGCGCTCGGCCGCGGGTGCCGGGGGCTGCGGGGCCGCGGTCGTCGAGGGCTCCGGGGCCTCCTCAGCCTCCGGAACCTCCAGGGCCTCCAGGGCCTCCGGGACCTCCAGGGCCTCCAGGCCTTCCAGGCCCTCCAGGCCTTCCTGGGGCCCCGCCCCCGGCGCCCCCGACGTCTCCCCCGGACCGCGGCCCAGGGTGCGGCGGCGCGGCGGGCGGGACGTTTCGTCAGGGGCGTGGTGCATGGGGGTCCAGGAGAACGAGGAGAACGGCAGCCCGCAGGCTACCGTCAGCGGCCGCGCAGACGGCGGACGAGGATGCTCGCGTCGCCGCGGGACTCCAGGTCGGCCAGGACGACGGCGACGGCCTCGCGGACGATCCGGCCGCGGTCGACGGCGAGACCGTGCTCGCCCCGGAGCACGAGCCGGGCGTGCTCCAGGTCCATCAGCTCCTCGGCGGAGACGTAGACCGTGATCTTCTCGTCGTGGCGCTCGCGGCCGCTGGGCCGCCGGTTCGCGGTCCGGCCGCCGCGCCGCCGGGCCGCCGCCGCGGGGGCGGGCACCGGGGCGGCGGGCCCGGCCTTGGCGGCCGGAGCCTCGGGCTCGGCCGTCCGGGCGCGGGGTTCCGCGGCCTCGGAGTCCGCCGGGGCGTGCTCCGCGGAGCCCTCGGCCGCCGCCGTGTCGCTCTCGGCCGCGGGCGCAGGGACCGCGCGGCGGGGTGCGGACGCCTGGAGCGCCGTCCCCCCGGTCGTACGGAAGAGTTCGTCGGCTCCGGGCAGACTCACTCGGCGTGACACCGGGCGAGCACCTCCCTGGCGAGCTGACGATAGGCGGCGGCGCCCACCGAGTTGGAGGCGTACGTGGTGATGGGCTCGCCGGCGACCGTGGTCTCCGGGAAGCGCACGGTCCGCCCGATGACCGTGTGGTACACGTGGTCGTCGAAGGCTTCGACGACGCGCGCGAGGACCTCACGGCTGTGCACGGTGCGGGAGTCGTACATCGTGGCGAGGATGCCGTCGAGCTCCAGCTCGGGGTTGAGCCGCTCCTGGACCTTCTCGATGGTCTCGGTGAGCAGCGCGACTCCGCGGAGCGCGAAGAACTCGCATTCCAGCGGCACGATGACCTTGTGAGCCGCCGTCAGGGCGTTCACGGTCAGCAGGCCGAGCGAGGGCTGACAGTCGATCACGATGTAGTCGTAGTCGTTCATCAGCGGCTTCAGGGCGCGCTGGAGCGTGGACTCGCGCGCGACCTCGCTGACCAACTGGACTTCGGCGGCCGAGAGGTCGATGTTGCTCGGCAGCAGGTCCATGTTGGGCACGGCGGTCTTGAGGAGCACCTCGTCGGCCGACATGCCCCGCTCCATGAGCAGGTTGTAGACGGTGAGGTCGAGCTCCATCGGGTTCACGCCGAGGCCGACCGACAGGGCTCCCTGCGGGTCGAAGTCGACGAGCAGCACCCGTCGTCCGTACTCGGCGAGCGCGGCGCCCAGGTTGATGGTCGACGTGGTCTTGCCGACGCCGCCCTTCTGGTTGCACATCGCGATGATCTTGGCGGGTCCGTGGTCGGTCAGGGGACCCGGGATCGGGAAGTACGGCAGCGGCCGTCCGGTGGGGCCGATCCGCTCGCGGCGCTGGCGGGCAGCGTCGGGTGCGAGGGTGGCCGCGTACTCCGGATCGGGCTCGTACTCGGCGTCGGGGTCGTAGAAGTGCCCCTCGGGCACCTCGTCGTAGGCGGCGAAGTGGGTGGACTCTCGGCCCATCTCGTTGCCGGCCGTGGCGTTCACGTGTAGGCCGTCCATCGTCTTCATCGTGTGGGCACTCGTCATGGGCTGGTGCGTCGCGAAGGTCCGCACCGCGACGGAGCCGATCGGGGCACCTGGCGCACCACTCCCGGGAGTAAATGTCGACTCATTCACAAGTCGTCTTACCTCCTTGGATGTGACCAGGAACATTTATCGATAGGTCAGCGTGGCACCATGCCGACGGTTGGCGACTCTATGGCGTGTCACCGCTCCGCAGCAACACAATCCGCCGGACCCGGCCCGATGTGTCGGCAACCGAACACCTCTCTGTCAAGGGTGCGCAGGCATGCATCCACACGTTTCAGGGGTGTGCGAAACGGTTAAAGGGTTACGTTCGAGGCGAGTTGCCCGAACGTTTCGGCGGGGGCGGAGACACGACCGGCCGGACCTTGTCGAACAAGGTCCGGCCGGGTGCGTGATATTGACGGCACGCGTTGACGGAGCCTCCGTCAAGGAGCCTTCGGGGTCAGCCCAGGAGGCTGTTCAGCTCGACGTGCTCGAGGCCGTGCGCCTCGGCGACCTCCTTGTAAACCACCTTGCCGTCATGGGTGTTGAGGCCCAGGGCGAGCGCGGCGTCGCGGCGGAGCGCCTCGACCCAGCCGTTGTTCGCCAGCGACACGATGTAGGGCAGCGTGGCGTTGGTGAGGGCGTAGGTGGAGGTGTTCGGGACCGCGCCCGGCATGTTGGCGACGCAGTAGAAGACCGAGTTGTGGACCTGGAAGGTCGGCTCGGCGTGGGTGGTCGCGTGCGAGTCCTCGAAGCAGCCGCCCTGGTCGATCGCAATGTCGACAAGGACACTTCCGGGCTTCATCTTGGCGACGAGCTCGTTGGTGACCAGCTTCGGGGCCTTGGCGCCCGGGATGAGGACGGCGCCGATGACGAGGTCGGCCTCGACGACGGCCTTCTCCAGCTCGTAGGCGTTGGAGACGATCGTCTTCACCTTGGTGCCGAAGATCTTGTCGGCCTCGCGGAGCTTGTTGATGTCACGGTCGAGCAGGGTCACGTGGAAGCCCATGCCGACGGCGATCTGGGTGGCGTTCCAGCCGGAGACGCCGCCGCCGATGACGACGCACTCGCCGGCGTGGGTGCCGGGGACGCCGCCGGGGAGGACGCCGCGGCCGCCGACGGAGCGCATCAGGTGGTACGCGCCGACCTGCGGGGCCAGGCGGCCCGCGACCTCGGACATCGGGGCGAGCAGCGGGAGCGCGCGGTTGGCGGTCTCGACCGTCTCGTACGCGATGGCGGTGGTGCCGGACTCCAGGAGGGCGTCCGTGCACTCGCGGGAGGCCGCGAGGTGCAGGTAGGTGAAGAGCGTCTGGTCCTTGCGGAGGCGGTGGTACTCCTCCGCGATGGGCTCCTTGACCTTGAGCAGCAGGTCGGCCGTGGCCCAGACCTCGTCGGCGGTGGGGAGGATCTCGGCGCCGGCGGCGACGTACTCCTCGTCCGTGATCGAGGAGCCGACACCGGCGTTCTGCTCGACGAAGACCTGGTGGCCGTGGCGGACGAGCTCGTGGACACCGGCGGGGGTGATGGCCACGCGGAACTCGTTGTTCTTGACCTCGCGGGGGATGCCGACCTTCATCGTCGATCACGGTCCTTGAATCAGGGGGATATCTGGGGCACTGCGATACATACCCGGATGCACTGCGGCGCACCGGGGCAGACCACGTTCGAACGCGGCGCACCCAGTCTAATGAAGGAGTTCCCCCTGTCTAGCCTTTCAAAGTACTAATCTTCTTCGAACCCACTACGGATTTCGTAGGCAGAAGGTTCCGTTTCCAGCAGTCTCTCGGCCGCGGACCGGTGCAGCCCCGCGGCCGCGGGGTCGCCGAGCCGGTCGAGCGTGTCGGCGAGGCGCAGCTGGAGCGCCGCCTGGAGCCTGGTGTCCTGGGCCCGGCGGGCCCACTCCACCGCCTCCTCGCAGGTCCGCAGGGACTCCTCGGGCCGTCCGGCGTACTCCTGGACCCGGGCCGCCTCGCTCAACGCCCGCGCGTAGCCCGGGAGATCGGCGAGCCTCCGGTAACCGGCGGCGGCGGCGCGCCAGCTCCGCAGGGCCTCCCCGTACCGCCCCGCATAGGTCTGTACGGCTCCGATGCGGGCGTACAGCCGGGCCTGGTCGGGGCGCTCGTCCCGGGCGAGGCGCTGCGCGAGCGCCCGCCCGTACCAGTCGCCGGCCCGCTGCCAGTCCCCCAGCTCCTGATACGAGCCACCTACGGATTCCATTGCGCGACCGGTCGCGTACGGGTCATTTGCTACGCGTCCCGCCTCCAAAGCCGACCGATATCGCAGCAGAGCGTCCTTGGTCCTGCCCGTCCTGGCATCGAGGTCGGCCAGGTTCAGAAGGGCCGCGGCCCGCTCGCGGTGCAGCCCGCGCCGCTCGGCCACGTCCAGGACCAGCCGGTGCAGCCCGTACAGCTCGGGCGCCGCGGCCTCCGCGCCCCGGTGCGCCGCGAGGGCCCTCACGAGGGAGGCGACCAGACGCCGGGCGAGGGTGTCGAGCTCCCCGTCCGCCACGGCGAGGCGGGCGGAGGCGAGGAGCACCGGCCGCCGGGAGTCCAGCCAGGCGGCGGCCGCCGCCCGGCTGGGGAAGCGCAGGGCACGGGGCAGACCGGCCAGCTTGCGGCGGGCGGGCGAGCCCTCGGGTTCGGTGACCGCACGGCAGGACTGGAGGAGCCGTACGGTCCGCTCCAGCATCCGGGCCCGGGCGAGCTGCACCTCGGCGGGCCGGTCGCGCTCCTCCAGCTGGGCGCGAAGGAGGGGGACGAGGTGGGCGCGCACCTCGTACTGACCGTCCTCGCCGTCCACGACCAGACCCAGGGCGGCGAAGTCGGCGAGGGTGGTCGCGGCCGCCGAGACCGAGCAGCCGGCCAGGGCGGAGGCGGTGTGGGCGTCGGCCCGGCCCAGCGGGGCCAGGGCGAGGAATCGCAGTATCCGCGCGGCGGTGGCGGGCAGCGCCTCGTGCGCGAGCAGGAAGGTCCGGGTGAGGGGGTCGCCGCTCAGACCGCGCAGCCGCTTCGCGAGATCGGCGACGGAGGCCTTGGGCTGGGCGGACAGCCATCCACCGGCGAGGACGACGGCGGCGGGCAGTCCCCCGCACTCCTCGACGAGGGTCTCGGCGGCCTGCGGGTCGACGGTGATGCGGACGGAGCCGGTGAAGGCGGTCAGCAGCTCGATGGCCGACTTGGGGTCGAGGCCGCCGAGCGTGCAGGGCCGTACGTCGGGGATGCCGGTCAGCGGTCCCCGGGCGACCCCGACGACCAGCGCGTCGGGATTGTCGGGGATGAGGGGGTCGGCCTGCTCGGCGTCGACGGCGTCGTCGAGGAGGACCACGGCCCTGCGGTCCGCGAGGGCGCTCCGGACCAGCTCCGTCAGCTCGTCCTCCCCGGCCCCGGGGGGCTCGGCCACCCCGAGCGCGGCGAGCAGCTCCTGCGCGACCCGCGCGGTGGGGACGGGGTCGCCGCCGGGCTCGGTGAGCCGGGCGCGGAAGACGCCGTCGGGGTAGCGGTCGGCGAGACCGGAGGCCAGCTCCTCGGCGAGCGCCGACCGTCCCGACCCCGGCTTCCCGGCGATGAGCAGGACTCGGGCGCGGGGGGCCTTGCGGCCGGTGAGGGTGTCGAGGCCGGTCCGCTCGATGTCGGCGCGCAGGGCCTTCAGCTCCCGCTGCCGTCCGAAGAACCGCCGGCTGCCGGCCGCCGCCACAGCCTGATCCGTCACGGGCCACGCTCCCGTCCACCTGCGCACGAGCCGATCCCGCGGGGGGCTCCGCACGGGCGATTCCGAGCGTAGTTCAGGGGGCGGGGAGGTCCTGGCGGGGCAGCGCGGACAGTTCCCCCGATCGGATCAGCATCTCTTCAGACCGCACGCCCCGCGGTGCGCCCCTTCGGGTCTACGACTCGAACGGGCGGGCCGGCCAGGGGGCCGTCGCCGGGCGGAGGGCGGACAGCCCGTCGCCCGCCCGCGCGGCCACCAGCGCCAGGACCCCCACCACCAGGCAGTTGTTGTGCAGCTCGCCCGCGAGGGAACCCCGCACGAGCTCGGCCAGCGGCACCCGCGCCAGCTCCATGTCGGCCTCCTCCTCGGCGACCTCGTACCGCTCGCCCTCCGCCTCCGCGAGGTCCCGCGCCAGGAAGATCCGTACGGCCTCGTCGCAGCCGCCGGGAGTGGTGTAGACGTCGGCGAGCACCCGCCAGTCCTCCGCCTTGACGTGCGCCTCCTCGTACAGCTCGCGCTGGGCGGCGTGCAGCGGGTTCTCGCCCGGGACGTCGAGGAGCCCGGCCGGGATCTCCCAGAGCTTCTGCCGGACGGGGTGCCGGTACTGCCGGAGCACGACGACGCGGTCCTGCTCGTCGAGGGCGAGGACGGCCACCGAGCCGGGGTGGACCTGGTAGTCGCGTCGGGCGACGGAGCCGTCCGGCATGACCACGTCGTCCGTGCGGACACTCGTCTTCTTGCCCGTGAAGGGGGTGGTGGTGGCGACGACCTGCCACTCCTCCGGGGTGTCCTGCACCTGCATCAGTAGCCTCCCACATGACCACGTACGAAGAACCGGGGTACCGGTCCCGAGAGGGACCGGTACCCCGGCAACGTTAACCCCAGGGGCTACTTGGCGGTCTTGCGCTCCACGGCCGCCTTGACCAGGCCCGCGAAGAGCGGGTGCGGGCGGGTCGGGCGGGACTTCAGCTCCGGGTGCGCCTGGGTGGCGACCAGGTAGGGGTGGACGTCCTTCGGGTACTCGACGAACTCGACGAGCTTGTTGTCCGGGGACGTGCCGGAGAAGACCAGTCCGGCCTTCTTCTCCAGCTCCGCGCGGTAGGAGTTGTTCACCTCGTAGCGGTGACGGTGGCGCTCCTCGACGTACGGCTCGTCGCCGTAGGCCTCGCGGACGACCGAGCCCTCGGCGAGCTTCGCCGGGTAGAGGCCCAGGCGCATCGTTCCGCCCAGGTCGCCGGCGCCCTCGACGTACGCGAGCTGCTCCTCCATCGTCGAGACGACGGGGTGCGCGGTGGCCGGGTCGAACTCGGTGGAGTTGGCCTCGGGGATGTCGGCCAGGTTCCGCGCGGCCTCGATCACGATGCACTGCAGGCCGAGGCAGATGCCGAGCAGCGGCACCTTGTTCTCGCGGGCGTACTGGATCGCGCCGACCTTGCCGGACACGCCGCGGTCGCCGAAGCCGCCGGGGATGAGGATGCCGTCGACGTCGCCGAGCTGCTTCGCGGCGCCCGCCGGGGTCTTGCAGTCGTCGGAGGTGACCCACTTGACCTTGACCCGGGCGCGGTTGGCGAAGCCGCCGGCGCGCATGGCCTCGGTGACCGACAGGTAGGCGTCGGGCAGGTCGATGTACTTGCCGACGAGCGCGACGGTGACCTCGTGCTCCGGGTTGTGGACGCGGTCCAGGAGGTCCTCCCAGACGGTCCAGTCCACGTCGCGGAAGGGCAGGTCGAGCTTGCGGACGACGTAGGCGTCCAGGCCCTCGGTGTGCAGGACCTTCGGGATGTCGTAGATCGACGGGGCGTCGATGGCGGCGACCACCGCGGCCTCGTCGACGTCGCACATCAGGCTGATCTTGCGCTTGATGGCGGTGGGGACCTCGCGGTCGGCGCGCAGCACGATCGCGTCGGGCTGGATGCCGATGTTGCGCAGGGCGGCGACGGAGTGCTGGGTCGGCTTGGTCTTCAGCTCGCCGGAGGGGCCGATGTAGGGCAGCAGCGAGATGTGCACGACGAAGACGTTGTCGCGGCCGACCTCGTGGCGGACCTGACGGACGGTCTCCAGGAAGGGCAGCGACTCGATGTCGCCGACCGTGCCGCCGACCTCGGTGATGACGACGTCGACGTCGTCGGTCGCCATGCGCCGGATGCGGCCCTTGATCTCGTTGGTGATGTGCGGGATGACCTGCACGGTGTCGCCGAGGTACTCGCCGCGCCGCTCCTTGGCGATGACCTGCGAGTAGACCTGGCCGGTGGTGACGTTGGCCGAGCCGTCGAGGTCGACGTCGAGGAAGCGCTCGTAGTGGCCGATGTCCAGGTCGGTCTCGGCGCCGTCGTTGGTGACGAACACCTCGCCGTGCTGGAAGGGGTTCATCGTGCCCGGGTCGACGTTCAGGTACGGGTCGAGCTTCTGCATCGTGACCCGCAGGCCTCGGGCCTTGAGGAGCGCACCCAGGCTGGAGGCGGTGAGGCCCTTGCCGAGCGAGGAGGCGACACCCCCGGTGACGAAGATGTGCTTGGTCGTCGTGGTGTTGGGCGGCATCGCCAAGAGGGGGCTCCCGTGGTCGCGTTCTGGAGGTGCGTACCGGCGTCCCCTCCGGAAGAATCGGGGGGTGCCGTCGCTGCGGTTTCGGGGTCCTCGGCTCTCGCCGTTTCCCACCGGTCCACGGGGTACCAGGGTATCAGCGACATCGGGAGACCGCTTCCGGCCACACGCGGCAGTCGGGTGTTCACGGACGGCTACGCGGCCGTGGGGGCACGGGTGAGGGCCGCCTCACCCGTGTGGAGCAGCGCGTCGCCCGTGTGATCACTACGGTCATGGGAGGGGCACGTATTCTGCTCGGACATCGCCGCCGCGAAGGACGGACCAGCCACCACCAGGGCGGGCACCGACCGCCGCGAGGGGCCGGCACCGACCACCACGAACGCCGGACCGACCGCCGCCGGGACGGACTCCGGCCGCCGCGAGGGCCGGCATCGCCCGCCGAGCAGTCCGGCTCGTCCCGCACACTGGCCGGACAGACACCGCACAGACATCACGCACATCAGCAGCATCAGCAGCAAGCGCCCCTCAGGGGCGGACGTGGCCGTACGACTGGAGTGGAGCACGTGGCCGGGCGCATCGAGGATTACGCACTCATCGGAGACATGCAGACCGCCGCTCTGGTCTGCCGGGACGGCAGCGTCGACTGGCTGTGTCTCCCCCGCTTCGACTCGCACGCGGTCTTCGCCGGACTGCTCGGCACCGAGGAGCACGGATTCTGGCGGGTGGGCCCGGCGGGACCGGCGGACGCGGAGCCGGCCCCCGCCGACCGGCGCCGTTACGTGGGCGACTCGCTGATCCTGGAGTCCGAGTGGGACACCCCGCGCGGCACGGTCCGGGTGACCGACTTCATGCCGCCGCGCGACGGCGCGCCGCAGCTGATCCGGATCGTCGAGGGCGTGTCGGGCCGGGTGCGGATGCGTTCCTCGCTGCGGATGCGGTTCAGCTACGGCCGGATCGTGCCCTGGGTGCACAAGGTCGGGGAGCGGACGGTCGCGGTCGCCGGACCCGACTCGGTGTGGCTGGACACGGACGCGGAGACCCACGGCAAGGACCTGACGACGTACTCCGACTTCACGGTCACGCCCGGGGAGCGGATCACCTTCACGATCTCCTGGCAGCCCTCCCACAAGGAGCCGCCCGCGCTGCCCGACCCCGAGGGATCGCTGGAGGCGACCGCCGACTTCTGGCGCGAGTGGGTCGACCACTGCACGTACCACGGCCCCTACCGGGAGGCCGTGGTCCGCTCGCTGATCACCCTGAAGGCGCTGACGTACGCGCCGACCGGCGGCATCGTCGCGGCTCCGACGACCTCGCTGCCGGAGGAGATCGGCGGCGTGCGGAACTGGGACTACCGCTACACCTGGCTCCGGGACGCGGCGATCACCCTCTCGTCGATGCTCCGCACCGGCTACCGCGAGGAGGCCCGCGCCTGGCGGGACTGGCTGCTGCGCGCCGTCGCGGGCGACCCGGAGAACCTCCAGATCATGTACGGCATCGCGGGCGAGCGCGAGCTCGGCGAGGCGGAGCTCGACTGGCTCCCGGGGTACGAGAACTCCGGCCCGGTCCGGGTCGGCAACGGCGCGGCGAACCAGCTGCAGCTGGACGTCTACGGCGAGGTCACGGAGGCGCTCCACCTCGGCCACATGACGGGCCTGTCCCGCAACGACTACGCCTCGCTGCTCCAGATCAAGCTCATCAACTACCTGGAGACGCACTGGGACCAGCCCGACGAGGGCATCTGGGAGGTCCGCGGCCCGCGCCGCCACTTCGTGCACTCCAAGGTGATGGCCTGGGTGGCCGTCGACCGCACGATCAAGCTCATCGAGTCCGGTGACGCCGACGGCCCGCTGGAGCGGTGGCGCGAGCTGCGCGACCAGATCCACCGGGACGTCTGCGAGAAGGGCTACGACAAGGAGCGGAACACCTTCACGCAGTCGTACGGCTCCAGGGAGCTGGACGCCTCCCTGCTGCTGATCCCCCAGATGGGCTTCCTGCCGCCGGACGACAAGCGGGTCATCGGCACGATCGAGGCGATCCAGCGCGAGCTGTCCACGGAGGACGGCTTCGTGCTGCGCTACCCGACGGCCGGCGAGGAGGCCGGGGTCGACGGCCTGGAGGGCGACGAGGGCGCGTTCCTCGCCTGTTCCTTCTGGCTGGCGGACGACCTGGCGATGATCGGCCGGGTCGACGAGGCGCGGACCCTCTTCGAGAAGCTGCTCGCGCTCCGCAACGACCTCGGGCTGCTCGCCGAGGAGTGGGACCCGCGGCTCCAGCGGCAGGTGGGCAACTTCCCGCAGGCCTTCAGCCACGTCCCGCTGATCGACACGGCGCTGCGGCTGACGGCGAGCGGCGCGTACGGAGGCTGAGGGGCGACGCGGGGGGGCCGGACCTACGATGAGAGGGTCCTGTCCCCCCGTACGAAAGGGGGGCTCCCATGGCTCCCCACATCTCCGAGAGCGCTCTGGCCGGACTGGTCGAGGACCTGGCCGGTGAGGTGATCACGCCGGGCGATCCGGGCTACGACGAGGCCCGGATCCTGCACAACGGCATGATCGACCGACGTCCGTCGGTGATCGCGCAGTGCGCGAACCAGGCCGACGTGTCCAACGCGATCATGTTCGGCCGCGAGGCGGAGCTGCCGATCGCGGTGCGCGGCGGCGGGCACAGCGTCGCCGGGACCTCCATGATCGACGGCGCTCTGATCGTCGACCTCCGCCGGATGCACGGCGTCGTCGTGGACCCGGAGGACATGACGGTACGGATCGAGGGCGGGGCGACCATGGCCCACCTGGACCACGCCTGCCAGCCGTTCCACGTGGCGACGACCGGCGGGCGGGTGTCCACCACGGGCGTCGGCGGCTTCACACTGGGCGGCGGATCGGGCTGGCTGGAGCGGAAGTTCGGGCTCGCCAGCGACAATCTGCTGGCCGTCGACCTGATCACCGCGGAGGGCAAGCACGTCCACGCGGACGCCGACGAGAACCCGGAGCTGTTCTGGGCGCTGCACGGCGGCGGCGGCAACTTCGGGGTGGCGACCTCGCTGACGATGCGGCTGCATCCGCTCCCCCGGATGAGCATGTCGATGCTGCTGTACCTGCCGGACAACGCGCCCGAGGTGGTGCGCGCCTTCCGTGACCTCGGGGCGGTCGCGCCCGACGAGATGGGCGGCGGCGCCATCTACCTGCCCGCGCCCCCGGAGCCGTTCATCCCCGAGGACCTGGTCGGCAAGCTGGTGTGCGGGGCGCTGTTCACGCACGCGGGGCCGGTCGAGGAGCTCCGTGAGTTCGCGGCGCCGCTGTTCGCGCTGAAGCCGGTGGTGGAGGTCGTCACGGACATCCCGTACGTGGACCTCCAGTCGATGATGGACGACCCGCCGGGGCTGCGGAACTACTGGTCGGCCGAGTACCTGCGGGAGTTCCCCGACGAGGCCGTGGACGTCTTCTGCGACCGCGGCGCGGGCATCCCGGCGGCCACGGCCACCCAGCACGTGCTCTTCCTGATGGGCGGGGCCGTGGCCGCCGGTCCGTCCCAGTACCCGCAGCCGTGGCGCACCGCGCCCTGGGCGGTGCATCCCTTCGCGACCTGGGAGGACCCGGCGTACGACGAGGCGGCGCGGCAGTGGGTGCACGACGTGCGGTCCGACGTGCGGCCGTGGGCCCTCGACGCGACGTATCTGAACTTCGTCGGCGCCGAGGGCGAGGAGCGGATCGTCTCCTCCTTCGGGGAGCGGAACTACCGCCGGCTCTCCGCCGTGAAGGCCGCGTTCGACCCCGACAACGTGTTCCGGTTCAACCAGAACATCGTCCCGGCCGGCTGAACGGGCTCAGCGCAGCGCGGTGATCACCTCCTCGGCGGCGCGCTCGCCCTCGGTCGCGCCGCCCTCCATGAAGCCCTGGAAGTCGTACGAGCAGTGCTCGCCGCCGATGTGGACGTTGCCCTGTGCGGTGCCCTCGTATCCGGCGTACCGGTGCAGGTAGCCGACGGGCCAGCAGGAGTAGGCGCCGAGGGAGTAGGGGTTCTTGTGCCAGGCGGAGAGCTGGGCGCGGCCGGTGTACGCCCGGGAGGTGCCGGGGAAGAAGGCGTCGATGCCGGCCAGGTGGCGGGTGACCAGGTTGCGCACGTACGGGTCGGACTCGGTGGAGAACGGGCCGGCCGGGTTCAGGTTCCGGGCCAGGCTGCCGCCGCCGTACTGGAGGAGGATGCCGCCGGTGCCGCCCTGGACCTTGGTGGTGTCCCAGGTCTGCTGGACCTCGGTGTCGGTGAAGCAGTCGCCGGCGGAGACCCCGGGCCAGGCGCCGGTGCCGCGCCAGGGCCGGGTGCCGAACTGCATGTTGAGCTTGGTGCAGTAGCCCATGCGCGCGTCCCGCAGCAGGTTGCGCATGAGGGGGTCGAACCCGGCCTGGGTGAGGTCGAGCTGTTGGAGGATCGGCAGCGGGACGCAGAGGATCGTGTGGTCGGCGGTGACGGTCCGGGTGGCGCCCGCCTCGGTGAAGGTGAGGGTCTGGGTGCCGTCGGCGTTGGCCCGTACGGCGCTCAGCGACCAGCCCATGCGCAGGGTGCCGGGGGCGAGCGCCCCGGCGACGGCGTGGGGGAGCCGGTCGTTGCCGCCGACGACGTGGTAGCGCTCGTTGGACAGGCCCCAGACGTTGAAGTTGCCCGGGTTGGTCTGGTAGCCCATGAGCAGGACGAGGGCGAGCGAGGACTGTTCGGTGGTGTCGGCGCCGTACTCGACGTTGTAGGCGACGTCGAGGAACCGGCCGAGCGGTGAGGAGTGCCCGCCGGGGACGCGGCTCTCGATCCACTCGTACACCGACGTGTTGTCGAGGGCGGTGCCGGTGGGGGTCGTCCGGTTCCACGTGACCTCGCCCGCCTCGGAGAGGTCGCGGCGCAGCGACTGGTAGACGGCGTTGAAGTCCTCGTCGGCCCGGTCCCGCGGGTAGTAGGCGC
Organism: Streptomyces sp. NPDC096079; assembly: GCF_040303145.1. Classification (NCBI taxonomy): domain Bacteria; kingdom Bacillati; phylum Actinomycetota; class Actinomycetes; order Kitasatosporales; family Streptomycetaceae; genus Streptomyces; species Streptomyces sp. NPDC096079. The sequence continues at coordinate 271,280 of NZ_JBEOST010000010.1, forward strand.
CGCCGAACCAGAGGACCTCCTCGGCCCCGTTGGGTCCGCCGCCGAGGAAGTCCTCGGTGACGAGGCCGAAGCGGCGGCAGAGCTCCAGGATCTTCTTGTGGCTGGTGTCGATCAGCTCGCCGCCGATCTCGGAGGTCTGGCCGTAGGCCCAGTGGTCCCGCTGGGTCCACATGCGGCCGCCGACCCGGGAGGGGTTGGCCTCGTAGAGCACCGGGCTCAGACCGGCGTCCTGGAGGGTGAGGGCGGCGGTGAGGCCGGAGATCCCGGCACCGACGACGGCGACCCGGGCGGTGCTCTTCACGGGCGGGGCCGGGGTGGCGGCCGCGGCGGGGACGGTCGTTCCGACGCCGGCGGCGATGCCGGCTGCGGTGGCGTACTTGAGGAGGGACCGGCGTCCGAGGGCGTCGGCCCTCATGCCGCGCAGTTCGTCGACGGGGATGCCGAGCCGTCGGGCGTCGGCGTGCTCGGCGGCGAGGTGCTTCAGGAGGTGCATCGGGTGGGTGCGTGCCATGGGGCGCTCCTGGAGGTGGGTGGGGTCAGATCTGGGACACGGGGGCGGGGACCTCGGCGTCGGTGCGCTCGGTGGCGTCCTCCAGGACGATCCGGCCGATGATCTCGTAGCGCTCGGGGCGCCTGGCCTTGAGGTGGAGGCCGAGGCCGAGGCCGCCGAAGAAGACGACGCCGACGATCCAGGGGATCGCCTTGAAGAAGGGGGAGTCGGCGGCGAGACCCGCCGCGGTCTCCATGTTCATGATCAGCAGCACGACGACGGCGATCATGCCGATGCCGCCGAGGAGCGGGGCCGTGAGGGTCCTGAACCAGTGCCGGTCCTCGGGGTGGTTCCTGCGGAAGTAACCGATCACGGCGAAGGAGCAGAGGGTCTGGACGATGAGGATCGCCATCGTGCCGAGGATCGCGAGCAGCGTGTAGAGGTGGATGTAGGGGTCCTGGCCGGTGAGCCAGAAGGCGGCGACGAGGGCGACGGCGATCCCGCTCTGCACGTACGAGGCGATGTACGGCGAGCCGTGCCGCGCGTGCGTCCGGCCGAGCGCCGGGTGGAGGAAGCCCTCCCGGCCGATGGCGTACAGATAGCGGGAGGCGCACTGGTGGAAGGCCATGCCGCAGGCGAACGAGCCGGTGAGCAGCAGCCACTGGAAGGCGTCGACGGCCCAGGCGCCGATGAAGGTCTCGGTGGGCGCGAAGAACAGGTCGAGCGGGGACGAGGAGGCGGACAGCTTCACGGACCCGGCGAGCCCGTTCCCCGCGATGGTCATCCACGAGACGTAGATGTAGAAGAGGCCGACGCCGATGACGGAGATCAGGGTGGCGCGCGGGATGACCCGCTTGGGGTTGCGGGACTCCTCGCCGTACATCGCGGTCGACTCGAAGCCGACCCAGGACCAGAAGGCGAAGAAGAGGCCGAGCCCGGCGGAGGTGCCGGTGAAGGCGTTCCTGGGGTCGACCGGCTCGACCGGGATGCCGTCGGGGCCGCCGCCGGCGATCAGGACGGCGGTGGCGACCGCGAAGAGGACGGCGATCTCCGCGACGAGCATCACGCCGAGCGCCTTGGCGGTCAGGTTGATGTCGAAGTACGAGAGGACGGCGGTGACGGCCAGCATGACCGCCGCGTACAGGATCCACGGCAGGTCGACGCCGAGCTGGTCGGCGACCGTCGTCCTGGCGAAGTAGGCGAAGACGCCGACGATCGAGGCCTCGAAGACGATGTACGCGAGGACGGCGAGCATGCCGGAGGCCATGCCGGCGATCCGGCCCAGGCCGTGCGAGATGTAACCGTAGAAGGCGCCGGCGGCCGTGATGCGCTTGGCCATGGCGACGTATCCGACCGAGAAGACCGTCAGGACGAGCGTCGCGAAGAGGTATCCGGCGGGTGCTCCGGTGCCGTTGCCGAAGCCGACGGCGATGGGGAGGTTTCCGGTCATCGCCGTGATCGGCGCGGCGGTGGCGACGGCCATGAAGACGACGCCGACGAGTCCGACCGAGTCGGCCTTGAGCCGGTGGACCTCTGGGGTGGGGTTCTCTGCCATGGCCCGAGAGGATCCTCGCGAGTGACGTAGGCCACAATCGACAGGCGGTCGCACAATTCCCGCCACAGAGCGACGAGTTGTCGCCCTGGTGTACGAACTGTCCGGTCCCGTGACCGTGCGGTGATGTCGCCGCAACACGGACGCGGGTAGCGTCCGGCCCCATGGACAATCAGGGCGGGATCACCGTGCAGCGGGCGCTGGAACTCCCCGGACTGCGCGGCGGGCTCCCGGAGGTCGTGGCCGGCGCCGACCGGCTGCACCGCACCGTGCGCTGGGTGCACGCGGGCGAGGTGCCGAACATCGCGTCGCTGCTCAAGGGCGGCGAACTCCTCCTCACCACGGGCCTCGGCCTGGGCACCCGCCCGGCCGAACAGCGGGCGTTCGTCCGCCGGCTCGCCGACCGGGGCATCGCCGCGCTCGTCGTCGAGCTGGGCCCGCGCTTCGCCCGCCTCCCGGCGACCATAGTGGAGACCGCGCGGGCCGCCGGGCTGCCGCTCGTCCAGCTCCACCGCGAGGTCCCCTTCGTCGCCGTCACGGAGGAGATCCACACCGAGATCGTCAACGGCCACTACGCCCTCCAGCGGCAGGCCGAGGAGGTCCACCGGCAGTGCACGGAGGCGCTCCTCGGCGGCGGCGGGGTCCCTCAGGTGCTCCGCATCCTCTCCGACTTCGCCGCCAACCCGGTCTTCCTGGAGACCGCCGACGGACAGCTCCTCTACGCGGCGGGCACCGAGTCCGCGCCGGCCGACCCGCTCCAGGTGTGGGACGGACTGCGCGGCCAGCGGGCGGCCCGCGAGTCCGGCCCGCCCACCGGCACCGTCCTCGTCGACGTGCCCGGCGGCGGCCCCGGCACGGGCTCGGTGCGGGCCCGGCTCGTCCTCCTCTCCGTCTCGGGACCGCTCTCCCCCGTCCACCGCATGGCGGCCGAGCGGGCGGCGGGCCTCCTCGCCGTCGTCCTCATGCAGGCCCGCCAGGAGGAGGAGCTGGCCGCACGCGGCCGGGGCGACTTCCTGACGGACCTCGCGGAGGGCCGGATCTCGGCGGAGGACGCCCCGGCGCAGGCGAGGGTGCTGGGCTTCAAACCGGGCGACGGCCCCCTGCTCCCCGTGGTGATGCGCCTCGCCTCGGAACTGTCCCCGTCGGGCAACTGGGCCCTGCTCGCCCGGGCGGTCCTCGAAGAACTGTCCTCGGTGGGCGTCCCGGCCCTCCTGGGCGTCCGCCCGGTCGAAGGCCGGGTGCCGCTGCTCCTGGGCCTGCGCTCCGAATCGGAACGCACGGCGGTGGCGGACCGGGTGGCGGCGGCGCTCCGCGCGGGCGTGGAACGGGCGGGCCTGGAGCGCGCCGGAGCGCACCCGCCGGTCGTCGTCGTCGGCGTCGCGGGCGGCTGGGCTGCGGCCTCGGCGGGTCTGCGGCACGCGGCGGAGACCGCGACGGCCGCGCAGGGCCTCTCGGACCTCCCCTGGTACGACGCCCGGCGCCTGGACATCGACCTGCTCCTGTGGCGCCTCCGCGACCACCCGGACCTGGCGGCCTTCGTGGACCGGGCGATCGGCCCCCTCCGGGACCACGACCGCGTGTCCCGGCCGCCTCTCCTGCCCACCCTGGAGACCTATCTGGCCCACGCGGGCCGCAAGGCGGAGACGGCGCGCGAGCTGCACCTCAACCGGCAGACCCTCTACAACCGCCTGGCCCGCATCTCGGAACTCCTGGGCACGGACCTGGACGACCCCCAGACGGTCCTGGCCCTCTCCCTGGCCCTACGCGCCCGCCGCCACACGGCGTAGCCCGTCGTGGGCGGTGCGCACGCCCCCGTGTGCGCCCCGCCCACGGCGCCCCGCCCACACCGCACGGCCCGCGACGCCCCGCCCACACCGCACGGCCCACGGCGCCCCGCCCAGGACGGCCCGCTCAAGACCCGCTCTAGCGCCCCGTCAGCTCGTCGTACACCGACAGGACGTGCGCCACCGTCTCGTCCTCCGTGGGCCACGACCCCGCCTGCACCCGCCCCGCCGCCGCCAGGTCCATCCGCCGGTCGACGTCGTCCAACAACCCCCGCACCGCCCCCGCCAGGGCCGCCGCGTCCCCGTACGGGACGAGTTCCGCCGCGTCCCCGACGAGTTCCGGTACGCCGCCGACGGCCGTCGCGACGAGCGGCACCCCGAGCCGGAGCGCCTCCTGCGCGAGCAGGGAGCGGGCCTCCCAGCGCGAGGGCAGCACGGCGACGTCCGCGGCCGCGAGCAGCTCGGCGACGTCGTCGCGGCGCCCGATGAGCCGCACGGCGAGCTGTTCCTCGGCGATCCGCTGTTGCAGGAAGGCCCGTTCACGTCCTTCGCCCGCGATCACCAGCAGCGGCTGCGGGTCGAGGTCCCGCCACGACCGCGCCGCGTCGAGCAGCGTCCGGTACCCCCGGCCGCGTTCGAGCGCGCCGACGGCCATGAGCAGGGGCCGGTCGACGGCGCCGAGTTCGGCGCGGGCCTTGCCGTCGTGGAGGCAGACGGGCCCGCGGGCGGGCGGCACGGTGACGGGGGCCAGGCGGGCGTCCCGGGCCCCGCGCCGCCGGGCCCGGTCGACGAGTTCGGAGGAGGTGCCGAGGACGACGGTCGCGGCCCGCGCGGTCTTCCGCTCCAGGAGCCGCAGCACCCCGCCCCGCGCTCCGTCCACGTGGGCGCGGGTGTGCCAGGTGGTCACGAGGGGCGCCCGGCCGCCGCCGGCGAGCGCCAGCGCGGCCCGCAGGGAGGCCTGGAGGCCGTGCGCGTGGACCACGTCCGCGCCGATGCAGGCGTTGCGGAGCGCGGTGACGGTCGCGGGGTCGCCGAGGCGCGGCAGCGGCACGAAGTGCGCGCCGGCGCCCAGGTAGTCGTATGCGCGGTCGAGTTCGGCCGGGGCGCACACGGTCACCCGCACGCCCCTCGCCACGAGCCCCGCGGCAAGTGATCGGACGTGCGCGCTGCTGCCCGCGCCACCGCCGCCCAGCACTTGGACCGTACGGAGCTGTGTCACGCGCCCAAGGATGCCAGTCCCCGCCCCCGACCGTACGCACGTTCCGGCACCGAGATGGCGTCGTTCCCCCGCGCGGAAGGAGTACGGAGCGGTCACACGCGTCACGGGTTCACCCACTCGGGTGAGCGCGCGGGGTCTCCGGCCGCTCCCCCGCGCCCCTCCTCGCGCCTCAGACGGAGGCGGCCCGCTCCCCCCAGAGGGCGGCGGCGACGAGACCGGCCGCGTGCGCGGCGAGCCCCGGTCGTCCGTTGGAGGCGGCGATCGCGCTGCCGACGGCGGCCCCGAGGGCGTGGGCGCCGGTGTCGCCGAGCATGGTCAGCTCGCCGAGGTCGTCGCCGAGGAGCGCGGCCGCGGCCCCCATCGGCGCGGCGGCGAGCGATCCCCGCAGCAGTCCCGGCGCGGCGAGCCCGAGGACGAGGAGGCCCGCGCGGCCGGGCCGTACGTCCACGAGGTTCACCAGGTGGGCGGTGCCGGCGATGACGACTCCGGCGAGGACCTTGTCCACGGGCTTCTCCTGGAGGAGGGCCCCGGCGGCGAGGGAGGCGGCTCCGATGCCGAGCAGCTTCACCGCCCCGCTGGTCACCTCGCCGTCGCGCAGCGCCCCCAGATGCGCCCGGAACCCGCGCCGGTGGTCGCCGCGCAGGTCGTCGTAGCGCCCGCACAGCGCCGCCGCGGCGACGGCGAGGGAGGCGGCGGGAGCGGCGGTCAGGCCGGCGGCGGCCGAGCCGAACGCGACGGCCGGGCCGGCCAGCAGGGTCACCGGCCGGCCGACGTGGTTGGTCCGCTCCCAGCCGGACGGGTCGCCCGGGGGCCGCCGCCTCAGCTGCCCGTAGGCGAGCCGGGCCGCGCCGAAGGCGACGGCGAAGGTGCCGACCCGCCCGAGACCACCCGTTCGGGGACCGGACCGCCCGGGGCCACCCGGCCGCGGACCGGCCGGGCCCACGCCCCGGGTCACGCGTCCGACCGCGCGGCGGCGAGCAGCTCCTCCGCGTGGGCCCTGGCGGTCTCGGAGTCCTCCTGGCCCGCGAGCATCCGGGACAGCTCCCGGACGCGCTCCTCGCCCTCCAGGACGGTGACGCCGGAGCGGGTCACGGAGCCGTCGTTGGTCTTCTCGACGAGGAGCTGCCGGTCGGCGAAGGCCGCGACCTGCGGGAGGTGGGTGACGACCACGACCTGCGCGGACTTGGCGAGCTTGGCGAGCCGGCGGCCGATCTCGACGGCCGCCTTGCCGCCCACGCCCGCGTCGACCTCGTCGAAGAGGTACGTCGGCACCGGGTCGACCCCGGCGAAGACGACCTCGACGGCGAGCATGACCCGGGACAGCTCTCCGCCGGACGCGCCCTTGGCGATGGGCCGGGGCGGGGCGCCGGGGTGCGGGGCGAGCAGCAGCTCGACCTCGTCGGCGCCGGACGGCCCGTAGGCGACGCGCCGGCCGCCGACCTCGACGCCCTCGGGGTCCTCGGTCTGGGCGAGGGCGAAGGACACGCGCGCGTGCGGCATGGCGAGCGAGGCGAGTTCGGCGGTGACGGCGTCGGCGAACCGGTCCGCCGCCTCCGTGCGGGCGTCGGTGAGCCGCTGGGCGAGCACCGACAGCTCGTCGCGCAGCCGGTCCCGCTCGGCCGTGAGCTCCTCGATGCGGTCGTCGTCGCCGTCGAGTTCGCCGAGCCGCCCGGCGCTCTCCTCCGCCCACGCCAGGACGCCGGCGATGTCCTCGCCGTACTTCCGGGTGAGCTGGGTGAGCAGCGCCCGCCGTTCCTCGACGGCGGCGAGCCGCAGCGGGTCGGCGTCCAGGTCGTCGGCGTATCCGGCCAGCTCCTGCGCCACGTCGGACAGCAGGATGGAGATCTCGCCCATCCGGTCGGCGAGCCCGGCGAGCGCCGGGTCGTGGGACCGTACGGCTTCCAGGGCCCGGCCCGCGCCCGCGACGAGGGTCGTCGCGTCGACGGCCTCGGGGTCCTCCGGGTTGCCCGCGAGCGCGCCGTGCGCGAGCGCGGCGGCGGAGGCGAGGGCCTCGGCGTGGCCGAGCCGCTCGGCCTCGGCGGCGAGTTCGACGTCCTCGCCGGCGCGCGGCTCGACGGCCTCGATCTCGCCGAGCCCGAAGCGCAGCAGATCGGCCTCCTGGGCGCGTTCCCTGGCCCGGGTGGTGATCTCGTCCAGTTCGGTGGTGACGGCGCGCAGCCGCCGGTACGCCTCGCCGTAGGCGGCGAGCGGCACGGAGACGGCCTCGCCCGCGTACCGGTCGAGCGCGCCGCGCTGCCGGGCGGGCTTGAGCAGGCCCTGCTGGTCGGTCTGGCCGTGGACGGCGACGAGCTCGTCGGCGAGTTCGGCGAGCAGCCCGACGGGCACGGAGCGCCCGCCCAGGTGGGCGCGCGAGCGGCCCTCGGCCGAGACGGTACGGCTGACGAGGAGCACGCCGTCGTCGAGCTCGGCTCCGGCCTCCTCGGCGCGTACGGCCACGGACGTGCCCGCGGGCACGCTGATCCGCCCCTCGACGACGGCCGACGCCGCGCCGATCCGCACCAGGGCCGGGTCGGCTCGTCCGCCGAGCAGCAGCCCCAGGCTGGTCACCACCATGGTCTTGCCCGCACCGGTCTCACCGGTCACCGCGGTGAAGCCGGGCGACAGCTCGACCACCGCGTCGTCGATGACCCCGAGCGACCGTATCCGCATCTCCTCCAGCACGTCCCAGACCATACGAGGTTTCCCGGGTCCGATGCGACATCGCCCCCGGGCGTAACCCTCCCGAGTCCCACTCGTTGCGGTCCGCCGGGGCGGTCGGTGCGGGGCGGTCAGTGCGGGGCGCCCCGCCAGCCCGACACGGGCAGGGCGAACTTGGCGACGAGCCGGTCCGTGAAGGAGGCGTGGTGCAGCCGGGCGAGCCGGACCGGCACGGCGCCGCGCCGCACCTCGACGCGGGCACCCGCCGGAAGCTCCACCGTCCGCCGCCCGTCGCACCACAGCACGCCGTGCGGGGTGTGCGGCTCGACCTCGACCGCGAGCACCGACTCGGGGGTGGTGATCAGCGGCTTGGCGAAGAGGGCGTGGGCCCCGATGGGGACCATGAGCAGCGCCTCGACCTCGGGCCAGACGACGGGGCCGCCCGCGGAGAAGGCGTACGCGGTGGAGCCGGTGGGTGTCGCGCAGATCACCCCGTCGCAGCCGAAGCCGGTCACCGGGCGTCCGTCGATGGCGAGCACGACCTCCAGCATCCGCTCGGGCGAGACCTTCTGCACGGCGGCCTCGTTGAGCGCCCAGTCGCGGTGCAGGACGTCGCCGTTCTCGTACACGGTGACGTCGAGGGTCATGCGCTCCTCGACCTCGTACGCCTTGGTGACGACCCGGTCGACGACCTTGTCGAGGTCGTCGCGCTCGGCCTCCGCGAGGAAGCCGACGCGCCCGAGGTTGACGCCGAGCATGGGCACACCCGACGCGCGGGAGAACTCGGCGCCGCGCAGCAGGGTGCCGTCGCCGCCGAGGACGACGAGGAGTTCACAGCCGTCGAGGGCGTCGGAGCAGGCCTCCGGCACCTTCTCGACGGACGGCGGCAGCGGCAGGTCCGCGGCCTCGGCCTCCAGGACGCGGACGCCGATGCCGCAGCGCAGCAGCCCCAGGACGACCAGTTCGGCGCTGCGCACGGCGGCCGGCCGGCCGGTGTGCGCGAGCAGGAAGACGGTGCGTGCAGTTCCCGATGGTGCTGCTGCCGTTGAGCTCAACGAGGTCCCTCCGCCACGGCGCGGTCGACGTCCGCCGGATCGAGCGCGGGCGCGCCTGCCCGCAGCCACAGAAAGTACTCGACGTTGCCCGAGGGGCCGGGCAGCGGGCTGGCGGTGACGCCCAGGACCCCGAGGCCGAGTTCGCCGGCCTGCCGGGCCACGTTCTTCACGGCGTCGGCGCGGAGTTCGGTGGACCGTACGACTCCGCCGGTGCCGAGCCGCTCCTTGCCCACCTCGAACTGCGGCTTGACCATGAGGACGAGGTCGGCGCCGGGCGCCGTGCAGGCCGCGAGTGCGGGCAGGACGAGTCCGAGCGGGATGAAGGACAGGTCCCCGACGACGAGGTCGACGGGGACGCCGTCGATGGCGTCGACCGTCAACTCGCGTACGTTCGTGCGGTCCTTCACGGTGACGCGCTCGTCGCTCTGCAGCGACCAGGCGAGCTGTCCGTAGCCGACGTCGACGGCGACGACGTGCGCGGCGCCCGCGCGGAGCAGGACGTCCGTGAAGCCGCCGGTGGACGCTCCGGCGTCCAGGGCGCGCCGGCCCTCGACCTCCAGCCCCTTGGGCACGAAGGCGGCGAAGGCGCCGGCGAGCTTGTGGCCGCCGCGCGAGACGTAGTCGGGGTCGGAGTCGTCCTGGACGACGACGATGGCCGCGGCGGTCTCGACCTGGGTGGCGGGCTTGGTGGCGACGGTCTTGCCGACGGTCACCCGGCCCGCGGCGATCAGCTGGCTGGCGTGCTCGCGCGAGCGCGCGAGCTTGCGCCGGACCAGCTCGGCGTCGAGACGGCGGCGTGCCACTCCTGCCACGTTCGGTTCAGCTCCTGTTGTCGTACGGACGGGGGGCGGGCTGGGCGTCGAGCGAGGTCAGCTCGGCGCGCAGTCCACGGTGTACATCCTCGTACACCTCCAGGTGTCCGTCCGCCGGGAGGTGGTCGAGCTCGGCGAGACGCGCCAGGCGGGCGTCGACGGCGGGATGCCCGGTGGGCTCCAGGGCGACTCCGAGCGGCGCGGGCCCGGCGGGCTCGTACGTCGGGGCGGGGTCCCGCTCCTGCGGGGCTTCGGGGAGGGCGTCGCTCATGCCACGACGCTACCGCGAAGCCCTGGGGTACCGTCGACGGCGATGGCGACGATCACGGAGTGCCGCGGCGCACTGGACAGACTTTCGGACAATCTCGCGCGGGCGGACGAGGGCGTGCGCGGTGCGGCCGCGCTCGACCGCAGCCTGAGCTGCCACATCACCGACCTCGACACGACGTTCACGGGCCGCCTCGCGGAGGGCCGGATCCGGGTCGACGGGACGGTCGCGGGCCCCCCGCCGGACAAGGCGCAGATCCGGCTCGCGATGACCGGCGACGACCTGGTGGCGATGGTGGACGGCGAGCTGAACTTCGCGAAGGCCTGGGCGTCCGGCCGGGTCAGGCTGGAGGCCGGCTTCCGCGATCTGCTGCGCCTCCGGTCCCTGCTCTGACCGGCGCCGTCACTTCTGCAGCGCGGGCTCCTGGTCGACCGGCTCCTCTGCCTGCGCCGGGACGGCCGTCCGGGCCCGCGCCTTGCGTCCGGCCGGAACGACCAGCGGCGTCCCCGTCTCCGGGTCGTCGATGACCTGGCAGCGCAGCCCGAAGACCCGCTCGACCAGCTCGGCGGTCACCACCTGCGCCGGCGGGCCCTCGGCGACGACCTCGCCGTCCCGGACGGCGATGAGGTGCGTCGCGTACCGGGCCGCGTGGTTGAGGTCGTGGAGGACGGCGACGAGCGTCCGCCCCTGCGTCTCGTGCAGCTCGGCACACAGGTCGAGGACGTCGATCTGGTGCTGGATGTCGAGGTACGTGGTGGGTTCGTCGAGCAGCAGCAGCGGCGTCTGCTGCGCGAGCGCCATCGCGATCCAGACGCGCTGCCGCTGACCGCCGGAGAGCTCGTCCACGTACCGGTCGGCCAGCTCGGCGACGCCCGTGGCCGCCATGGACTCCCGGGTCACGCGCTCGTCCTCCGGGGACCACTGGCGCAGCAGCCCCTGGTGCGGGTAGCGGCCGCGCGCGACGAGGTCGGCGACGGTGATCCCGTCCGGGGCCACGGAGGACTGGGGCAGCAGCCCGAGGGTCCTGGCGACCTTCTTGGCGGGCATCGTGTGGATCGACTGCCCATCGAGGAGGACACGGCCCTCGGTGGGCTTCAGCATCCGGGAGAGGGCGCGCAGGAGGGTGGACTTGCCGCAGGCGTTGGGCCCGACGATCACGGTGAACGAGTTGTCGGGGATCGCGACGGACAGCTCGCGGGCGATGACCCGCTGCTCGTACGCCAGGGTGACCGATTCCGCGCTCAGACGCTGCTGCTGCCGACCGTCCATACCCGCACTCCCGCTTTCTCGTCCGTGGTCGGGTCCGGCGGTGACGACCACGACCCACGCGGAGTTAGGTTAGCCTATCCAACTTCACGTTCTGCCCAGGGTGGCGGGATCTCACACCCCGAGCAGCGCCAGCGCCTTCACCGCCTCCGGCACGCCCCCACCCGGCCGGTCCGCCTCCGACCAGGCGGCCCCGCACAGCGCCCGCACCCCGTCCATCACATCGGCCCCCTCGCCCGGCACACCGTCGAGGACCAGCTCACCGCCGCGCACGGAGGCCCGCCACCCCCCGCACAGGAAACCGTCCCCGTCCGCGACGACCTCCGGCTGCCCCGTGAGCAGCCCCCGCAGATCCGCCGCCACGTACGTGGGCCGGTGCGCCGGCACCGCCGCGAGCAGCTGCGCCACGTCCGTCACCCCGGTGAGCACGAGCAGCGAGTCCACGCCGCCGTTGAAGGCCCCCTCGATGTCCGTGTCGAGCCGGTCCCCCACCACCAGCGGCCGCTCCGCCCCCGTCCGCAGCACCGTCTCCCGGTGCATCGGCGGCAGCGGCTTCCCCGCCACCTTCGGCTCCGCCCGGTGCCCGGTGGCGATCCGCACGACCTCCACCGCCGCCCCGTTCCCCGGCCCGATCCCCCGCGCCCCGGGAATCGTCAGGTCCGTGTTCGAGGCGTACCACGGCACGCCCCGCCCCACCGCGTAGGCCGCCTCCGCGAACCGCGCCCACGGCATCCCCGGCCCGCCGTACCCCTGCACGACCGCCGCCGGATCGTCGTCCGCCGACTCCACCGGCACCAGACCCCGCTCCCGCAGCGCCACCCGCAGCCCCTCGCCGCCGACGACCAGCACCCGGGACCCCTCCGGGACCTCGTCGGCGATCAGCCGGGCCACCGCCTGCGCCGAGGTGACCACGTCCCCGGCCTCCGCCGGCACTCCCAGCTCCGTCAGGTGCTCCGCCACCTCGCCGGGCGTCCGCAGCGCGTTGTTGGTGACGTACGCCAGGTGCATCCCGCCGTCGCGGGCCGCCCCGAGCGCCGCCACGGCGTGCGGCACGGCCTCCCCGCCCGCGTACACGACACCGTCCAGGTCCAGCAGCGCCGTGTCGTACGCCTCGCTCAGCGCGACCGCGCTGCCTCCGGGGCGCGTCCTGCCGCCGTCCGCCTGTCCCTGGCCGCTCCGCACCGTCACGCGCACTCCTCAGATCACGGGGTGAATTCCCCCACTCCTCCGATCATCGCCCATGCCCGCCCACATACGATGACAGGATGAACACATCAGGTCACGCGGCCGACGGCGTCCGCGACGACACCACAGGCCTGCGCCTGGCCCCGTTCCGGGGACTCCGGTACGTCCCCGAGCGGGTCGGCAGCCTCGCCGCCGTGATGTCCCCGCCCTACGACGTCGTCGTACGACCTGACGGACTGCTCCATCTGGAGTCCGCGGACCCCCACAACATCGTCCGGCTGATCCTCCCGCAGGCGATCACGGCCGGCACCCGGCACCGCAAGGCCGCCGTCACCCTCGACCGCTGGCTCGCAGACGGCGTCCTCGCCCCGGACCCGGAGCCCGCGCTCTACGTGTACGAGCAGCAGGGCGACGGCATCCTCCAGCGCGGCGTCATCGGCGCCCTGGAACTCTCCACCCCGGCCGAGGGCCTCGTCCTCCCCCACGAGGACGTCATGCCGCACGTCGTCGAGGACCGCGCCGCCCTGATGCGGACCACCGCCGCCAACCTGGAGCCCCTGCTCCTCACCTACGTCGGCGGGGCCGAGGGCGGCGCCGACGCGGTCATCGAGCGCACCGTCCGGCGCGAGCCGCTGCTCTCCACCACCACGGAGGACGGCTTCCAGCACCGCCTCTGGTCGGTCACGGACCCCGCCGAACTCGCCACGATCGCCGGCGAACTCGCCCGCCACCAGGCCCTCATCGCCGACGGCCACCACCGCTGGGCGACGTATCTGCGCCTGCGCGAGGAGCACGCGGCGCCCGGCCCCTGGAACTACGGCCTGGTCCTCCTGATCGACACAGCCCGCTACCCGCTGCGGGTCCGCGCCATCCACCGGCTCCTCAACCGGCTGCCGGTCGCCGACGCCCTCGCCGCCCTCGGCGACGCGTTCCGGGTGCGCCGCATCGACCGGCCGCTCCCCACGGCCCTGGAGGCCCTCGCGGCCGCCACGGAGGAGGGCAACGCCTTCCTCCTCGCGGGCGACGGCGCCTTCCACCTCCTCGACCGCCCGGACCCGGCGCTCCTGGACCGCACGATCCGCACGGACCGCCCCCAGGCCTGGCGGACCCTCGACGCGACGGTCCTGCACTCCACCCTCCTGGAGCACGTCTGGCACATCCCGGACGCCCCCGAGGACATCGCCTACATCCACGACACGGAGGCGGCGGTCGCCCAGGCGGAACGCCGCGGCGGTACGGCGGTCCTCATGCACCCGGTACGGGAGGAGGTCGTCCGCGACCTCGCCCGTCAGGGCGTCACGATGCCCCGCAAGTCGACCTCCTTCGGCCCGAAGCCGGCGACGGGCCTGGTCCTGAGGAGCCTGGCGCTGGACTGAGCGCGGGCGGGGAAACGAAGAAGGGCGGCACCCGACGGGTGCCGCCCTTCTCGCTACAGGCCCGGATCAGCCCTTGTCGCCGTCCCGGTCGTCCTCGTCCTCGTCGTCCTCGTCGTCCTCGTCGATGTCCAGTTCGACGTCGACGACGTCCGCCTCCACGGCCCGGCCCGACGCGTCCGCCTCGTCCTCGGTCTCGTCGAACGCGTCGACGAACTCGACACCGTCCATCTCGGCGAGACGGTCGGAAGCGTCCGTGGCACCGTCCTTGTCGGCCTCCAGGGCCTTCGCGAACCACTCGCGCGCCTCGCGCTCACGCCCGGCGGCGAGCAGCGCGTCGGCGTACGCGTACCGCAGGCGCGCGGTCCACGGGTGCACGGCGCTGGACGCGAGCTCGGGGCTCTGCAGCGTCACGATGGCCGCGTCGAGCTGCCCCAGGTCCCGGCGAGCGCCGGCCGCGACGAGCCGCATCTCGACCTGACCGGCCTTGTCGAGCTTCTGCACCTCGGGCTCACCGGCCATGGCGAGGGCCCGCTCGGGCCGGTTGAGGCCGCGCTCGCAGTCGGCCATGACGGGCCACAGGTCCACGCCGCCGCTCATCCGGCGGGCGGCCCGGAACTCGGCCAGCGCCTCGGAGTACTTCTGGGTCGCGTACGCGGCGAAGCCGGCCGCCTCGCGGACGGCGGCGACGCGGGACGCGAGCCGCAGGGCGACCCGGGAGTAGCCGTACGCCTTCTCCGGGTCCTCGTCGATCAGCTGGGCGACCATGACGAGGTTGCGCGAGACGTCCTCGGCGAGCCCCTTGGGGAGGCTCATCAGCTCCTGGCGCACGTCCGGGTCGATCTCCTCACCGGTGACCTCCGGCGGGATCGGCAGACGCTTGATGGGCGCGCGGTCGCCACGGTCGCGGTCGTCACGACGCCCGAAACCGCCCCGGTCGTCACGGCCGCGGTATCCACCGCGGTCGCCACCACGGTCGTCGCGGCCACGGTATCCACCACGGTCGCCGCCACGGTCGTCGCGGCCGCGGAACCCACCTCGGTCGCCGCCACGGTCGTCACGGCGGAAGCCGCCACCGCGGTTGTCGCCGCCACGGTCGTCCCGGCGGAACGACGAGGGACGCTCGTCACGACGGTCGTCACGCTG